>CAJJQF010000024.1:0-33290 GCA_905193815.1 uncultured Collinsella sp. | reverse complement strand
GGCCGCCCCGTAGCGAGGCCCCGGGCCTTTACTCGCTATTTCGGACAGTCCTGGCTCACGACGGAGGCGCCACTGGCGCCTCCTTTGCGTGCGGAACTCGTATCAAGTTAAGGACCAGGGGTCCCGTTACCCGAGCGTTTATGCACTAGTTGAATTTGAAGATCTTTGAGGCAAGACGGTATAGGCCGAGTGTGGTTTTGTCTCCGGCCCGTCCGCGCAGATTGGTGAAGAACCCGACCACGCCGTAGCGGGCACGACGATACATGCGCTCGTCGTAGGCCTTCAAATCATTCCACAGCGTCTTTAGGCGCTCGTCGGCGCAATCTTCCTCGGAAAGCTTGGTGAGCACCGAGCAGATCGCCATCATCATGGTGAAGTAGCCCATCATGTACGAGCGCAGACGCGACGACTCAACATCGCTGTACAGGTGGTACGACTCCATCATGATGCGCGTCACACGGAACTGCTGGTCCAGACGCTTGACCATCGTGGCCTCGTTGACACTCTGGCCCTCGCGACCGATAAAGTAGCGGTAGAGGTCGATGTCGGCGTAGTACATGGTCTTGCAACGCGGCAGCGGCACGTAGGCGTAGATGTTGTCCACATAGAACGTGTGCGGCGGCATGGGAAGGTTGGACTCGCGCAGCACATCTGTGCGATAGCACAGGCTGTGCATGAGTAGGTTCTGGTCCAGGCGGAAATGACCAATCTGATCCCAGGAAAAGATCTTCTTGCGCGGCAGGGCAAATTTGTAGCCAATAGCGGTATGCGTTCCCTCGTAAACCTTCTCGTACACGTAGTTCGAGATAAATAGGTCAACGCGCTGATCGCGCTCTTCAAAGCCACGCAGAATCGACAGCATGGTCGAAAGAGCCGCAGCGTCGAGCCAGTCATCCGAGTCAACGACCTTGTAGTAGGTGCCCTGCGCCTCGCGCAGACCCGAAAGGACGGCAATACCGTGGCCGCCGTTCTCCTGGTGTACCGCGCGAATGATACCGGGATAACGTGCCTCCCACTCATCGGCCTTATCGGCCGTCTCGTCCTTGGAGCCGTCGTCCACTACGATAATCTCGATATCGGTGGCGTAATTGCTCCCCTCCAAGATGGAGGTGATGCAATGGTCCATGTCCTTGGCGGCGTTATACGAGGGAATACCGAATGTTATGACTTTATGCATGGCAGGCGATAATCTCATCCGAAAGATCGAGGGCAGAATTGGTCACGGCGTCCATATCGTAGTAACGATACTCGGCCAGACGACCCACCGGGTGGAAGTTCGTCAGGTTCTGGACGCGCTCAAGATAGCGCTCATAGAGCTCACGGTTCTCGGGCTCAAGAATGGCGTAGTACGGCGTCTCGCCCGAGCCGGGCGTATAGGCCTTGGAGTACTCCTTCATGATGGTGGTCTTGCCGGGCAGGACCTGACCGGTCATGTTCTTGAACTCGGTGATGCGCGTGTAGTCCTCGCTCGTGGTGTAGTTGACGGTGCCCACGGGCTGGAACTGGTCCATATCGAGCGTCTCGAACTTCATGTCGAGCGTGCGGTACGGTAGCGCGCCCAGATCGAGATTGAACAGCTCGTCGAGTGGACCGGTGTAGACGATCTCGCCACCATAGACCTTGCCGTCGATCTTGACGGTAGTCTCGTCGATTTCAAAGAGGTCACGGGCGTCCACGTCGCAGAACACGTCGATCAGGTCGTGGTCGAGCATGTGCTCAAAGAGCGCAGTGTAGCCCCCCTGCGGCATGCCCTGGAAGGGAGCTTGCGGGAAGTAGCGGTCATCATCGCCCACAAAGACGGGAACGCGGCCGGTGATCGAGGGATCGATCTGATCGGGCGTCTGGCCCCACTGCTTCATGGTGTAATGCAAAAAGACGTTCTCGTAGACGTAATCGGCGACCTCGGCAAGATCCGGGTCGTTCTTCTTACGCAGCTCCATAATGGGCACCTTGACATCCTTGCCAAAGGTCTCCACGAGCTTCTGATACAGCTCCTCGCCGCGCTCGTCACCAAAGGCGAGCTTGAGACTCGCATGGTTGAAGGGCACGGGCATAAGGGTACCGTTGATGTTGGCGAGCACCTTGTGCTGATAATCCGTCCACTTGGTAAAGCGCGACAGGAAATTGTGCACGCGCTCGTTAAAGGTGTGATAGATATGCGGACCGTACTCGTGGATCAGGATTCCGGCATCGTCAGTGCAGTCATAGGCATTGCCCGCAATGTGGCTACGGCGCTCCAAAACGGCAACACGATAGCCGATGGTCTCGGCAAGACGGCGGGCGCAAACGGCACCGGCATATCCAGCACCGACGACAATCATGTCGTACGCGCCGGCGTTAAAGCCTTCAGGCAGGCCTGAGGTAATCTGCATCGATACTCCTTGTCAAAAGCCACGGGCTCGTTAGCTGGGCTTTTCTCGAACATTCTTCGAGACATATTTATCAGAGCGATTATAGCGCTAATGCGTCCTATAATGAGCTTGCCACACAAGGAAAGCTCAAGCACCGCGGCGAACATAATTGAAAGGTAGACCCGCTAGCAGCGGGTTTATTCGTGAACAGCCGGGCGCCTGGAGCTTAGCGAAACGCTTGTAAGGAGTAACATGAGCGATTTCCTAAACCGTATGAAGTCTGCCGCCAAGGCTGACCTTAAGACGATCGTCCTGCCCGAGGGCGAGGATCCGCGCACTATCGTCGCGGCCACCAAGATCATCGAGGAGGGCCTGGCAAAGATCGTCATCCTGGGCAACCCCGACGAGATCAACGTTCCCGGCGCCACCGTCATCGACCCGCGCAATGCCGAGAAGCACGAGGAGTATGCGCAAAAGTTTGCCGAGCTCCGCGCCAAGAAAGGCGTTACCATCGAGCAGGCTCGCGCCCAGGTGATGGACGCCACCTACTTTGGCACCATGATGGTCAAGATGGGCGATGCCGACGGCCTGGTCTCCGGCGCCTGCCACTCCACCGCCGACACCCTGCGCCCCGCGCTTCAGATCCTCAAGACCGCCCCGGGCACCAAGCTGGTCTCGGCCTTCTTCGTGATGTGCACCGACACCCCGCAGTTCGGCACTGACGGCACGCTGATCTTCGCCGACTGCGGCCTCAACATCAACCCGTCCTCCGACGAGCTCTCCGAGATCGCCATCGCCTCCGCTCACTCCTGGTCCACCTTCATGGGCAACGTTGAGCCGCACGTGGCCATGCTCTCCTACTCCACCATGGGCTCCGCTGGCGGCGAGGTCGCCAAGAAGGTCCAGGAGGCTGTGAAGTTCTGCAAGGAGAAGGCTCCCGAGCTCGCCATCGACGGCGACCTGCAGCTCGATGCCGCTATTGTCCCCACCGTCGCCCAGCTCAAGGCTCCCGGCTCCTCCGTTGCCGGCAAGGCCAACGTGCTCGTGTTCCCCGACCTCGAGGCCGGCAACATCGGCTACAAGCTGGTCCAGCGCTTCGCCGGCGCCGACGCCTACGGCCCCATCCTGCAGGGCATCGCCAAGCCGGTCAACGATCTGTCGCGCGGCTGCTCTGCTGACGACATCGTGGGTGTCGTGGCCATCACCGCCGTCCAGGCTCAGATGGCTGAGTAGCGGACATATCCCCTCGGGACAGGAATTTCCACCTGCTAGCAAAAAGGCCTCCGGAGCTGTTGCTCTGGAGGCCTTTCGTTTACTTGCAAATGCGCGCGTTAGTTGTTCTTGGTCAGGCGCTCGACGTCGTGGGCGATCATGTATTCCTCGTCGGTGGGGATGACCATAACCGTGACGGAAGAGCCGGCGGCGCTGATGACCTGTGGGCCGTTGCCCACGGCCTCGCGGTTCTTGTTGTTGTCGATGCGCACGCCCAGCCACTCAAAGCAGTCGCAGAAGGCCTTGCGGATCGACCAGTCGTTCTCGCCGATGCCGGCGGTAAAGGTAATGGTGTCCACGCCCGCCATGGAAGCGATCATGGAACCGGCCTGCTGCATGGCCTTATAGGCGAACATATCGAAGGCGAGCAGGCAGCGCTCGTCGCCCTCGGAGGCGCGCGTGCGGATGTCGCGGGCGTCGTTGGAGATGCCCGAGATGGCAAGCAGACCAGACTGCTTGTTCATCATGTCATCGACTTCCTGGTAGCTGTAGCCGCCCTCGCGCTGCAGGTAGCACACGGTGGCCGGGTCGATGGAACCACAACGGGTGCCCATCATCAGGCCATCGAGCGGCGTGAGACCCATCGTGGTGTCGCGGCACACGCCGTCCTCGATAGCAGCGAGCGAAGCACCGTTGCCCAGATGGCACGAAAGCAGGCGGTGGCAGCGCGAACCCAGGATCTCCTTGGCCATCATCCACTCATAGCGGTGGCTCGTGCCGTGGGCGCCGTACTTGCGCACGTGGTACTTGTCGCAAACGTCCTTGGGCAGCGCGTAGGTGTAGGCAACCTCGGGCATGGTCATGTGGAACGAGGTGTCGAAGACCGCCACGTTGGGCAGCTCCGGATACTTCTCACGGCAATACTCAATCGCTGCGGCCTCGCCGTAGTTGTGCAGCGGAGCAAGCGGTGCCACCTCAAGAATCTTGGCCATAACCTCGTCGTCGACAACCGCGGAATCATCGAAGTGCCAGCCGCCCTGAACGATACGATGCCCAATGCCATCAATCGTAAAGTCGGTCTTCTCGAGCTCCTCGAGCACGCGAGCGATAGCAGAGCGATGATCGGGGAAAGGGACCTCCTCGGTCTGCTTAGCGCCACCGTTCTCGGAGTGGCCAAAGATGCCCATGTCCGATCCGATACGCTCGCAGTTGCCCTTGGCGAAAACCTTGCGGGTATCGGTATCCAAAAGCTGATATTTAAGGCTTGAGCTGCCGGCGTTGACAACAAGTACGTTCATGAGACTCCTTCGCAGTGCAATACGGTCGACGCAGGCCCCTTAAGGCGGCCGCATTTTAATAAGAAGTTATCATATCTTGATAAATAGATATCAGCACATCGCCCAACGAGCGCAAAAGAGGGGCCGAACGGCGCTCGGTCGTCCAGCCCCTCCCCTCTTGCAATTACTTGCCGTTGACGATGCGCTCGACGTCGGAAGCGATCATGAACTCCTCGTCCGTAGGGATGACGAAAATCTTGACCTTGGAATCCTTGGCGGACAGGCACCAAGCGCCGTCGCCACGCAGGGCATTACGGGCGTGATCCATCTTGACGCCCATAAAGGCCAGACGATCGGCCACGCCAGCGCGAACGGCCGGAGCGTGCTCGCCGATGCCGGCGGTAAAGACCAGGGTGTCCATGCCGCACATGGAGGTGGCCATCTCGGCGGCCTTAGCGGCAATCTTGTAGACGAACATATCGAAGGCGAGCTGAGCCTCGGGGTCACCAGCAGCGGCGAGCTCCTCAACGTTGCGGCAGTCGTTGGTCTTGCCACCGGTCACAGCCAAAAGGCCAGACTTCTTGTTCATCATCTCGTCGACCTCGTCGAAGGTGTAGCCACCCTCGCGCTGCAGGTAGCACACGGTAGCCGGGTCGATGGAGCCGCAGCGGGTGCCCATCATGACGCCGTCGAGCGGCGTCAAGCCCATGGTGGTGTCCATGCACTTGCCGTCCTCGATGGCGCACAGGGAAGCGCCGGAGCCGATATGGCACACGACGACCTTGCGGGCCTCGCCGTTGGTCATCTCGGCGACCTTCTTGGAGATGTAGCGATAGCTGGTGCCGTGGGCGCCGTACTTACGGATGTGCAGCTTGTCGCAAACATCCTTGGGAAGGGCGTAGGTCTTGGCGACCTCGGGCATGTTGAAGTGGAAAGCGGTGTCGTAGACCGTGACGTTGGGCAGATCGGGATACTGCTCCAGGCAGTACTCGATAACGTTGGCCTCGGGGTTGTTGTGCAGCGGCGCCAGCGGGGCGACCTCGCGAATCTTGGCGAGGACGTCCTCGTCGACGAGGGAGGAATCACCAAAGTACCAACCGCCCTGAACGATACGGTGGCCGATGCCCTCGATCTTGACGCCGTTGGCCTCAAGGTCCTTCAGGACGACCTCGATGGCGACCTTGTGGTCGGGGAACTCGATGTTCTCGGTCACCTTCTTGGAGCCATTGGCAGCATGGGTGAAGGTACCACCGGTAAAGCAGACGCGCTCGCAGGAGCCCTTTGCGGACACCTTATGGGACTTGGTGTCGATGACCTGATACTTAAGGGTCGAAGATCCCGCGTTGACGACCAGAACGTTCATGTGTCTCCCTACTAACAGGCGGTGTGGCGCCGCCAGGTTACATACGCTTCAATAATAAACCCAAACGCCCTCGCGCTCGGGTTTATTGCGTTGATATATAAGTTATCGGTGCCTAAATACTCATGGCCTTTGACTTGTAAGACGAAATAGCGCGGGGATATACACCAGGGAAGAAATCCCGAGCGCAACAAGCAATACGACTCGAATGCCCGCGATGCTGCTCAACGCAGCATTGAACAGATAGAAAAGGATGGCACCCACCGCCACCATCTGGCTTTGGACCGAAATCAGTGAACAGCGCATCGAAGAATCGACAGCATTTTGAAAAATTGAGTATTTAATTGGAGCAAATAACGAGTACGCGACCGTCTGCAGTACATAGAACACGGGCAGCAAATAGACCGGAGTAAAGGGAATCAAAAACAGAGCAGCCAGGGAAAGGCGCACGATGCCGCAAATACGCGCAAAACGGCCCTTGTCGACATGAGCAATCACACTGGGCACAATAAGCCCCATGGAGGCCGAGGCAAGAAGCTGGACCGCAATGATCACACCCGAAGCGACGGCATTCATTCCGCGACCCGCAAGCAACAGTGAGAAAAAGTCTTCCAGGGCGACAAAAGCAAATGCCTGAGAGCAGTCCATGATGAACGCTGAACGAAGAATGCCGTTACGCGCGATAGCGGCACCGATCATCTTCGGGCTAATTCCACGCTTAGGTGTCGCTGTAGTGTCCCCTCTTCGCATCTCAGGAATGCAGACAACGACAACCAACGTCAACACCATTGCGATGATATCTGCCAAAAGACCAATGAGATACGCGCCAGCGGACGAAATGAAACCGCCCACACAAGCGGAGAGGGCATAAGAGGCATAGAAAACAAATCGCTCAACGACATTAAGCCTTACGAGCTGGTCCAGAGAGACGCTGTCAATGTAAATCGCTTCCATGGACCCGCTCATACATGCAGCGGCAAAACCTTTGAGAGCAAACGCGCCGATTAAAAGCAGAGGAGAACGGACGAGAAGCAGGGCGGCGTAGTATCCAAGCATCCCCACGACGCCAACGAGACCACTTGTCTTTCGTCCAAACCTATCGGCAATATAGCCAGTGGGAACTTCAAGGATGAACTTGCTCACTTGATATGCAATCATCATGCTAGAAATCGCCACCATCGAGAATCCGACGAATTCGAGGTAAACCGTCAGAAAATACAAAATGGTGCTGAAGTTCGACAGAAAAACAAACGTCATATAAAGCAAAACCGTACGGTTTTTCATGCTCCGCCCTCCAAGAGTCAACAATCTAAATCGGAATCTTGGAAAAGCATGAGGGCAAAGCCGTCAGTCATGTGTTACAAGGCGTCAACATTCACTTGACGACACGAGGCCAAATGGCCTCACGAAGCAAGATGACGCAATAGGTGAAGAAATACCGTCTGGTGTCGATCGGTCCAGGCATTTTGTCGATAGCAAAAGTAGATGGGCAAGGCTACGTCATGCGAACCTTCAATAGAGCACTCGCTCACTTCCGACCCATCTGATGCGAGAGAAGAGCCAGAAAAACCCAATATCAATCCCCCGGCTTGAAGAAACTCAGCCTGCGCTCTGTTTCCGTATTCGACGTCGCGGAAGCGGAAATTAACCAGCTGAGCTTCGGGGCATTGATTGATCGCATTGAGACAGGGCGACAAATTAATGGGAACAGCTAACCTGCCGCCCAGTAACTCACGAACGGTCATAGCACCCACAGATTGATGACCCGCTGGGCACGAAAGAACCTTGAGCTCCTTTTCACCCAAGTATTTCGAAGAAAGGACGCTGTCCCTTGGTTCCTCAAATGAGATGGCCGCATCCGAAATGCCAAGCACAAGTGATTCAAAGCATGTAGCCGTTGGCTGATGCCACACATCAAGGTGAATCTGAGGGTGCGAGCTTTCAAACGAGTCGTACCAGTTTTCGGAAAAAAGACGCCCCCGCCCGTGAAGACAGGGGACGTAAAGACGAAAGTGGCCGTCGGGCGAAACGCCACCGTTCCCCGATTGGGTGTACTTTTTGAGATCGTCGACTTGTGCCAGGATCACGCGTGCACGACGCGCAAATTCTCTGCCCGCCGGAGACAAAACAGCCTCCCCCGCCGATCGATTGAGCAAAACGATCTGATACTCAGACTCCAGTTTCTTAATTGCCGACGAGACAGCCTGTGGGCTCACGTGAACGGCGCGAGCCGCTTTGCGCACGCCGCCGTAGTTCGCTACCGCTTGAAGGTATTCGAGTTGAGAAAACTGCATAGGTTACTCCAAAGGCAGCCAAGGCGACGGGCCGTGCGTCCTCAGATGAGGTTCTCGCCCAGGTTCTTGCCGCCGAGGACGTGCATGTGGAAGTGCATGACGGTCTGACCGGCGTTGACGCCCTTGTTGGAGATGACGCGGAAACCGTCCTCCAGACCCTTGGCCTTGGCGACCTCCTGGATGGCGTGGGCCATGGCGCCCATGGTCTCGGCGGGCACGTTATCGGCGATGTCACTGTAGTGCTTCCTGGGGATCACGAGCGTGTGGACCGGCGCCTGGGGATTGAGGTCGTCGAATGCGATGACCTGGTCATCCTCGTAGACGACGGTCGAGGGGATCTCGTGGTTGGCAATTTTGCAGAAGATGCAATCACACATGGTTGGTTCCTTTCTCACAGACCAAGGTAATTATATTTGGTCGGGATGGTTAGAACGAAAGGTTGTCGTCGGTGTTGGCGGCTTCGCCGTCGGCGAGCACGTCGTTGCCGTCGACGTCCTTCAGGAGCACCGAGACCTTCTGCTCGGCATCGGACAAGCGGGTACGCAGGCTCTTGAGGAGCTCGACGCCGCGGGTATAGCTCTCAAGCGACTCCTCGAGCTCCATATCACCCGACTCCAAGCTGCGGATGATGAGCTCCAACTCCTGTGAAGCCTGCTTGTACGTAAGCTGCTCGACCGGGGTCTTCTCTGCCATATCTGTTTCCTTTCCTAAAGGTTTATCGCTATGAAACGCGGCCTACTCGACCGTATCGACCGTTGCCGCCACGTTGCCGTCTGCCATGCGCACGCGAATGGCGTCACCGGGCTTAAAGGTCTTGGCGCTCGTGGCCACCCCATCATCGCTGTACGCGATGGAATAACCACGGGCAAGCACCTTGAGCGGCGACAGGGCATCGAGCGAGGCTGCCGCACGGCCCAGGTCGGATGCTGGCTTGTTGAGCATCGTGCGCCCCTGATGCTCCAGGCGGGAGCTTGCGAGCGTGAGCGCATGGCGCTTGCCATCGAGTCCTGAGGTGCTTGCGATCAAGCGCTCGGGCAGACGCTCAAAGTTGGAGCGGAATGCCCCAACCGAACGCGTTATGGCGCCGGACAAACGATCGGCCGTCAGGGCAAGCTCAGACTCGCGACGCTCAACCATAAACGTTGGGTCGTTGAGGCACGGGCGGCACGCAGCCGCATCGAGCGCATCGCCCAAGCGAGCCGTATAGGTATCCCAGGCACGGCGACCGCGCTGATCGAGCATCTCCAGGTCGACCTGGGCCGACCCAATCATCGATGCCATCGCAGCACCCAGACGTTGATAGCGCGCCTCGAGCACATCGGCCAACTCCGTCATAGCCGGCGCCACCGATTCGGCCGCCGCCGTAGGCGTGGAGGCGCGACGGTCGCTCACCATGTCGCAAATCGAGGTATCGGGCTCATGGCCAATGCCGGTCACCACGGGCACGGGACAAGCCGCCACCGCGCGGGCAAGCTCCTCGTCATTAAAGGTCATGAGGTCCTCAAAGGAGCCGCCGCCGCGCACCAACAAAATACAGTCGGGCGCCGGCGTAATGGAAGCGGCGCGGCGCAGGCCCTCAATGAGCTCTGTCGGCGCACCCTCGCCTTGTACCTTGGCACCCACGCAGACGAGCTCGACGAGCGGGTTGCGACGACGCAATGTGCGCTTGACGTCGTCGATTACGGCACCCGAAAGCGAGGTGACGACCGCCACGCGGGAGCAGAACACCGGGATGCGGCGCTTGCGCGCTTCGTCCATCAGACCCTCACGGCGTAGCTTTTCGGCCAGTTGCGCCACTTGTTGACGCAGCAGACCCTCCCCCGCCAGCGAAAACGAGCGAGCGACAAAGCTCATGCGGCCCGTAGCCTTATAGAGATTGAAGCTGCCCTTAAAGCTCACCTGCATACCGTCGCGCAGATCGAACGTGCGCTTGAGATAGGCACCCTTCCAAATGATGCAGTCAACGGCGGCCGAATCGTCCTTGATCTGGAAATAGCAGTGGCCGCTTCGGGCGTTAGGACCACGAAAACCCGTGACCTCGCCCAAGACGCTCAGCTGCGGAATGGCATCGAGCGCACCGGCGGCGATCTCCACCGCCTGGCTCACGCTGAGCTCCTTGCGCTCTTGCTCGTCCGAACCGTCGAACTCGGCGGAAACGGCATTACCGGTTAGGTTCCAGCCTGCCACGCAGCCTCCTTTCGTTATCGAGCACAGAGGCTCCGGCCCCGTGCGAAATTAAGTCCAACACATAGTACAGCGCCGCGAGGACACGAATCCCCGCGGCGCCTGCCTGTCCCATTTGTTATCGGTTGGAGTTTCTGTTGTAGCGAGCCATAAGGTAGAGCAACTGAATGATCGAAGTGAGCGCTGCAGCCACATAGGTAAGCGCGGCTGCCGTCAGTACCTTCTTGGCGCCGTTGACCTGCTTGGAGCTCATGCCCGACTGCTCGATGTACGCCACAGCACGTCGGCTGGCGTCAATCTCGACAGGCAACGTAACGAGTTGGAACAGCACACTAAACGAGAAGAAGATCAACGCGAGGGTCGTGAGCCCGGCAATGTTCATAAACAGGCCCAAGAGTAACACGATGGTCCAGGTGTTCTGGGTAAAGTTGACGACCGGCACGAGGGCGGTACGCACTTTCATCATGGCATAGCCGCTTTGACGCTGGGCGGCATGGCCCGCCTCGTGGCAGGCGACGGCAACGCTTGCGACCGAACCGCCCGAACGGTTGGCATCCGACAGATACAGGTTGTTGTCCTGCGGGTTGTAATGGTCGGTGAGCTCGCCAGCGACACCCTTGATACCCACGGCGCTACAACCGTTGGCATCGAGCATGCGGCGAGCGACTGTGGCACCCGTATCGCCGTCCGAGCGAACCTTGGACCAGGTTTTGTACGTCGAGTTGATATAGTTCTGTGCGGCAAGGCCAAGCACCGTGCAGACAAGAACAACCAGCAGGTACAGCGGGTCGATGCCAAAGCCGTATCCATAGTAATAAGGCATGCGAATTCCTCCGAGTCGAGTTACACGTTGGAGGCATTTTACCCACTCAACCGGCTAGGCTTCCCTACAGGAGCTCGATTTTGCCGTCCTTCACCGTCAACCCCATATTGCCGGAAAGCAGATCGTCCAGGCGCGAGCCCACAAGCTCAAAGCGCCAACCTTCGCGCAGGCGGCTCTGCTCGGGATGCTCAATGTAGTCGGCCAGGTCATCGCGCGAGGCAATGACCGAGGTCGCAACGCCTGAGCGCTCGGCAACCAGGCGGATAAGCGCATACATAAGGTCAGTCACGCTCTCCAGCTCCGGCGAAATCTGACGATGTCCGCGCACCAAGAGCGGCAGGCGATCGTGCGGACAGCTCGCACCGCGCTTGATGGCCATGAGCGCACCGTCCACGTCGCGCTCCCCCAATTGATCGGTACCGCGAATGCTACGGAACTCCTCAACGCGCACGGGATTGCGCTTAACGAGCGCTAGCAGCGTGTCGTCGGACATGACCCACTTGCGTGGGATGTTGCGCCGCTCGGCGCGGTCCTCGCGCCAGGCGGCGAGCTCGCGCGCGATACCCAGCTGATGACGGCTGCACGAATTGATGCGCTTGACCTTGCGGAACGCCTCGTGGCGATCGGCGCGATAGTGCGACTCGTCAGCCAGCGGGCGCAGCTCGTCGAGCACCCAGTCCACACGGCCCAGCTCGCGCAGGCGGCTCATCATCTCGGTATAGGCGACGATCAGGTACTTGACGTCATCGATCGCATACTCAATCTGCTTATCGGTCAGCGGGCGGCGCGACCAGTCGGTCAGTGACTCGGTCTTGGGCAGCGATACGCCGCAGAACGTCTGAACAAGCGCGCCATACGAAATCTGCTGGCGCTCGCCCAAAAAGGCGGCGGCGACCTGCGTATCGAAAATCGGTCGTGGCAGCACGCCCACGGTATGGAGCATGACCTCCATATCCTGCGAGCACGCGTGGAAGACCTTGGTCACGCTCTCGTCGGCCATAAGCTCGGCCAGCGGCGATAGGTCGTCGATTACCAGGGGATCGACCGCGACGCTCTCAGCAGGGGT
The DNA here is from genome assembly GCA_905193815.1 of uncultured Collinsella sp. Classification (GTDB taxonomy): domain Bacteria; phylum Actinomycetota; class Coriobacteriia; order Coriobacteriales; family Coriobacteriaceae; genus Collinsella. Next base: position 20,723 of record CAJJQF010000024.1, on the reverse strand, counting down.
GGCAATCTGAACCAAACATAGACGCGGATGGAACGTGCGCTCGCGCAAAAACTCGGTATCGACGGCAATCGCGTCGAACTCACGGGCGCGCTGGCAAAAGTCGAGTAGAGCCTGATGTGTGGAAATGTACATATCAACCCATCGAATAAGGTTAGGCCCGAAAAACACGGGTAGGATATCGGCATTGCCTTACAACTATACTCGGTTAGTCACAGAACGGGAACGTAAGTATGCGCTGCCTTATCATCCACAACCCGGCATCGGGCCCCAGCTCAGATGAAATCTTCGCATTCACGCACGCCCTTGCACAGGGCGGCGACGAGGTCGTGATGCGCTTTATCGGCGATGGCATGGAACCCGAGGACGCCGTGGCAGACGTGCGCGAGTTTGACCGCGTGGTCGTTTCGGGCGGCGACGGCACTGTCTCCAACGTGCTCGACCAGATGCGCGGATGCGGTGTCCCCACGCTCGTCTTCCCCTCCGGTACGGCCTGCCTGTTCTTCAACAACATCGGCAATGCCCCCGAGGCGGCGGCGCTCGCCAAGGCCTGCCGTGCCGGTCGCACGGTCAAAGTCGACATGGGCGAGCTCTTTTGGCTCGACGAGAACGGCAACGAGAAGCGCCACGGCTTCATCATCATCGCCGGCTCGGGCTTCGACGCCGAGATCATGATGAAGGCCGCCCCCACTAAAAACGACATCGGCGAGATCGCTTACTTCCTCTCCGCGCTCGCCACGCCCAATCCCACGGTGGCGCACTTTACGATTGAGCATGACGGCATTGTCGAGGAGCTCGACGGCATCTGCTGCATGGCCGGCAACACCTCGGTCATCCAAAACGACATCAACCTGTTCCCCGACTGCCGTATGAACGATGGCATGGTCGACATTGCGGTCATCGAACCCGTAAAAACTGTGCAGCTTCTACCGACTGTGATCACCGCCGCACTCGACCCCGCCGGCAAGGTACTCGGCCGCCCGCAGTTCAAGATCATCCAGACCAAGGAAGCCAAGATCACCTGCACCCCGTCGCTGGGCATGCAGTTCGATGGCGAGATTATCTCCAGCAATTCGGGCGTCTTTGGAGCCCGCGCGCTTCCGCAATGCCTCGACCTCATCGTCGACGAATTCTCCCCGCTCGGAAAATAGGAGGACCCTATGAACGACAATCCCCTGCTCGGCTTTATCATCGTCGTTTTGGCCATGCTCGTCGGCTATGCGATCAACGTGATCCACCGCCGGAAGAAGTAATTCCACATTGGTATGATATTCATCCAATTATCGTCTCCCCTGCTGTTTATGCATTTGCCAAACAGCGGGGGATTTTCTTTGCGCCCCGTGCAAGGCGCTTTATTCAGGTAATGTAATTGCAGGACGTCTTTATTAAAGTAAAGCTACAAACCGAGTATAATTAACCACTCATCGCATATTTCATTACGCTTATCGAGTAAGTTTCTTTCATAGATGAATATTGTTTCCAGTTCGTTACGCTAATGGGGTGTCTTTATTGGCTGAAGCTCTCTGGCAACGGAGAGCTTTCGCACGCTGGGAGGGAAAATGAGGAAAACTCACCCCGTCAACGCGCTCAAAAAGCTTGGCATAGGCCTCGCCTTTGGAGCTGCAACCATCATGTCCATGCCGACGTCTGCGCTCGCCTGCACGCAGATCTACATGGGCGGCAAGCTCACGGCGGACGGCAACACGTACTACGGCCGCGCCGAGGACTTTGGCAAGCGCTATCTTAAGCACTACGGCATCGAACCTGCCCACGAACCTGGCTTTAAGTACAGCTCGATTGAATCTGCTTTTGAATACACTTCGAACAAGCCTACCTATCGCTACAGCTATGTACGCGACCACCCCTCCAACTGGATGGGTCGCACCGACGCCTACTCCGAGGCCGGCATCAACGAGAAGGGCGTCTCCTGCTCCGCCACGCTAAGCACCTCCTATAACGAGGAGGCCGCTGCAGCAGACCTCATCGATGAGGAAGTGGGTCTGGGCGAGTACAGTTACGGCAGCATCATCCTGGGCGAGAGCGCCACGGCCCGCGAGGGCGTCGAGCTCCTCGGCAGCCTGATCGATGATCAAGGCGTCTGCACCAACGACCAGATCATCATCGCCGACAACAACGAGACCTGGCTGTTCGCCACACTTTCCGCCCATCAGTGGATCGCCATGAAGCTCGCTGACGACGTCGCGTCGCTCAACCCTAATATCGGGAGCCTCAACTACGATGTCGACCTCAATGACACCGAGAATTGCCTCCACTCTGAAAAGATCCAATCCATGCCCGAAGAAAAGGGTTTCGCCAAATACTCCGCTGACGGCAAATTCGATGTCGCCCAAACGTATGGCGAAAGCCTCGCCGATTCCGGCGTAAACCAGTGGTCCCGCTATGTGCAAGGCCGCGATTATTTTGGTAGTCAGCTGACCGAAGGCACAGATTACGACATTATCACAGTAAAGGAGAAAGGAAAACCTGACCAAAAGGGAGCCATGGTCAGCGAAATCCAGCCCCTGTTCTTCAAGCCTGGCAAGTCTGGTTGGAGCACTTTCGAGTTGATTCGCGCCTTCGGCAACCGCGGCGAGAACGTCCCTGGCCTCAACGCGAACACTGATGGTGTTTATTGCATCGGCAGCGAGCGCAACACCGAGATCAACCTCTTCCAGATTCGTCGCGGGTATGACCCCGAAGTCGCTACCATCCAGTGGGAAATGCTCTCCCGCGCCGCGTACTCCGTCGCCATCCCGTTGTACTCCGCTCTGATAACTGAGGTCAGCCCGTACTTCAGCGATCAGACCGTCTCCTTCGATCACTGCAAACAGACTGACGTCGTGTACAACGAGGAGCCCGAGAACTCAATCAACTACGTCCTCATGGACATCAGCTCGCTCTGCTTTGAGAACCCTGACACCCTTGGTATCAGCGTCCGCACCTACCTCGATGCGCTCCAGAACGAGCTCATCGAGCAGAACAAGGAAGTCGACACCGCCATGCTGGCCGAGACGACCACCGAGGGCCGCACTGCCCTGGCCAACAAGGCCGGCAAGGCTGCTACCGAGAACACCTACAAGAAGTGCAAGACACTGCTCCAGGAGATGCGCGCCTATCAGAAGGCCGAAAACTTCGACCAGCCCTTCACCCCAAGCGACCTGAACACCGAGACCAACGGCCTCAAGGTGTCCATCACCTACGCCAAGGATGCTCTTGCCACCGATCCGGTCACCCCGGATCAGCCCGGCACTCCCGAGCAGCCTGGTACTCCTGAGCAGCCCGGTACCCCCGAGCAGTCCGCTAAGCCCGAGCAGCCAGCCGCCAAGCCTGAGAAGCCTAGCAAGTCCGACACCACGACCACGGTAACCACTAACAAGACGAACACCAAGGGCGGCCTGCCCACCACTGGCGATCGTTTTGATGGCCGCGTGGTGGCTGCATTCGCCATCGCTGGCGTTGCCGTCATCTCCGCGGGCGGTTACTTCCTCTACCGTCGCAATAAGGAGTAACGTCTTAGCTGAGCGGACAAGGCAGCAATGGCAGCCTCGCCCGCTTAGCCCGCTCTTTTGACCGACGGGAAACCCGCCTGAAATCTTTTCAAAAAAGATTTCCCCGCACGCACTTTGCTGTGCTATAGTGCAGCGCAACAGCAACTAGGTGCGACCGCACCACGGCATCACGAAAGGAGCCACCAACATGAAGAACACGATGAAGTCTCTCAACAACTGGTGGTGGCGTGATGCGAATACGATCGGTCGACAGTGAGTCCCTCACGCCTGTTTTTGCGCTCTAGGTGATTGGAAGGCCTCCGGTTTCGACCGGGGGCCTTTTTCTATCTCGAGCCCGATCGCATTCGCATCACGCGCCTCCGCTTTTCTCTTGCACTCCCATTCCGAAAGGATTTTCACCATGTCTCAGAACACCACCGCCGCCCAGCCCCGCACCGTCCAGACCGCCGACCGTGGCAAACTCGATGTCCGCGCCCTCGTCCTGCTTGCCATCCTGCTCGCTGCCGGCTTCATCCTCAACTTCACCGTCGGCAAGGCCATCTCGGGCATCTCGGGCGGCATGATCAGCCCCGAGTTCATCATCTCGGCCTTCTGCCTCACCATCCTGGTCGTTCGCCCCAACATCGGCCAGGCACTCGTCATTGGCCTTATCTCGGCTGCCGTGATCCAGATCACCACCACTTCGCCGTTCGTTGATTTTGCCGCCGAGGGCATCGCCGCCATGCTCATGGCCGGCATCGTCAACGCCGCCGGCAAGAACGGTCAAGTCAAGCCCGCCATCGCCATTATCGCAACCTTCCTGACCACCTTTGTCTCCGGCGTCATCTTCATGGTCATCAAGATGGCCATGCTCGGCGTGGTAGGCGAGCTCGCCGCCGCCATGCTGCCCGTCGTTGCCATGACCGCCGTCTTTAACGCCATTCTGGTCGGCGCCCTCTACTTGCCCATCCAGAAGGCCCTGAAGCTCAACTAACCCGCTCGGCTTTACGAGCCACCCCATCTTGGCGTTTATTCGTCGCTCGCGTGCCCAAGTACGCTTCGCTCCTCTTTCGCGCCAACCCGGGGCCCCTCGTAAAGCCGTCTCCGTGCTTCACCACCAAAGACTGTCCCAAACGACTAGCTTTTGGGGACGTTCTTAAACGACTAGTCATTTAAGAACGTCCCCAATGACTATGAAAGGTATCCATGGAAACGATCATCAACGTCGACGATGTCTCGTTCTCCTATGGCACGCAGACCGAGCAGGCGCTCAGCCACATCTCGCTCAGCGTGAACAAGGGAGATTTCATCGGCATCATCGGGCCCTCGGGCGCCGGCAAGTCCACGCTTACCGCCTGCCTGTCGGGTGCCGTGCCCCACCACTACACCGGCACGTTCTTTGGGTCCGTCATGGTCGACGGCCACGACACCTGCGAAGTCTCGCTCACCGACGTGTCGCAAATCGTCGGCAGTGTGCTGCAGGATATCGACACGCAGATGGTCGCTTCGGTCGTCGAGGACGAGATGCTCTTTGGCCTCGAGAACTTTGGCGTTCCCCACGATCAGATCGAGCAGCGCGTGAGCGAAACGCTCGAGACCGTCGGCATCAGCGACCTGCGCGACCGCGAGATCGCCACCCTCTCGGGCGGACAGAAGCAGAAGGTAGCCATCGCCGCCATCCTCGCCATGCGCCCGCGCGTCTTGGTTCTCGACGAGCCCACCGCGGCACTCGACCCCGCCAGCTCCACGTTGGTCTTCGAGACGCTGCGTGAGGCAAACCGCGCACTTGGAATCACCATCGTCGTCGTTGAGCAAAAGGTCGCCCTGCTCTCGGAGTACTGCAACCGCGTGCTCGTGCTCAACCATGGCGAAATCGCGCTGCAGGGCGAGCCACACGAGGTCTTCGCACATACCGACGAGCTCCGTGCCATCGGCGTCGACTGCCCTCGCGTCACGCGTATCTTCAATAGCCTCGAGGCCGATGGTCTGGTAAGCGGTACCCCTTGCTTGGATGTCGATGAGGCCGAACGCCTGATTTCGGGCATCGTCGACCCCGCACACGCAGCCATCGAAGCCCAGGCGCCCACCGGTTCCCCGCATGCACCGTCGTTGCGTCCTCATGCCAAGGACGCCGAACCCGTGCTCACCTTCGACCATGTTGAGTTTGCCTATCCCAATGGCGGCGCCGCCGTACACGACCTTAGCCTGACGCTCTATCCTGGCGAGCTCGTGGGCATCGTCGGCCAGAACGGTGCCGGCAAGACCACGCTCACCAAGCTGCTCACGGGCCTGCTTAAGCCCGCCTCGGGCAGCGTGCGCGTTACGGGCCTGGATACTGCCGCGGTCCCCACGAGCCGTATCGCCCGCGAGGTCGCAACGCTCTTCCAAAACCCCGACCGCCAGATCTGCAAGGACACCGTGCTCGACGAGGTCGCCTTTGGCCTGGAGCTTGCCGGCATCGACCGTACCGAGGCTCTGCGTCGTGCTCAACTCGTCATCGACCGCTTTGGCCTGCCTGCCGACGAGGCGCCCTTCTCGCTGTCGCGCGGCCAGCGCCAGATGGTGGCACTCGCCTCCGTCGTGGTCGTAGAGCCCAAAATCGTCGTGCTCGACGAGCCCACGAGCGGCCTTGACTACCGCGAGTGCATGACCGTCATGGAAACGGTGCGCACCATGGCCGAGCGCGGTTGCGCCGTTATCATGGTCTGCCACGATATGGAAGTCGTCTCGGATTTTGCCGAGCGCATTGTGGTAATGGCCGACGGTCGCATCCTCGACCGCGGCCGCACGCACGAGCTATTCTCGAACATCGATCTCATGCGGCGTGCCTACGTGGAGCCTCCCCAGGTTATTGAGCTCTCGCGCCGTCTGGCATCTTCCGTCTCGACCGCTTTTGCGCAGGTGAGCGAGGTCTCCGATGTCGTTCGAATTACCAAGGAGATGGTCCACCGTGGTTAACGTCATCGACTACATGCCGGGTGACACGCTGCTGCATCGCCTGAACCCCGTCGTCAAACTGGGCCTCGCCGCCGCCATCATCGTCGGCATCTTCTTGTCCGACGCCTACGTGGCGCTGCTGGGCTTTTTGGCACTCACCCTTGCGCTGGGTGCCTATGCCGGCGCCGTCGACCGTCTGTTCTCGCTGCTCAAGTTGCTGATTCCGCTCGCGCTTATCATGCTGGTGCTCCAGCTGGCCTTTATGCGCGATGGCAACGTGGTGTGGGGCTTTATCACCGACACGGGTCTCATCACAGGATCGAAGGCCTGCCTGCGCCTGCTGGGTGTGGCGTTACCACTCATCCTCATGCTCATGGTGACCAAGCTCAACGACCTTGCCAACGCCTGCGTCGAGGTGCTGCACGTACCGTATCGCTATGCCTTCACCTTTACCACGGCGCTGCGCTTTGTGCCGGTGTTTGGTCAGGAGATGAACGCCATCATGGAGGCGCAGACCGCACGCGGCGTCGAGTACGACACCAAGAACCCCATCAAGAAGCTTAAGCTCATGTTGCCACTGTGCGTGCCGCTGCTCATCTCGAGCGTGGGCAAGACCGATGCCACAGCCTTGGCGGCAGAACAGCGCGGCTTCTATCTTCGTACGCGCGCCAGCTCGTACAAGCGCTACCCCATCAAGGGCCTAGACATCGCCGTGCTCATCGTCAGCATCGCCCTCATCGCCATCGGCTTCCTGTTCTAGTTCACCACCGACAGCAACCGCCCAACGCAAAAGGCCTCGGCTCGCACCAAACGAGCCGAGGCCTTACTGTTTCACCAGATAAAACCTACCAAAATTAACCTGTCCCTTTTTGACAGGTCGGAAGCTAGAGGCGGTAGGGGGCACCGCTACGGATGATGGATTCGCGCACCAGGACATCCATGGCGTCGAGGGTGATCTCGGGCATCTCTCGGTACTTCTGCAGCACCGAGAGCTCGGTGCAGGCCAGAATGACGCGGTCGCAGCCGCTACGGGCGAACTCCCACATCACGCGGTCGAACTTATCCATATCGGGCTCACGTCCGGCCTTCACATCATCGTAGATAAGCGACATCACATCGTTCTGACGTTTCTCGCTGGGATAGACGACCTCAACACCCGCAGCCTTACATTCGCGGCCGTAGACGCCCGCGCCCACGGTGCCATCGGTGCCCATGATGCCGATCTTATGCACCGGCTCGGCCGGCACACTCAGGTTGGGGTCGAACTCGCACTCCCCCATCACCGCACCCGCAAGGGCATAACGAACCGACTCACGCGGCATGTGGATAATCGGCACCTTCGTAAACGACTGGATCTGGTCGTAGAAGTAGTGCGACGTGTTGCAGGGAATGGCAATGTGCGCACAGCCCAGCGACTCGAGTGCCCGGGCACACTCTTTCATGGTCGCCAGCAGCTTGGCATGCTCGCCGGTCTTAATGGCCAGCGTGCGGTCGGGCATGGTCGACTTGGAGAGCACCACCATGTCGATATGTTCCTGATCGCAGGCAGCAGCCGTATGACGCACCACTTGGTCGTAGTAATACGACGTGGCCTCGGCGCCCATGCCGCCGATAACTCCCAGCTTTTCCATCGCCGCCTCCTTGGTGACGCTTGCGCAATTGCGCGTATCATACCCGCGCCCGCCCGATGCAAACCGGACGGGCGCCGCACTCATCTACTTGTAATACGTCTTGAACAGCTTAAAGTGGCGCAGCTTGGTGTGCCACATGCGCAGCCAGCGGTTAAAGACAAAGTCGCCCTTCATAAACGAAGGGTCGGCGCCCTTACCTTCCTTGTCCAGGCGATGCACCTTAGCGCGCAGCTCGGGATCCTTGACGTACTTGTCGACGACGCCCATGGGGACGACCATCCACAGGGCCTCGTCCTGCGCCGTCACAAACTCCGGCTCAAACGGGCGGTTGAACACATACTCGTCCACCACATACTTGGCAACGTTAAAGCCGCTGTTGGTAACGTAGTAGTTGCTGCGACCCTGGCGCGTGTTGAAATCGAAGAACTTAAACGAGCCGTCGCGCTCGTCGTACTTAACGTCAAAGTTGGAATAGCCCACAAAGTGAAGGTCCTCGAGCAGCTTGCGCACGCCGCCCATGAGTTCGTCGTTAGGCTCGGTAATGATACAGGCATGGTTGCCGACACCGTGGGGCTGATGCTCCTCGAGCAGCACATGGCCCAGGCACATCATGCGGACCTTACCGTTGCGGTCGGAATAGCTGGTGAGCACGCGCATGTACTCGTCGTTGCCGGGCACGCGATCCTGCAAGATCAGATCGTCGGTGTAGCCGCTGGCATACGAATCGCGAATGACCTGTTCCAGCTCGGCGCGGTCGGCAATCTCATAGGCCTTCTTCTGGCCCTCGAACTCATGCTGCCACCACATGATGCCGTCAGAAGGCTTCAGAATCATCGGGTAAGGAAAATCGATCTGGTCGAGCACTTCGGCAGGCGCCTCACCCTGAGCATTGAGCATCGCCTTGGTAAAGGTAAACGTGTGTGGATAGGGCACGCCATGCTTCTCGCACAGCTCGTAGAAGATCTCCTTCTTCTGGCACTGCTCGAGCATGCTGTAGGGCGCGTAGGGAGCGACGATGTTATCCGCCAGCTCATGAGCATCCTTGGCTTGAGCCACGAGAGCGACATAGTTGTCGCCGCAGCCCACAAGGACAATAGTCTTGTCGGCATGCGCTTGGGCAATGCCGTTGACGGTTTTGAGCATCACGGGCATGGTGTCGATATCCACGTTGGGCGTGTAGTCGATAATCTGGCTGCGGTACGCGGGACCCGTCTGATACTTGCCAAAGACCAGACTCTTGACCTGGTACTCCTCGTAGAAGGCGCGCGCCACCGAATAGGCGTTGATGTCGCCACCAAGCAGCACGGGAATGAACTCGCGCTCTGTAAATTGCAATGCCATGGAAACTTCCTATCATGAACTGCCCACACAACGGGCGGTCTTTGCGCAACTGATTTATTCTAGCGTGCCAAGCCGCCGGCGCCCAAAGCTCCACCGTATCTATGGCAATCGACGTAATCGTCCAGCACGAAGGCCAGCACGAAGACGGCGCTCACCGTTGTATGACAACGGGCAATGAACCTACCATTGTTGTAGGATTCAGTGTATTGACATCCTCGAGCGAAAGGCGCGCACGTGCCCCAAGACCATCCGACCGATAATCCCATCCTCAATGCCGCGAGGCGCGAGCTGGCGAAACGTGCGAAAGCGACCGCTCCCCTGTGCACGGCAAACGACGCCTACAACGGACCCGCCCACATCGTCTCGATCAACACGTCGGTACACAAGGGCACTCGCAAGTCGCCCGTCGCCGATGGACGCGACACCGTTATAGAGCAATTTGGCCTCGCCACCGATGCGCACGCCAGACATTGGCACCGTCAGGTTTCCTTTTTAGCCGCGGAGGCCATCCAGACGGCGCAGGCACGCGGGCTCGACGTACACGAGGGTGACTTTGGGGAGAACTTCACAACCCGGGGCATCAACCTGCTCTCGCTCCCTTTGGGCACACAGCTCAAGCTTGGAAGCGACGTGCTCGTCGAAATCAGCCAAATCGGCAAGGTCTGCCACACCCGTTGCGCCATCTACTATCTCGCCGGCGACTGCATCTTTCCCCACGAGGGCGTTTTCGGCGTGGTACTAAAGGGCGGAGAGGTCAACGCCGGTGACGAAATCCAGGCAGTCAAGCTCGGCGACGGCACCTGTTCGTTCACCCCCGCCGAGGCCCTCGAAGAGATTGAGCAGGCTCGCCAGAAGGGCACGCTGTAGTTATAAAACCCCACGTTGAGATGGCTTTTACAGCCCAAAACTCCTCTCAAACAGAGCTCTGTAACGTTAAAGTTGAACTCTATGGTTTCTCAACAATTCATCATAACTGCAGGTCAAAGCCAAAGCCTCAAGTTCAACTTGACCCTTTGGAACCTTTAAGGTTCAAGTTGAGGTCGAAAGCAGTAGTAGAATACCGTTCGAACCATAACCTACGATTGATTGCAGAGGGACTGGATGCAGCATTCGAATCATCGCACCGCAGCGTTCATTGCGTCGAAGCCAGCTCGTATCATCACGAGCGCCGTGCTCGCCGTTGCGCTGACGGCCACGCCGATGCTCTCCCCCGTTGCGGCGTATGCCGCCTCGCAGGCAACGCAGGACCAGCTTTCCGCAGCCCAGCAGAAGATCGAAGCCGCCACGAGCGCCTACAACGACGCCCGCACCAAACTCGATGACCTGCAAAAGCAGATTGACTCCAATGAGGCAAGCATCGAGGAAATCGAGGCCAAGCTTCCCGAGCAGCAGGCCAAGGCAAGCTCCGCCATGCGCGATCTGTACAAGTATCAGAAGGGCACCAATCCCATCGTGAGCTTCCTGGTCAACGCACAGAGCCTGGGTGAGTTCATCACGACCTGCAAATACACCAACCAGATCACGAGCTCGAGCGTCGACGAGATCGAACAGCTCAATAACATGCAAACCGAACTCGAGCAGAACAAGGCTGAGCTCCAGCAGGCCAAGTCTCAGCTTGAGGCAGAGCAGAAAAACGCCGAGGATGCGCTGGCACAGGCCCAGCAGCTCCGCAGCGAGGCACAGGCAAAAGCCGAGCAGGAAAATGCCGCCGAGCTTGCCAAGCTTGAGGCCGATAAGGCCGCTGCCGCCGAGAAGCTCTCGGGCGAGGGCGTAAGCGGCAGCAATTCCAGCAGCCAGGCCACCAACACCAACACCACCATCGACACCACGGTGAACAGCTCCAATACTGGTAGCTCCGATTACGATTCGTTCATTAATGAGTGGACAGGCCGCATCGACAATTATCTCGCCGGCTCCCCCATGGCAGGCCAGGGCTATAACTTTGCCGTCGCCGCTTGGAATACCGGTGTCGACCCCCGTTGGTCCCCCGCCATCGCCTGCATCGAGAGCACCAAGGGTGCTTATTGCGCCAATTCTTACAACGCCTGGGGCTGGAGTGCACGTGGCGGCGGTTGGCGCAGCTTTGGCAGCTGGAGCGAGGGCATCTCCGCTCACGTTGCCTATCTGGGCGCCAACTACGGCTCCACCCTTACCCCGGCAGCGGCCAAAAAGTACTGCCCGCCCACGTGGCAGGACTGGTACAACAAAGTCGCCGCTCAGATGAACCGCATCTAAGTGCAACTGCAAAGGGCCCCAATGGGGTCCTTTTCTTTTAGGTAGCGGAGGTATCGACGACGCCGGTCGCATTGGCAACCGCGACTATGACAATCATGCATAGGAGCAGCACACCCAATGCCTTGAGCCAGAGTTTCGCGAGTTTCTTGCCGCGATAGCTGTCGAGCAGTGCGAATCGCCGACGAAGACGGCGCTTATCAAGCAGTGCGAAATGCATAAGCACCATAAGGCCATCGACAAAGAAAAAATACTCGATTATGAGAAGCCACGTCGGGTAGCTTTGGTTTGCTCCGGTGGGGTGAAAGACGGCAAAGTGACTTCCGGCAAAGAACACAAGCAGCGAGAAGCAGACGAGCGTATTCCAAATGCGGCCCAGAGACTCCGGAACGCGAGAGAGCAGGCCACATGCAGCGGAGGCGGCAGGGCCAGGAGGCCCTGCGGGGTTCTGGAGCCCTTGGGGCGTCAACGCCGTCTCCGAGTCTGGAGTACGGACAGGCGCAGGCGCAGGAGGCCGCACGGGGCGACTCAGATCGTATGCCGCGCGCGTCGCCCGTCCCAACGCTTCCGCACTCGCAAAACGCTTGGCCGGATCGAGCGCCATCGACATGCAGACGGCATCGGCAAGTGGAGTGGGAATGCCGCGCGCCTCGCATTGCTCGCGCATGTCGAGCCCTGGTTTAGGGTCGACTCCCGTCAAGCAGAAGAACAACAGAGCGCCAAGTGCGTAGACGTCGCTGCGCACACTCGTCTGCCCAAACCCATACTGCTCGGGCGGCGCATAGGGCCGTGTCCCAAACTTGACGGTGTCGGCATCGGCGCCATCGCGCCATACGCGCGCGATCCCCAGGTCGATAATCACCAGCGATGAAAATGTCAGGCCGTCATCAGGCGTATAGTTGGCACCTGTCACGATGATATTCGACGGCTTGAGGTCGCGATGGATCACCGGCGCCGACGTCTCCCCCGCTATTGCAAAACCGGCGTGGAGCTCGCCCACGGCATCGCATAGGGCAGGATACAATTCACGCGCATAATCGGGGGTGGCTCCCAGACGGTCCACCAGCGCCCCGAGCGTCTCCCCTTCGATGTATTCCATAACCACGTTGAGCTCGTCGCCCACACGACGACAATCGACGATTCTGGGCAGGTGCTCAAAACGCCTGCCTGCCCGCTGAGCGGTAAACAGACGCTCGTATGCCCCGCCGATTTGAGCCGAAGCATCGATGCGTTTACGGACAAAGGGGCCGAGCGAACCACCGCCGGTTCCTTCAAAGTACACGAGCTCGGTTGCTTCAACGGACGAGCGCTTAAGTACACGCTCCACGCGATAGCTGTCGTCGCGATCGAGCGACGCCAGGTGCTCGGCAAGCGCTGCGGTCAGCTCGTCATCGGAATATGTTGGGCTCTGAGTATCCATAGCCTCCATCATAGCGCAGGGCGCAGACACCCCATGGCATCCGCGCCCCGTTCGTTTGCATCGTTGTTCGACAGCTCTACCGGCTCAGATATCAGCCGCTAACTCACCGTCTCCTCGCCAAAGCGATACAGTTCCTCGTTGACCTTTTGGAGACTGCACCCGCGATCGATGCAAAAGATGATAATCGCATCGCCGCGGTCCTTGCAGTTAAGGACGCTTACCCCGGCAGCCGTCAGCGCACGGTTGGTCTCTTTGAGCGTCAGCGCCATCGCAAAGGCAATCTGCAGCACCTTGTTGCGACTCGGATGACGCGCGCCGGTAAAGATCTGATAGCCAAAGGTCTCATTGAGATCGGCCATACGAACCACGCGCGAGCGCTCCAAGCCCTTTTCCTGCAGCAGCTGCTTCAGGTAGTCCGAAAGCGACGGGGCGGCAAAGTCGTGCTCCCTGATATAGCCATCGATGTTCGGCGCATCGAGAAGCTCATTGAGCAACTCCTCGGTCAGTTTTTTATCGGGCATACGACTTCACCTCCCCCAGTGCATGCAACATGCTAGAAACCGCTTACGTCCGAACGCTCCCAGCTAGCAACCTGGTCGGGAGACACCGTACCCAGCGCCTCGAACTTCCAGGAGCCGCCCGCCTTCAGATGATTGGTGTTTGCAAGAGCCGTTCCAACCTGGTTGCCATCGGCATCATACAGAACATACTCAATCTGAATGTAGCTCTTTTCCTTGTCCGTGTTATTGGTCAGCGTGCCCGTGATCTTATAGGCAAACTGATTGGAAGTGTCTTCAGCCTCGTCAGCAATGGTATACGGTTCTTGCGGTTCTTTTTGCTCCTCAGCCTGCTGTGTCGCCTCGGCAGGTTTTGCCGAATCGCTCGCAGGCGAATCGGTTGAATTGCCACCCATAGAGCCCACGACACCGACAATAACCAGCACCACGATGATGCCTAGGACAATCTTGCCGATCGGCTTCTTTCCCTCTTTTGCCATTATTCATCCTTCCTACGATCCGGCTACCGTGCCGGCACACAGCACATCGTAGGAAGGATTGAACTTGAATTCATTAGCTGAGAGCTAAGGCTGCGGTAAACGGCCAATGCAGTTATCCAAACGCCGAGCAAACGCACTTTGCGCGACCGTCTGCTGGCAGCGCATCAACCCACCGTGACGGATTCCCCGGTAAAGGTGCTCACAAGCAACAGGATAAAGAAGGCCAAATAGCTGATGCTCAGCAGGTAGGCGATGACCAAAAAGGCAATCCATCCTACATTGGTCTTACCGTCGGCGCGGCGCTGTTCACGACTGCGATAAAGCCAAATCGTCACGCCGATGGCAGTGATAAACAGCACGAATGCCGCCGCAGCCAGCCCAGCAAGCACAAACATCACGCCAATGCTTACAGCGATGACCGGAAGCAGCAGCAAACCGCACCCGCATCCACCCGGACTATATACGGCAGACTGTCGGCGTCGTTCCATCGCCGCGCCACCCCCCATCATCTTTGAGCACTACAGTGCGATAGCCTGCTGAACAGGAACGATCTTGTCGAGTTCCGGTTCGATCCGCCTTTTCTCGGCCTCAAGGTCAAACGCCACCTGAGCGCGCAGCCAATAACCATCCGTCAGGCCAAAATAACGGCAAAGACGGAGGTCGGTGTCGGCCGTCACGCGACGTTTTCCCAAGACAATCTGCCCGATACGCTGAGCCGGAATCCCAGTCTCTTTCGCAAGGCGATATTGAGAAATGCCCATGGGAACAAGAAACTCCTCTTTGAGAAGCTCACCAGGAGTCACCGGCGACAGCAAATCGGCCGAAGTCTCATCACTTGTGATAATCGACGATTTCGACATTCCAAGCCATCTCCTGTCTCCACTCAAAACAGACCCGATAGCGCTCGTTAACACGGATGCTATATTGACCGGCACGATCGCCCTTCAAAGCTTCCAGGCGGTTGCCCGGTGGAACGCGAAGATCATCAAGCGAAGCACAAACCTGCAGTTGGCGAATCTTCCTCAACGCAACACGCTCAAAGGGCACGAACCTCCTGACCCGCACACCCATGGCAAAGCGTTCGGTATCCTCATCTTTATACGATGCAATCATAGTATCGCCTTACGTTAGTAACGTCAAACGTTTCTATAGACTTACATCTCTATTATATCGTACGTTTGTTCGTGTTTTCTAGAACAAATAGTCCTTTGCGCCTTAGTCAAGCAAAAGCAATCGTTTGTAGACATCGAGGCCTTTGAGAAGGATTTCCTCGTCGAAGAGCATGCTATCGGTATGCAGAGCGCTTGTGGCATAGGCGGGACAGCCATCCGAATCACTCGGGTTGTCTTGGTCCTCTGGCATACCCGTGCCCAGCAGGAAAAACACGCCCGGCAGATGGCGTTGATAGAACGCGAAATCCTCGGCGATCAGCAGCGGTTCCTCCACAAGCTGCAGCCCGGGCAAGGCAGGCACGACGCTGGCAAACAACTCGGGGTCGTTGTCGACCGGCGGATAGCCCTCGGCAAAGTCGAGATCATACGTGCAGCCCGTTGCGGCACAGGCATCGTCCAGCACGCGGCGCACGCCTTCGCGCGCCCGGTCGAACATGTCGTCCGTAAACACACGCAGGCTTCCGGCCACATGGGCCTCCCCCGCCACCGCGTTGCAAACCGTACCGGCCTGCAGCAGACCAAACTTACCGATACAGGGCTCGTCGGTGCCCAGCTCGTCCATCAGTTCGCGCTCGGCAACCAAGAACTTGGCAGCCGCCAGCGCCGCATCGTGCGACTCCTCGACCGGAACGCCATAGGTCTTAGCGATATGGATGCTCGTCCCGTGAATATGAATGTGTGTCTCACTCGAACGCGCCAGCAGCGGACCGGGGCAGCTCGCCAACGTGCCGGCAGGCAGATCGGACCACACATGGAAGCCAAAAATGCGGTCAGCCCCATAGCGCTCGAACACACCGCTCTCGCATACCGTCTTGGCACCACCGGTCGTTTCCTCGGCCGGCTGGAACACAAAGAGAACGTTGCGCCTAATGGCGCCCGGCTGCTCGCGAATCGTACGGTCGACATACGTCGCGGCGGCAAGTGCCATGGCCATGTGTCCGTCATGTCCGCAAGCGTGCATCTTGCCGGGATGGATCGAGGCAAAGGCCGCTCCCGTCGCCTCCGCGATGGGCAGCGCATCCATATCAGCGCGAATCGCCGTGGCATGCGCGGCATCAACGCCGGCGTCGAAGAAAGCGCAGACGCAGCTGGGGCACGGATGGGTCACTTCGCAGGTGAGCGGTGCCAGCACGCCCTCGATATAGGCGATAGTCTGCGGAAGATCGAAATCGAGCTCCGGAATGCGATGGAGATCGCGGCGATAGCGACGGAGTTCTTGGAGCTCGGTCATAGAGAATCCCTTCATGAGGCACATCTGTTGCAACTTATTGTGATACAGGATTGTGGCACACATGTTTCCAGCATATTGCTGCATTTTTTAAACGTTATATACGAATACTCTTGTTTGGTAAAGTGCAACGTGATAGGGTCTTTACCACTTGATAGAGGCGCGGGCACGAAGAGCCGCGGGCGAGCCGGCAGGCTTTGACCCCGTGGGGAGGCGAAACCCGCCGAACTGGGTTTTTCGGGCACGAACAACCTGGTGGGCCTGTGGGAAACACCCACAGGACTGTCTGCAGCAATGCGGGAGCGCTATCCGGACATTGGGTCCACGCTATGCGGATTCGATGCGCAGATGGCGCCGTCTGGATAGCGAGGTTTACGGGACATGGCATTGACCCCCAACGAGGCATATGCGGCCAAGCAGCCGTTTGTGGACAAGAAGACACTCGAGCATATCGTCGAGCAGTTCCCCACGCCGTTTCATCTATACGACGAGGCGGGCATCCGCCGCAACATGCAAGAAGTGCGCGACGCCTTTGCATGGAACCCGGGCTTTAAGGAATACTTTGCCGTCAAGGCAAACCCCAACCCGGCGCTCATCTCCATTCTCAACGAATACGGCTGCGGCTGCGATTGCTCGAGCTATACCGAGCTCATGATCGCCCGCTCGCTGGGCATCACGGGACACGACATCATGTTCTCTTCCAACGACACGCCGGCTGCCGACTTTGAGCTCGCCGACAAGCTGGGTGCCATCGTCAACTTTGACGACATCAGCCACATCGAGTTCTTTGAGCGTGTTGCGGGGCCCATCCCCAAAACGGTCAGCTGCCGCTTTAATCCAGGCGGCCTGTTCCAACTCTCCAACGGCATCATGGATAACCCCGGCGACTCCAAGTACGGCATGACCACCGAGCAGCTCTTCGAGGCGTTCCGCATGCTCAAGGCCAAGGGCGCCGAGGACTTTGGCATCCACGCATTCCTTGCCAGCAACACCGTCACCAACGACTACTACCCCAAGCTCGCGCGCATCCTCTTTGAGCTTGCCGTGCGCCTGGAGCGCGAGACCGGCGCACATGTCGCCTTCATCAATCTGTCCGGCGGCGTCGGCATCCCCTATCTGCCCGAGCAGCAGGCCAACGACATTCACGCCATCGGCGAGGGAGTACACGCGGCATACGACGAGATCTTGGTTCCCGCCGGCATGGGCGATGTGGCGATCTGCACCGAGATGGGTCGCTTTATGATGGGCCCCTACGGCTGCCTGGTCACCAAGGCCATCCACGAGAAGCAGATCTACAAGGACTATATCGGCGTGGACGCAAGCGCCGTCGATCTGATTCGTCCTGCCATGTATGGCGCCTACCACCACATTACGGTGATGGGCCAGCCGGGTGGCGACGACAAGACCACAGCGCCCGTCACGGACACCTACGACATCACGGGCAATCTGTGCGAGAACAACGACAAGTTCGCCATCGATCGCGAGCTGCCGCATATCGACATGGGCGACCTGCTTGTGATCCACGATACCGGCGCGCATGGCTACTCCATGGGCTACAACTACAATGGACGCCTGCGCTCCGCCGAGGTCCTGTTGCGCCCCGATGGCTCAGCCGACCTCATCCGCCGCGCCGAGCGCCCGGGCGATTACTTTGCCACGCTCGACGTGCTGCCGAGCGGCCGAGAGCTGCTGGCCAAGTCGCGCGCCGAAAGTGCCCGCCGTCGCGCCCAAGACGAGCGCCTGGCAGTCGCCGCCCAATGGAACAAACGCATCCAGATCGCGGACGCGAAGGAGAAGAACATGGACATCCGCAATCTCGAGGGCTCAATCGTCGCCCTCGTCACGCCGTTTAAAAAGGATGGCAGTGTCGACTTTGACGCACTCGAGCGCCTTATCGATTTCCACCTGCAAAACGGCACCGACGCCATCCTCACCCTGGGCACCACCGGCGAGAGCGCCACGATGACCGACGACGAGGACAACTCCGTCGTCGCCGCCGTGGTCAAGCATGTTGCAGGACGCGTCCCCGTCATTGCCGGCTCGGGCTCCAACTCCACGCAGACCATGCTCACCAAGTCGCTTACTTACCAGGGCTTGGGAGCCGACGGCCTGCTGCTCATTACCCCCTACTACAACAAGTCCAACGAAGAGGGTATCTATCAGCACTTTAAGACCGTCGCCGATGCCGTGGACATCCCCTGCATCCTGTACAACATCCCCGGCCGCTGCGGCTGCGGTATCAGCGAGCGCAACGTAGAGCGCCTGGCCGCGCACCCCAACATCATGGGTATTAAGGAGGCCTCGGGCAACGTCGCCTACGCGGCCAAGATCGCCCACCTGCTGTCAGACGACTTCCGCATGTACTCGGGCGAGGACGCGCTTACCGTACCGCTCATGAGCCTGGGTGCTTCGGGCACCATCAGCGTGTGGGCCGATGTGCAGCCGCAGCTCGTACATGACATGTGCCGCGCTTATCTGGACGGCGACGTAGCGCGCGCCCGCGATATACAGATTGCCGGCCAGCCGCTCATCAATGCCCTCTTTAGTGAGGTCAACCCCATCCCCGTCAAAGAGGCGCTCGCCCAGATGGGTATGATCGAGGCAAACTACCGCATGCCGCTGTGCCCCATGGCAGACGACACGCGCTCTGCACTTACCGATGCTCTGAAGGGGGCTGGTCTGCTTGATTAAGACCGTCATTATGGGAACGGGCCGCATGGGCTCGCTCATCCGCACCACCGCCGAGGGCGTTGTCGACGCCGCCGGTCAACCCGTTTTTGATATCGTGGCCCAGATTGGCTTCGATTTGAGCAAGCTCGAGAACGCACCGGCTGCCGATGTGATTATCGACTTCTCGAACGTCGTGACCTTCGATGCCGTCGTCGCCTATGTCGAGCGCACGGGCGCGGCATTGGTCTCAGGCACCACAGGCTACACCCCCGAGCAGATGGACCGTCTGCGTGAGCTGGGCCAGAACACCCGCGTTATGCACTCGGGCAATTACTCCATCGGCATCGCAGCCCTGCGTCATCTAGTGGCCCAGGCCACGCGCGAGTTGCCCGGCTTTGACTGCGAAATCGTCGAGACGCACCATAACCAAAAGGTCGACGCCCCCAGCGGTACCGCCAAGCTGCTGCTCGACGCCGTAGTCGAGGCCGACCCCGAGACAGGCTACCACCCCGTCTACGGACGCGAGGGCATGTGCGGCGCACGCGATCCCAAGGAGATCGGCATGCACTCGCTGCGCGGTGGCACTGTCGCCGGCGTCCACGAAGTGAGTTTCTTTGGCCAGGACGAGGAGGTCACGCTCACCCACCGCGCCACGAGCCGTCAGATCTTCGTCAACGGCGCCCTGGCCGCCGCCCAGAAGCTCGTCACCCGCGAACCCGGCTTCTATACGTTCGACCAGGTCATGTTTGCCTAACCAGGTATCAACCGAATCCGCCCAAAGGAGAGATAGCAAATGAGTAACGCAGCCGAGATGGATGCACAGGAGATTATCAACTACATCGCCACCGCGCCCAAAAAGACGCCCGTCAAGTTGTACGTGCGCGAGAAGCCGGGCATGAAGGTTGCTTGGGGCGACGCACATGTCTACGGCGGTCGTCGCGGCAAGACCGTCTTTGGCGACTGGGATGAGCTTAAGGCCATCCTGGACGCCAACGCCGATTCCATCGATTACTACGACGTGGAGAACGATTGCCGCAACTCCGCCGTGCCCATGCTCGACCTTAAGGGCATCAACGCCCGCATCGAGCCGGGCGCGATCATCCGTGACCGCGTCGAGATCGGCGATCGCGCCGTCATCATGATGGGCGCCATCATCAACATCGGCTCCGTCATTGGCGAAGGCTCCATGATTGATATGGGCGCCGTGCTGGGCGGCCGCGCCACCGTGGGCAAGAACTGCCACATCGGCGCCGGCACCGTGCTGGCAGGCGTTGTGGAGCCCGCCAGCGCCACGCCCGTCATCATCGAGGACGATGTCATGATCGGCGCCAACGCCGTGGTCCTGGAGGGCGTGCACGTAGGCAAGGGCGCTGTCGTTGCCGCCGGCGCCGTATGCGTCGAGGACGTCCCCGCCGGCGCCGTCGTGGCCGGTGTCCCCGCCCGCGTCATCAAGATGCGCGACGAGAAGACCGACAGCAAGACCGGCCTCGAGGAAGGCCTGCGCCAACTGTAGGGTTACGCGGTTTTCACCAAACCGCGTAACTAGTCGACGCTGCAAACGCCCCAGAGCGGCAATCTGACGTTCAATCGTCGGGCATGACCAAAAGGTC
>CAJJQF010000023.1:0-33997 GCA_905193815.1 uncultured Collinsella sp. | reverse complement strand
GCGCCTACGGCGTGTATCTGCAGGATGCGGGCATTGGCGATGGCTCGGCCGGCTGTCGGCTTTCCGTCGACGCCTCGTGGCTTGATGCGGCCGGTGCCGACGGCGGCGTTGCGTGCACGGGCGGGTCGCTTGTGTCCGCGCGGTTTGTAGCACCTGCCGGAGGGACCTTTGATGCTGGAGGCGTGGTGGATGCCACCGGTGCGGAGGCACCGCATGTGGTGATTGAGCCCGATGTCGCCACGCCTCCGGCGGGGGAGACCGATGGGGTCGATGTGCCTGGTGGCGGGGCGGGCAAGCCTGATGGTGGTGCCGGTCCTGCTGCAGAGCAACCCGGTACGGGGTCGGCGACGGATCCCGCGGTGAAGCCAGCGGCCACGTCGCCCAAGACAAGCATAACGACCAAGACGACGGTAACCAAGACCACGGCCGCCAAAGTCTCCAAGCCCAAGGCTGCCACCGCGACAACGGCAGCACTCCCCAAGACCGGCGACAGCAACTGGATTGCCGCTTCCTTAACGCTTTTCATTCTGGGGACAGTGCTCCTGGCAGCCGTATATCGTTGCTAATGCCCCCGTTTAAGTGAGACCAGGGGAGGGATGAATGAAGCTATTGCAGAAGTCTTTAGCCTTCTACTAAATAAATTCCTAGGATTGGTGCCGTATCAGCTATCGCTGCGACGGCACTATTTTGTTCAGCTCGACTGCCTCTCGAACTGTTACCGATGTTGAGCCTTACACCCCATCTGCCAGAGCGATAAGATAATTGCAATCCAAATGCTGCCGTTTGTAAAGCTTCTTATTCCACTAAAGGATTGATATATGTCCAATGAAACTAAAATTGAGGTTGAAGATGTAGCCTCGTATATCAAATACATCAACGGACTTTCACCAACAATAAATGGTGACGCCAGAACATATGAATCTACATTTGTTTTCCGAGGACAAGGATCGACTAAATTTGATCTTGTTCCGTCAATCGGAAGAGACAGCTATCGGCGTGAACCGGGATCGAACATCATTTCCCCTCTCATAGGAAGCCTTACGCACGAGGCGGATATTATTGAAACTGTCTGTCGCATAATGCCAAATGTCTTCAAGCGAGATTTGCTTCCGATCGATCTTTTAGCCTGTCTTCAGCACTACTGAGTCCCCACCAGACTATTAGATGTCACTTCAAACGCACTTGCCGCCCTCTATTTCGCCTGCGGCAATCCTGGTGACGTGGGCGAAGTATTTATCTTTAGGCGACCGGGAGGGGATAAGCGGGAATATCCCATCTGCCAGGCAATTGCGGACTCTCGGCATCTGTTTATGAACTCAAAGCTTCTGTCTCGTTTTGCCTCACTTGCAATATCAAGACCATACTTTGACTATCAACGTGATCTAGTGCTTTCAATTTACCCTGAGCCAACTGATCAGGCAAAATGGTTTAAGAAGTGCTGCGAAGATACATTATTTGTCTACGGAACTAGATATCTTGATAGACAAGCCGCTCAGTCCGGCCAATATATTCTTTTCCCAAATGACATTCGTGGTAAGGATTCTTCTTTGTCGTTTGATGACTTAATAAGTCCACTGCCCAAAGACAGTCCCGTGATAGCCGGTCGTTGCATAGTGCCATCTGATAGAAAAGCATCAATACTGAACGAGTTGAGTAAACTTGGCATTACCGAAGCTTCGCTCTTTCCCGACAGCATTGAGAAGAGATGCGCCGGCATAGTGAGTGAGATTAAGAGACACCGTCACTGAAGATTGCTCTTAAAAGCAGCGTAGAGAAGCATGCTTCAATCATTTTGTTATACGTACTTACAAGGTCTATTACTTATAATCTCAATTTATAGCCGATATTTGTTCAAAGCTAACAAATATCGGCTATAAAACTATATAATTGTTCTTGCTATTTAAGGATGTCTGGGAAAAATCGACTTTTTTGAAAAGGATTCTGAAGATGATCCTCAATTTTTCTTTTAAGAACTTTCAGAGCTTTCGAGATGCCCAGCAGTTCTCGTTTGAACCGATTTCGAGTAAAAAAGAATTTGGGCCCGTGCGAGTAGCCGCGATTTACGGAGCAAACGCGTCAGGCAAATCAAATTTTTTAGACGCCCTGGACTTTGTCTCGTATTTTATTCGCAACGGTTACGCAACAGGTGATTCAAAATCTCATATACCTGTCATTCCTTTTTTGCTTGACTCAGAGTCTCGATCAAGTGATACCGAGTTCTCGATTGAATTTACCGCCAGCAATTTGAAGTATGAGTTTTCATTTGGTGTAAACAAAAATGAGGTTACTTATGAGAACCTCACCGTATACCGATCGAAACAGCCGTCCCTCCTCTATGACCGCACTTCGGTAAACGGGAAACAGTCGATTAAATTTGGCAGCTCCTTTACTGGCGCTAAAAAACAGCTTTGGGATATCACGCGTAAAAACTCTTTGTTCTTATCTGTTGTTGCGGCGGCAGGCAATAATGTGATTCAGCCGGCATTCGCTGCTCTCGCCAACGATGTCTATCTCTACGATGCAACGCATTATCTAGCAGAACTTGCAATCATTAAAAAACTGTTTATCAACGATGACCCTCGAGCCCAAATGTTATCTCAGCTCATTAAATATGCTGACATCGGAATTGATGGCATGGACGTTCGTCAAGCTGAAGGCGTCCCTGGTTTAATAGATTCACTCATCGGACCCGATGATATTCCAAAAGAGGCGCGCAATAAAAAAGCAGATAACTTTAAATGGTCGTTCGCTTATGACCTGTTCTTCCACCACAAAGGCTCGGGAGATGGCTTTTGGCTGGACTCCGCCCATGAATCGGAGGGTACAAAAGCTGCGCTAGCGTTTTTCTCGGTAGCCTTACGTTCTTTAAGCAGTGGGGCCACAACGGTAATTGACGAGCTTGATTCAAGCCTTCATCCCACGCTGTTGCGCGACTTTGTCTCACTGTTTGCCGATCCCAGCACTAATCCAAGGGGTGCGCAGCTGATCTTCTCAACTCATGATGTCACCTTGATGACGCGCACGAGTCCCATGGAAGAGGTGCTTGAACGAGATCAGGTTTGGTTTGTAGAAAAGGACTCTGAAGGTGCTTCGCAATTGATTGCTGCTATGGAATATTCCCCTCGCGCAAATGAGAATCTGGGGCGCAATTATATGAACGGAGTCTACGTGCCGCTGCCCAACCCAAGTTTTCATCAACTTGTAGCCCAACTCATGAAGGAAGGCGCTGACATAGATGGCTAAAACAGAAAGGAGGGGGCTTGCTCGCGGCCGCAAAAAGCAGACAAGAGCCAAGCGAAAGCGCCACCTAATTGTGTCCAATGGAAAGGTGACCGAAACCGAATACTTTAACTTCCTTATTACTGAAATGGACGTTCGCGGAAGCGTGCGGTATCGGCATATTGACGGAGACCCTTTGAAGGTGGCCAAGCAGCTTTCGCGAGAGCTCGATTCAGATAAAAAGGCCGTTAAAGCAGGCGAAATCGAAGCATTGAGTTCCGCATGGATCGTAGTCGATTCAGATGAATTCAGAAACCTAACCGCAGCAGAACGAGAAGCAAAGACAAAAGGGGTTAGGCTCGCGATCTCCAATCCATGCTTTGAAGTATGGCTTATCGATCATGTCTCACCATGCCCGGAAACTTTTGCATCGACGCCACAATGTGAGAAAAGAGCGCGCGACCTTGGCGTTCTAAAATCTACTGACCCCAACAGGTCCTCCGCGTCAAAGTTCAAGTCGGTAAATCTCGAAATGATTGACGGCAACAAGGGCCAGGCTTTGACCAATGCCGCAAAGCACAATACGGATGATAAACGTCGTGCAAGAGAAATGAACCCGGACAACGTTGCCGCCTATCAAGTATGGACAGACTTGCCTGATCTTGTAGATGACGTATTTGGATCGGGTAACTAGTGTGATTCATCCCGCGTTGGGGGCAGACTTTTAACTCAAAAAGTTGTAAACGAGGTAGCAATGCTTTGGAGCTATGTTCAGCTAGATGACGGTACTGGTCGAGCTGCACAAGAAGATCATTCAATAGCGGACGAGGCAAATTCAACATTACCGATTTCGCTCGACGACTCTATGTCAATCGACCATGCAGTTGAGTTAACCATTACGGGCATGCCCAACGCGCTCAGGCTCTTGGAGAACTCATGATGGCGGCTACGCGGCGGAGCGCTCGTCCGTTCGCGCCGCTCGTGCTCGATGATGCCGGTTCGCTCGAAGATATGGCCGCGGCCGTGATGCGCCTGCACAGCACGCTGATGACGGTCGGGCGCTGCTATACAACCGACGCCACAGGCGACCGGGCCGCGCTTGAGCTTGGACGCGTCGAGTCCGTGCTTGCGGGTGCATTCTGTACGATATTCGGTCAATCGCCGGCCGATCGCTTCGCAGACATCTTTGACCAGGTCACCTACGTGGCCGAGCACATGGTCAAGGACCACATCTTTGAAGACGGTAACAAACGAACCAGCCTTGTCTTTGCGTTGTCCGTCTTAAGGTTCGCCGGCACTCCGGTCGAGCTGTCCGACAGCCCCGAGCCCAAAGACAACCAGTACTACGCCTGGATCCAAGACCTCGTATCCGGAAACCGCACGACCAGTGGGCTCGCCGAAGAGCTACGCCGCGGTTGCATTGCGGATATGGCCGACCCGTCGCACGTACAGAATCAAAGCATCCGCACGCCAGCTATGAGATGGATTGGACGCCACATGGAGATCCCCAACACCCTGTGCAGAAATGTATACGACTTTGCGTTTTGCCCCGAGCCCTGCTACGACCGCCTAGTCGACCTCGCCGATCCCGAGGACTGGGGTCCCGGCAACCGCATTCTCAAAAACTACCTGTCGTTCTCGTTTAGCCGCGCGGTGTTCCTGACCGAGCGCGACGTGGACCAGACCGCGCCGTCCAACCTGCCGTTGGTGTTCGACGACGATCGCTGCCTATTCAACACCGGCCTGTACACGCGCCGCTACGAGACCATCTACGGCCTGTTTGAGCCCAATACGAAGCCCGACGCGCGCCAGCGCTGGTTTTTGAAGGGCTTCTTTAAGGAGAGCGACCCCATGCTGGTCTCGTTTGAGTACCTGCCGTGCCGCGTGCGCTTTGCCGAGGACCCCTCCGAGCTTGTCTTTGACTACCGCCTGCCCATCCGTTCCAACATCGACCACATTCTGGGCGACGAGGAAAACCTGACGCGCATTCCTGCCAGCCTGATGGGGGAGGGCAACTCGCTGCTGCTGCGCCGCGCCTTTGAGGGCGCCGTCGTCGAGGCCGCACGCCGCGCCTCCGCCAATTACACGCTCGCCGTGCCGCAGTTCTACGGCGGACGGATCCAGCTGCTCTTGCCGCTGTGCCTGACCGGCGACAAGCCCGAGCTGGCGCTGACCATCCAGCGCGAGGACGGTTTCTACGCCGCGCGCACCTGCCTCACGCTCGACATGGCCTACAACAACGCGCGACTTATCTGCCGCCCCGAGACTTCGTGGATTAAGCGATAAATGGTGGTTTAGCTGCGGTTTTGTTGATTGCTTTGGTTGCTTTGGCTTGGCTAGCACCCACGAATTTAAAATCGGGGGCAAAAAGTTCTTGGTAAACCACGCACGGCTATGTTAGTATCTCTTTTGCCGAAAGGCGACGGGCGATTGGCTCAGGGGTAGAGCATATCCTTCACACGGATGGGGTCACAAGTTCGAATCTTGTATCGCCCACCATCTAAAGAACAGGTCAGAGGTGTTAAGTCTCTGGCCTTTTTCTTTTTGACACCAAGGCCGACACCAAAATCGACTCGAAGTCGTATAAGGCGCCTTTTTTTATCGCGCCCTTTTTTGACGCCATTGCATGTTTTGTATAAAACACATCCGTATTTTCATTGAACTCCCCATGTGATTCGAGCGCAAATGTGGAGACAGGGACCGCATGCCCAGAGCGCCTTCCAGCGGATTTCTATCACACGACGGTTTTTCGGCAGAACTCGTCAAGCTTTTGGTCAGCGTTTGGTCAGCTTCCGGTACTTACCCGCATGATGCCCCAGTAGATAATCGTCCACGACCACAACCGCATGGCCTACGGCCGATACCAGGGGAGGCGCAAATGGACGAAATCGTCTGCGCAAACACTGCATTCCGCTATTGGCGCTGCCCACCGCAGGTGCGCAATCTCTACCCGCGCCTGCCCAACTCCGAAGACGGCTGGCGAGCTCTATCCCAAGCCCCTTTTGTAACCGACGTCCTCAAGACCCCGATTATCGCTGTTGCTTCGCCAGGTTGTTGTAATCACCACTCGGGATTGCGCTCTACTATTCGCTGGGAAGGAGCATCGGATGCCGGCACAACAATCGACACTAACTTAGGCTTTAGTGTCACCAATCCGCTTAACACGTTATTTACTATGACACGCTTTGTTTCCCAAATAGATCTCGTACTGGCTATGTACGAACTTTGCGGTTGGTTTTCTGTTTTCGAGCCGGCTCCCGCTGCCGAAATGCAGTTAAAAATGGCGGTAGAGGAGAATCGCAATTCCAGCACGCAGGATCTGTTCGAACTTGGAGAAGGCGAAGACGAAGTTCCTTGGAAACGAGTTTACGCCCGCGCAACCGTAAAGACCACAGATAAAGAAGGCCAAACGAACAAGCGTGAGGATGGAAGAGAGGTTACGAAACTCAAAGGCACTTCTCTTTGGATGAGAAAGCCGCTCATCGAGCTAAGCGATCTGCATCGATTCGCCGACAAGGTCAAAAGTCAAATGTGGGGAAAGCAGTTTTATGATGCCACTCAGCAGGTTATCGGCATTGCTGCGTCTCCACTCGAGGTCGCTGGGGTCCTGCTTCTAAGTCGTTCTCGACGTCTAGGTGGTGCAGGATTCAGATACGTGTACCTCAACGATTTAACCCCTCTATCCGTAGCAGCCCAAAGCATCGCAGGTCAAAAGGTTTGCTACGGCGACATCGTGATTGTAAACCCAATCCTAATGAAGGCAGTAATTATCGAGATCCAAGGCGAAGTCATCCATGGCTCAGGTGCAATACTTGACCACGATGCGGAACGCATGACTGCGTTGCAGAGCATGGGATTCGATGTATTCCTGGTGACTCACGATATGCTCAACGATTCAAAGCAGCTAGACACCATAGTCAGAAGTGTCTGCGACCGTTTAGGGATTCGCTATAAAGTCAAAACTGAAGCAATGAAATCCGCCGAGACGCGACTGCGAGCAAATGTTTTGTGCAACTGGTTGGAAATCGGAAATTAGCCGACGACAAGGCGCTAGAACAACCTAGCTTGCCTGCTAGTGAATTGATGTCATTTCAAAACTATGCCGGATTACGGGGCTGGACCCGGACCGGCCGTCCATACCCTGCATTTCACGGAATGCGCAAGTCGTCTACCTGCGGTTTTGATATTACCGATGACGGCATGCTCGGGGGGTTCCCGGCCCGGCCCCGTAAACCGGCATGGTTTTGAAATCGCCGGGTCGGCGGGAGCGCGATTGGCCCCGGTAATGGGCCTGGCGCCGGCAAGACGGCCGTTGGGCGGATGGCGGCCCGCGCCGCGACTGCGAAATTTTCCAAAATTGCCCTTGCATCGTGGTCCGAGTTCCCGTATAGTACTTCTTCGCACGGGGGCGTAGCTCAGCTGGGAGAGCGCTTGACTGGCAGTCAAGAGGTCAGGGGTTCGATTCCCCTCGTCTCCACCCGAGCATTGAATGAGGCTCCAACGCAAGTTGGGGCCTTTTTTCATATAGGCACACAAGGTCAAAGGCGGCACCATGATCCTCCTGGTCGACAAGATTGAAAAAAGCTTCGGCGCACGCGTCCTCTTTAGCGGCGCGTCCTTCCAGATCAACCCCGGCGAGCGCTTCGCGCTCGTGGGCCCCAACGGCGCCGGCAAAACCACCATGCTCAAAATCATCATGGGCATCGACAGTCCCGATGCCGGCCAGGTCCAGTACGCCAAGGACTGCCAGGTGGGCTACCTAGAGCAGGAAACCAACCTGGAGCACAAAGACACCACCATCCTTGCCGAGGTCATGGCCGCTGCCAAGGAAATCCGCCGCATGGGAGAGCGCGCCAACGAGCTGCAGGCCCAGATCACCGAGCTCTCCGAGCAGGGCAAGGACGTCGACGCACTCCTTAACGAGTACGGCCAGGTCCAGGACCGCTTTGAGCACCTGGGCGGCTACGAGCTCGAGAGCAACGCCCGCAAGATCCTGTCCGGCTTGGGCTTTAAGGTCACCGACTTTGAACGCCCGTGCTCCGAGTTCTCGGGCGGCTGGCAGATGCGCATCGCGCTCGCCAAGCTCTTCCTGCGCCACCCCGACCTGCTGCTTCTGGACGAGCCCACCAACCACCTGGACCTCGAGAGCGTCCAATGGCTGCGCGGCTTTATCGCCAACTACGACGGCGCCGTTCTCATCGTCAGCCACGACCGCGCCTTCATGGACGCCTGCGTCGACCACGTCGCCGCCCTCGAAAACCGTCGTGTAACCACCTACACCGGCAACTACAGCAGCTACCTTAAGCAGCGCGAGGACAACCTGGAGCAGATGCGCGCCAAGCGTGCCGCTCAGGAGCGTGACATCGCCCACATGCAGGTCTTCGTCGACAAGTTCCGCTACAAGCCCACCAAGGCCGCCCAGGCCCAGGAGCGCATCCGCAAGATCGAGCAGATCAAAAAGGAGCTCGTCATCCTGCCCGAGGGCCATAAGCACATCGAATTTAAGTTCCCTGACCCGCCGCGCTCCGGCGACATGGTCGTGGGGCTCGAGGGCGTCTCCAAGTCCTACGGCAACAAGCACATCTACAGCGACATCGACCTCAAGCTCTACCGCGGCGAGCATGTGGCGCTCGTCGGCCCCAACGGCGCCGGCAAGTCCACTCTCATGAAGATCCTCGCCGGCCTGGAGCCGCCCACCACCGGCACCTGCGACCTGGGCACCAACGTCGGCGTCGCCTACTACGCCCAGCACGCACTCGAGGGCATGACCGAGTCCAATACCGTCCTGCAAGAGATCGACACCGTCACGCCCAAGTGGACCGTGCCGCAGCAGCGAAGCCTGCTGGGCGCCTTCCTATTTAGCGACAACGATTCCATCGAAAAGCAGGTTCGCGTCCTCTCCGGTGGCGAAAAGGCGCGTCTGGCCCTGGCAAAGATGCTCGTGGCCCCCGAGGCACTCCTGTGCCTGGACGAGCCCACCAACCACCTAGACATCGACTCGGTGGACATGCTCGAGAACGCCCTGCAAAACTTCCCCGGCACCATCGTACTGATCAGCCACGACGAGCACCTGGTCCGCGCCGTGGCCAACCGCATCATTGACATCCGCGATGGCAAGGTAACGGTCTACGACGGCGACTACGACTACTACCTCTACAAGCGCGAGGACCTTGCGGCCCGCGCCGCCGCCGAGGCGGCAGGGGAGAGCGCACCGGCCACAGCCAAGTCCGCCAAGGTCACCGCAGCCCAGCCCGATACGCCCGCCGCTGCTTCCAAGCCTGCCGAGGGCAAAAAGACCAAGGAGCAAAAGCGCGCCGAGGCCCAGGCCCGCGCCGCGCTCAACAAAAAGCTCAAGGGCGTGCGCAACCAGCTCAAGAAGATCGAGACAGAGCTCGACAAAAAGCGCGCCCGCTATGACGAGCTTATGGAATTGATGGCCAGCGAAGAGCTTTATGCCGATCAGGACAAGTTCAACGCCGCGCTGGGGGAATATAACGGCCTTAAGCAAGAGCTACCCAAGCTCGAGGACGAATGGCTGGAGCTTTCCACCCAGATCGAAGAGGAGACCGCGCGTGAACTCTCGTAAGGCCGCTGCCGTGGCGATGAGCATCATCGCCATCGCTTGTCGCATCTGCGGCATCTTTATGAGCGCGATGACCGTGCTGCTGTGTTTTAGCGGCCTCACCGCCAAGCTGCAGATCGTGGGCTTTGTCGTTGAGCTTTCACGCGCACTGCCGAGCGCCATTGCAGGCTACGGCGTCATCACCTCGCCCTTTGGCGGCGTGTTCCGCTTAGATTACGCCATCGTCGCCGTCATTCTGTTTGTGGCCGACTACCTGCTCACGCGCGCCTCGCGCCGCGTCCGCTAGGGGAGCGCCATGTCCAGCAGCTACTTCATGAACCTGCTCGCCAGCGCGGTCGCCGTCATCGTTGGCATCGTTATCCACGAGAGCGCGCACGCTGCCGCGGCCTGGGCGCTCGGCGACAAAACGGCGCGTTCGCGCGGCCGTGTCTCGCTCAACCCGCTCAACCATATCGACCCATTCGGTACCATTCTCCTGCCGCTGCTGATGCTCGCCGCCGGAGGCCCGGTGTTCGCCTTTGCCAAGCCGGTGCCTGTCTACCTCAACAACCTCAAGCACCCCAAGCGCGACGAGGTTCTGGTGAGCGTGGCCGGCCCCGCATCGAACATCGCCCTCGCGTGCCTCGCGGCCGCCCTAATGCACGCAACGTACGGCAACCTCTACACCAGCATGTCCTTTGCCGTAGCGTCACAGATCATGAACTTCGGCGCCACGTTTATCGTGGTCAACCTGTCGCTCGCGTTCTTTAACCTCATCCCGATTCCGCCGCTTGATGGCTCGTCGATCATCGTGCCCTTCCTCAAGGGCAAGGCGCTCAACAACTATTACCGCCTGCAGCAATACGCCATGCCCATCCTCATCCTGGTGCTGTACCTGCTGCCCATGTGGACCGGCATCGATGTAATCGGCCGCTATTTCGACGTTACCGTGTATCCGCTTGCTGAGCAGCTGCTCAACTTCGCAATCGCCGGCATCTAAGGTAAACTAACAGGTCGACCGTGCAAAACGGTCGTAACATGCACCCAAACCGCGCCGCGAAGGCGCCGTCAAAGGAGGTCGAAGATGTCGTATCGCGTGTCGACGCAGGTCTACAGCGGACCGTTCGACCTGCTACTGCAGCTGGTAACCCGCCAAAAAGTTGATATCGGAGCCATCTCGATCAGCGAGGTGGCCGAGCAATACCTTGCCGAGGCCGAACGCATCGAGGCACTGGACCTGGACGTGGCGAGCGACTTTTTGCTGGTCGCGGCAACCCTTTTGGACATCAAGGCCGCCTCTCTGGTGCCGCAGGAGGCCCCGCGCAAAGTCGATGACGACGATGACGAGTTCGACGAAGACCTCGAGGAACTCAGCACGCTCGACGGCGACGCCCTGCGCGAAGTCCTGATCCAGCGCCTGATTGCCTACAAGCAGTTTAAGGGCGCGGCTGCGGCCCTCGGTGCCCGCATGCAGGCCGAAAGCCGCATGCACCCGCGTGTGGCCGGCCCCGACCCCGAATTCCTAGGCCTTATGCCCGACTATCTTGCCGGCATTACCTTGCGCGGTCTCGCCGTCATCTGCGCCGACTTGGACGGTAAGCGCCAAACCTTCCTGCTGGAGGCCGAGCACGTGGCGCCGCATCGCGTGCCGCTCGACCTGACGGTAGCCTCGGTCGACCGCTTTACCATGGCGCACCAAACCTGCACCTTCCGCGAGCTACTGGACGGCGATGCCACCACCGAGCAGCTCGTCGTCACCTTCCTGGCCATGCTCGAGCTCGCCAAGCGCGGCTCGCTCACACTGAGCCAGGACAAGATCTTCGGAACCATCTGCATCAACCGAGTCGAGGGCGCCGAGGCATACGTGCCCGGCGAGGGCCCCGAGCTCACCGAATAGGAGCCGCAACCATGTCAACCCTTTCCACGCTGGAGGCAAACAGCCTCAAAGGCGCCCTCGAGGCGCTGCTGCTGGTGTCGAGCGACCCGGTGAGTGCGCCCGCGCTGGCCGGCGCACTGGATATCGCCCCCGGCGAATGCGCATCGCTGCTCGCCGAGCTCAAGGTTGAGTACGAGGAGGCCAACCGCGGCTTTCAGCTGCGCGAGGTCGCCGGCGGCTGGCGCCTGTTTACGCATCCCGCCTACCACGACGTGGTCGAGGCCTATGTTCTGAGCTGGGACACGCAAAAGCTGTCGCAGGCGGCGCTCGAAACCCTGGCCGTCATCGCATACCACCAGCCCGTGACGCGCGAGGTGGTCAAGGGCATCCGCGGCGTCAATTCCGACGGCGTCATCGCGTCGCTCGTGGACAAGGGCCTGGTGCGCGAGCTCGGCCGCGACCCCCAGCGCGGTCAGGCCATCATCTACGGCACGACCAACGCATTCTTGGAAAAGTTCGGTCTGCGCTCCACCCGCGACCTGCCCGACCTGGAGCAGTTTGCCCCCGACGAGCAGTCGCGCCAGTTTATCCGCGAGCGTCTGAGCGGCCGCAGTATTCAGTCCACGCTCGAGGAGCAGGCCGAGGACTTGGACGAAGAGCGCGAACTGCTCGATACCGATGTTGAAGATGTTGAGGCAGACGAGGACTTGGAAACCCTGGTCGTCGACGAGACCTCGGAGGATTTGCATGACGAGGACTAACGAAGTAGGGGAGACGTGCGCCATGGGCAACGCAGTACCCGCAACCGACGCCCAGACCGTCTATCCGCACACCATGCGTCTGCAGCGCTTTTTGGCGCGCGCGGGCGTGGCGAGCCGCCGCGGGTCGGAGGACCTGATGACCGCCGGCCGCGTGACGGTTAACGGCGAGGTCGCGACCGAGCTGGGCACCAAGGTCGATGTCGACCGCGATCACATCGAGGTCGACGGCATGCCCGTCAAGCTCAACCAGGGTGCCGTGTACTTGATGCTCTACAAGCCGACCGGCTACCTCACCACCATGAGCGACCCGCAGGAGCGCCCTTGCGTGGCCGACCTGGTCCCCCGCGACCGCTTTCCGGGACTTTTCCCGGTGGGCCGCCTGGACCGCGACACCACGGGCCTTTTGCTCTTTACCACCGACGGCGACCTATCGCAGGACCTGCTGCACCCCAGCAAGCATGTCTACAAGACCTACCAGGCACTCGTGGACGGACAGCTGACCGACCGCGATCTAGAACCGCTCCGCCATGGCATCGAGCTCGACGACGGCCTATGCCAGCCGGCAATCTGCCGTGTCATCAACGCGCGCGAGGCAGAGGCCGTGGCTCCGCAAGGCGTAAAGCCCGGTACCACCGCCGTGGAGGTCATCATCCGCGAGGGTCGCAAGAATCAGGTCAAGCGCATGTTGAGCAAGATTCACCATCCGGTAATCCGTCTGCATCGCTGCAACTTTGCCGGCCTGGAGCTCAAGGACGTGGCCAAGGGCTCGTGGCGCGAGCTCACCGACCGCGAGGTGCAGATTCTCAAGGACGGCGGTATCCCGCCCAAGCAGGCCAGCTCCAAACGCGGCACCGCGCCGGCGACTAACACCGCCAGCCGCACACGTCACCACGGCAGCCACGGCTCCGCGCCCAAGCGCAACACCTACCGCGAGCGCTACACGGGCTAGGCAACCCGCCGCACCCCAACGCCCGCGAACCATACCAGCACGTCACCCATCGAAAGGAAGCATTGCATGATCGTCGCCATCGACGGCCCCGCCGGTTCCGGCAAGTCCACCATCGCCAAGGAGATCGCCCGCCAGCTGGGCTTTAACAAGCTCGACACGGGCGCCATGTATCGCGCCGTCACCTTCGCCGCGCTCGACCGCGGCATCGACCTGGATGACGAGGAGGCCATCAACGCCCTCGCCGAGCAGATCGAAATCCGCTTTACCAACGGCACCGGCGAGGACACGCGCCTGACCATCGACGGCAAGGACGCCTCGGCCGCCATCCGCACCCCGCAGGTGGACGCCAACGTCTCCAAGGTCTCGGCCTACCCGGGCGTACGCGCGGCCATGCTCATCCACCAGCGTCGTGCCGCCGAGGACCGCGACATCGTCGCCGAGGGTCGCGACATCGGCACCGTCGTGTTCCCCAACGCGCAGGTCAAGGTGTTCCTGACCGCCGACCCGCGCGAGCGCGCCCGCCGCCGCGTGCTTCAGCGTCACCAAAACGATGCCCAGCCGCTCACGTCCGAGCAGCTCGAGGCCGAGGTCGACGAGACCCTCGACGCCCTCAAGCAGCGCGACAAGCTCGACAGCAGTCGCGAGGTCGCCCCGCTCGTGCCCGCCGAGGACGCCGTGCACGTCGACTCCACCGCCCACACCATCGACGAGGTCGTCCGCATTATCGAGGACCTCATCAACCAAAGGAGGTAGCCCATGCGCCTGTTTAAGCAGACGCCCGAGGATTACTACAACGCCCCTTATGCCGAGTTCCCCGCGCTCATCCGCGGCACCGTCGCCGTGGTCATGGCAATCCTTTGGGCCTTCTCCAAGCTCATGTGGCGCTGGAAGGTAGAGGACGCCGATCTTCTGTTTGAGCGCCAGGAAGGCCGCGGCAGCGTGGTCATCTGCAACCACACCTCGATGGCCGAGCTCTTGGCCGTGGAGACGGCGTTGTTCTTTGGCGGCCGCCGCATTCGACCCATTTTTAAGTCCGAGTTCGCCAAGAGCAAGATTGTGCGCTGGGCCTTTAGCCGCGTTGGCGGCATCCCCGTCGAGCGCGGTACCGCCGACATGAAGTGCTTGCGCGCCGCTCAGCATGCGCTGCAGCGCGGCGAGGACGTCCTGATCTTCCCCGAGGGCACGCGCATCCGCTCGCGCGAGATCAAGCCCGAGGTCCACGGCGGCTTTGCGCTCATCGCCCAGATGGGCAAGGCGCCCGTCAACCCGCTCGCCATCTGTGGCTGGTCCGACATCACGCCCGCGGGCAAAAAGCTCATGCATCCCAAGAAGTGCTGGATTCGTGCCGGCAAGGCCGTCTCACTTTCCGACGCACCGGCCGGGCTTAAACGCACGGAGCGCTTGGCCTGGTTTGAATCCGAGGCCATGAACCGCGTCTACGCCATGCGAGACGAGCTGTGCGCCGAGCATCCGGGCAGGTTCTAGCCATGAGCGAGAACGTGACGAACACCGCCGCGGCTACGTCCGACCAGGCAACCGCGCCGACAATCGAGATCGCCGCCCACGCCGGCACTTGCTACGGCGTACAGCGTGCGCTCGATATGGCGCTGGCGGCCGCGCCGCAGGCAGAAGAGTGCACTCAGGTCCATACCTTGGGTCCGCTCATCCATAACCCCATCGTGGTACGCGAGCTCGCTGAGGCAGGCGTTGGCTTGGCCGAAACCCTGGACGACGCAGCAACCGGCACCGTGATCATCCGCGCCCACGGCGTGGTGCCGCGGGTCATCGATGCTGCCCGCAAGCGCGGCCTCAACGTGATCGACGCCACCTGTCCCTACGTGAAGAAGGTCCATATGGCAGCCGAGCGCCTGGTGCGCGAGGGCTACCGCGTGGTGGTCGTAGGCGAGCCAGGTCACCCCGAGGTTGAGGGTATTCTGGGCCACGCCGGCACTGATGCGCTGGTCGTGAGCTGTGCCGCCGACGCCAACGCCTTGTCGTTCAAGGGCAAGGTAGGCCTCGTCGTGCAGACCACCCAGACCGCGCAGAACCTCGCCGAGGTCGTGGCAGCTATCACCCCGCGCGTGCAGGAGCTGCGTGTGATCAACACCATCTGCGCCGCCACGAGTGAGCGTCAACAGGCAGCAGCCACACTTGCCAACCGCTGCGACTGCATGGTCGTGGTGGGCGGCAAGAACTCGGGCAACACCCGCCGCCTGGCGCAGATTTGCGCAGACGCCTGCGAGCGCACGTATCACATCGAGGAAGCTTCCGAGCTCCAGGCCGCGTGGTTTACCGACGCTCACCACATCGGCATCACTGCCGGCGCCTCCACCCCGCAAGAACACATCGAACGCGCCGTCGCGCGCATCAAGGAGCTTTGCCGCTAATCATGGACCAGACCGTACCCGCATACGCCGCCGAGGTGGCCGATTACGGGCGCAGCCGCGACCCCGAGCCGGGTGAGGGCGCGCTCGTAAAGAGCGTTCGTCCCGAATCGCCCGCGTGGGATGTGGGTATCGAGCCGGGAATGCGTGTGCTCACGGTCAACGGTGAGACACTCACCGACATGATCGTGTGGCTCTGGGAGGCCGACGACGATACCGTCGAACTGGAGGTTTTCGACCCGCGTGACAACAGCGTTACCCCCGTCGAGCTCGACCGCTTCCCGGGAGAGGACTGGGGCCTTGAGTTCGATGGCCCCATCTTCGACGGCATGCGAACCTGCGTGAACGCCTGCGTGTTCTGCTTTATGACCATGCTACCCAAGGGTGGCCGCTCAACGCTGTATATTCGCGATGACGACTACCGCCTGAGCTTTTTGCAGGGCAACTTTGTCACGCTCACGAACCTCACCGACGATGATGTTCAAAACGTCATCCAACGCAACATGAGCCCCATGAACGTGTCGGTCCATGCGGTGAGCCCCGACGTCCGCCGCCGCATGATGGGCCGCAACGCCCAGCGCGGCATGGACGTGCTCGAGGCCATCATGGCCGCGGGCATCGAGATTCACGCTCAGATTGTGTTGTGTCCCGGCATGAACGACGGCGAGGAGCTGGAAAAGACCCTGCGTTACTGCGAGGAGCACGAACAGATCACGAGCCTGGGCATCGTGCCGCTGGGCTTTACCAAGCACCAGAACCGATTTACCTGGTCATACAGCGACAAGCCCGATCTGGCGCGCGAGACCATTGCCATGATCCGTCCCTACCAGGATCGAGCCTACGAGCGCTTTGGCCGCCACACCTTCCAGATGAGCGACGAGTTCTATCTGGACGCCGGCATCGATCCTCCCGAGGCGGACTTTTACGACGGCTACCCGCAGTACTACGACGGCATCGGCATGATCCGCTCGTATCTGGACGAGACTGACGACGTGCTTGCCGCCGACGCCGAGCGTCTGGCCCGCGTCCGCGAGGCAATCACCGGGCGCAACCAGCGCCTGCTGTGCCTCTCGGGCGCCAGCGCGCGCGACACCGTGGCGCGCTTTGTGGAGTCTCCACGGGGCCTTGCCGGCACCGTCAGGGCCATCAAAAACCGCTACTTTGGTGGCAACGTGGACGTAACCGGCCTCATCGTCGCCTGCGACATTTTGGAGCAGCTGCCGCAGGACCTGTCGGGGGTTATGCTCTTTGTGCCTAAGCTCATGTTCAACGCTGACGGCATGACGCTTGACGAGTATCATCGTGACGATTTACTCGCGAGCCTTACCAGTCGCGGCGCCGAGGTTCATGTGGTGTCGACCATGCCGCATGAGCTGCTCGATACCCTGGAGCATATCCTTGGCATTGTGCCTGCCGACTCTACTAATTCCGCTGACCCTACCCATTAAAGGAGTGCAGATGAAACCTATCGTCGCCGTCGTCGGACGCCCCAACGTGGGCAAGTCCACGCTCGTTAACCGCCTGGCCCAGACCTCGGACGCCATCGTCCATGAGTCCCGCGGCGTCACGCGCGACCGCTCGTACCACACGGCCGATTGGAACGGCCGCGAGTTCACCATCGTCGACACGGGCGGCATCGAGCCGCTCAAGAGCGATGACGTCTTTGTCACGTCCATCCGCGACCAAGCCCTCGCCGCCGCCGAAGAAGCCGCCGTCATCCTGTTTGTGGTCGACGGCCGCACCGGCGTCACCGAGGAGGACGAGTCGGTCGCCCGCATGCTCAAGCGCTGCGACAAGCCTGTCTTTCTGCTGGTGAACAAGCTCGACAACCCCGATCGCGAGAACGACAGCATCTGGGAGTTCTATTCGCTCGGCATCGGCGAGCCCACGCCTCTCTCGGCCCTGCATGGCCACGGCACGGGCGACCTGCTCGACGATATCGTGGCCCTGCTTCCGGAGGAAGAGGACGAGGTCGCCGACGAGTTCCCCGATGCGCTGAACGTCGCCATCATCGGTCGCCCCAACGCCGGTAAGTCGTCGCTGTTCAACCGCATCCTGGGCGCCGACCGCTCTATCGTGTCCAACATTGCCGGTACGACGCGCGACGCCATCGACACCGTCGTGGAGCGCAACGGCAAGCATTACCGCATGGTTGACACCGCGGGCATTCGCAAGAAGAGCACCGTGTACGAGAATATCGAGTACTACTCGATGGTCCGCGGCCTGCGCGCCATCGATCGCGCCGACGTGGCACTGCTCGTCGTCGACGCCTCCGTGGGCGTTACCGAGCAGGACCAGAAGGTCATGGGATTGGCCATCGAGCGCGGCTGCGCCATCGTCGTGCTGCTCAACAAGTGGGACCTGCTCGACGATGACCGCAAGCGCGAGGCCTGTATGGAGACCGTCGACCGCCGTCTGGGAGTCATGGCTCCCTGGGCCCAGTACCTGCGTATCTCTGCCCTCACCGGCCGCAGCGTCGAGAAGATCTGGGCGATGGTCGACGCCGCCGAGAAGACGCGCTCGCAAAAGATCACTACCTCGCGCCTCAACACCTTCCTCACCGACCTGCGCGAGTTCGGCCACACCGTGGTGGACGGCAAGCGCCGCCTGCGCATGCACTACGTGACCCAGACGGGCATCAACCCGCCGACGTTCACGTTCTTCGTCAACCACAGCGACCTGGTCAACGACACCTACCAACGCTACGTGGAAAATCGCATGCGTTCGACCTTCGATTTTGCCGGCACGCCCATTCGACTCTTCTTTAGGAAGAAGGAGCAAAAGGA
Source organism: uncultured Collinsella sp. (assembly GCA_905193815.1). GTDB lineage: Bacteria > Actinomycetota > Coriobacteriia > Coriobacteriales > Coriobacteriaceae > Collinsella. The sequence continues at coordinate 15,460 of CAJJQF010000023.1, read as the reverse complement.
TGCATAATCCGATTCTGCTGACCGCCATCTGCGCCGTGGTCTCGTTCTTTATCGGAGCGATTCCGTTTGGCCTGATCCTGGGCCGTGTGTTCAACCACACGGACATCCGCAAGGCGGGCTCCGGCAACATCGGCACCACCAACGCGCTGCGCGTGGCCGGCCCCAAGGTGGCCGCACTCACGCTGCTGCTCGACTGCCTTAAGGGCGCCATCTGCGTCATTATCGCCCGTCCGCTCATCGCGAGCGTGGGCTATGGCTTTCCGCCGAGCATTATGGCTCCCGGTGCTGCCGGCGATTGGATGCTCGGCGTCATCTGTCTGGCAGCGGTATGGGGCCACATCTTCTCGCCCTACCTCAACTTCCACGGCGGCAAGGGTATCGCGGTCGGTTTGGGCGTTATCCTCGCCTGGTACTGGCCCATCGGACTTTCGCTGCTGGGCATGTTTATCGTGGCCGTTGCCATCACCAAGTTTGTGTCGGTGGGCTCGCTTGCCGCCGCCATCGGCCTTCCCATCGCCGCTTGTGCGGTCTTTCCGTACAGCAGCCTGGGCCTCAAGTTTTGCATGGCGATGATCGGTATCACCGTGGTGTGGGCCCATCGCGCGAACATCAAAAAGCTCATGACCGGTAAGGAGTCCAAGCTCTCGTTTACCAAGCGCGTCACCGAGCCCGACGATAAGTAGGAGAGAGTCATGAATGTTGCGCTGATTGGCTCTGGCTCCTGGGGAACCGCCGTCGCCGGCCTTGCCGCCGCGCGAGCCGAGCGCGTGATCATGTGGGCCCACAGCGAGCAGACGGCCGCCGGCATTAACGCCGAGCACCGTAATCCCCGCTATCTGGTGGACTACGTGCTGCCGGAAAACGTCGTCGCCACGACGGACCTGGCCCAGGCGCTCGACGGCGCCGAGGCCGTCATCTTTGCCGTGCCCTCCACACATCTGCGCAGCGTATGCCATCAGGCGGCACCCTTTATCGCGGACGAGACGCCGGTACTCTGCCTCACCAAGGGTATTGAGCCCGAGTCCGGCCTGCTCATGAGCGAGGTCATCGCCAGCGAGATCGGCAACGAGTCGCGCGTGGCGGCCCTCTCGGGCCCCAACCATGCCGAGGAGATTTGCCGCGGTGGGCTCTCTGCCGCCGTCATCGCCAGCGAGAATCCGCAGGTAGGGGAGACCTTTAAGGAGCTGCTGCTGTCCACGGCCTTCCGCATCTACCTGTCGCAGGATATGACCGGCGTCGAGGTTTGTGGCGCCATGAAAAACGTCATCGCCATCGTGTGCGGCATCTCCGCCGGATCGGGCGCGGGCGACAACACGCTTGCTCTCATCATGACGCGCGGCTTGGCCGAGATCAGCCGCCTGGTGCACGCCCGCGGCGGCCAGGCCATGACCTGCATGGGTCTTGCCGGCATGGGCGACCTCATTGCCACCTGTACCTCCGAACATTCGCGCAACCGCACCTTTGGCTACGAGTTTGCTCACGGCGTTTCGCTCGACGAGTACCAGACGCGCACGCATATGGTGGTGGAGGGCGCCGTCGCCGCCCGCAGTGTGAGCGAGCTCGCCCGTTCACTGGGCGTAGACATTCCGCTTACCTTTGCCGTGGAGCAAACGCTCTACAACGGTGTTACTTTGGATAGGGCGCTCGAGATTCTCACCGACCGCGTCCCATCGCAAGAGTTCTACGGACTTACCGACTAGCGCAGAAAGGCTACTACCATGGGTTCCATCAAAATCGCTCCGTCCGTCCTTTCGGCCGACATGGCAAACCTCAAGGGCGAGCTCGACAAGATTGCCGGTGCCGACTACGTGCACTTCGACGTCATGGACGGTCACTTTACCGGCAACCTGACCTTTGGCGTCGATATCCTTAAGGCCGTCAAGCGCTCCACCGATGTACCGGTCGATGCGCACCTGATGGTGTCGAACCCCGACGAGACGGTCGATTGGTATGCCGATGCCGGTGCCGACATGATCACCGTGCACTACGAGGCCTCCACGCACCTGCACCGCACGCTCACGCATCTGCAGCAGCGCGGCGTCAAGGCCGGCGTGGTGCTCAATCCCGCAACGCCCGTGTGCGTACTCGAGAGCATCATCGACGTCGTCGATATGGTGCTACTCATGAGCGTAAACCCTGGCTTTGGCGGCCAGAGCTTTATCCCGGGCACCATTGCAAAGCTGCACGAGCTTACGGCTATGTGTGAGCGCCACGGCGTGTCGCCCCTGATCGAGGTCGATGGCGGCATTTCTTCCAAGAACATCGCCGAGGTCGTCAAGGCCGGTGCCAACGTGCTCGTAGCCGGCTCCGCCGTATTTAAGTCCGAAGATCCCGCTGCCGAGGTTGCGCTGCTGCAGAAGCTGGGCAATGAGGCCGCACAGGAGGCATAAACCCTTATGACCGCAGGTCAAAACCGCATACCCGTGAATCTTGACTATGCCGCCTCGACGCCCATGCGCGCCGAGGCGCTCCTTGCGCAGCGCGAGTACGACGACAGCGAGATTGCCGGCGTCAACCCCAACTCGCTGCACTCGCTTGGCCGCAAGGCCGCCGCACGCCTAGAAGTCGCTCGTCGCGAGATCGCCCGTAGCTTTGGCGCACGCGTTCGCCCGTCCGAGATCATCCTTACCAACGGCGGCACCGAGGCCAACCAGCTGGCGCTGCTCGGTCTTGCCGAGGGTGCTCGTCAGCGCGATCGCAAGCGCGATCGTGTAATCGTTTCGGCCATCGAGCACGATTCGATTCTGGACAACCTGCCGCTGCTGCGTGCCGCCGGCTTTACCGTCGACTTGGTGCAGCCCTGCCGCATGGGCTACATTGAGCCTGCCACGCTTGTCGAACTGCTCGGCAACGACGTGGCGCTCGTGAGCATCATGGTTGCCAACAACGAGACCGGCGTGGCGCAGCCCATCCGCGAGCTTGCCGCGGCCGCACATGCTGCCGGCGCCCTGTTTCATACCGATGGCATCCAAGGGTACTTGCATATTCCGCTCGATGTCACCGAGCTGGGCGTCGATGCTATGACCGTTGCCGCGCACAAGATCGGCGGCCCCGTGGCATCCGGCGCGCTCTACCTTAAGAGCCGCACGCCGCTGCGCCCGCGCATCTTTGGCGGCGGACAGGAGGCCGGTCGTCGTGCCGGCACGCAGGACCTGCGTACACAGCTTGCTTTTGCCGCTGCCGCTTCCGCGCTGTTGCCGAACGTGGCCCAGGAGCGCGCGACGCTGCAGGTCTTATCCGATAAGCTCTACGCCACGCTTACGGCTCATCCGCGTATTCATGCCACCATGGGCGACTACGCACAGGCGGATCGTCTACCGGGCATGGTTTCCATCTACGTCGACGGCATGGACTCCGAGGAGCTCATCATCAAGCTAGACGCCGCCGGCTTTGAGGTATCGGCCGGTTCTGCCTGCTCGAGCGGCAGCATGGACCCGAGCCATGTTCTCAGCGCCATGGGTATTGGCCGCGAGCAGGCCCTGGGTGCACTGCGCATCTCCTTCGATGACCGTGTGAATCCGGGCGATCTGGACGAGTTTGCCCAGACGCTGCTCTCGATCGTGGGTGCCGCATGATCGTCGCCGAGCTTGAACGTGCGCTGCTGGCGCGCTACCCCAAGATGGACGCCGAGGGCTGGGATCATGTTGGGCTATCTGTGGGAGATCCCGCAGCTGAGATCACCGGTGTTGCCTGCGCGCTCGATGCGACCGAAGCTAATGTTCTCCGCGCCCAAGAAGCCGGTGCAAACGTGCTGCTGACGCATCATCCTGTCTATATCAAGGCGCCCGAGGCGTTTTGTCCAGCGGATACCACTCGCCCCCAGTGCAGCGCGGCACTCTATGAGGCGGCCCGTTGCGGCGTGAGCATCATATCGCTCCACACCAACCTGGACCGCTCGCACGAAGCCCGTGTCTGCCTGAGCGAGCTGCTGGGTGCCGCACCCGTGAGCTCACTGGAGCACGTGGACGACCCCGAGGCAACCGGTCTGGGCGCGCTTGCAACGCTCAACGACCCGTACACGCTGCGCGATCTTGCCACCCGTGCTGCCACGGCCTTCGGCAGCGACCCGCGTGTGTGGGGCGAAGCCGATCGCCCGTGCCGCACCGTCGCCATTTTGGGCGGCTCCCTGGGCGACTTTGGAGAGCTCGCCATCGCCGCGAGCGCGGACGTTGTCGTGACGGGCGAGGCGGGATACCACGTGGCGCAAGACCTTGCCTTGCGCGGGCTGTCGGTGATCTTGCTCGGCCACGACCGCTCCGAGGAACCGTTCGTTGATATATTGATGAACTCTGCAGTTGACGCCGGGGTCGACCCCCGTCATGCGATTAAAATACTGAACCCTTGCCAATGGTGGACTGTGACAAAAGGAGAGAACTTATGAGCGCCGGCGCTACGCTACTCAAGCTGCAACAGATCGATTTGGAGCTCGCCCGTAACAAGAGCGAACTTGCCAATATGCCGGAGCTCAAGGAGCTCGCTTCCAAGCGCAAGACCTATGTGAAGCTCAAGTCCGAGATGACCAAGCTCTACGCCCAGCGCAAGGATCTGGACATTGAGCTCGACGATCTCAACACCACCGAGATTCAGACTAACAACGCCATCGAGGCTGCCAAGAAGCGCCACGTCGACGGCTCCGACTACCGCGAGGTTCAGGACCTGGAGAACGAGCTCGCCACCCTGGCCAAGCGTCTGGACAAGATCGAGCACACCCGCAAGGACGTCGTTGTCGCCCATAAGGAGGCGCTCGACCGCGAGGCTCGCGCGCAGGCTATCATCGCCAAGTTCGAGGAGGGCGTGAAGGCAGATACCAAGGCTGCCCGCGCCAAGGCCGCCGACCTCCAGGCACAGATTGATGCCGCCATCAAGGAGCGCACCGCGCTTGCCGCCACACTGCCGACCGACGTGCTCACCGACTACGAGCGCCTGCTCAAGCAGTTCCGCGGCCTGGCCGTCGAGACCATCAAGGGCAACATCCCCACGGTCTGCCACACTGCGCTGCAGGCGTCGTCCATGAGCGACCTCAACCACGACGGCAGTGAGATTACGCACTGCCCGTACTGCCACCGCCTGCTCGTGCTCCCCAGCAAGGAAGCCTAACGATGACGGCGGCACCCAACAATTCAATGCAACTTGAGGGAAAAACGATCCTGCTGGGCATTACCGGCGGGATCGCCGCCTATAAGTCGTGCAATATCGTGCGCCTGCTGCAAAAGAGCGGTGCGCGCGTCAAGGTCGTTATGAGCGAGCATGCCACCGAGTTTGTGGGCCCGCTCACCTTCCGTACGCTCACCAACGAGCCCGTTGCCGTGGGCCTATTCGACGATCCTTCCGACCCCATCCACCACATTTCGCTGGCGCAGGAGCCCGATCTGGTGGTCGTGGCGCCCGCGACGGCCAATATCATCGCCAAGATGGCCAACGGCATCGCCGACGACCTCATCTCCACCACGCTGCTAGCCACGCCGCGACCCATCGTGATCGCACCCGCTATGAATAACGGCATGTGGAAGGCTCCGGCGACGCAGGCCAACATGGCCACTTTGCGCGACCGCGGCGTCCACGTGGTGGGGCCCGGCAGTGGCTACCTTGCCTGCGGCGACGTGGACACGGGGCGCATGAGCGAGCCCGAGGACATCGTCGAAGCCATCTGCGAGGTGCTCAACCCCGCGCCTCAGGACCTGGCAGGTAAGCGCATCGTGATTACCGCCGGCCCCACGCACGAGCCGATCGACCCGGTGCGATTCATTGGCAACCGTTCGTCGGGCAAGATGGGCATCGCCCTGGCGAGGGAGGCTGCTCGCCGCGGTGCCGAGGTCACGCTCGTGTTGGGACCGACATCGCTCGATGTGCCCGGCGGCATGGAGTGCGTGCGCGTGCAGACCGCCGCAGAGATGCTGCAGGCGGCGGCGAGCGCCTTCCAGACGGCCGATGCGGCAATTTGTGCGGCCGCCGTCGCCGACTATACCCCCGCCACCCCTGCGGACCATAAGCTCAAAAAGTCCAACGAACGCTTGGATCGCATCGAGCTTGTCGAAACGGTCGATATTTTGGCCGAGCTCTCGCGCCAGAAGGGAGAGCGGCGCGTGATCGGCTTTGCGGCCGAGACCGATAACGTCGTGGAGTACGCGCAGCGTAAGCTCGCCCGCAAGGGTTGTGATGCCATTATCGCCAACGATGTCTCGCGCGCCGATTCGGGCTTTGGAACCGACACTAACAAGGCCTGGATTGTGAGCATAGCGGGTACACAGGAACTTCCCGTGCTAACAAAACCCCAGCTCGCAGATACAATTTTGGACTTGCTTCAAAAATTGTAAAAAAGTTCTTGCACAAGTCTAAAGTTTCGGGTTAATATACTCCCTGTTGCGAGCGAGAGCAGAGCAACAAACAAAAGCTTCGGGACGTGGCGCAGCTTGGTAGCGCACTTGACTGGGGGTCAAGGGGTCGCTGGTTCGAATCCAGTCGTCCCGACCAGAAGTTTGCAGGTCAGGCACCTAGTGCCTGACCTTTTTTGTTTTAAGCAATTGCTTAATTTTGATTAATCAGCAGGGTGCCAAAAATCACCCTGCGCGATAATCGCCTTTTGCGGCTACTTGCGCGTTTTGCACACGCTTGGGCCGATTTATTAACGCGATATGAATCTACATACGCGTAGCTGGTATACAGTCGAGTACAGACTGTATTTATCGCGGCGATTTACACAGATATAGCGACTGTAACGATATGCCAACCAGGATGGGCTCCATACGAGGACGCCGAAGGGGTAATGGCGGGGGAGTGCAGCAGGCGCTCTGAGAGCCGCTGTATGACCCTATTTCTCCTCAACCCGAATACCTGCCGCGAACCTAAACCGTTCGTACACTTGCCAAAAGATAGGCCCGCGCGGAGTCGCGCGGGCCTTGCACTAGAAAATCTAGAAGCACCAAGCGGGAAACACGTTGCCGGCACTGTTGGCACTACCGCTGCTCCAGCGACCGAAAGGGTCAACATAGATAAAGTCCGTTGAGTCACTCGGAGACACGGAACGAGTGCTGAAATAGCACACAATCTCAGGTCCAGAATACCTCGACGTCGCATAGTACTCGTACTGGGCGCCGTCAGACTGGAGGTCTCCGTAAATCTCGGTCGTCGAGAGGATGAAGACCTTGTCATTCGTTGCCGTCGGAGTGCCGGCGCTACCGCCGCCCTCGTTGTCCGTCATCTTCGTGACGGCCTTCGCCTTGGACTGGAGCTCGGCCGGCAGGAGCGCCCAGAGGTCACCGGAGTTCAGGCGGGCGCGGAGCTTAGAGGACCTCCAACCGCCGACATTGGTCTTTGTGTCGTTCCAGATGTATTTGTATAGGACATCGTTGGTCGTCTCAAACGTCAGCCCCGCCTTGCCGCTACCGTCGGCGAGGTCGTCATGGTTGATACCGATGATGCGGTATCCGGGCATCGTGGTGTCCGCACTGCGAATCTCTCATAGAGGATATGCAACAACTTGATAATTTCGCAGCCATAAGGAAGAACCTTTTCAATGTTTCTGAGGACAGCACGATTGAAGAAGCCTCGGTCCATGAAGGAGACTTTCCCATATACATAGATTAAGATAATACCGTGTATGACGAATATGAACTTGAGCATATTCCGTCCGTATTCATACTGGATGATCAAGGAAACATCATCGGCTTATCCGAAGGAGAGGAAGAACCTCTTGCCTTATTATTAAAGAAATACGCCGAATACAACGGATATAAAGCGGAAGGAGGCGACATCGAGTAACTATCAAAGGCCAGATTAAGGAGCCAGCCATGAAGAAATGCCTGGAGTGGGTATGATGAATTGGACACCTAGTTAAGAGCGAAAGGTGTTCAAGATGACCCAAAGAAGAAAGCGATACGACAGGCAGTTCAAGGTCTCGGCGGCAAAGGTGGTCCTGTCCGGGGAAATGACGGTCAAAGGCCTATCGGAGGAACTCGGCATAAAGGATTCGACGCTGAGAAGGTGGGCCCGCGAATACGAGGAGATGGGAGACGGCGCGTTCCCCGGAAACGGCTCCCCGAAGATCAACAAGGACTACGAGATCGTGAAGCTCAAGAAGAAGGTCGAGGAGCTCGAGCGCGAGAACGAGATACTAAAAAATTTCCGGGCCTTCTTGAGTCAAGACCATGCGTGAGGTTCGAGTTCCTCAAAGAGCATAGGGGCGAGATCGGCCCCATCAAGAAGGCATGCGGGCTGATGAAAGTCTCGAAATCCGGTTTCTACGAGTATCTCGGCCGGAAGAAGTCCGACGCCCAGATAGAGCGGGAGGCGATCGAAGGTTTCGTCGTCGAGGCCTTCGAGCGGCACAAGGGCCGTTACGGCTACCGGCGCATCAACCGCGAACTGCGAAAAAGCGGCATCGTCGTGAGCGAGAAGCGCGTGCTCCGCATCATGCAGAAGCTCGGACTTGCCGGAAAGGGCGCGACCCGAAAACACCGCATCCAGAAGAAGGTCGAGCCGGGAGACCCTCGGTTGAACCTGGTAGAGCGCGCTTTCACCGTGGGCGAGCGCAACAGGCTTTGGGTGGGCGACATCACCTACATACCCACAAGAGAAGGGTGGCTCTATCTCGCAGCCGTGATAGACGCCTTCTCCCGCAAGGTCGTGGGCTGGTCAATGTCCGAGCGCATCACCGAGAAGGTCGCGATCGACGCGATGGAGCAGGCGGTCGGCAGGGAGGGTCCGCCAGATGACGGCAGCCTCGTCTTCCATGACGATCAGGGCGCGCAGTACACCTCCCGTTCCTTCCAGCGGTGTCTGGACTCGCATGGCATAGTCCAGTCGGTATCAAGGCCCGGCACGCCGCTGGACAACGCGGTGGCCGAGTCGTTCTTCAAGACGCTGAAAAGGGAATTGGTGAAAGAGAGGAGCTATGGGACGAGGGACGAGGCCAAGCAGGACATCTTCAAGTACATAGAGCTCTATTACAATAGGGTGCGCATGCATTCCACCCTGGGCTACATGTCTCCAGTGGAATACGAGCGGCAATACACTTGAGGATCCTTAAAAGAAAGTCCAGTTTATCCTTCCCACTCCAGCCTGCCCTCCATCGTCTCAGCAGCTCTTTGCCTCTCACTTGTCATGACACCATTTGTGCCCGTTGCGGCAGCCTATGCCGACGAGGGATCTCCCGCCGAGAGCAGCGAGATCTACGTCGGAGACAACTACGACGAAAATTACGATATATCCCTTTTGAGCGCGGACGCTGCACGGATTCATATTCCAAGGCGTGGTGCGATTCTCACGGATCTGCAAATAACCGCCCCGTCCCTCACAAGGTCAAGCTGAACGCGAAGGAGGAGGCTTGCCTGCGCGATCCCTACCTTGCTGGCACCGCTGAAGTTATCGCCGGTCTCGTGACAACCGGTCCTAGCGGCGGCTTTTTTGCAACCGCAATGACATCGTACCGACTTTTCATTTGCATGTTCTGAAAGGAAGTTGCCATGTTGTCGCAAAATCAATCGAGATACTTGAACACAATCGGCTTTGCCCTGCTTGCATTACTCTTTGCTAGCGACCTTTTGCTGAAACCGCCCAAGGAACTCGTTTTGCTTGCCATAGACTGCATTTCCGCCCTATACTTTACGGCAACCCTATTCGTCGGACTAAAGGAGAGGAAAAAAGGCGTAGTCGTTGCATCTGCCGTAGGCGTGATCATAACCATTGCCTCATTCTTTATCTGACACATTGGTGATCTAGGGGCGATATCGTAGGAATACGACCGGGAGAGCCGGGACCAGATTGCCCGGGTTGCCCGGTCGGCTCGCGCGACGGCGCGGCGGTTCCACAGAAAGCTCTCCGGACTTCACGCCGTTTCTGATCGCATTGTAGACAGCCATCTCGTCTTCGCAGTCGGCGAGCACGCGGTGTGCGTCGTCGTTTTGGATGTCCAGTAAATCTCGAAGGTCCTCCATGCACCAGCGTCCGAGATTTGGCCATGCGCGTTGCGCGAGCTGATAAGTGTCGATTGCGATGTTGTGGTTAAAGTCCAGGCCAAAGCCGTCCCAGGCAGAACAGCTTTGTTTCCTTGATTATCACCTTCATCCGGACACTTCCCGCATTCATCCGTGTGTGTACGGATGAATGCGGGGTTCAATACCCCGGCGGCCTAATCGGCAGACCGCCGGGAACTCTCACTCCTCGATAAAAGCCGGAACTCGGTTAGTCCTGCGCATCTTGAAATCGCCAGTCTCGTGGGAGACGTAGAGAATGCCGTCCATCCCGTCTCGTGATGCATACGACAGGTGAACTGAACCGCAATCCGATCCATCATTGTCGAGAAGATCGAACGAATTCGGATCGCTCGTTGCGGCCAAACGACCACTCATACAAGAGCCATCGTCATTGCAGATTTGCCATTCCATGTCTTCGCCCGCAAGAATCGCCATAGACGGCCTGGTTGCGCCATCGTTGACATACATCCCGTCTATGCCAAACCCATTTTCAGCGCCATCGATGAACGACTGCTCGGACCTATACCTCGCGAATGATGCACATAGCACCATTGCAAGACAAAGTACAAAGCCAACAATCGCTATCTTTGCATAGCTCTTGCCCATCATGTCATTCACCTCCCTCGTATGTATCGAGGTATTCCTGCTTGAGCGTCTGCGAGGACGACTTGATCTTTTCCACGAGCGTGCCGGCCTCGATGAAGTAGAACGAGTTGGTGAGGTCTGCCAGGTCGTCGAGCAGATGGCTTGAGATGAGCACGCTGCGTCCCCGCGCCACCTCGCTGCGCATCGCGTCGCAGGAGGTTTTCCGCTTTCCCGGATCGAGGCCGTTCAGCGGTTCATCGAGGATGAGGTACGGGCAACCGGTCGCTATCGCCATGGCAAGCTTTACCTGCTGCTTCATCCCTGTCGAGAGTTTACGGGTCGGCTTGTCGAGATATGGGGAGATTCCGAGGGAGCTGCAGAGCGAGTCGATGTCGGCGGCCGATTTCCACGCCTCCCTAACGAAAGCAAGGTGCTCGATGGCCGATAGCGTGGGATAGAGATCCGCGCTGCCCGAAGAGCTCAGGTAGACGAGTTCTGCAAATTCGGCTGATCGACGTTGGCAGATTCCGTCTGCCGCCAGGCTTCCCGAGCGGATGCGGGTGGGAAATTGGCCCGACAGCGCTTCAAGAAGGGTGGTTTTCCCCGAGCCGTTGGGAGCAACGAGGCCCGCCGCCGTTCCCGGGCTCAGGAAAAGCGACCCGATTGAAAGTATCGTCGTGCTTCCGTATCCCACGCTCGCGTCCAGAAGCTCGAGCCCATGGTGCTTTTTCGCGGGTCCAGGCTGTTTGGGGGAACGTGTCGCAACGGCGCCGACCGCAAAAAAGACCGCGACGTATATCAGGGCCACGGCAAGCATCGATGCACCGCTTGAACCGGAGCCAATGAATTCTGTCGGGAAGCATCCTACGTAACCCGTTGCCTCGATAGGCGAGAATACGGCCAGCGGCAGGAGATTGAGCGCGGCGTTATGCCCCAGTGCCGAATCGGACAGTAACGGGAATACCGGGGCCGCGACAAGCAGCGCGGAGGTAAGGGGGCCCGCGAGGACGCGCCTCGTTGCGGTCGATAGGACGGCGGAGCAAACGGATATCAAGGTTCCGCCCGCAAGCAGCGCGAGAAGCAGGGCTGTGAAGACGTTTCCCGCGGTCGTGGTGGTAAGCGCGCCGTCATGGAAGAAGGCGATCGGGTACCCAATTTGCCCGAAGCCGTTTAGGACCAAGGCGTAAATGCCCCCGGGTGCGAGGCCGGCGAGGAGCATCGCGGTCCCCGCGACGATTATCGAAAACACGATCTGAATAAGGCGCCGGAATTTGGGCACGGGCGCCTTTGCCGCCAGGGTCCCGGGCCTTGTGGCGCCGAGCACGAGTATCGACGAGAGAAGGAAGGGGATGAAGGGAAGGAAAGACGGCGCCGTGGCAATGGCGTAAGGCAGGAAGGAAAGGAATGGCAGATCGCTTGCGGAGGCCGGGATATCCGTGATGCCGGAACTGCTCAGAGCACGGCAATATGCGAGCGCCGCGTCATTGGTCTCTCGGTCTCCCACGATGGACCCGGATTGGAAGCCTTCGCCCATGAGCGCGTAGTAGCTCTCGGCAGAATCGAGAAAGGCGGCGTCGGTTTGGGCGGCAAGGGCGGCGTTCGCGTATCTTGCAAGCTCCGCGTCATTTTGCTGCTCTGGAGATAGGTCTGTGCCGCTGGCCTGGGGCGCGCGCGTATTGAATGCGTCGACAAAGCTCTGCATGCCCTGTTTCATAAAGAAGGGCCCGTAGATGGGTGAATTGAACGCAATGGGGATGGAGAAGGCTGCAGCGAGAACGAGCGTAGAGATCCATACGGCCTTGTCTCTTAGGATTAGTTTGAGAAGAAGTCGACAGTACATTTAGAAGCACCTACGTTCCTCAAAGCATCGTTAGATTAATAATGACAGACCGAATGAAGATGCGTGCGACGGGGGCGAGGCGAATGGCTGAGCGGTATCGATACGCAGGTTCAACGGTATCACATTGGCCACATAGATTATTAACTTGCATTTCTAACAGTTAAGGAGACGGGTGCTTTCCAGCACACTCCTTCGATGATGCCTTCCGCTAGTTGCTATGCTGGTTTCAGCCAACAAAGAATGTGCCCGGGCGCTCAGGTTCACCGTTAGCGTTGGCAACATATGAGATGGGCCAGACCCATGCCGCGCGCCGATTGCGCGAGAGGTGTCGGGCTCCATGTTTATTCCACCTGCTTGTTATCAACCAGCTTCGTTCAACGTCAGACATTCAAGATGTCAGACGTTGAACCTGCGCCAAAGACGCAGCTGGGGCTACTAGTTGCCTACAATCGCTCGCGAAGCTCGCCTGTTCGTGCGTGAATGTCTGACAGCTCCGTCAGACATTGTCGGACATTTGATTGTTCGACAAATGCGCACGTGGTCGCGTTCGCAAAGATTACTGAACGGTCGATGGGTGCGTTGAGACCGGAGCAAACGGCGGATGCCAGAAAAATGGCCTCACAGAGTCGCACCCATGGTTGATAAAATTGACCGCCCGGGCGCAAATACCCAGGCGGTCAATTCATCCCCTCGTTCGCGATCCTGTTGGGTTTTGGGGCTTTGACATGTTGTTGACGGATGGATCAGCCGTACAGCTTGATCTCCCGGGGTTCCATGTGGTCGTCCCCCAATAAGACGTCCCTGATGTAGCTCTGCGGCAGGAACTCGACGGGCAGCACTGGGTCGCCGACGTAGCCGGGCACTGGGAGTAGGCGTGACCTTTGGACATAGCGTGGCCGCCTGCCGGCGGTCGGACTGCCACTTCAGTCAAAAGCTCAGGCGCGCGCATTAAAATAATGGATATATCGCTTGATAGGCTTTTGACCAAGCATGAACATCGCAGGTAAATCCGTGTACCAATTTTTGGTATACGAATTTACCTGCGGTTTGCTGAAAGCTCTGACATGCGCTGTCGACTTCATTAAAATCGATTGCCGATCAAGTCTTCCTATATATGCGAGCCCTGAGAAACTGCGCTGTGAACCTGAGACCGCTATCGATCGGCCCGGTGCACCGGGCCGCTGTCCTCGAGCCGGCATCAGCTTGCCGGTCTCAAAACGTATACTTGATTTAAGGCGGAGTGGAATGTGGGCGCGCAAGGAGATGCGGAATCGATGAGAGCCTCAAAAAAAATTACTGCAGTGTTATCATCTTTCATCCTCTCTATTCTTCCATTTCTGATTCTATGGGCGGCTTGGTCAGTCCTCCCTGATACAATTCCCGCTCATTGGAGTGGGGGTGTGGTTGATCGATGGGGTAATAAGCTTGAATTGCTGGTTGTTCCGCTGTTTTCTCTGATTGGTTCTATTGCAATTTCTGTGTACCTTATTGTTTCCACGCGGCGAAGAGAGTTCGCGGATTTCTCTGTTCGAATGCGACGGGACTTTGTTGCGTGCTATATTTCTAGTCTTCTTTTATCGACAACCTGCTCAGTGATAATTGCCGTTTGGGTTCAGTTGATTCTTACGCAAAACACTGCGGTTGATGGGGGACTTGGACTATCGATCCTGTATTCCCTTCCCGGGCTATATGTGATCTTGTGCGCTTTGCCGCCTTTTTATGCGAGCGGCGAGAGTAAAAAGGCAGAGCGCCTGATAACAGTTCTTATTGGCGGCGCGGAGATTGTTCTTTGTGGAATAGTGCTTGAAGGTTCGGCTGCCTCTTATGCGATGATTGGACTGATGATTCTGTTCTGTGCGTTTGAGATTGCGTCACAGGTAAGGGATAGCCGGTCCTTATGAGTTGAATTACGCGCGTGCGGATATAAAGGGTGGCATGTTAAATTTGTTGAAAACTCTGACATGCGCTGCCGACTTCATTAAAATCGATTGCCAATCAAGTCTTCCTATATATGCGAGCCCTGAGAAGCTGCGCTGTGAACCTGAGACCGCTATCGATCGGCCCGGTGCACCGGGCCGCTGTCCTCGAGCCGGCATCAGCTTGCCGGTCTCAAAACGTATGCAACCTAGTACTCGATAATCGGACCGTAGATGTCATGCTAATCGATTGCCTAAACCCAGCGTCAAAACCTTCCCGTCAATTCGAATCTGAAATTCGAGTATGAGGCAATAGATTTAGTTGAAAGGCCAATCCTGCCCGTTGGCCAAAATCGCCAAAAGAAAGGCCCGCGCAGGATAGTGCGGGCCTTCATCCATATGCTGGCTTATAGGACAAAATCTCTAGAAGCACCAAGCGGGGAATACGTAGGCGGTGTCCGTTGCGTTGTAGTAGTACCAGTTACCGTTGCTACGGACATATTGAAAGGCCGTAGAGCTGCCCGGGCTCACGGAGAGAGTCCAGTGATAAATGTTCGATGAAGCACCGGACCAGTTCGACTCCGTCACGCACTTGGATTTGAAGTGCTCGTACTGGGTGCCGTCGGATTGGAGGTTACCGTAGACTTCGGTCGCCGAGAGCAGGAAGACCTTGTCGGTCGTGGCCGAGGGGGTGCCCACGCCGCCGCCCTTGTTATCGATCATCTTCGTGACGGTCTTCGCCTTGGACTGGAGCTCGGAGGATAGGAGCGACCAGAGGTCGCCGGAATTGAGGCGGCCGCGGAGTTCGGACTGCTCCCAGCCGCCGGCGGTGGTATCGGTAGCGTTCATGCGCCGCTCGCCCAGGGCATTGTTGGTCGCCTCAAACGTGAGTCCCACCTTGCCCGAACCATCGGCCAAGTCATCGTGGTCGATTCCGATGATGCGGTAGGTCAGCGTCTGGCCGTCGGTCAGCTTCATCGAGAACTCGGTGCCGACATCCATGGTGGCCGCATTGACTGCTATGCCTCCCCAACCGCAGATACCGATGATGCCGATGAGCTCCGGGTCAACGCTTTCCTGCACAGAGAGGAGACAATCTTTTCGTGGAAGCCATCGTGGCCACACGGCTGCCGAACGCCTTCACCTGT
>CAJJQF010000022.1:0-34539 GCA_905193815.1 uncultured Collinsella sp. | reverse complement strand
GTCCGATGCACATGTCAACGTACTCGCCCTGCTGGAAGAAGCTGAACTCGGTCTCATCGGCCAGATCCGCCATGTGCTCGATCTTGTAGTTCTCCTTGCGCTCTTCCATCAGCTTCACGGCCTCGGCGCGGGGCAGGATGAAGGGCTTGATGGGCAGGTTCTCCTTGACGATCTTGCGCATCTCTTTTTCGATGTTGGCCAGATCCTCGTCGCTCAGCTTCTGGTCGCCCAGATCGACGTCGTAGTAGAAGCCGTTCTCGGTGGCGGGGCCGAAGGCAAAGTCCGCCTGCGGGTACAGGCGCTTGATGGCCTGTGCCATGATGTGGGCTGCGGTATGGCGGATGACGTGCAGTTCCTGGTCCTGCGGGCACTCGTCCACATGGCCGTCCTTATAGATGATCTTCATGGTTGCATTCTCCTTTGACAGATAAAACAGATAACAAAAAAGCGCTTCATCCCGCATTTACCAACGGGATGAAGCGCCTGAAAAAGTCCACAGCGTTCCACGGTTCCACCCGAATTGCGCCGCCCGGCCCGGGCAGCGCCTCTCGCTGTGCTGTAACGGGCACGCCCGGCAGAGGTTCGCCTCTGCACTCTGCGGTGGTAGAAGTCCGGCACATGGCAGGCTGCTTGCAGCACCCTTGCGGGGCAGCCCTCTCTGCGGCATGGAGCGCGGGACCTCGGTTTGTCCGCATCAACATTTTAAACAGGATGAAACTACGCTGATTGTAGCACGTCCGACCCAAAAAATCAAGGGACACCGGTGTGAAATTTCTGCCAGCGCGGTCATTCCCCGCCGGGAACTCCGGCACCGTGAACCGGGTGGGCGCAATGCCAAGGCCCATGGAGATGCCGCGTAGGCGATGAGCGCCGCCAGAAAGCCCGGCAAACGCAAAGCGCCCCGCTTTCCTGTGCACAGAAGCGGGGCGCTTTGCCTGTTTGGAGTTGTTAGTCAGAAAAAGGAGAACAAATCTATTCCCACGTCGTACCGACGGGGCTGCAATGGAATGCTGTGGAGCTTACTCCACGTCCTGCAGCGCGGCAAAGTCCTCTTCGCCGGTGCGGATCTTGACCACGCGGGTCACGTTGTAGACAAAGATCTTGCCATCGCCGATGTGGCCGGTGTACAGGGCCTTCTTGGCGGCATCCACCACAGCGTCCACGCTGATCTTGGAAACGATGACCTCGACCTTGATCTTGGGCAGCAGGGTGCTGTCCACAGGCACGCCGCGGTATTTCTCGGTGGTGCCCTTCTGGATGCCGCAGCCCATCACCTGGGTCACGGTCATGCCGGTCACGCCCAGATCGTTCAGCGCGGTCTTGAGCGAATCAAACTTGGAGAGCTTTGCAATGATGGACACTTTGTGCATCCCGGTGTCGTAGATGCCATCGTGGATGACGGCAGGCTCCTTGACCACAGGCACGGCAGCGTTCATCTGCACGGCGCTTGCCTTGGAGGCATCATCCTCGCCCAAATCGGTGTTCTCGTTGGGCACCATGGCAGCGGCGTTGGCATCGGAGATGGAGAAACCGGCGTAAGCGGAAGTCAGGCCGTGCTCGTGGATATCCAGGCCGTCGATCTCCACCTCAGCGGGGACGCGCAGGCCGATGGTTTTGTCGATGATCTTGAAGATGATGAACATCACGACCACAACGTACACATCAACGGTGATAAGGCCCAGCAGCTGGGTGCCCAGCTGTGCAAAGCCGCCGCCGTAGAACAGGCCCTTGCCCACGCCGTCGCCGCCGTTGGAGAACAGGCCCACGGCAATGGTGCCCCACACGCCGTTTGCAAAGTGAACGGAGACAGCGCCCACGGGGTCATCGATCTTTGCGATCTGATCAAAGAATTCAACGCTCAGGACCACGAGGATACCGGCCACGAAGCCGATGATGAAGGCACCGAAGGGAGAGACCGCGTCGCAGCCTGCGGTGATGGCGACCAGACCGGCCAGAGAGCCGTTCAGGGTCATGGAGACATCGGGCTTGCCGTAGCGCAGCCAGGTGAAGATCATGGTCACGCAGGTGGCAACGGCAGCGGCCAGGTTGGTGTTGAAGCAGACAAGACCCGTCAGGGTCATGGTCTCATCGGTGGCAAGGCTCAGGGAAGAGCCGCCGTTGAAGCCGAACCAGCAGAACCACAGGATGAACACGCCCAGCGCACCGGCGGTCAGGTTGTGGCCGGGAATGGCGTGGGGGTTGCCGTCTTTGTCGTACTTGCCGATACGGGGGCCGAGCATTGCGGCACCCAGCAGGGCAATCACGCCGCCCACATTGTGAACGGCTGCGGAACCAGCAAAATCATGGAAGCCCATGCTCTGCAGCCAGCCGCCGCCCCACATCCAGTGGCCGCAGATGGGGTAGACCACCAGCGAAATGGCTGCGGAGTAGACGCAGTAGGCTTTGAAGTTGGTGCGCTCGGCCATGGAGCCGGAGACGATGGTGGCTGCCGTTGCGCAGAAGACAGTCTGGAACACGATGTACACCCACAGCGGGATGTCGAGGCCCAGATGAGAATAATCACCCTGAATGAAGGGGTCGAACCCGCCGATGAGAGCGCCGGTGCCGCCGAACATCAGGCCGAAGCCGATGAGCCAGTAGCAGGGCGTGCCGATACAAAAATCCATCATGTTTTTCATGAGGATATTGCCGGTGTTCTTGGCGCGGGTGAAGCCTGCCTCGCAGAGTGCGAAGCCGGCCTGCATGAAGTAGACGAGGAACGCTCCTACGAGCGTCCAACAGGTGTTGACGGAGCTGAACATGACGCAGATACCTCCCCAATGATCTGGCTGCCGGGTGCCAGCCCGGCGGCGCGTACACTCCGGCTGCTGCACCCCTCTATCTGCGCAGCAGCGCGGAAAATCCGGAAAAGGAAGCCCTCTATTTCTCCCTTGGCCGCAGGGGATACACTTCCCCCGGAAACACAAAAGGCGCTGGCGGATCTTTCATCCGTCAGCGCCTTTGCTTTCGATGGCAAGAGTATAAGGCGGTTTGGTCAAAGTGTCAAGAGCTGGATGCTATTTTTGACGTTCTGCACAAACCGGAAAAGAATGGGCAAAGAAAACTTTGGCAGGCATCATTTTTCCCCCTTGTGGTCTGCCCGCATTTCGACATGGAGCAGCAGGCTCATCAGAGCGCGCAGCGCGAAAGTCGCCGCCAGCGGGATGACCGACTCGAGGTTCTGCAGAAGGAAGGTCTTGGCGATCTCTGCCGACATGAGAAATTCCAGCGCCGTCGTCAGGCCGGTGCTCATTTCGTGGTGGAAGTCGTACCGGTCGTGGAAAAAGGTCGTCCGCACATAGTGGTAGGTGGCCTTGACAAGGCTCGTCACGATGATGAACAGGCCGATGACCTCCGCCAGCCCCGCGATGAGGGGGACTGCCGATTCCAGAAAGCCCTCCAGCAGGTGGGCGATGTTCTCGTTCAGGTGATACAAGGCCGTCATGCTCTGGTCACCGCTTAAGCCAGCAGGCTCTTGATATAAGCGGCCAGCTCCTCGTCCTTGCAGGAGGCGAAGAACAGCTCGCTGAACTTCTCACCGGCGATGGCACCCTTCAGCAGGTCCTGATCGATGCTCTTGAGGCACTCGATGAGGGGCTTGAAGGTGGCGGCGCGGACGCCGTCGAGGATCTTCTTGTTGCGCTGCTCGGGCTCAACACGCTCGGCAGGATAGCCGTTGCCCGAACCAAAGCCAAAGAGCTTCTCAAAGGTGTACTCGAGGTTGAGCTCCTGGCCCCAGCCGTTCTTGAGGGCGAAGGGCATGGCGACGGCGTTGCCATCGTTGACCTGGGCAAAGGTGTAGGCGTCGAGCGGGTCGGCAACGTGGCCGCACAGCACGCCGGGGAAGGAGTTGCAGGCGAGCATGGCGCCCTCGCCGGTGCCGCAGCCGGTCACGACGTAGTCGGCAGCGCCGGAGTTCAGCAGCACGGCGGCAAGGATACCGTTCTGCACGTAGGTGAGGGGCTTGGAGTCGGCGTCGGCATACATACCATAGTTAAAGACGGTGTGCCCCATGGGCTCGACAACCTTCTTAAGGGCAGCCTCGATCATGGGGTTCTTGGAGTTCTGAGAGTTCTCATTGATCAGAGCGATTTTCATTGCGAAATACCTTTCTATTTCTAACTTGCGGTGGAATAGTTCCTATTTATCCTGATGGATGGCCTATACAGAAACTATTTCACCGCAACTATTACATTGGCCTTAATGTGGGCGTGCGGTGAGCGAGCGGGCTTGAGGCGGAGCAGGTTGCCTTGAAAGAGGAGGGAAGCGTACTTGGGTACGCGACCGACGATTGAAAGGCAAGATGCCCGTCTCAAGCCCGCGCAGCGCCTAAGCAGGTTGTTTGCCGATATAGGCGAGGATGCCGCCATCGACATAGAGGATGTGGCCGTTGACGAAGTTCGATGCATCGGAAGCCAAGAACACGGCGGGGCCCTTCAGATCCTCGGGCGTGCCCCAACGGGCGGCCGGCGTCTTGGCAATGATGAACTGGTCAAACGGATGGCGGCTTCCGTCAGGCTGCGTCTCGCGCAGCGGTGCGGTCTGCGGCGTGGCGATGTAGCCGGGTCCAATGCCGTTGCACTGGATGTTGGCCTCGCCAAACTCGGAGCAGATGTTCTTGGTGAGCATCTTCAGGCCGCCCTTGGCCGCGGCATAGCCGGCGATGGTCTCGCGGCCCAGCTCACTCATCATCGAGCAGATGTTGATGATCTTGCCGTGGCCCTTGGCGATCATGCCGGGCAGACAGGCCTTGGACACGATAAACGGTGCGTTGAGGTCAATGTCGACGACGCGACGGAAGTCCTCGGCGCTCATGTCGAGCATGGGGGTGCGCTGAATGACGCCGGCGTTGTTGACCAAGATATCGGGCGTGGTACCAAAGTCGGCCTCGATCTTGGCGATGAGCTCGGCGACGACGGCCTCGTCGGTGACATCGGCAACATAGCCGTGAGCGTCAAAGCCCAGCTCGCGGTAGTGCTTCTCGGCCTCGGCGACCTTGTCGGCGTGACGGGCGTTAAAGGCGATTTTGGCGCCGGCCTCTCCGAGCGCCTCGGCAATGGCCATGCCAATGCCGTAGGTGGCGCCGGTCACGAGCGCGACCTTGCCATCCAGGCGGAAGCTGTCCATAAGATCAGACATAGCGATCCTTTCAAAAGAAACGTTCATCTATATAAGTCTTGCTTTTCATACAAGGTCAGTATAGGAGAAGAGGGGGAATTAAAAGACAGATTCTCCTAAAAACAGGTGAACGTTCACTTTTAAAAGGTAAACGGTGGTCTCGCCCTTGCCGTGCGGACGTCTATTTGCTCTGTTCCTGCGCGCCCTCTGCAATCATGTTGCGGTTGTACACCAGATGCAAATACATCGCATCGTGCGCTGCGGTGGGATTGCGCGCGGCGATGGCGTCGGCCACGCCACGGTGGGTGCGGATGGTCTCCTCAACCAGCTTTTTGCCGGTCACGTCAATAAACAGGGGGACAGACGCCTTGAGCACGCCCATTAGGCGGGGAACGACGAGGTTTCCGGAGCTCTCGGCAATGGCATTGTGGAACGCGGTGTCGGCGGCGGAGTAATCCTCACCGGCCTCGGCCAGGCGCTCGGATTCGTCGCAGAGCTCTTTGATACAGACGACCTGGTCGTTGGTTGCGTGCTCGGCTGCCATGCGTGCAATCTGCGGCTCGATCATAAAGCGCACCTCGAGTAGGTCGCGCGCCAGACGCTGCTTGTCATCGATAAAGGTAAAGCCCAGCGGGTCGTCGGCAACGCCGGGGTTCGAGGCCACATAGGTGCCCGAGCCCTGCTTAATGCGCACGATGTTGCGCGACTGCAGCAGCTTCATGGCCTCGCGCACCGTGCTCCTGCCGGCGCCCAGGCGCTCGACGAGCACGGCCTCCTTGGGCAGGCGATCGCCTTGCTCAAGATGCTCATCCAAGATCAATTGAATGATTTTCTCGGAAATCTGCTCGGGGAGTCCCGAATCGACTCGTGCCACGCTTCACCTCATATCAAAAGAATTCATCAGAGCTATTCTAACTCATTCAACAGAAGCCGCGGCGGTTCGCCTAGACAGTGGGGAGCTGTAAGTAGCCGTTTACCGTCAAAACAGACCGTTCATGAAATACATCAGATGTATTTTGAACAAATTTCAATTTGAAACATCAGACCTATTGAAAACACGCTATAGTCTAAGCCGAATTCAAAAGGTCTGATGAATTGGAGGAAAGATGTCAGACCCAACGTTTATGGCTGATCCCACCAGGCTGGTCATCGCCGCCATTGTGGGCATCGCGCTGCTGCTTGCGCTCATCATCAAGTTCAAGCTGCACCCCGTGCTGTCGATGATGGTCTCGGCGCTCGCGATTGGCATCGGCGCCGGTATGCCGCTCGACCTGGTGGCGGACACTGTCACCAAGGGCGTGGGCACCACGCTGCAAAACATCGCCCTGCTCATTGGCCTGGGTTCGATGTTTGGCCAGATTCTTGAGGAGAGCGGCGGTGCCAAGAAGATCGCCCAGACCTTCATCGATACCTTTGGGCAGGGTCATTCCAGCTGGGCGCTAGGCATTACCGGTCTGGTCATCGGCACTACGGTGTTCTTTGAGGCCGGCGTGGTCGTTTTGATCCCGCTTGCGTTTAGCGTGGCATCGCAGACCAAGAAGTCGACGCTCTACTACGGCATCGCGCTGCTCGCGGGACTGGCCGCTGGCTATGCGTTTGTGCCGCCATCGGCCGGGTCGGTTCTGGTTGCCGGCACGCTCGGCGTCGACCTGGGCACCATGATTCTCGTCGGTATCCCTACCGCCTTCATCGCCATGGCGATCGCCGGCGTCATCTGGGGCCGCAACGTGGGCGGTCGCATCTTTACCGATGTTCCAGAGCACTTTACCTCTGCCGAGGGCGCGAGCGACGAAAAGGAGCTTCCTTCCTTTGGCATGGTGCTTGCCATCGTGCTCACGCCGCTTTGTCTGATTTTGCTGGGCACGCTGTCTTCTTATATCCCCATGCCCGCCGAGCTCGCCTCGATTCTCGCCTTCCTGGGCAAGCCGTTCGTCGCTTTGACGCTCGCCACGCTCGTCGCGATGTATCTGCTGGGCGCGCGCCGCGGCTACTCCGGCGCCGAGCTCAAGGCCTTGCTCGACCGCTCTCTTAAGCCCGTCGGCATGATCTTGCTGGTTATCGCCTGTGGCGGTGTCATTCGCTGGATGCTGCAGGACTGCGGCTTGGGCCAGGTTATCGGCCCTATGCTCGAGGCCTCACCGCTGCCTTTGGTGGTCGTTGCCTTTTTGATTGCCGTCATGGTGCGTGCCTCTGTCGGCAGCTCCATCGTCGCTATGACCATGGCATCGGGCATTATGGCCGCCATGCCCGCGGTTGCCGGAGCCTCAGTGCTCATGCGTGCCGCTATCTGTCTTGCTATCTGCGGCGGTGCCACGGCCCTCTCGCACGTCAACGATGCCGGTTTTTGGATGTGCTCCTCGTTCCTGGAGATTGACGAGAAGACCACCCTCAAGTCCTGGACCGTTATGGAGACGCTCATCGGCCTTTCGGGTCTTGCCTGCGCCCTGGTGATTTCGTTCTTCGCCTAGTTCGCGTAGCTAAGCATCTTTCGCCGAGTGCATCGCTCGGTACCCATTTACACCTGATTCATTAACCAACGATTGGTACAACCGTTCAAACCAAAAGAGGAGAACATCATGGACGAGAAGACCAAGGCACAGATTCAGCAGGAGGCAGCCGACTTGGTTGCCAAGCTGCAGCCGCGTTCCGGCAAGTTTCGCACCATCAGCCCCGAGATGGACCCGCTGCGTCTGGGCTCTGGCTGGTCCATCGAGGATCTGGACAAGCCGCAGGTCATTATCGAGTCGACGTTCGGCGACTCGCACCCGGGTTCTGCCGGCCTGTTTGAGTTGGTCGAGGAGGTCCGTGCCGGCGTTGCCGAGGCTGGCGGTCACGGTGCCCGTTACTTCTGCACCGATATCTGCGACGGCGAGGCCCAGGGCCACGACGGCATCAACTACTCGCTGCCCAGCCGCGACATGATCGCCAACATGATCGAGATCCACGCCAAGGCCACCCCGTTCGATGCCGGCGTCTTTGTCGCCAGCTGCGATAAGGGCCTGCCTGCGAACCTCATGGCCATGGGCCGCATCAACATCCCCTCCATCGTCGTTACCGGCGGTGTCATGGATGCCGGTCCCGATCTGTTGACCCTGGAGCAGCTCGGCGCGATTTCTGCCCGTTACGAGCGCGGCGAGATCTCCCGCGAGGAGCTTGAGTTTGCCAAGCACAACGCATGCCCCAGCTGCGGCGCCTGCTCGTTTATGGGCACCGCGTCGACCATGCAGGTTACCGCCGAGGCCCTGGGCCTTATGCTCCCCGGCACGGCCCTGCTGCCCGCTACCAGCTCCGACCTGCGTGAGTTTGCGCGCGAGGCCGGCCGCCAGTCCGTGTGGCTCTCCGAGCACAACCTGTGCCCCCGCGACATCGTGACCAAGGATTCCTTCGAGAACCTCATCATGGTCCACGGCGCCATCTCCGGTTCCACCAACTCGCTGCTGCACATCCCCGCGATCGCCCGCGAGTTTGGCATCGAGATGTCCGCCGACGACTTCGATCGCCTGCACCGTGGCGCCCACTACCTGCTCAACGTCCGTCCCGCAGGCGAGTGGCCGGCGCAGTTCTTCTACTATGCGGGTGGCGTGCCGCGCATCATGGAGGAGATCAAGTCGATGCTTCACCTCGATGTCATGACCGTCACCGGCAAGACCCTCGGCGAAAACCTCGAGGACCTTAAGAACAACGGCTACTACGAGAAGTGCGGCCGCTACTTGGAGAAGTGGAACCTCAAGCGCGAGGACATCATTCGCCCGTTTGACCAGGCCTTCGGCACCGACGGTTCCATCGCCATCCTCCACGGCAATCTTGCCCCCGAGGGCGCCGTCGTCAAGCACACGGTTGTTCCGCGCGAGATGTTCCAGGCCACGCTTAAGGCACGTCCGTTCGATTGCGAGGAGGACGCTATCCACGCCGTCCTGACGCACGAGGTCAAGCCCGGCGACGCCGTCATCATTCGCTACGAGGGCCCCAAGGGCTCCGGCATGCCCGAGATGTTCTACACCACCGAGGCTATCGCCAGCGACCCCGAGCTGGGCGCAAGCATTGCCCTGATCACTGACGGCCGCTTCTCCGGCGCCTCCAAGGGCCCGGCTATCGGTCATGTTTCGCCCGAGGCTGCCGTGGGCGGCCCGATTGCCCTGATCGAGGAGGGCGACCTTATCCAGATCGACATCCCCGAGCGCTCGCTGTCCATCGTGGGCATCGCCGGCAAGGAGATGGAGCCGGCCGAGGTCGACGCCGTCCTGGCCGAGCGTCGCGCCGCTTGGAAGCCCAAGGCTAATCGTTACACCTCCGTCACGCTCAAGTTCTTTACCGAGCATGCAGTTTCCGCCATTCAGGGTGGCTACATGGAGTAGCGCCCATGCGCATCGATTCCCTCTCATAGATGCGTGGCGCAAAGAGCCCCGAGTTCATACGAGCTCGGGGCTCTTTCGTCTAGATTGGGGACGCATAGCCGGACGAAAGCGTGTTGCGTTTGGCGTAAAACCATACGAAAGTGCAATTTGCGTCTTATTTCCGAACGTAAAGCAGACGAAAACCGTTTACGTCTGCTTTAAATCCGTATGAAAACGGTTTTCGTCTTGCAGGGCAGTTGCCGTTTCTACAGTTCAACTTCCAGTTCGGCTTTGTGTTCGTAGAGGTAGTCGCGCATGTAGGGGATGGCAAATGAGACCTTGCCGTACGAAGGAGCCTCGATAATCGATTCTCTTAACAGGCGGCTGCGGACGGAGCTCACCTGTTGAGGCGTTTTGTTTAGGGCATCGGCAACCATGCTGGTCGAGCTCGTCTGCCCCAAAGACGCCATGCTCAGCAGATAAGCGATGCACGTGGGCGGAATGCGCTGCAGCGCGGGCTCAATCACCATGGCGCAGAAGCGTTCGCGTGCCGTTGCAATGCCACGCTCGGCTTCTTCTTCTCCAATAATCGCTGTATGTGCGCGTCTTGCCAACTGCCATGCGTAGTATCCAACGAGTTGGATCATGAAAGGATAGCCTTGCGTTGCCTCGGCAAGTTGGCCGGCAATACCTGGCTGCAACTCCATGCCAGACGCTTCAATGGTTTCCTCGAGGGAGTACGACACTTCGGTTACTGCCACAGCCTTCAGATCAAAGGGGAGGGCACGGCGCAAAAACGTAAGTGTCTTTCCGTTGATGATGCTTTCAATCATCGAAGGCAGCCCAGCAAAAACAAAGGCGATATCAAGGTCTTCGCCGATAACCTGCTGAATCGCAATGGAGAGCGTTCGGACCTCATCGAGCTCTGCGTCTTGAACCTCGTCGAGAGTGATGAGCAGGCCATTTCCATTCTTGGATATTGTCTGTCTCATGGCGTCGCGTAGCGATGGGCCGATTCGCTCAATGTCTATGCTGCCGATGGATATGCCAGCTACGGTGGGCTCAAATCTGGCGTGCTTGGCCTGGAATTTGGGCTGCAGCTGTTCGAGAATGCGCTGGCAAAGTCCCTCGGTTGCGACCTCTTTTATGACCGTCCAGCCACGGCTTTGCGCCAAACGTGAGCACTCGTCAAGGAGGACCGTCTTGCCCGTTCCACGGACGCCGGCTATGCGCATTAGGCGCCCAGGGGCACCAGGCCCGTTGGTGAGGCCCTCATTGAATTCTTCGAGCACATCTTCGCGGCCGATAATCGTGGGAGGTGTTTTACCTGCTGTGGGCTTAAAAGGGTTTGTTTGCATGTGAGCCACCTTTGCTCAAGATATAGCAAGATATAGCAAAGTATAGCAAGATATAGCAACGTATAGCGCTGTTTGCGGGTTCTTACGGTGGTGCTATTTCCCGAATGCCGCGCGCACAAAGCGCTGGGCGAACAGCTTATTAGCGATGTTGATGACATGGCCCAAGAACAGCGCCGAGATGGCGGTGGTCACGCCAAAGCCGCCCAGGTTGTGCATGAGCGCGAGCGACAGAACGAGAGACACGGCGACATGCGAGCAGTCGAACAAGACTTTTACGTCGCCAAAGCGGCGTTTAATCTTTTCGGCAATGACCTGCACCAGGCCGTCGGGCGCGTTGGGGACAACGCCCATGTTGACGACGAGACTTACGCCAAATGCAGTGACAGCGAGGGAGAGCAGCATGGTCTCAACCTGTATGGGGAGTACTGTGGGATGCAGCGGGTTGACCGCCATGAAGAAGTCGGTGAAGCCGCCGATGAGCGTTGAGAAGCACAGCTCGAGCAGGATGCGCGGCTGGAACTCGCTTCGCAAGATGGCTAATTGCGCCACGATGTAGGCGACGTAGGCCGCGGTGATCCAAAAGCCGAGCGTCTTGCCCGTGAGCATGGATAGGGTTGTGGCAAAGCACGTGAGCGCGGCGACGCCCAGGCCGGATGCCGTCTGGAGACTCATGCCGAGTGCCAGTACTGCAACGCCCGCCAGATACATCAGCATCCTGATGACGGTATGGAACCAATCGATCTTCTCGCCATTCATGATGATGAGCGGTCGCATGTTGCTACCCGTCCTTTCGGTTGTGTGAAAAAACTGACCCGGACCGGCAAAAGAGGGTTATCGGAGGCACTGCTGTTAAAGCAGAAAAGCCGGCCCCACGGTCAGTTGTCTAGGAAGTGTCTCGCTGTGCCGGAATGGGACTGAAGGGCCAGCGAGACGGGAGGAAAGCAAATGACATTGCGTGGGCAATAGGATGCCAAGATGGTAGGGCGCGTCTTAGCATCCTATTGCCCACGCTCGACGAAATCGGTTTCGTTTGAGCTTTAGTATACGCACGGGATTCTACTTGCAAAGAGAAAAACAATAAAAAGTGAACGTTCACCTAATCGTAACAACTCGTTGGCTGTATCATGGCGGTAGTCGATACGAAACCGATTTCGTATCGACTACGCATGCGTTGTATCTGTCCATTATCTGGTGGTGTAAACGAGGGGTTACACCTGCCGCAAAAGCGGCATTCATCATTGTCCAGATCGAAAGGATCACCATGGAACAGCATACCGATTGCTCGTACTGCATGTGCGGGACCGACAACACGCTCGTCGATGCCTTTGGCATCCCCATGCTTGATCTGCCTGCCAGCAAGCTCATCTTGTTTAAGGAGCAGAGTCATAAGGGCCGCGTAATCGTGGCCTCCAAGCAGCACGTCGATGACATCTCCTGCATGTCCGAGGAAGACGCCGCCGCCTTTATGGCCGATGTCCGCCACGTCGCGGCAGCGCTGCACAAGGCGTTCAATCCCGACAAGATTAACTTTGGTGCCTACGGCGACACCATGCATCACCTGCACGTGCATATCGTCCCCAAGTACAAGGACGACCCGTTTGAGTTTGGCGACGTGTTTGCCATGAACCCCGGTCGCGTCACGCTCGAGTCGGCTCAGTACGACGAGATCGCCCAGGCAATTGTCGCCAACCTGTAAGCGAGTAAAAGCTGCTATTTCGAATAGAAGCACTTGGCTTCATTGCCAGTTAAAAGGAGCTTATCTATGAATGCAGGAGTTGTTTCACTCCTTTGGGTGCTGGTGGGCGTAGTCCTGCTGGTCGCCATGATCGTTAAGTTTAAAATCAACAGCATCATTGCGCTTATTCTTTCCGCCATTTTTATCGCCCTTGCCGACGGCATCTCTGTGGGCGACCTTGTCACCACCATGGAAGATGGACTGGGCGGAACGCTTAAGTCGCTTGCGCTGATCATTATCTTTGGCGCAGCCATCGGAAAACTGATGACCGATTCGGGTGCCTCGCAGCAGATTGCCGACACTATCGTTGACAAGCTCGGTATTAAGCTGCTGCCTGTTGCGCTTCTGATCATCGGCGTTATCTTTGGTATGAGCATGTTCTACGAGGTGGCGTTCCTTATCGTTACGCCGCTCGTTATCAGCATCGCCAAAGAGGCCGACATCCCCTATATGCGCCTGATTATCCCGGCTGTTTCTGGTACCACGATGGGCCATTCTCTTTTTCCGCCGCAGCCTGGTCCTATGGCGCTGGTGAGCGCCTTTGGTGCCGAGGTTCCGCCGGTCTACATCTTTGGTCTGATCGTCACGATTCCGACACTTATCTGCTCTGGTCTTTTGCTGTGCCATTTCATCCCCGGTCTCGATGACATGCCGCTTGGCAATGTTATGAAGCCGGCGGAGCGCAGGCCCGCGGACGAGCTTCCGCCGTTCTGGCTTTCTATTCTGGTGCCGCTGTTCCCGGCAATCATCATGATTGGGGCTTCGATTATCAAGAACACGGTGGGCGAGGGTTGCTTTGCATACGATCTTGCCAGCTGCATCGGTAGCGCAGATATCACTATGCTCATCACGATGATTCTTGCCATGGTTGCGTATGGTTATACGCGCGGCATGGATGGCGGAGAGATCTCTAGCTCTATGTCCGATGCTATCAAGGGCGTCGCGAACGTGCTGCTCGTTATCGGTGCCGGCGGCATCATGAAGCAGGTCATCATTACTTCTGGCGTTGGCGCGACGCTTGCCGACATGGTGAGCCTTATGCCGGTGTCGCCGCTGATTTTGGCTTGGGTGATCACGGTGGTCCTGCGCCTGCTCACCGGCCAGGGTACCGTCTCGGCCATCACCGCCGCCGGCGTCGTGGCACCTATGGTTACGCAGTTTGGCATCAACCCGGTGCTTGCAGTACTGGTCTGCGCCTGCGCATCCAATACCATCACGCCTATGTATGACGGCGGCTACCTGCTGTTCCAGCAGTCGTTTGGCCTGTCGATGAAGGATACCTATAAGACATGGGGCCTGTTGGAGCTCGTCAACTCCGTTGTCGGCCTCATCATGGTTCTAATCCTGAGCCTGTTTATCTAGGCGAGAAACGCATAAGACAAGCGTGTCTCACCGCAAGCCCGCGGACAGTTGCCTATCAAACCGTCCGCGGGCCTTTGCTTTTTATACCAACGGCATGTCGCACCCGTCCCCCCCATAAGTTGCGGTGGAATAGTTCCTGTTTTTGCTGCTGAAGGCGTTGAACAGGAACTATTCCACCGCAACTTATGAGGGGGCGGGGGATGCGATAGTATTGCATGGTGGTATTCGACTAACCGAGGACTTATCCGAGGGCTTTATGGAACAGCACCAGCATTATCAGAGCCTGCAAGACCAGGCGTACAACGCATTGCGCTCCAAGATCATCTATGCCGAGCTCAGGCCCGGCACGCGTCTTTCGGCGATTGGTCTGGAAAAGGAGACGGGAATCGGGCGCACGCCCATTCGCGAATCCTTTGTGCGCCTGCGTGAGCAGGAGCTGGTGGAAACGCGTCCCAAAAGCGGCACCTACGTCTCTAAGATCAGCATGGAACGCGCCGAAAACGCCTGCTTTTTGCGCGAGAAGCTCGAGAGAAGCGTGCTTATTAAATGCTGTTCGGCCGCCTCGCCCGAGCAAAAGCATCGGCTTGAGCAGATTCTTGCCGAGTCCGAGTCGCTCGACCATAGCGAAACGCGTCGTTTCTTTGATCTGGATAACCTATTCCATGAGACGTGCTTTGAGATTGCCGGCCGCCATATGTTGTGGGATTGGATGAAGAGCGTCAACACGCATTTTGAGCGATACAACTGGTTGCGTATGGTGTCGCAGGATCTGGATTGGGAGCCGATTCGTCGGCAGCATCGCCGGATTCTCGAGGCCATTAAGAGGGGCGATACCGATACGGCGAGCTATCTGGCAGAGACGCACTTGCATCTGATGCCCGAGGAGCAGGGCCCGGTTATCGCCTTGCATCCCGACTATTTTGAGCTGTCCAAAGATTCGGCCATCTAACTCGTCCCCTTCATTAGTTGCGGTGAAATAGGGACTGCTTGCGCCACCTAGGCCGCAAAACAGTCCCTATTTCACCGCAACTGCGTTGGGGCGTAACCGGGGCACAAAGCTGCGGCGCCGCTTGGAGGAAAAGACCGGAAGCAAGGGTCCATTCCTCCAGACGGTGCCGCAGCTGTTTTGATGGTTCGGCTTTTGTCGAAGTGTCTTAGTTGAGTGCGACTGCCAGCCGAGTAGGCAAAGCGGCTCGGGGGCGTGTCGCTTCCGTCACGTTCTATCAGCATACAAGACGGTTTTGGTTCTTGCTCGTGACGGAAACGGCGCGCTTCCGAGCCGTTTTAAAAGAAAGGGGGCGAGGTCTAGGGCACGCCCCCTTTCACGATAGAGAGCTAAACCTAGCCGCGGACCTTTTTGACGACGTCCATGGCCTCGCGGGCAATCTGCTCGACCTTGGAGAAGTCGCCGTCGGCAAACAGGGCCGGCTTAACCATCCAGGTGCCACCGCAGGCGATGATGGCGGAGGAGCTCAGGTACTCCTCGACGTTGGCGGTGCTCACGCCGCCGGTAGGCATAAAGCGGTGACCGACAAACGGAGCGGCGAGGGCCTTGATGGTGTTCAGGCCGCCATACTGGGACGCGGGGAAGAACTTGGTGACCTTGAGGCCCAGGTTCTCGGCTGCGGTGACCTCGGAGGGGGTCACGGTGCCGGGAAGGACGGGCAGGTCGATGTCGATGCAGTGCTTCACGACGTCCTCGTTGTAACCCGGGGAGACGATGAACTTGGCACCGGCTGTGCGGGCCTGCTCAACCTGCTCGACGGTCAGGACAGTGCCGGCGCCAACACACATCTCGGGCTCGGCCTCGGCCATAGCGGCGATGCACTCGGCGGCGCAGGCGGTGCGGAAGGTGACCTCGGCGGACTTCATGCCAGCTGCCATAAGGGCGTGGGCGAGCGGAGCGGCGTCCTCGACCTTGTCGAGCACAACGACCGGCACGATGCCCAGGGACTCAAGCGTGGTGTAGAACTGATCGAACATGATGTTCCTTTCGATGTGTGGCGCGCATGGGCGCGTGATTACCAAATGTGCTGGTCAGGAGCCGATTTTGGATTGGTTATCGGAGGCACCGCTTGGGGTTCAAGCAATTCCAAAACCGGCTGCTCGACCAGTCATGTAGGGAATGCCAGGCAAAACCGGAATGGGACTGGTGGTTTTGCCCGGCCGGAGGAATCGGGGAGCGGGCCGCAGGGGTATGGGATTGGAAAGCTGCGGCCCGCGGAATGGAGACGGACTAGCGCGCGACGCGGGTGCCACCGTCGGCGGCTGATGCTACGGCTGCGATCTCGTCTGCGGTCACCAAGTTGGAGTCGCCCTTGATGGTGAGCTTGAGGATCGAAGCCGCAATCGCGTAGTTGACGGCAGCCTGCGGATCGAAGTCGTTGATGAGGGCGTGGACCAGGCCGGCGTTGAAAGCGTCGCCGGCGGCAACACCCTCAAGCACGTGCACATCGTGAGCAGGGGAGAACCAGTGCTCGCCGCTCTCGGCGTCATAGAGCATGCCCATCCAGATGGAGCGCTCGACGCAGGAGATGTTGCGGACGACCGAAGCGACCTTCTTGCAGCCGTACTCGGCGCAAATCTGACGGGCCATCTCGACGTAGGTGTCGCGCTCCTCGATGCCGTGGGCAAGGGAGCCGGAGACGCAGGTCATGCCGAGGCCGGCGGGTGCGTCCTCGTCGTTGGCGATGCAGATGTCGACGAGCGGCAGGAGCTCCTTCATGGTGGTCTGCGACTTCTCGGGCGACCACATCTTGCCGCGATAGTTCACGTCGCACACGGTCGTGATGCCCTTGGCGCGGCAGGCGGTGAGGGCATCCTTGCAGGCGGCAGCCATCTCATCGGAGACGGCGGGGGTCACGCCGGAGAAATAGAAGACATCGATGCCCTTGAGTATCTCGTCCCAGTCAAAGACGTCGCGCTTGGCCATGTTGATGGCAGAGTACTTGCGGTCGTAGACGCAACCGTTGCCGCGCTGCGAGGCACCGACCTCAAACACATAGGAGCCAAGGCGGTCGCCCTGACGCACGACGCGCGTGGTGTCGACGTCGTAGGCCTTCAGCGAACGCAGGGCGCACTCGCCCAGACGGTTGGCCGGGACAACGGAGACGTAAGCGGCCTTGTCGCCCTGGTAGGCCAGGGAAAGCGCAGTGTTGGCCTCGGCGCCGCCGTAGCGGACGTCAAACTCGGTTGCCTGCTCAATACGCAGGTGGTCTTTGGGTGAGAGTCTCATCATGATCTCGCCGAAGGTAAGAACCGTTTTACCCATGGTCGCGCAGCTCCTTTTACTCGTGCGTACACCTTTGATATGTCGTTGGCACGCAGGTGCCAAGACGGTAGGGTGCGTCTTTGCACCTGCGTGCCAACGCTCGCCGAAATCGGTTTACGAAATCGGTTTCGTTTCGAGTTGTAGTATACTCACCTACAGCGTTTTGCAACCGAGATTTTTAAAAAATGCCTAAAATGGCTCAGACTGCCGACATTGGGAAACGGGGTGCGCTATGGCGCAGATGAGAATCAAGGACATTGCCGCCGAGGCGGGCGTGAGCCCGGCCACGGTCTCGCGCTATCTCAACAACCGCCCCGGGCAAATGACCGAGGAGACCCGTGCTCGCATCGCGGCAGTTATCGAGCGCACCGGCTATCGCCCACGTGCCGCCGCGCGCAATCTGCGCAGCTCGCGTACGAACCTCATCGGTGTGATTCTGGCTGACATCGCCAACCCGTTCTCGAGCGCCATGCTCGAGGGCCTTTCCGCCAGCGCCGCGGCGCGCGGCTGCTCGCTCATGACGGCCATTAGCGGCAACGACCCCGCTAAGGAAGCGGAGTCGCTCACCAGACTTATCGATGCCGGCGTGGACGGCCTGGTCGTCAACACCTGCGGAGGCAATGACGAGGCGATCGCCGCGGCAGCGGGACGTCTGCCCGTCGTACTGCTCGACCGCGACGTTGCCGACGGCGGTATTGACCTGGTGACATCTAACAACCGTGAGCTGGTCGCCGGCTTGGTAGACGCCTTGGCAGCTGCGGGCAGCGAGCGTCTGTGCCTGCTCACCGAGGCAAGCGACGATAGCCCCGTGCGTCGAGAGCGCGCCGAGGCCTTTGCCGACGAGCTTTCGCGCCGCGGCCTTGCGGGCGAGGTCGTCACCCTGGCCGACGGTGGCGCCACGGGCGTTGGCCGTTTGGACAAGACCATCCGCGACTACGCGGGCAAAAGGCTCGGCCTTATCGCCGTCAACGGCCTGGTTTTCCTGCGTCTGACCGAGGCGCTGGCGCAGCTTGGTCCCTCGCTGCCGGCGGGGCTCAAGATCGCGACGTTTGACGACTACCCCTGGAACCATGTGCTCTTTGGCGGCGTCACCACGGCCGCGCAGGACACCCTCACCATTGCCGAGCGCGTAGTCGAGCGCCTTTCCGAGCGCATCGACGTCGTTACCACCACCGTGGGCGAGGCCGCAAAGCTGGCGCCCAAACGCATTGAGATCCCCGGCCACATCGAACACCGCGCATCGACCTCGCGCTAGCCTGTGTGATAATATATAGACAATGTCATACAGGAGGTATCCATGGCTGCGTCTGTGCTGAGTGTGCGAGTGGACTCGTCAATTAAAGACTCATTTGCCGAACTGTGCGAAGAGCTTGGCATGACTTCGTCTGTTGCGGTCAATATGTTTATGAGGCAGATGCTGCGCGAGCGCTCTCTGCCGTTTGTTCCTTCACTTGGTAAAAGCTCTGCGAGCGAAAGCGCCGCGACGGGCATTTTGGATACTGCCCAGATTGAGTCCGCCGTCCGCGAGGCGGCCTGCTCGATTCCCGCCATCAAAACCGTGATTCTTTTTGGTTCGTATGCCCGTGGCGAGGCGCATGCCGATAGTGATATTGACTTGCGTCTCGAAGTCGATCGCGAGCAGGGCTTTGGTCTTTTTGCGCTGTCGGCGTTTGGCGAGGCGGTGCGCAAAGAAACCGGGAGGCAGGTTGATCTCGTCTCTAGTGATCATCTTGATGACGAACTTGCCGCGGTAATCGAGCGCGAAGGAGTGATCCTTTATGATCGCGCGTAAGTCAGACGGCCTCCGCGCTCAAGAGGTTTTGGAAGCCATCTCCGAAACGAACGAGCGCATCAAGGCTTTTGATATCACCGAGGACCAGTTTCTGCATGCGAATGACGTGCGGACGAGGGCGTTGGCGGACTCCCTTTTGATGTGTGCGCTTAGGGTAACGGAAGAAGCGGGCAAGTTGTCGGAACGCTCGCAGCGGCTTCATCCCGAAATCGAATGGCGTGGAATTATCGGCATGAGAAATTATCTTGCGCATGATTACGGCAATGTCGACCGCTCGGTTGTTTGGGATGCGGTGACGATGGAGTTCCCTACGCTGGAACGGGCCTGTAGACAAATTGTCTCCGAATCTGAACGCTAACCACTCGTTCGCAACGGCCTGTTCGCGCACGTTTTTTGAGCGCTTGATACGCTTTAACCCTGCGGAAACATTTTTCTGCGATAGTATCTGCGATATAGACCAGTCGAAACCCGCCCGAAAGAAAGGGGAGCGACATGAACCAGCAGAACATCGATTACGTACTCCGCTCCGTAGAGCAGCGTGACATCCGCTTTGTGCGTCTGTGGTTTGTCGACATTCTCGGCCGCCTCAAGAACTTTGCCATTAGCCCCGAGGACCTCGAGGTCGCTTTTGAGGAGGGTATTGGCTTTGACGGCTCCGCCATCGAGGGCTTTGCCACGCCCGAGGAAGCCGACATGCTGGCGTTTCCCGATGCTTCGACCTTCCAGATCCTGCCGTGGCGCCCGAGCCACAACGGCGTCGCCCGTGTGTTCTGCGACGTGTGCACTCCCGATTGCAAGCCGTTTGCCGGCGACCCGCGCGATGCCCTGCGCCGCATGTTCCGCAAGGCCGAGAAGGCTGGCTATCTGCTCAACGTGGGCGCCGAGCTGGAGTATTACTACTTCCCCGACGAGCACACCCCCGAACCGCTCGACAACGTGGGCTACTTCGATCTTTCAGTGAGTGACGCCGCCCGCGACCTGCGCCGCAACACGGTCCTCACGCTCGAGAAGATGTCCGTGCCCGTGGAGTACACCTTCCACGCCGCCGGCCGCTCGCAGCACGGCATGAGCCTGCGCCACGCCGAGGCCCTGAGCATGTCCGACGCCATCACCACGGCCAAGCTCATCATTAAGCAGCAGGCCTACGAGAGCGGTTGCCACGCCTCCTTTATGCCCAAGCCGTTGGCAGGCGAGGACGGCAGTGCTATGTTCCTGTGCCAGTCGCTATTCGACCACGACGGCAACAACGTCTTTTGGGGCGAGGACGACGAGAAGTACCATCTCTCCGACATCGCCAAACACTACATGGCCGGTATCCTGGCGCACGCGCGCGAGATCAGCGCCATCACCAACCCCACGGTAAACTCATACAAGCGCATCACCACGGGCGGCGACTCCGTGCCGCAGTACGCCACGTGGGGTCTGCGCAACTGCGCGAGCATGGTCCGCATCCCGGTCTACAAGCCCGGCAAGCAGCTGTCCACGCGCATCGAGCTTCGCAGTCCCGACCCCATGGCCAACCCGTATCTGGTCAACGCCGTCACGCTGGCGGCTGGTCTGGACGGCATCGAGCGCAAGCTGGAGCTCCCGCCCGAGGCAACGGCCGAGACGCTCAAGCTTACCGACCGCCAGATGGTCGAGGCCGGCTACACGCCGCTGCCGCGTTCGCTCAAAGAGGCACTCGACGTGTTTGAGGACTCGCAGTTTATGAAGGATGCCCTCGGCGAGCATATCCACAGCTTCTTCCTCAAAAAGAAGCGCGACGAGTGGCATAAGTTTGAGTCTACGATCACCGAGTGGGAGATCAAGCACTACCTGGCGAACTCCTAATCGCGCTGGCTTGTTCCAGTACGATTGAGCTCATTTCTTTGGAGGCCGATATGTCCGAAAAGAGTGCCCTGTTCATGGCGCGCACGACGCGCTTCCACGAGTTTGCCCGCAGTTTGACGACCACCCTGGGTGTCGAGGTGAGCCTGGCCACGCCCGATTCGCCGACTGCGGCGCACGACTTTGACCTGCTGATCCTCGATTCCGACGGCATCCGCAGCGACCGCATCGATCAGATTGCCAAGTGGCTTGACGATCGCGGCGGCGTCCCCATGTTGGTGATCGTCGACGACGAGGCGCTCGGCACCCTGCGCCTGCCCAATCACGCGCATGCCGACTTTGTGTGCCCCACGGCGACGCCCAACGAGCTCAAGGCTCGCGCGCAGCGCTTGATGGGCGAGGAGGAGATCGTCACCGCCGACGATGTGCTCAACATCGATAACCTCGCGATTAACCTGGCAACCTACCAGGTGACGCTCGATAACGAGCCCATCGACCTGACGCTGATGGAGTACTCGCTGCTGAGCTTTTTGGCGACGCATCCCAACCGTGCCTACAGCCGCGAGGTACTGCTGCACCGCGTGTGGGGCTTTGAGTACTGCGGCGGCACGCGCACCGTCGACGTGCACATCCGACGCATCCGCTCCAAGGTGGGCCCGCAGATTGCGGCGCACATCACCACCGTCCGCGGCGTGGGCTATCTGTTTAAGGACTAGATTTCCACCACAAAGGGGACAGGCACCTTTGAGGTGGTTTTGACGCAGGTGCGGGTTCCTCTCGAATCTGCAGCAGAACTTAAGCCTTCCTAAAAGATTGCGTTCTCATACACTTGCGCCCGCATATTGGGGTACAACTCAACGTGAACAATGATGGCCCGCCACATGTTTGGCGGGCCTTTGGTTATTTGACGAAAGGATCGCAGCCATGAGCGAGTACGATTCCCAGCGTCCCCAGGATGCGGGCAACGCCGGCGAGACCCAGCAGCAGCCGCGTGTGCAGGTGGAGTCGACGCCTGCCGGCAGTAACATTCCCTACGTGCAGGCCTACGACACGCAGACCGGCAAGCCGCTGGGTGGCCAACAGGTCGTGAACAAGCACACGGTGGTCAAGACCAAGACCAAAAAGCTGCCGATCTTTATTACGGCACTCGCCGGCTGTGCCTGCGGCGCCCTGCTGGTCATCGCGCTCATTATGAGCGGCACGCTCGATATCGGCGGCGGCAGGAACGCCGTGACGGCGGGTGCTTCGGGTTCGTCGACGCAAAAGATCACGATCGACTCCGAGGACACCACGCTGGCCGAGGCCGTTTCCGCCAAGGCCCTGCCCTCCGTGGTCTCCATCACCGCCACTTCGAGCGGTAGTCAGAATGGCTCGCTTTCGCAGTCTGCTGATGAGTCGGATAGCTCGGGCAGCGTCGGTTCGGGCGTGGTGCTCGATACCGAGGGCCACATCCTCACCAACAACCACGTGGTCGATGGCTACGACCAGTACGTGGTGACCATGGACGACGGCACCACCTATGAGGCCGAGTTCGTGGGCAACGATGCCTCGAGCGACCTGGCCGTTATCAAGCTCAAGGATGCTGATGCCTCCAAGCTCACCCCGATCGAGATCGGTGACTCCTCCAAGCTCAACGTGGGCGAGTGGGTCATGGCAATCGGCTCGCCGTTCGGCAACGAGCAGTCTGTCTCCACGGGCATCGTCTCGGCGCTCTATCGCTCCACGGCCATGAGCTCTACCAGCGGCAACACTATCTACGCCAACATGATCCAGACCGATGCCGCCATCAACCCGGGCAACTCCGGCGGCGCGCTCGTCAATGACAACGGCGAGCTCGTGGGCATCAACTCGCTCATCGAGAGCTATTCGGGCTCCAGCTCGGGCGTGGGCTTTGCTATTCCCGTTAACTACGCCAAGAACATTGCCGACCAGATCATCGACGGCAAGACGCCGGTTCATCCGTATCTGGGCGCTACGCTTTCGAGCGTCAACGCGCTCAACGCCCGCACCAACAAGCTGAGCACCGATAGCGGCGCGTATGTGGCGAGCGTCGTTGAGGATGGTCCTGCTGCCAAGGCCGGCATTCAGGAGGGCGACGTCATCACCAAGCTGGGCGACGACGAAATCACGAGCGCCGATGGCCTGATCATCGCACTGCGCAGCCACGAGGTGGGCGAGAAGGTCGAGATCACGCTCATGCGCGGCAAGGAAGAGAAGAAGGTCACCGTCGAGCTGGGCTCCGATGAGGAGCTGCAGAACCAGCAGCAGGACGACAGTTCGACCGACACCGGCAACGGCGGTATTACCGACGAGCAGCTGCGCCAGTATCTGGAGGAGCTGCTGGGCCAGCAGGGCCAGGGCCAGGGTCAAGGCTACGGCCAGGGCTACTAGTGAGCCGTTTCGCATATGCCGAAGCCAGAGGGGCTGTCCCGCCAAGTGTGGGACAGCCCCTCTTTTCTTATTGATCCGTTGGGGACGGAGGAAAACGGATCACTTGGGGTTGACAAGAGGCCTGGTTCGTAATGGTCTGGACAGTTAGTTCAGATACGTATAAATCTGGGGCAGCTTGGGATGCGTTTTGAGCAATTTTTGATTGGGATGGGGCTCGGATGGGCGTTTGGAAGGGAGAGTGGGACGTTTACATGGTCTCGAGGAGCCCAAATTAGTTGAAACAGGGGTGTTCGTGCCTGATCCAGCTCTAGGATTTATACGTATCTGAACTAACTGTTCGCCCCGGTCCGGCCGCTGCCGATTCGGTGCGGTTTGAGACCGCTATTCGGCCCCGTTGCGGCCGGTGGTACTCTAGTATCCGTTTGAAATCGAGCGAAGGAGTGCCGCTATGGAGCAATCGAGCCTGTTTGGTGACGGCGTGGATATCGATACCGAAACGCCCGCGAACACGGATGCCGCTGCACCGGCCGATGCCCGTGCCCAGGCGGCAGCGCGTGCGGCCGAGCTGCGTCACGAGCTCGATTACCACGCCTATCGCTACTACATGCTCGACGCGCCCGAGATCACGGACGCCGCCTTTGACAAAATGCTCGTTGAGCTGCAGGAAATCGAGGCGACCTACCCCGACCTGGTGACGCCCGACAGCTATACCCAGCGCGTGGGCGGCTACGTGAGCGAGCAGTTTACGCCGGTTACGCACATGGCACGCATGTATTCCATGGACGATGCCATGGACCTGGACGAGCTCGACGCTTGGCTCCAGCGCACCGAGGATGCGCTCGGTGCCGGTAGCGTCACCTATACCTGTGAGCTTAAGATCGACGGTCTGGGCGTGGCGCTTACCTACCAAAACGGCACCTTTGTGCGCGCCGCCACGCGCGGCGACGGCACCACGGGCGAGGACGTGTCGCTCAATGTGCGCACCATCAAGGATGTGCCCATGCACCTGTCCGAGCCGGCGCTCGCCCACATGGGCGCTGACCGCGAGCGCACCATCGAGGTGCGCGGCGAGGTCTATATGCCCAAGGGCAGCTTTGTGCGTCTGAATGAAGAGGCCGATGCCGAGGGGCGCGACCCCTTCGCCAACCCGCGCAACGCCGCCGCCGGCAGCCTGCGTCAGAAAGACCCCAAGGTCACGGCGCGCCGCGACCTGGCCACCTTTATCTATGCCATCGCCGATACCGACCCGCTGCACGTCCACAGCCAGCGCGAGTTTCTGGACTGGCTTCGTAGCGCCGGCTTTAGCGTCAACCCCAACGTGGCTCGTTGCGCCGCGCCGGCCGAGGTTCACGAGTTCTGCGCCCAGGCCCTCGAGCATCGCGGTGACCTGGACTACGACATCGACGGCGTGGTCGTAAAGGTCGACAGCTTCCAGCAGCAGCTCGACCTGGGCTTTACCGCCCGCGCACCACGCTGGGCCATTGCCTTTAAGTTCCCGCCCGAGGAAAAACAGACCGTCCTGCGCGAGATTCGTATCCAGGTGGGCCGCACCGGTGTGCTCACGCCGGTCGCCGAGTTCGACCCGGTGACGGTTGCCGGCTCCACTATCGCGCGCGCCACGCTACACAACATCGACGAGATCCGTCGCAAAAACGTGCGCGAGGGCGACACTATCATCGTGCACAAGGCGGGCGACGTAATCCCCGAGGTCGTGGGCCCGGTACTCGACAAGCGTCCGGCCGATTCGGTCGACTGGCACATGCCCGAGGTCTGCCCCGTGTGCGGCAGCCCCGTGGTCCACGAGGATGGCGAGGTGGCCTACCGTTGCGTGTCCATCGACTGCCCCGCGCAGCTCAAGGAGCGCCTGCTCCACTGGGTGAGCCGCGGCTGCATGGACGTCGACGGCCTGGGCGACGAGATCGTCGACAAGATGATTGCCGCCGGGCTGATCCACGATGTCGCGGACTTCTACCAGCTCACAGTCGACGACATCGCCGGCCTGGACACGGGGCGCACTTATGCCAGCTCCAACAGCAAAAAGGGCGTCAAGAAGGGCGATCCCATTCCGGTGGGCCTCAAGACGGCCGAGAAAATCATCGCCGAGCTCAACAAGTCCAAGAGCCAGCCGCTCGGTCGCGTGCTGTTTGCCCTGGGCATCCGCCACGTGGGCAAGAGCGTGGGCGAGGTCATCGCCGAGCGATTCCTGTCGATTGACAAGCTTATCTTGGCGAGCGAAGAGGACATCGCCGAGTGCGAGGGCGTCGGTCCCAAGATTGCGGCGAGCGTCAAGCAGTTCCTGGCCGTGCCCGAAAACCTTGCCGTGCTGGAACGTCTGCGCCAAGCGGGCCTGTCTCTCGAGGTCGACTTGGGCGCCGCTCATGCGCAAGCCGCAGCCGACGCTGGCGTGGCAGGCGAGCTCGCCGACGCACAGCCGCTCGCGGGTCTGACCTTCGTGCTCACCGGCACGCTCGTCAACCGCACGCGCGACGAGGCAGGCGCGGCGCTCAAGGTGCTCGGCGCCAAGGTTTCGGGCAGTGTGTCAAAGAAGACGAGCTATCTGGTCGCCGGCCCCAAAGCGGGCTCCAAGCTCACCAAGGCCGAGCAGCTGGGTGTGCCCGTGTTGGATGAGGACGCACTCGAGCAGATCTTAGCTACTGGTCAGGTGCCGGAGGCGTAATGGATATAGAGAATCGCAATTGCTCGCAGGCGGAAGGGCGCACGAAGCACGCCCAAGGGCAGGCAAAAGAGCACCTGATGGCGCGAATTCGCATTGCGGAACGTGAGCGCTTGGCAGGTGTGTCTCGCGATGCTTTTGAGGCGTTGACCGAGCTGGAGACGAGGCTCGGTCTAGCCTAGCGATACAGGCACCGTGATCTGCGTCACGTAGGTTGTGGGATCGTCGCTGATGATGTCGTCGATGGGGGCGATTTCGCGTTGCCCCGCTACGCTGCCAACTTGTCAAAAGCCCCGCGCCGGTTGAGCACGGTAAACGCGACAACACAGATGACGGCCGACAAAATCGACCCGCACGGCGAAGCGATGCCCATGGGAAACAGCGTGTCGGAATAGGCGTTCGACAACAACCAAGCGCCCGGCACGCGAATGAGCGCCACGGCCAGCACGTTGTGCGCAAAGCCGATGTAGCTCTTGCCGTATGCAGCGAAAAAGCCGCTAAAGCAAATGTGGATGCCGGCAAAGATTGCGTCGAAAATATAGCTGCGCATATAGCCGGTGCCGGCGGCGACTACTGCAGCGTCCTTAGCGAAAAAGCCGATAAACGCCGGCGCCACCAGCCACATCAGCGCCGTGATCAGGCAGCCGTACACTACCGAGATGGTCATGGCGTCCTTGAGCACCTGACGCGCGCGGTCGCCCTTGCCCGCGCCGGCGTTTTGCGCCGTGAGCGCGCTGACGGTGGCACCCATGGAGCTCGGCACAATGAACAAAAAGCTGATCATCTTCTCGACCAGGCCCACGGCGGCGGCGTCGACGAGCCCTCGGTGGTTGGCGATGACGGTGATAAACATAAACGCCACCTGGATGCAGCCGTCCTGCACGGCCACGGGCACGCCGATCTTAAGGATGCTGCCGAGCACCTCGGGCTGGGGGCGCAGGTCGCTGCGCTTAACGTGGATGTTCGTGCGGCGGCTCTTGAGCCACACGAGCGCGAGGGCAACGCTTGCCGTCTGGGCGGTTACCGTGCCGAGCGCCGCACCCACGGGGCCGAGTCCCATGTGCCCGATAAACAGAAAATCGAGCGCGATGTTAATGATGCACGCCACGCCGATCACGTACATGGGCGAGCGCGAATCGCCCAGACCGCGAAAGATGGCCGAAAGAATGTTGTACGCGGCGATGCACGGAATACCGATAAAGCAAATGCGCAGGTAGGCGGCGGTGCCTTCGACCGCCTCGGGCGGCGTGCCAATGAGCGCCACAACCTGCGGGCACAATGCGAGCAGGACAGCGGCCAGCACCACCGAGACACCCATAAACAGCGTGATGGTATTGCCGATGGCGGTCTCGGCGCGGTCGAAGCGGCGCGAGCCCACGGCGTGGCCGACGACCACCGTCGTTCCCATGGCCAGTCCCACGAGTGCCACGGTAATCATATAGAGCGTCTGAGCGCCATTTGCCACGGCGGTGATGCCGGCGGCGCCGCTAAACTGCCCCATCATGTACAGGTCGGCCATGCCGTAGAGCATCTGCAAAAAGTACGAGAGCATATAAGGCAGGGCAAAGACCGCGATGGTCTTGAGGACATTGCCGCGTGTGAGGTCGTGTTCCATGGGCGGGGCACTTTCTGGCTGAGTTTGTTTACGTACCAGTGTAGTGAAAACCCTACAACGATTGTAGAGTCAAGGTTTGTGTTGACAGTGGGGTGAAAAAAGTCACGCGCACCATTATTCCGAGTGAATATGGACACACATCACGAGAACTCGCCGCCGGCGCTAACCTTGCAGAAAACGATTTCGGAATACTTGACACCATTATTCGGCGCGCAATAATACGTGCGTTTGCGAACAACGTTTGATGGGGGTTGAACCTGCGTGCGCAATCTCAAAATACTGTTTTCTTATCTAGGGGCATACCGTCGCGATGCCATTCTCGGCGTGTTCTTTGTGTCGGTCGAGACGATGCTCGAGCTGTTTATCCCGGTCATCATGGCCAACATCATCGATATGGGCGTGCCTGCGGGTGATATCAACTACATGCTGCTGCAGGGCGCGTACATGTTGGTGTGCGCTGCGCTTTCGCTGGTACTGGGCTTGGGTTATGCCCGCACGTCCGCCCGCGTTGCCTCGGGCCTAGGCGCTAACCTGCGCGAGGCCGAGTACAAAAAGATTCAGACGCTCGCTTTTGGTAACCTGGACAACTACGACGCCAGCTCGCTCGTCACTCGCATGACCACGGACATCACCGTTATCCAAAATGCTGTGAGCAACGGCTTTCGCCCTATGGTGCGCGGCCCGGTGACGCTTATCGTCGGCCTTATCTACGCGCTGATGCTGTCGCGCCCGCTCGCCACCGTCTTTGCGATCATCTTGCCCGTGTTGGCAATCGTACTGGGCGTCATCACCTATCGCGTCAGTCCGCTCTACCGCCAACTCCAGACCTCGATGGACCACCTCAACGGCGTGGTACAGGAAGACCTCACCGCCGTGCGTGCCGTCAAGGCCTACGTTCGTACCGAGCACGAGGAGGCCAAGTTCGACACCGTCAATACCGAGCTCGCCGGCACGGCGACCAAGACCTTCGGTACCGCCGTGCTCAACCTGCCGGTGTTTCAGCTGTCGATGTACGTGGCTGCGCTCTCCATCCTGTGGATTGGCGGCCGCATGATTCTCGCCGGCAAGCTGGGCGTGGGCTCGCTCACGGGCTTTATGAGCTACGTGCTGCTGATCATGAACTCACTCATGATGATTTCCAACGTGTTTTTGCTGCTCACGCGCGCTCTTACGAGTGTGGGCCGTATCGCCGAGGTGCTCGATGAGGAGCCCTTTATCGCCAATCCCGCGGGAGACCTCGCGATTGCGGCGCCAGCGGACGGCAGTATCGAGTTTCGCGACGTTTCCTTTAAATACCGCGCGGATGCAGCCGAGGATGTG
Organism: uncultured Collinsella sp.; assembly: GCA_905193815.1. Lineage (GTDB taxonomy): Bacteria > Actinomycetota > Coriobacteriia > Coriobacteriales > Coriobacteriaceae > Collinsella. Next base: position 5,742 of record CAJJQF010000022.1, on the reverse strand, counting down.
CTCGAGCATATCGACCTTCGCATCGAGAGCGGCTCGACGGTGGGCATCCTCGGCGGCACGGGTTCGGGCAAGAGCTCGCTTGTGCAGCTGATTGCGCGCCTGTACGACGCTACCGAGGGCGCCGTGCTTGTGGGCGGACGTGACGTGCGTGACTACGACCTCGCCGCCTTGCGCGACGCCGTGGGCATTGTGCTGCAAAAGAATGTGCTGTTTACGGGTACCGTGCGCGAGAACCTGCAGTGGGGCAATCCGCAGGCGTCGGACGATGAGCTCCTCGCGGCTTGCCGCGCGGCGTGCGTGGACGAGTTCCTTGATCGCATCGGCGGGCTGGACGGCGAGTTGGGCCAAGGCGGCGCCGGTGTCTCGGGTGGCCAGAAGCAACGTCTGTGCATCGCGCGCACGCTGCTCAAGCATCCGCGCGTGCTCATTTTTGACGACTCCACCAGCGCGGTCGATATGGCGACCGACGCTAAGATTCGCGAGCACATCGCCCGGATTTCCGATACGACCGTGCTCATCATCGCCCAGCGCATCGCGAGCGTCATGGATGCCGATCGCATTGTGGTGCTGGACGACGGTCGTGTCCACGGCGTGGGCACGCACGAGGAACTGCTGGCGGGCGACAACATATACCAGGAGATTTACGCCTCGCAGATGGAGTTTGCGGGGAACGCGGACGCCGGCGATGGCAACGACGGTGGCTGCGCGAATGATCCATTTTCCTCTGTCGCATGCGGATCACCCTTGGAAGGGGGTGAGCGCCATGCCTAAGACCGCAGCCCAAGCACGCCCGGCCGACCTCAAGCGCACTGTGCGTCGCTTGCTCTCCTACATGGGGCATGCCAAGTTCTCGTTGCTCGCGGTGGGCGTGCTCGCCTCCGTCGCCGCCATCGCGAGCCTCGCCGGCACCTACATGGTGCGCCCCATCGTTAACGGTTTGGCCACGGGCGGGGAGGAACTGCTCGCCAAGCAGGTCATCCTGACGGCGATCATCTACGCCGCGGGCGTGCTTTCGGCCCTGGGCTACTCGCAGATCATGGTGCGCGCGGCCCAACGCGTGGTGTCCGATATTCGCCGCGATCTGTTCGCACACATCCAGACGCTGCCGCTCAGTTATTTTGACAGCACGCGCTCGGGCGACATCATGAGCTTTTTCACCAACGATGTCGACACCGTCTCCGAGGCGCTTAACAACAGCTTTGCCAACGTGATTCAGGCCGCCATTCAGGTTGTGGGCACCACGGCCATGCTCATCATCCTTAACTGGCAGCTCACGATTATCACGCTCGTGTGCGATGCGGCCATTGTGCTATATGCGCGCTACTCGGGCGCGCGCTCTAAGCGCTTCTTTGCCGCCCAGCAGGCATCGCTTGGCGACCTGGACGGATATATCGAAGAGATGGTCTCGGGTCAAAAGGTCATCAAGGTCTTTAAGCGCGAGGCAGCGAATGTCACCGGCTTCACCTGCCGCAACGACGAGCTTCGCCGCACCGGCACCGCCGCCGTGAGCTATGCCAACTCCATGGTGCCCATGACCGTCGTGATTGGCTACGTCAACTATGCCATCGTCGCCGTGGCGGGCGGCATGCTCTGCATCAAGGGCCTGGCCGACGTGGGTGCGCTTGCAAGCTACCTGGTCTTTGTGCGCCAAGCCGCCATGCCCATCAACCAGTTTACGCAGCTCGGCAACTTCTTGCTCAACGCGTTGGCCGGTGCCGAGCGCCTGTTTGCGGCTATGGACCTTAAGCCCGAGGTGGACGAGGGCTGCGTGGAGCTGGTGCAGACGGGCGACGCCGCGTGGGCGTGGAAGATTCCCGAGGGCCAGGGCGTGGGCGCGTACGGGCATCTGCATGACGTGGCTGCCGTTGATGAGTCGGGTCGCGCGGTGGCTGCCGACGGCACCGAGCTCACGTGCGGCTTGGTTTCGCTTGCCGGCGACGTGCGCTTCCATGCCGTGGACTTTTCCTACGTGCCGGGCACCCGCGTGCTCACGGACCTCAACCTGTTTGCCAAGCCGGGGCAAAAGATCGCGTTTGTGGGCTCCACGGGTGCCGGCAAGACGACCATCACCAACCTCATCAACCGCTTCTACGAGGTCGATGACGGCGAGATCACGTACGACGGCATCGACGTCAAGCACATTGCCAAGGCCAGCCTGCGCGGGTCGCTCGGCATCGTGCTGCAGGATACGCACCTGTTTAGCGGCACCATTGCGCAGAACATCCGCTTTGGCAAGCTCGACGCGACCGACGAGGAGGTACGCGCCGCTGCCGAGGCCGCCTGCGCCGACTCGTTTATCCGCCGCCTGCCTAGAGGGTACGACACACCGGTCACGGCCGACGGCGCCAACCTGTCGCAGGGTCAGCGTCAGCTGCTCGCCATCGCGCGCGTGGCCGTCGCCGACCCACCGGTGCTCATCCTGGACGAGGCCACGAGCTCCATTGACACGCGTACCGAAAAGCTCATCGAGCGCGGTATGGACCGCATCATGCGCGGTCGCACCACCTTTATGATCGCGCACCGCCTGTCCACCGTCCGCGATGCCGACGCCATCATGGTCCTCGAACACGGCCGCATCATCGAGCGCGGCACGCACGAAGAGCTCCTCGCCCAGCACGGCGAGTACTGGCAGCTGGCGCATGGCTTAAAAGAGTTGGATTAACCCGTTCGAGCACGATGCTTTGACCCCTCTGTGCCCCTCACCTCGCCTCAAACCATCACAACATTCGACGTTTTTCGCCAAAATCAGGAAAAGCATCGAATGTTGTGATGGTTTTTCTGCCACTCGACCGGGTGGAATCGCTTTCTTGCGCACGAAGGTGTGCGAACCCGTGAGCAGGGGAATAAGGTTGGTTATCCGACTCCATTGGAGGGCTCATGGACCTGCCGATCGTCCTGTCCCATAAGACTGCCTGGCTGTACCACAACGTGGCGCGCCCGTCCGAGCCGCTCTCGCGAGCAAGCAGCCTATACGATGAGGACTCGCTTGCTAACGAGGCGGAGCCGACCGCGAGCCTGCCCAAATTGGGACTTGATGCCAAAGGGCTGAGGGCTTCAACGGCAGTTGGGATCGTTGCCGACTATCTGGTTTCGCTCGGTATTCCACGAGAAGAGCTCGATCATATCGACACGCTCGTCAACTTCGATTTTGAGCGCTCGACGCCGGCTGGATTTAGGTGCCACGTGTTTGGAGCGCCGGTACCTCCAGGCCATCTTATCGAGGTGGCAGAGGGCCTTCTGGTGGTTGATGAGGCCATGTGCTTTGTCCAAGCGGGTTCGTGGATGAGCGAACCCGAGCAGCTGGAATATGGCTACGAAATCTGCGCCCGATACCATTTGAATCATCTGTCGACAGGCGATTATATCGAGATGGGGCAGAGGTATACCGTTGCCAACTTGATTGCCTATTGCAATGAGAACCGATCTCGTCAGGGGGCTATACGCGCGGCCGCCGCGCTCAAGCGCGTGCACGATGGCGCGCGGTCGCCCATGGAGACGGCCACCGCAATCATGGTCGTAGCAAAACGTTCCCAGGGCGGGCTGGGATACGCCAAGATCGAGCTCAACCATCGGGTCGATGTTCCCAACGAGTTCAAGTATCTCGCAAAGGCCGGGTATTTCGAGATCGACGTATATGCGCCTGCAAGCGGTACGGGGATTGAATACAACGGCTCGGACCATCTTGATAAACAGCGCAGCGCGTCGGACGCGGAGCGTATAACCGTGCTGAGCGCGCTGGGCTTTAGGATGATTGTCCTCACCGGGACTCAATTTGCCCACCAGCTGCAATTGCACCGGGCGATGAACGCCATCGCGCTCGCTATGGGTCTCAAGTGCGACCGAAGCGAAGCGTTCCAAAAACGTCAGAACGACCTGCGAGAATTCGTAATTCGGCACTGGGACGGCGGCCTTTAGGGGCGTTTTGGTTCTTCTACGGGGCGCTACGGGCAAGCAAACCATCACAACATTCGACGTTTTTTGCCAAAATCGGGAAAAGCATCGAATGTTGTGATGGTCTGTGTTGAGGGTGGGCTCGGGAAGCCGGTCTTGCTCGAAGTGACCTGTCCTGTCGTACGGGTGTCGGCATGATTCTCTCGTGGGGTATTATGTTTTCCGAAGAATAAAACGCCGCGCGAGGGGAGGGCTGCGTGGACGGGCACGTGCAACATGACGGCTTTGGCCGCGATATCAACTACCTGCGCATTGCCGTTACCGACAAGTGCAATTTCCGCTGCATTTACTGCATGCCGGCCGATGGCGTGGCGCCCCGCGCGCACGACGAGCTGCTCAGCGCCGAGGAAATCGCCCGCTTTGTGTGCTTGGTGGCGGGGGAGGGCATTCGCCGCGTGCGCCTGACGGGCGGCGAGCCGCTGGTCAGCCGCCGTATCATTCCGCTTATTCGCGACATCCGCGCGATTCCGCAGATCGAGGACGTCTCGCTCACCACCAACGGCGCCCTGCTGCCCAAGCTGGCGCCGCAGCTCAAAGATGCCGGGCTTAACCGCGTCAACATCTCGCTCGACACACTCGACCCTACGCTCTTTGGAAAGATCACGCGCCTGGGTCGACTCGAGCAGACCATGGCCGGTATCGACGCGGCGCTGGCTTGGGGCTTTGAGCCCGTTAAGGTCAACTGCGTTGTGGTGCGCCGGCTCAACCAGGATGTGGCAGCCCTCGCGCGCTTGACCGTCGACCGCCCCATCCACCTGCGCTTTATCGAATACATGCCCATCGGCGACGAGCGCACCAGCTCGCATTGCGCTGTGGATCCGCATGCGCCCGCGCTCAATCCCGAGCTGTGGGATGCGAGTGACACCGTTCCGAGCGACGAGCTGCGGGCGCGCATCAATGCCGGGGCCGCGGCGGCGGGACTGGGCGAGCTCGAGCCGCTCGACATCAACGACGCTCCTGCCGGCGCGGGCCCTGCGCGCTATTGGCACTTTCCGGGCGCGGCGGGAACGGTTGGCTTCATTAGCGCCATGTCCAACCATTTTTGTGCGAGCTGCAACCGTCTGCGCCTGACGGCCGATGGCAACGTGCGTCCGTGCCTGTTCAGCGATGCCGAGTATTCGGTGCGTGAGGCGCTGCGCCGTGGTGATGATATGCAGGTACTTTCGATTTGGCGCGATGCCGTGGCCCACAAACCGCAGGAACACGCGATAATTGAGGGCACGCAACGATTTATGTCCCAAATCGGAGGATGATCATATGGCCAAGAGCAGGTACGCCGATGCCACCAAGGCCGCTCGCAGGGCCGCGATGTCTGCCCACAAAGCCACGGCTGCGGCGAATGCTGGCAACGCCGACGCGTCAGCGCAGCCGACTGCCAGCGCTGCCACCGAGCCCGCCCGTGACGCCCGTCGCGACGAGCTGACGCACGTGGACGCCAAGGGCGAGGTACGTATGGTCGACGTGTCCGACAAGGCCGAGACCCATCGCATTGCCATCGCCGAGGGTGCCATCCTCATGCACCCCGAGACACAGGCCATGGTGCTGCAGGACCGTGCCAAGAAGGGCGACGTGCTTGCCTGCGCACGCGTGGCGGGCATTATGGCCATCAAGCGCACGAGCGACATCATCCCCATGTGCCATCCGTTGCTCATTACCAAGAGCAAGTGCGACATTGCGCCCATCGCTCCGGCGGGGACGCCGGCCGAGGACGTGCCCGAGGGCTGGGCGCCGGCGCGCGCGGACGGGCAGGTTGGCTTTCACGTACTGGTTACGGCCGGCGTGACGGGCAAG
>CAJJQF010000021.1:0-34824 GCA_905193815.1 uncultured Collinsella sp. | reverse complement strand
ACCCGCCGGCATCTCCGTCGGCGCGGCATACGCGTTGCCCGCGATGGCGGCGGCCAGGGCATCCTGCGGCGAGAGCGCCGGGGCGGCTAGGCTATCGAGCGGATTGGAACCTGCGGCATCGCGCGCGCCGACGAGTGCCTCAAACGAAGACGCGGGCGCAGACGGGCCGGGCTCGGGCGCAGGCGCGCTCACCACAACGGGCTCGGGCTCAACGTCGGCGGGCACATCGGCAACACCAGCAGCGCGCAGCTCTTCCAAGCTCTCGAGCGTGCCTTCGATATCCTCGTGCGTCTCCTCAAATTCGGCAGCGACACCCAGGAATTCCTGGATGTTCTCGGCGCGGCTCTCGGACTCCATGGCGCCCTCGGCGCGGAAAGCCTGCAGCAGGCCCGTCTTATCGACAATCATCTCGACGACGTCCTTGAGCTCGCCGTCCATGCGGCGACCCTCGCGCACCAGCGACACAAAGCTCGACAGGCCGTTGCGCACCTTGGCGCTAAACATGCCGGTTTCGGCGCACGCGATCTCACAAGCCTGGAAGAACGAGCAACGGTTGTCGCGCGCCAGCTGTTCGATCTTTTGGATCGAGGTGGAGCCGATGCCGCGGCGCGGCGTGTTGATGACACGCTTGACGCTCATCTCGTCGGCCGGGTTCACGATCATCTTGAGGTAGGCCATGACGTCGCGGATCTCGGCACGGTCGAAGAATCGCGTGCCGCCCACAATCTTGTAGGGCACGCCTGCGCGCAGGAACATATCTTCGAGGATACGCGACTGGGCGTTGGTGCGGTAGAACACGGCGATATCGTCGTAACTCGTGCCCTTGGAGTGCAGCTTTTCGATCTCGCCGGCAATCCAGCGGCCCTCATCGCGCTCATCGCTTGCCTGGAAGGCCTGGATCTTCTCGCCGTCGCCCTCGGCCGTAAACAGGCGCTTGTCCTTGCGCTGCGAGTTGTGGCGCACCACGGCATTGGCGGCGCTCAGGATGTGACCCGTAGAGCGGTAGTTCTGCTCCAGCTTGACGGTCTTGCAGTTTTTAAAGTCCTTCTCAAAGTCCAGGATGTTGGTGATGTCGGCGCCGCGCCAGCTATAAATGGACTGATCATCGTCGCCTACGACCATGAGGTTTTGGTACTTGGCGGCCAGCAGGTTGGCGATCTCGTACTGGACGTGGTTGGTGTCCTGATACTCGTCGACGCTAATGTAGCGGAAACGCTCTTGGTACTTATCGAGCACCTCGGGGCGGGTGCGCAGCAGCTCGAGCGTGCGCACGAGCAGGTCGTCGAAGTCCATCGCGTTGGCGGCGCGCAGGCGGCGTTCCAGCTCCAGGTAGACCTGCGCGGCCTTTTTGTCGTTGGGGCTGTCGGCGGATTTGAGCATGTCCTCGGGGCCGATCATGGCGTTTTTGGCCGAACTGATCTTGCTGCGGATCATATTGATGGGGAATTGCTTTTGCTCGATACCGAGCGCCTGCATAATATCGCGCACCATGCGCTTGGAATCGTCATCATCGTAGATGGTGAACTGACCGGTGTAGCCCAGCAGGTCAGCGTCCTCGCGCAGCATGCGCACGCACATGGCATGGAAGGTGCACACCCACATGCCGCGGGTACCGCTGGGGATGAGTGCCGCCAGACGCTCGCGCATCTCGGCCGCGGCCTTGTTGGTAAACGTGATGGCAAGGATCTGCCAGGGCTTAACGCCCAGGTCGCCGAGCATATGTGCGATGCGGAAGGTCAAGACGCGGGTCTTGCCCGAGCCGGCGCCGGCAAGCACCAGCAACGGACCCTCGGTGGTCAGGACCGCCTCGCGCTGGGCGGGATTAAGGCTGTCGATGTCGACGAGCGGCTTGGGTGCCGGCGCGGGAGCGTCGTAGATGTCGAGCGGGACGAGCTCGGGTTCCGGCGCAGCAGGGGCGGCATATGCATCGAGCGGCACGGGTTCCGGCGCGGGCGACACGGGTACCGCGGCGTTCTTTTCCCAGGGCAAGGGCTGGGTCATGGGCGACTCCTCATCTGACGGACGGCGCGCCTGCGGGCGGCGCCATAGTTTGAGCCGTACCAGTATACCGAGCCGCGCGGACACCGACGCAAATCACACCACGACTCCGTGCGCCACTGTCAGGCCCGCCCCAGCGGATTTAGCGCAATGGAGCCTGATCAGTCTGCACCAAGCTGGTTCAAAGTAACCTGTCCCCATTGTGCCAATCACGAAACCGCCGATGTCATGGCCGCCGCGCAGCGTCGACTAAGTTAGAGGCCGAGCATCGGCTCCAGGACGAAGAAGTACGCAAGCACCACGATGCCCAGAATGATGCGGTAGACGCCGAAGCACTTGAAGTCGTGACGGCGGACGAAGCCCATGAGCCACTTAATGGCGATAAGCGAAACCACAAAGGCCACAACGCAGCCCACGCCCAGGATGGCGACCTCGTTGGCACCGAACGTACCGCCCTTGATGAAATACTTGACGAGCTTGAGCGCACTCGCGCCAAACATGACAGGGATGGCCAGGAAGAACGTAAACTTGGACGCCACCGAACGCGTGCAGCCCAAAAGCAGGCCGCCGATGATGGTAGAACCGGAGCGAGACGTGCCAGGCACCAGCGAGAGCACCTGGAAGCATCCGATGCCCAGGGCGGTCTTCCAACTCAGGTCCTCGAGCGTGGTGATGGAACCAAAGTCCAGATCCTCGTCATCGCCCTCATCCTCAGCGGTAGCCGCGGCGGGCGCCGCAAAGTGCGCACCGGCGGGACGTCCACCCGACACCACAGCACGCGAACCAAACGAACCGGCAACGGCCATTTCCTCGCGCTTGCTCGCGCGCCAGTTCTCGATCACGATAAACAGCACGCCGTACACAATGAGCGCCAGTGCCACGACGGGAGCGTTGTAGAAATGCTCCTCCATCCAGTCGTTGAGCGGCAGACCGATCGCCGCGGCGGGAATGCAGCCGAGCACAATCTTGCCCCACAGCACCCAGGTGTCGCGACGGACCTCCTTGCCCTTGCTGGGCGAGAACGGATTGAGCTCATGGAAGAACAGCACACAGACGGCCAGAATGGCACCGAGCTGAATCACGACCAGGAACATATTCCAGAACGTCTCGCTCACGTTCATCTTGACGAACTCGTCCACCAAGATCATGTGACCGGTCGACGAAACAGGCAGCCATTCGGTGATGCCCTCGACTAGGCCCATGAAGGCAGATTTTAGAAGCTCGATAATATCCAAAGGGACCCCCTCGTTAGACACCCGCCGATATTGTCTGCGGACGGTGCGGGCGATGTCCCATTATCAACCGTTGGCGGCGCGCCTGCGCCTACCCTTACCAAAAAACTCGCCCGTTCACAGAATTGCGAGCGGTCAAACCCAAATCCTTGGGTATAACTGCAACAAGATAAAGTGTCCGGCGGCCAACGCGCCCGCGCCCGCCCGATGCACGAGCCCCGCGCCCGTGCGATAGACCAAGGAGGAAACCATGAACGAGGGCTACACCAAGGTATTTGTTTCACTCGACGGTACTGAACAGCAGGATTTTGTGCTCGCACGCGCCATCAAGGTCGCCGCGAACAACGGCGCCAAGCTAATCATCGGCCACGTTATCGATTCCACGGCGCTCGAGAGCACCGGTTCCTATCCGGTCGATCTGGTCAACGGCCTAGAGGAAGCATTTAAGAACTCCATCGCCAAGCAGCTCGAAGAGGCCAAGGCCAATCCCGACATTCCCGAGGTCGAGGTCATGATTCGCGCCGGCCGCATTCGCGAGACGCTCAAGGACGAGATGCTCGACGTGGTTAAGCCCGACCTGGTGCTCTGCGGCGCCCGCGGCCTGTCCTCGATCAAGTATGCGCTCCTGGGTTCGATTTCGACGTTCCTGCTGCGCAATACGGACTGCGACATCTTGGTCGTGAAGTAGCGTTGCTCCCACCGGCCGCGGGGCCTGCGGGGTTTCCACGGGCACGTCCTCGCCGCGTTGCGGCTGCGGGATGTGCCCTTAGGAAACCCCTCCCGGCCCCGCGGCCTTCGCAGCCTTACTTCAACGAGTTGTCTGATAGAAAAATGGCGTGCCGCCCCGTTTGGGGCGGCACGTTTTTCATGGGCGGCACGTTTTTGTTTGGGTGGGCGTCTGCCGTGTGCGTTACTCGAAGTATTGGAACTTGTTGGTCGAGAAGGCAAACGTAACGACAAAGCCTTCGCCGGGCTCGGATGCTGCGGTGACGTCGATGCCCATCTTGGAGCACAGGCGCGCCACCAGGTAGAGGCCGATGCCCGTTGCGCGCTTGGTGGTGCGGCCGTTGTCGCCGGTAAAGCCCTTCTCGAACACGCGCGGCAGGTCGGCCGCGCTCACGCCGCAGCCGTTATCCGCGACGGCAAGCTCGATGCGCTCGCTTGCCAGGCCCTCGTCCAACAACGCTCCCGAAAACACGATCCTCGCGCCGTCCTCACGCGCATATTTAATGCTGTTCTGAATGAGCTGGCCCAGAATAAACTCGAGCCACTTCTCGTCGGTAAAGACCTCAAAGTCGAGGTTCTCGCACACCGGAGCCACGTGCGCCGCAATGAGCTCGCGCGCGTTTGCCTTAATCGCGCCCGTCACCAAGGTCTTAAGATCCCAGCGACGAATCAGATAGTCGCGCTCCACGACTTCCGAGCGCGCGTAGTACAGCGCCTGGTCGATATAGCGCTCCACGCGAGCAAGCTCGCGACCCAGGTCATCCACACGCAACAGGTCGTCTTCGCTACCGTCCAGGTTTTCCAAAATCAGATGGGCTGCTGCCAGGGGCAGCTTGGCCTCGTGGACCCAGCTCTCGATATAGTCGCGATAGTCATCGGTCTGACGCCGGCCTTCGGCAACCTCGTCGCAAGCGGCTTTGCCCACCCGGCGCAAGACCTCGTACTCGAGCTCGCCCTCGGCATAGGTCGGGCATTGCACCATCTCCTGCACCCATGCGGGACTCTCGAGCTCCTCTGCCGCACGCTCCAGCTGGCGCAGAAAACGACGACGGCGTGCGTACTCGATCACGATGCCCAGCATGCCAAAGATAAAGGACACGCCAACCGCCACGACCACAATAGATGTCGAAGCACCGGCGACCGTCAGCACAAAGCAGCTCAGCAGCACGCCGCACGTCCACACGGCGACGGGAAGCAGCGCGTCTTTAAAGAACTTGCCAAACGACATAGCCGGCCCCTAGACCGAATAGCCTTGGCCGCGGTGCGTTGTCAAATACCCCTTGATGCCGATTTTTTCGAGCGTGGTGCGCAGGCGGTTGATGTTGACGGTGAGCGTATTGTCGTCCACGAAGGCGTCGGAGTCCCACAGGTCCTGCATGATGGCCGAGCGCGAAACAATCTTGCCCGCGCGGCTCAGAAGCAGTGAGAGGATACGCAGCTCGTTTTTGGTGAGCTCGGTGCTAGTGCCGGTTTGCGTGTTGGTAACCATGGAGCGGGCGAGGTCGAGCTCCAGCCCCTTGTGGACAAGTGTGCTGCGCTCGCCTGCCGCCGCGGTGCGACGCAGCAGTGCGTTGATGCGCGCCACGAGCACACGGGCGCTGTAGGGCTTGGAAACAAAGTCGTCCGCGCCGAGCGTCATGGCCATGACCTCGTCGATCTCGGTCGTGCGCGACGTGAGGACGATAATGGGAACCTCGGATTCGCGGCGAACCTCGTGGCAGATATGCTGGCCGTCCTTGACGGGAAGTGTGAGGTCGAGCAGCACCAGGTCGGGCGCGGCAGCGAGAATATCGCGCGAGACATGCTCAAACGATTCGCAGGCCTCGATTTCAAACCCGGCGCGGGCAAGGATGTCGATAAGCTCACGACGAATGGGCTCGTCGTCCTCAACGACATAGATCAGCGCCATGTGTCCTCCCATTTCGCGTAACTTGCACCTTCCACACCATTATGCCCACGGCGTCGCAACGATACGACCCCGTGGGCACCTAATATGACAAAAGTGTTCGATAGCCTTAAGAGAAAATAGGGGCCGACCGGTCCTAAACCGATCGGCCCCATCACTTCGACCTCGAGCCTCTACTCGAGCGTACGCATGTATGCAGAGATGGCATCCAGGCCCTTCTGCAGGTCGTCGGTGTTATCGGAGTATGCATAGCCGATGCGCATGCTCTTGGGCTCCTCGAAGCAATCGCCCGGGGTGACGAGCGCGCCGGACTTCTTAATCATGTCGATGCAGAACGTCCTGGAGTCGATGTCGTAGTCGTAATACACGAGCGCAGTGGTACCCGCCTCGGGCTTGACGAACGACAGGTGCGGCTCGCTCTCGACCCACTTCTCCAGAACAGCAAGGTTCTGACGGACGATGCGACGGCTGCGCTCAAGGATCACGGAAGCGTTGCCCAGAATCAGCTCCGCCACCGACTCGCTGAATATGCCGGCGGAAATCAGGTTGTAATCGCGATGCGAGAGCAGCGCGCGACGGAGCTCCGGGCTATTGGTGACCGCCCAGCCCAGACGCAGGCCGGCGAACGACCAGACCTTGGACATGGATGCGGTGACGACGGCCTTGTCGTACAGGTCGATCACGGACTCGGAGTACTCATCCGTCTGAGTAAGCAGACGATAGACCTCGTCGCAGAGCACCCACGCGTCGTGTTTGCGTGCAACCTCGACAATCGCCTTGAGCGTATCGGTGTCGAGCAGGGCGCCCGTGGGGTTGTCCGGGTTATTGATGCAGATGAGCTTGGTATCGTCGGTCACCAGGGTATCGAGCGCGTCGACGTCGACGTGATAGCCGTTCTTGCGGTCGAGCTGAAGGATATCGACCTTTGCACCGCACATCTCGGGAATCGAGTAAAGCTGCTGGTAGGTAGGCTTGACGGAGACTACGTGATCGCCCGGTTCGACGAGTGTGGAAATAACCAGGGAGTTGGCACCAGTCGCGCCGTGCGTGGGCACGATATGCCCAGGTTCGACCGTCTTATAGAGACGCGCGACCCCCTCGAGGAAGCCGGGCTGTCCCTCGATGTCTCCGTAGGTGAATCGGCGCGAGCACAGGTTATCGAGCCACGCCTTCTTGTCGGTATTCGTAAGCTCGAACAGCTGGTCGAGCGTGAGGGAGTAGACGCACGTCTCTGCAACGTTGTGGGTGCACTTGGTCTCCCACTCGTTCATCCACTGCTCGACGGCGAAATCCTTGATCTGCATTGTCGTTTCCTTTCCTTGACTTTCTTACAGTTCCACCACGGTGCCCAGCCCCGCCTCGACGGCGCGGTCGTAGGCGATTTTCGATGCCGAAAGGTCCTGAACGGCGATGCCCGACGTATCGAACACCGTCACTTGCTCGTCATCCGAACGCCCCGTAGCCGTGCCAGCGATGACTTCGCCGAGCTCCGCTCTGATGTCCTCGGGCGTGATGGCACCCTCGGCAACCGGAATCTCCAGCTCGCCGGACGCGACCGATTGCTCGCGGTCGTCGACGTAAACAGCGGCACGGGCGACAAGCGCCGAGGCGAGCTCCTGCTTGCCGGGCATGTCGGCACCGACGCAGGAAATATGCGTACCGGGGCGCACCCATGCATCGGGGATGATGGGCTTGGTCGCCGGCGTAATCGTCACGATGATGTCGGCCTCCGCCGCGGCACCTTGGCCGTCGGCCGTCGCCTCGATGGAATAGGTGGATGCCTCGCGAGCATGCTCGCAGGCGCCCAAGATATGGGCGACCTCGTCTCGCATGCGCTCGACGCGGGCCTCGGGCGCGGCATCGGAAACCGGCTCCCACACCTTGACCTCGCTCATCTTGGGACAGGCGGCGAGCACGCCCGCCACCATATAGGTGCTCATATGACCAGCACCCGCAACAAGCAGTTTGGACGCATCCGCCCGAGCCAGCCACTTGGCACCGAGCGCAGCGGCGGCACCGGTGCGAAGTCCGGTGACGGCGGAGGCATTGAGCAGCGCCAACGGCTCGCCCGTCGCGTTGTCGCACAGCAGCGTGGTGCCAAAGATCTCGGGCAGCCCCTTTTTAGGATTCTGAGAGAACCAAGCAGTGAGCTTGAGGCCGAAGAGGCCGCTTCCCGCCAACTCGCCCGAGCGGATATCCATATCGGCCACGCCGGGTTCGAACTGCTCATATACCATCGGCCACGCAACACCCTTGCCCGTTGCCTTCTGGCGATATGCCTCCTCCACGGCAGCGATTGCATCCTCGATCGTCAGCACCTTGGAAACTTCCTCAGCCGAAAGCACCATCATCTGCCCCATCATCACTCCTTTCAGTGAAAGCTTTACGTTGCTTCACTGTACGGTTTAGTAACGATGCCGCCAAGGATCATTTCTTGTTGGAATCTACAACGATTCTCGATCTGATTTTTTGTTCTATCAGCAGATATTTGAACTATTTCTCGCATCAACGGCATACGGATGTGCGATTATCCTATTTATACCGGTATTAATTGTATTGATTTACAGGGTGATGTTGATGCTATACACCGTCTCGGACTTCTCACGGGAATATGAGGGATCGGTCCGTCTAATCGCCGGCAGCGATGGCGTCTCGCGTGCCGTCTCTGGCGTCGGGATCCTCGACTATGAACTCATGCCCGGCCTCAAGAACAAGTACCAGCGCGTCAACTTCACCTCAGACGAGATCGTCCTCAGCACCTTCCTCTATGCGAAGGACGACCCGTACCTCATCACTGAAGCCGTGAAATACCTCGTCGCCAAGGGAACGAGCGGTCTCATCATCAAAAACGTCCTGCACATCCCGATTCCCGACCAAGCCATCCGCTACGCCAACGCGCGGCACTACCCGGTCTTTCTCACGACCGACGACTCACTGTTCTTTGACAGCGTCATCTATGAAGTCAAACGGCATATCGAGCAGCTCGCGTCCATCGACTTCGCACAGCGCGAGATCGATGCCCTGAGGACAGACGTATCGCCCGAGTCCATCTGCCGACGCATCCGAGGCCTCAACCCGTCATTTCTGGACGAAGCGGTCGCCCTGTTCGCATCGTTTGCAGATCCCCTCGACCCGCGTACGTTTTTGCAAATCGAACGTCTCTGTGCAAAATCGACCCTCGCCGGATGCCACAATATGCTGGCACCCTATGACGGAGGTTTGCTATTCGTAGCGACAAGCGACTCGGAGCAGACGCTCGATGTGGAGCGAATCGTGCAGGCGCTCACGGAGCTCATCGAGGCTAGCGGCATCGATGGCGGAGCGGAAGGGCTCGGCATCAGCGATATTCTGTTTGGAGACGAGGCGGTGGCGCAGGCGATCTCGCAGGCGATTTACGCACAGCGCCTATCTTGTCAACGAGCCGAGGGTCCCGTCCGCTATACGCAGCTCGGCATCCTGAAAACCGTGATGCCTTTTGCGGAAACCCCGGAGATGCGATCGTTCTCGGAGGCGATTCTCTCGCCGATACGCGAGCACGACAGTGAGCATGGCAGCGAGCTGGAATCCACGCTCGCCGCATTCATCGAGAACGACCGACGTATCGAGCAAACCGCCAAGCAGACTAACCAGCACCCGAACACGATTCGATATCGCCTCGATAAGGTGACAGCTCTCACCGGACTGAACTACAAATGTGCCCCGGAGATGGAGCAGCTGTCGCTCGCCTACGCCATCGAACGCGCTCGCTCGCTTCAGTAAGCCCACCCCGCCTTGAGATTAGGAGCGGCGGGCACGGAGCTTTTCGTAGCCTTCGGCGAAGAAGGCGACCGTGGCGGCGTCGGAGTCGGCGGCGTCGGAGTCGGCGGCGGCAACCACACCGTGCTCGTCGCTCACCAGAAACAGCGCACCCTTGAGCTGCGCGGGAATGTCTACGCGCGTGACCGGGATGCCCTTGGTCTGGGCCAGCTGATCGATGAGCGTCGCCGTGCCGCACAGGCACTCGTCCGCCGGCGCCACAAAGGCCAGCTCGCCGTTATCGACGGCGGCGAGCAGCTCGGGCGCCACGCCGGTTTCGTCGGCCTCGGAGCGGGCCTCGGCGGAGCGGGCACGTAGCGCCTTAGCCGACGTATCGGCCAGCGGCTCGTACTCGCCCACCGTCATGGCGGCGTTGCCATTGACGTCGATCACCAGCATGAGTACGCCGTCGCGTGCCGTGTAATCGCCCTCGGCAAGCGACCACTCAACGTGCTGTTTAGCCCAGCTGAGCATGTTATGGGTAAGCGGCTCGCCCTGCACCAGGCGCTCGGACAGTGCGCGAATGTGGCGGTTGAGCATGGGCACCTTTTTGTTGGACATGCGCCAACGGCAGACAAGCGCGGGCTTGTCGAGCGTGAACTTCTCGACCGCCTCCTGATTGGCGCAAAAGTCCTCGTACGCACGCTGATCCTCGGCATTGCCAAACAGCTCGGCATCATCAATCTGGGGCATGGTTGTACCTTTCGTGTTAGTCATTCCGTCCTCTTATACCAAAAAGACGGCCCTCCAAACGGAGCAGCCGTCTTTTGCAGAGATTATTTTGTTCCGGGGCGAAACTTAGTGCCTAAAGTGGCGGGCGCCGGTAAAGACCATAGCAATATTGTGCTCGTTGCAGGCCTGAATGCTCTCGTCATCGCGCTTGGAGCCGCCGGGCTGGATGATGCAGGTCACGCCGTGCGCGGCAAGCACGTCGACGTTGTCGCGGAACGGGAAGAACGCGTCGCTTGCACAGGCAAAGCCGCCCTTCTCCACGCCCTCGCGCTCGCAGAAGTCCTCGGCGCGCTCGCAGGCAAGTAGCGCAGAGTCAACGCGGTTAGGCTGACCCGGGCCCATGCCAATGCCGGCCTTACCCTTGGAGACCAGGATGGCGTTGGACTTAACGCCCTTGCAGACCTTCCAGGCAAACTCGAGCTCGGCCATCTCGGCGTCGGTGGGCTTGCGGTCGGTGGGGAACGTAAAGGTCGCGGGATCCTCGGTCACGTGGTCGACCTCCTGCACCAACATGCCGCCGTCGACGGAGCGCAGCTCCACCTGAGCGCCGTGGTCCACGCCGCCGGTCGCCAACACGCGCAGGTTGGGGCGCTTGGCCATGCGCTCGAGCGCCTCGGCGGTGTAGCTCGGGGCGATGATGACCTCGACGAACTGCTTGTTCTGATCGGCAAAGTGCTCAACCAGATCAAAGGGAACCTCGCGGTTGCAGGCGATGATGCCGCCGAAGGCGCTCTTGGGATCGCAGGCAAAAGCGCGGTCGTAGGCAGCCGTGATGTCCTCGGCAACGGCGGAGCCGCAGGGGTTCTGGTGCTTGAGAATCACGCAGGCCGGCTCGTCGAACTCGCGGACCAGGTTCCAAGCGGCATCGGCATCCAGATAGTTGTTGTAGCTGAGCGGCTTGCCCTGGATCTGCTCGGAGCCAACGAGCGGGAACTGCGAGCTCGCGGTGTTCTCGCAGCCCTCGGCAAAGCGGTAGACCGTAGCCTTCTGCTGCGGGTTCTCGCCATAGCGCAGGTCGTCGACCTTCTCCAGCGAGATCTCGAGCTTGGCAGAGGTGTCCGCCACGTCGCTTGCCTGGGCGGCAAGCCAACGGGAGATAGCCGTGTCGTAGGCGGCGGTGGTCTGGTAGACCTTCACCTGCAGGCGACGACGGGTGGAAAGCGTGGTGCAGCCACCGGTCTCGTGCATCTCGGCCAGGACGGCATCATAGTCGGCCGGGTCGGAAATGACGGTAACGCTCGTGGCGTTCTTGGCAGCAGAGCGCAGCATGGAGGGACCGCCGATGTCAATGTGCTCGATGGCGTCCGCGAAGGTGACCTCGGGATTGGCGACGGTCTTCTCGAACTCGTACAGGTTGACGACGACTAGATCGATCAGCTTAATGCCGTGCTGAGCGGCCTCCTGCATGTGCTGCTCGGAATCGCGGCGGGCCAGCAGCGCGCCGTGAACCTTGGGGTGCAGGGTCTTAACGCGGCCGTCCATCATCTCGGGATAGCCCGTGAACTCCTCGATGGGGGTTACGGGAACGCCCGCGTCCTCGATGGCACGAGCCGTGCCGCCCGTAGAGATGATCTCGACGCCAAAGTCATCGACCAGCGTCCGTGCGAAATCGACGACGCCCGTCTTATCGGTAACCGAGATCAACGCGCGTGCGATCTTCACATCAGATCCCATGCAGTCCTCCTGTCTGGTACGCCGCCGTGCTCTGTGAGTCGGTGATACGTCGATCTGCAGCGCTCGCGCAGCGGCATTGAAAATACTGATTTAATGTAGCGCATCGAGCGCATCGATGCACCCCGCAACGGGCGCATGTGCAGAAAAAGTTTGCACGCGGAGGGGATGGGCACAGCACCGAGCACGGTGAGTTCATGGAACACAGGGGCACCATAATTAGATGCCAATGGCGTGGTAGAACTGTGCTCGATATGCATCCGCAAAAGAAAGAGGCACCATGGTCTCGCGGGTTCTCTACCGACCGTTTGATACCGAAGACTTCGACGCCATCGCGCTGATTCTGCAGCAGCTTTGGCATAACAATTCGGATAACGATGAGTACAACCGCCTTGAGGCCGCGTGCGACCTCGCCTACTGCCTTTCGTCGTCGACGTTTTCACAGGTTGCGGTGATTGACGGCGAGGCGCGCGGCATTGCACTTGCACGCGCAGGACAGAGCTCCGGCGTCACTATCAACGAGCATTGGATGGATACCGAACGCGCGCTGCTATCGCAGATGCGTGAGCTGGAGCCCGATGCCTGCGCCGAGTATCTTTCCTTTGTGCGCGCAACCATCCGAACCAACAACCGCCTGCTCGAGAGCAGCCCGTTGCCGCACGACAACGAGGTCACGCTGCTTGCCGTGGATCGCGATGTCCATGGCCTGGGCGTTGGCACGGTTCTGCTCGATGCCGCGGTCTCGCACCTGTCCTCGCTTGGAGCGACGAGGGCGCACCTGTACACCGACTCCAACTGCTCGTGGAAGTTCTACGAGCTGCACGGCTTTAAGCGCACGGCCACGCACCGCGCCAACCGCGAAGAGCGCCGCCACGACATGCCGCGCGAAAGCTATCTCTACGAATTCGACCTAACAGCCTAAACCCAGCAGCCATACCTAGTCATTTAAGTCTGTCCCCAATGAGTAGCCTTGGTGGTCTGCAAATAGCTGTGGTCAAAAAACATCAAATATGAGTACTGCTACCTTTTTAGTAGCAGCAACTTGGGGCATTTTTGATGCTTGTAGGCATGACGACCAGCTGCACGAGCTGACGTAGCTCCTCAAATGTTCAATAAAATGGGCTCCTAACGAGAAGTGCTCTCATTAGGAACCCATTATTATGTGCAAACATATGTGACCAACGCAGCAACAGTACTCATATTTGGCATTTTTTGTCCACTGCCCCTTGCGCGAAGGTCCGCAGCGGAAAGTTTGACCCGTTTCGATGCAAAAAAAATGGGATGAATCTTCCCTGGCAACCGCCCAGAAAGATCCACCCCAAAGCAAGCGCTCGCTAGAACGTTCCGCCGCCGCCTCCGCCGACGCCGCCACCGCCGCCACCGGAAAAGCCGCCGCCGCTGCCGCCGCTCGAGCTATCGGAACTCGAAGCCAGCTCGCGGATGGTCTCGTGATACACATCATTGAACGAATCGAGCGGAGACCCGTTGCCGTAGTGATGGTAATACCACCAGTAGCAGGGGTAGTTGTCGTAGAAATCGTCGCTGTTGCGCAGGTCCGCAGGCACGGCCTCGGCCAGCTGTCGCAGCACTTCTTTCGAAACGCCCAGGGCAACGCCCATCACCAGCAGCTTGTTCCACAGAATCAGATCGCTGGGGATGGCCTCCTTCAGGCGCGTAAAGTCCTCGAGCCAATGCTTAAGCGCCTTGCAGCGAGCCGCTACCTCGGCGCCCTCCGGCGTGTAACGGCGGAAGGTGCAGCTCAGGACAAAGCCCACGATCGTGACGGGGATCGAGATCATAGCGGCACCGACGTTGGCATCCGCAAAGTCGGTATAGAACAGAGAGCCCAGAATGCCAAAGACAATGATGATGCCGAGAACCAGGCCGGCCACCATCGCGATAGTGCCATCCGAAGCAATAAGCTCGCGCGCCTCCAGCTTGCCCTTAACTGTGCTCTGATAGTCCTCGAGCTTGTCGCCAACAGATGTGGTGCGCTCGCTAGCGTACTCCTCCAGCTCGCTAAACGTGCGCGAACGGACTCCGTCCTTATCGGGCTTAACGCCGGCGAAGAAGACCTTGAGCACATCGCGATCGATGCCGTCCTTCTTGGCAGCCTTCCAGGCCTCGTCGGTCACTGTGATGCGATACGTCTGCTCCTCTTTTTCGCGACGGAGCAGACCCTTCTTCTTGGTCTCGGTCGCTTCTTCCAGCTTGATCACGCGGTCGTCGGTCAGCTTCATCAGTGTGGCGATATATGCCTGATCGGGCACGTCATTCCAGCTCATAAGAGCTGCAAGCACCGCGGGATGGTCGGCAGAGGGCACATCGCGGAAGTACTCGTCCTGGAAGAGCGGCTTGGGCTTGGGCCTGTGCAGCTTGAGCATCACGATCGCGCCGGTATAGGCAACCGCCACAACAACACACACCACGGCAATCGTGCTGGCAACCGCACGCGCGTGCTCACGGCGGGCGTTGGCCTCGTCGGCCCATTCCTTCTCTTCGCTCAGGATCGTTGACATGCGCTCTTCACCCGAGGCGGCAAGCTGCGGCACCCAGTCGCTGGGGAAGGCGATGCGTGCCTCGGCGAATTCGCCCTGATGCACACAGGGAATGGTATAGGTGACCATGGGCTCGTCCTCATCGAGCGACACGTCGCCCGTCAGCGGACCGTGGCCCCATGCGCGGAAGTTATCGCCTTTGACGGCCGCCGTCCCGGCAGCGGCATTTGCGAAGCGCACTTCCATCTCGACATCGTCGGAATCCGCAGACCAGCCGTCGCCCACGAACTTCCAGTAGAGCTCGGCGGTATCGGCCCAGTTCATAACCGCACCGGTCATGGTGTAGCTCACGTAATAGATCGCGCTGTCGCCGCTCTCGTGGGGTCTGAACACCTTAATCCTTACGCCGTCACCGGCCTGCTCGACCGTGTAGACACCAGAATCGCCCTTGTTCGCGCTATCGACTTTGTTAAACGCGGTGTCCTCTTCCTCGACACTCAGCACGTCAACGCCCGCCGTGCCGCCCAGCTGGTTGGTGCCCGTATTGATCTCCCAAAACACGCCGTTGATGTCGTCGTCGAAATCAAACTGGCGTCCCTCGACAACGGTCAGCGATCCATCGGCCTCGACCGTGGCACTGATGTAGGTTTGGGTCATGGAATACCCGTCGGCACGTGCAACGGCGGGTAGCAGCAGCAGCGCGCACGCGACGAGCGCGCAAATGGAAGCAAATCGCGCAAACAGGCAGCGCTGCCGACAGGTCTTGGCAACGGGGGCGTTCATAGGCACATCCTTTGTCTGTGATACCAGTAGCGTCATTGTCCCACGTTTGCGGGTTCATGTGACGAACATCTAGGTCAGCGGAGTATCAAACGGGACGAAAGTCACGCCCGCGGCCGGCACCTGGGGACGTTCCTTATTTGCCGGCAATCTGGGACACTCCTTGGCATAGCCCACTCCGGCAATAGATACCACTTCATAGCTCCGTCACAGGTGTAGCGGCTTTGTGTGGGCGCAGTGTGAGCCGATTAAGCCGCCAGCCGAGGGGCATAAAGCAGTTGAGCGAAAACGGTTTGCCCCTTTGCCGTTCGCTTGAGGATCATGTCCCCCTTTTCCGCGGAAACCCCGGCAGTTGCGAAGAGCTGCCGGGGTTTCTGTCGTTTGAGGGGTTGAAGGGGCTGAGCTTGGGGCGGTAATCGAGGTGTTGAGTCGGTGCCCGCCGCGCACAACACGCAGCCTCGGCAACTCGCGAGCATCGACGACGCCCCCCACCTCACCCCGCGCTATACTCGTCCGCATGGATATCAACGCATGCAACATAGCAACACACGCCGTGGGCGCACCAGCAGCGGCCGCTCCCGTGCCCGTCGTGGGCCGCTTTGCCCCGTCGCCCTCGGGCCGCATGCACCTGGGCAACGTGTTCAGCTGCCTGTGCGCGTGGCTTTCAGCCCGCAGCCAAGGCGGCAGCATCGTGCTGCGCATCGAGGATCTGGACGATCGCTGCAAGCGCCCGGAACTTGCCGCTCAACTGATTGACGACCTGGCCTGGCTAGGGCTTGAGTGGGACGAAGGCCCCTACTACCAGCACGATCGCCTCGACCTGTACGAGAGCGCCTTGCACCAGCTACAAGACGTCGGCCTCACCTATCCCTGCTTTTGCACGCGCGCCGAGCTCCACGCCGCGAGCGCGCCGCATGCCAGCGACGGCACACCCATCTACCGTGGCGCCTGCCGAAGCCTTTCGGCCGAAGAAATCGCCCGCCGCAGTGCCCTGCGCGCTCCGGCCACGCGCCTGCGCGTGCCCGCCGTCGACGACCTCGCAGACGATGTGGTCGAATTCGTTGACCGCACGTACGGAGCCCAATGCGAGGCACTCGCCACCGAGTGCGGCGACTTTTTGGTGCGTCGCAGCGACGGCGTGTTTGCTTATCAGCTGGCCGTGGTGGTCGACGACGCCGCCATGGGCGTCACCGAGATCGTACGCGGATGTGACCTGCTTGGTTCCACGCCGCGCCAGATCTATCTGCAACATCTGCTGGGACTGCCCACACCGCGCTACGCGCACATTCCGCTGCTCATGTCGCCGGACGGCCGCCGCCTTTCCAAGCGCGATCGCGATCTGGACCTGAGCGAACTACGCGCACGATTTGGCACGCCCGAGGCACTGTTGGGATGGCTCGCCGGGCAAACAGGCATCGCGCCGGACACCACGCCGCGCTCTGCCGAACAGCTGGTCGAGCACTTTAGATGGGACGTCATCCGTGCGCACCGCGAGAACATCACTGTAACGGTCGAGTAGCCAGCCACCCCGCCTCTACGCAACATCCCAGGGCTGGAGTTCGTCACCCAAGCGAACGATGCAGTCGTAGAGCACGGTATGGCGCTCGGCCGGGTTGGCATCCCGATGAAAATGCCCGTAATACCAGCGTTTGTAGTCCATGCGATCTTCCAGCTCATCGAAAAATGCCGTAAGTCGATCAACCGTGGGGCAATTCCAGCTGGATGCCGGATAAAGCGTGGGCGAAAGCATGCGCGTAGAGCAGGTGTGGGTGATCACGTAGTCGACCTTCCAGCCCATGCTCTCGAGCTTTGCCCGCGCCTCCTCAAAGTTGCGCTCGTCCGGCAGCTCCTGCGGCCACCAGCTGGAATACGGAATGCGGTATTCCTTATCCACGCTCGTGGCGCCGCCCATGGTAAAGATCGTTGAGCCGTCGAGCTCAAAAACCTCGCCGCGCGTCAGGCGTCGGATGGGCGAGGTGTCCGACAGGCGCTGCATCAGGCCGCCGTGCCACAGTTCCATGGGACGCTCCGCCCAGTGATCGAAACGTTCGTGGTTGCCGTCGACGAACAGCAACGTATAGGGGCGCGACTCCAGCCAAGCGATATCGGCGCATTCCTCGGCAGAGAAATCCCACGGAAAGCCAAAGTCGCCGGCGACGATGAGATAGTCGTCGCTCGTCAGGCTATCCCCAAGCTCCCAGTCGCGCAGCTTTTGCATGTCGAGCCCACCGTGAATGTCGCCCGTCACATAGACCGTCATCGGATCACCACTTCCCTGCAAGTCGCTAGCCCGCATTCTGCACGATTACTAAGCTAACCGTTCCAGCCCTTCCATCCCTTAGGGCTTACCCCTCGTTCTTCCATCCAAACGGGTCAAGCACCCAAAAAACCAGATCGAGCACGCCGCCGGTCATCATGGCGCCGGCAAGGGCCATGCAAACGTGCAGAGAACTGGCACTTCGGAGCACGTCGAATGGCCCCAGAACAGCCAGCAGCGCGACCGCTGCGCCGGCAAGGCACAACGCGAGGCACGGCCCCGCGTCCTTGACGCACTTCTTTGCGAGATGCTTGGTGTTATCGCTCATTGGTATCGAACTCCTTAGAGGGCCGTTGTTTGGGTACATGCCGCCGCGGCAGAGCAGGGCGGCAGGGTAAGTGTCCCATGCCGTGCGGGCATCAATGGAGAAACCGCCTGCTCGACCAACCTTTGACGCCGTTTTGCACCGGCACCACATCCCCCGCTATCGAGGTCTAATACTTTTCCCACCGCTACCCAAAAACTCATCCAACATTAATCTTGGCTCAAGAATCGCTTAATCTATAACCTGCACTATAGAGTTCGAACAAGGGGCGGGGCGGCGCCGCGCAACGCAGGCCGCCGAACGCAACGCTCGCGCCCATCGAACGAAAGGACAGGTCATGGACGACCTCGAAAAAGTTGAAACCATCCGCACCAAGTACAACGTGAGCTACACCGATGCCAAGGCCGCGCTCGACGCCGCCGACGGCAACGTTTTGGACGCCATCATTTGGCTCGAGTCGCAGGGCAAGACGCAGACCACATCGGCGCACGCCGCCACCGAGTCCGTGCCGGTCGATGAGCCCTCGGCCGAGATGGTCGCCGCGCAGGCAGCCTACGAGAAGTCGAGCGAAAAGACCGACTTCTCCAAGAAGATGGACAGCGTGTGGGAGTACCTCAAAAAGCTCTTCCGCCTGAGCCTGGACACCAAGTTTATCGCCACGCGCCGCGATGCGATCATCCTCAACATCCCCATCCTGATCCCCATCATCGCCCTGTTTGCCTGGGGCGCTACGATTTGGCTGATGCTGATTGGCCTGTTCTTTGGCATGCGTTACCGCATCGACAGCGACGGCGACGTGCCCGGCAGCATCAACAACCTTATGAATCACGCCGCCGACGCCGCGGACGACATCAAGCAAAATCTGAACGACGACAAGTAATCGCAGACGGGGGCACACATGGCACGGATCCTGATCGTAGAGGACGAGGAGAAAATCGCCCGCTTTGTGACGCTCGAGCTGGAGCACGAGGGCTACCAGGTGGAGCACGCCGCTGACGGCCGCACCGCCGTGGACCTGGCGCTGGAGCGCGACTACGATCTGATTCTGCTCGATGTGCTGTTGCCACAGCTCAACGGCATGGAGGTCCTGCGGCGTGTCCGCAAGCACAAGGATGTGCCGGTGATTATGGTCACCGCGCGAGATGCCGTGATGGACAAGGTGGCCGGGCTCGATGCCGGCGCCGACGATTACCTGACCAAGCCGTTTGCGATTGAGGAGTTGTTCGCACGGATCCGCGTTGCGCTGAAGCGCTCGGAGGCCGTGCGGGCGGCTTCGGGCGTTGGCGGCGTTGGGGCCGGGGAGGGCGCTACGGGTGCCGCTGCGATACCCCCGGCTGGAGACTCGGCCAAGACCTCAGCCGCGCCCTCCCCCGCCGCGCTCACCGTGGGTTCGGTCGCGCTCGATCCCGACCGCCGCGAAGTCACGGTCGGCGGCTCGCCCATCGTGCTGACCGCCCGCGAGTTCGACGTCCTCGCCCTGCTTATGGCACATGCCGGCACCGTGCTCACGCGCGAGCGCATTGCGCACGAGGCGCTGGGCTACGAATACGTGGGCGACACCAACAACGTCGACGTGCACATCGCGCACCTGCGCGCCAAGATCGAGGACGCCGGCGGTGCCCGCATCATCCAGACCGTGCGCGGGGTGGGCTATGTCTGCCGCACGTAACGCCGAGGCCAAGCGCGTCACCTCCATCGCCCGCGCCATCAACTGGAGCTATATGTGGCGCCGCCTGATGAGCTACGTCTGGCTCGATCTGTTGCTGGTGGTGATTGCGGCGGCGATCCTCGTCTATGGATACAACCAGACACTGCCCGACAGCGCGTTTACCGCAGGATGGATCCCCGGCGCCACCGTTCGCGGCATGTCGCTGAAGCCCGCGCGCGGCTGGGACCTGACAACGCTCACCTATACCGTCGAGCTTGCGCGTACCACCAAGACCTTCCCCCTCGCGCAGGACCTCATCGCACTTTGGCCCCTCTATATCGTTGTTGTAGGTTGGCAGGTCATCAGCATGCTCGATATGCTCGGCGGCGCCCGCCGCGTGCGCCGCACCATGGCGCCGCTCAACGATCTGGCCCTGCGCGTGGACGAACTCGGCCGCATGCAGCTCGCCGGCGGCAAAATGGAAACACTGGAGCAGGCCATCGAGCGCGCAAGCGTCGACTCGCCGAGCGTCACCACCGGCGACGCCGACCTGGCAAGCATCGAGGTCGCACTCAACCGCCTGCTGCGCCAGATGCAAGAGGCCAAGCTGCAGCAGATGCGCTTTGTCAACGACGCGAGCCACGAGCTGCGCACGCCCATCGCGGTGATTCAGGGCTACGTGAACATGCTCGACCGCTGGGGTAAGGACGACCCGGACGTGCTGGCGGAGTCCATCGCGTCCCTTAAAGCCGAAAGCGAGCACATGCAAGAGCTTGTGGAGCAGCTGCTGTTTTTGGCGCGCGGCGATGCCGGGCGCACGGTCCTGCGGCGCGCGCATACCAACTTGGCTGCACTGGTCAGCGAGGTATGCGAAGAATCGCAGATGATCGATACCGAGCACACGTATCGGCTGGCTTCTGACGCTGCGCTTGCCAGCGACCCGCGCTGCGACGCGCCCGTCGACGTGGCGCTCGTGAAGCAGGCTCTGCGCGTGATCGTGCAAAACGCCGCCAAGTACTCGGATGCGGGAACGACCGTCACATTTGGCATAACGCCGGATGCGGGCGCGGGCACGATCGACATAAGTGTTGAGGACGAGGGCATCGGCATGAACCAGGAATCCGCAGCTCACGCGTTCGAGCGGTTCTACCGTGCCGACAACGCGCGCGATGCCGGCGCACAGGGTTCGGGTCTGGGGCTTGCGATCGCCAAGTGGATCGTCGACAGCCACGGCGGCGTCATCGGTGTGACCTCGGTCGAAGGGGTCGGCAGCCGCTTTACGATTCGCCTGCCGCGGCAGGAAGCCCCTCGGCATAAATAAAGGGATAGGGCCACGCGGCCCTATCCCTTTTTGCCAGCTATGGCAGCTTGTGCGCTACTCGCGGCACAGGTGCACGGCGAAACCGGCGAACTCGCGCTTAAAGTACACGAGCTTGGTACCACCGTCGGGCAGCAGCGCGCGCGACTCTTCGTTGACCTCGAGCCCGCGCTCGGCAAACCACTTCTCAGCTGCATCGATGTCGTTAACGGCAAAGCCGATGTGGCCCTTGGTGCCACGACCGTTCTGCTTCATGATCTCGACCAGCGAATCGTTGAAGTACGAAACCGGGGTCTCGATGACGGGCAGGCCCATCATCGTCGAGAACAGCTCCGCGATCTCCAGGGCGTCTGCCGGGTCGGTGGCGTTAATGCCCACATGGGCAACGCGCATACCAAAGAGCTCTACCGGGTTGGCGTTCTGCTCACTCATGCAGTCAGCGCCTACTGAGCCATGACGTCGAGAACGGCCTTCTCGGCGGCAACGCGGTTCATGCCGGTCATGAAGGGCACGCCACTCACGTACGGGCAGGTGAGGCCCTCGGGGGCAACGGTGGTGGCGATCAGCAGGTCAGCGCCCTCGTCGCAGTAATCCTTGGCCTCGGAGATGGCGCACTGCACGATCTCGTACTTGTCGGCATAACCGTTGGCGTCGAGCAGAGTAGCGACCTTCTGGGCAACGAGCGTGGAAGTAGCAGCGCCAGCACCGCAAGCCAAAACGATCTTCTTCATAGGTAATGTCTCCCTTCATGGTTTACTTTAGGTAAGTGTACCGCAGCGAGCGATGGCACTCGGCCTCGATGAGCTTTTATGCCAGTTTGCTTGCGCGCTGCGTATAATACATCTAGTACGTGTTGTCATACCGCTCGCTTTATGAGCGACTAAGGACCCTAATATGCCCGATTCCCGCACACTCTGGACCGCCGTCGTTATCATCTGCATCGCCGTGTCGGTGTTCTTTAGCGTCAAAAAACGCACCACGTTTAAACGCCTGCAGCAATTGATGGCCGCCAAGCAGTGGGACGAGTTCGATCGTTTGCTCGACGGCAAACTCACCAGCATGCTGTACCCGCGCTACAACCGCGACTACCTGCGCCTGAACTCCTATCTGCTGCGCGAGGACCATAAGCGCGCCGACGAGATGTTCGACCTGCTACTGGGACTCAACCTGCCCAAGATGCAGCGCGTCGACCTGGTAATCAAAGCTTTTAACTACTACGTTGGCCAGGAGGACCGCAAAAAGGCCAAGGAGTTGCTGCACGAGATCAAGGGCTTTGAGGGCGGTCAGGCCGAGGCAGTCGCACACGAATGCCAGCTGATGTACGACACGATGATCCTCAAGCGCCACAACGACATTCCCGAGCTGGAGCGCATGCTCGAGGATGTCGGCGACGACCCGGTCAAGCGCTGCCGACTGGAGTACCTGCTGGCCCTGCAGTATCAAAACAAGGGCGACGAGGCAAAGTTCCAAGAGTTCCTGGAGAAGTCGGGCCAACACTCGATGGCCGTCAACGCGTAACGGACGGCTTGTGCTAGACTTCTAGTCTCACGGGGGCGTGGCGGAATTGGCATACGCAGGAGACTTAAAATCTCTCGCCGCAAGGATTGTGGGTTCGAGTCCCACCGCCCCTACCATATGGAGCTTTCGAGCCCGTGTCCCCAAGGGATGCGGGCTCGTTTCTTTTACACGCCGGCGGGGCTCTAAGTTGCGGTGGAATAGTTCCTGTTTTGGCAGTTTATCAGCCCATTTAGGAACTATTCCACCGCAACTTAGGTTGGTATTTACACATTTTCCGATGGAAAAACGTGGCTGTCTCGCACATTTTCCGATGGAAAAACGTGGTTGTCTCGCACATTTTCCGATGGAAACGACCAAATGGCCTTATACTAGCCGAGAGGGTTGGGAGGCAATATGCAGCGACAGCTTATGAGTGAACTTATCGCTTGGAAATCAAGGGCGAATCGCAAACCTCTCTTGCTTAGGGGAGCCCGCCAGACAGGAAAGACTTGGCTTCTTAACGAATTCGCAAGCCAGCAGTATCGAAACGTCATTCGTTTTGACTTTATGCTCGAGCCGAGCACACGCTCGCTGTTCGATGGGGACCTCGACCCCAAGCGCATCATCTCCCAGATAGAACTCCTACGTGGCCAAACCGTAACGCCGGCAGACACGCTCATCATCTTCGACGAGATCCAAGAGGCGCCACGCGGGATCACCTCACTCAAGTACTTCAACGAACTTGCACCCGAATACCACATCGTGGCAGCCGGTTCCTATATGGGCCTCGCGCTCCGACGCGAAAACGAGTCATTTCCCGTCGGCAAAATCGACCAGCTCACCATGCGTCCCATGGGGTTTGCCGAGTTCGTTCGTGCCGTCGACGGCAACCCGCTCGCCGATGCCATCCTTGCCGCAGACATGAACCTTCTGGCAAACGTTACCGAAAAGCTCGAGCGCTTGCTCAAGGAATACCTTGTTGTCGGCGGTATGCCCGAAGTTGTCTCCGCTTTCGCCGAGACACGCGACTTCGTCGAAGCCCGAAGGCTTCAGCAGCAAATCATCGAGGCTTACGAATCCGATTTTGGCAAACATGCACCCGCCCGCATCGTCGAGCGCATGAGGTTGGTTTGGAAATCCCTTCCCGGCCAGCTTGCAAAGGAGAACAAGAAGTTTGTCTATGGCGCCCTTCGCCCCGGAGCGCGCGCACGCGATTTCGAGGAAAGCCTCCAGTGGCTCACGGACTACGGAATCGTTCATAAGGTGCCACGTGTTTCCGCTCTAAAGGCGCCGCTCTCGAGCTACGAAGACCTCTCGGGCTTCAAACTGTTCTGCATCGACACCGGCATCCTCGGAGCGCTCTCCGGTCTCTCTCCGGCCATCGTTCTTAACGGATCCGCTGTTTTTACCGAGTTCAAAGGTTCGCTGACCGAACAATACGTCGCGCAGGAGCTTTTGCTCCAGGACAAAACTCCCGCGTATTGGTCCTCTACCTCTGGCAATGCCGAAACCGACTTTGCCATCGACCATGCGGGAACCGTGCTTCCGCTTGAGGTCAAGGCGGCAGAGAACCTTAAAGCGAAGAGTCTGAAAATAGCCTGCGAAAAATTCAAGCTCGAGCGTTGCGTGAGGAGCTCCCTGGCGGCATATAGAGACGAGGGCATGCTCGTCAATATTCCGCTTTGGGAGATTGGGCGAATCGACAAGCTGGCATAGGCGCTGTAGGGACGCCCCGCAAGGACTGTCCCCAGGTGCCGGCAGAAAAGGAACGTCCCCCGGTGCCGGCTGTTGAGTTGCGGTGGAATAGGGACTGTTTGGTGCCCGAAAGGGCGATTTTAGTCCGTATTTCACCGCAACTTATTTAGAGGGTGCTGAGAGTGGGGGTCCAGGCGATGGTGGGGGTCGCGCCGTCGAGAACCTCGTTGATGGTAGCGGCCATGCCAGCGAGTAGGCTGTTCTCGCTTACGGTGAGCGCATCGTAGCCACCGGCGCGCATGAGCTCGCGAATCACCACGGCGCCGGCCAGAATCACGCCCGCGCGCTTGGGCTGCACGCCCGGCAGCGCAGCGATACCTTCCGCGTCCAACACAGACATGCACTCGATAGCGGCCGAAACCTGCTCCAGCGACAGCTCGCGTAGGTGAACAAAGCTCGAATCGTACGGTTCCAGCTCGTGGACCAGAGCCACCAGCGTAGTCACCGTGCCACCCACCGCGACCAGACGCTCGGCGCGCTCAAAGTCGCTGGGCAGGCCTTCAAAATAGGCGGCGAACTGCTCGCCTGCCCACGCGGCAGCGGCAGCAAGCTCGCCGCGTGCGGGTGGCAGCGTCGAGAAAAACCGCTCCGTCACGCGGCGGCAGCCAATGTCCAGCGAGCGCGTCCCTTCTAGCGCAAAGATGCCACGCTCCGGCGCATAGACGCCCGTCGCGAGCTCCGTGGATCCGCCGCCCGAATCGGCAACAATGATGCGCTCGCCGGCAAAGTCGTGCGCCACGCCAAAAAACGTCAGGCGTGCCTCGACCTCGCCCGGAATCACCTGTGGCTCAAGCCCCAGATCGCGCAGGCCGTCCAGCAGCAGTGCTGCGTTGGACGCATCACGCGCGGCGCTCGTGCAGGTGGTGCAGATGCACGCGGCCCCAAAGGCACGAGCCTCGTCCACAAACATGCGGCACGCAGCGAGCACGCGCTCAACGGCCGCCTCGCAAAAGCGGCCCGTCGCGTCCACGCCCTCACCCAGATCGGTAATCTCGGTATGCTTGGACGATTCCACGATTGCCCCGCCCTCGACCTGGGCCAACACCAGTCGCGACGACACCGTTCCCAGGTCGATCGCGGCCACCTTATAGCGTTTGCAATTTGTCATTGCGAGCTCCCCTCCGGGCGCTATTTGCCGTTGGACACGACCGTCTGACCCTCGACGCCGTTAAACCCAAACAGCATGTCGAGCGCTTGGATGTACCACGGCGCGTCCTTACCGACTTCTTCGATTTCCTTGGCCACTTCGCTGGCCTTCTTGGCGTTTGAGGACTTTTTGCTCGACGAGGCATCCGAATCGTCGTCCAGGCCCTGCACTTCAATCCTCTTCTCGCCGGGCATCACCAGGCCCAGGTCCTCGGATGCCGCGTCCTTGATACCCTCCTCCGAAAGCAGCTTGTCGACGCTTTTTTGCAGGTCGTCGTTATATTGCTCGCGAATCTCGACCTGCTTGGCCAAGATGTCGCTCGAGCGTTTTGCCACATACAGGTCGCGCACGGGGAAATACAGGCTCACAAGCGCCAGGGCGACGACAATGCCAACAAACAGCCCCCGCTGGGGACCGTGGGTAAAGTCGTAGATTGCCTTGACCACCGCGTTATCGTTGGCGTAATGCATGAAGTCCGAGCCCGAAAGACGGTTCGAGGGCCTACTCGGCTTTTCATGCGTTTGAGCCGAGGAACGCTGAGCATGCTCCGAGTGCGCCGGGCGCACCGAACGTAGCGGGCGGTCCGTCGACGTATTCACTTGAGCACGGGAGTGTGAGGCACTTGTCGGTCGCTGCGTGGAGCAGTCGGCACCGGCGTAATCGGACCCGCCGAGCTGCACCGTGCGCGCACGGCGAGGTGACGGCTCACGCGAACCGGCGGAATAGTACCTGTTGTCGTAAATCTGATCCATGTGCGCCTTGTGCGGTTGAGGTTTGTTTGCGCTAAGTCTTTTAGTTATAGCACGAGCGCGCGCAACGCCTTCGGCGGCCCTTGCTCGACATAAAAAAGGCGCTGAGCCATATGGCCCAGCGCCCAATGGTGCTCAACAGCGCCCGGCGGGAGCGAGGCGAATCCGAGTCAGCCCCGCCCCGCGCACGCCGTTTGCCTAGCGAATGTTGTAGAACGCGGCCTTGCCGGCGAAGCGCGCGCTGCCCTCGAGCTCGTCCTCGATACGGATGAGTTGGTTGTACTTGGCGATACGGTCGCTGCGGCACGGGGCGCCCGACTTAATCTGACCGGCGTTAACGCCCACGACCAGGTCGGCGATCGTGGAGTCCTCGGTCTCGCCAGAACGGTGGCTCACGATGCAAGCGTAGCCGGCCTCCTTGGCGGTCTCGATAGCCTCCAGCGACTCGGTGAGCGTGCCGATCTGGTTGACCTTGACCAGAATCGCGTTGGCGGCACCCAGCTCGATGCCCTTCTTGAGGCGCTCGGTGTTGGTAACGAACAGGTCGTCGCCCACCAGCTGCACCTTGTTGCCAATGCGGCGGGTAAGCTCGACCCAGCCGCCCCAGTCCTCCTCGGCCATGCCGTCCTCGATGGAGATGATGGGATAGGTGTCGACGAGCTTCTCCCAGTAATCGACCATCTGGGCGCTCGTGTACTCCACGCCCTCGCCCTTGAGCTCGTACATGCCGGTCTCGACGTTGTAGAACTCGGTCGAGGCCGGATCCATGGCGTACATGAAGTCGACGCCGGGCTTAAAGCCGGCCTTCTCCACAGCCTTGGTGATGTACTCGAACGGCTCGGCATTGGTCTTAAGGTTGGGGGCAAAGCCGCCCTCGTCGCCCACGCCGCCGCCCAGGCCGGCCTCGTGCAGCACGCCCTTGAG
The DNA here is from genome assembly GCA_905193815.1 of uncultured Collinsella sp. Classification (GTDB taxonomy): domain Bacteria; phylum Actinomycetota; class Coriobacteriia; order Coriobacteriales; family Coriobacteriaceae; genus Collinsella. The sequence continues at coordinate 7,866 of CAJJQF010000021.1, read as the reverse complement.
GGTGTGGTAGACCTCGGCGCACCAACGCAGGCCCTCGGCAAAGCTCGGGGCGCCCACCGGCATGATCATGAATTCCTGGAAGTCGACGTTATTGTCGGCATGCACACCGCCGTTGAGGATGTTCATCATGGGCGTGGGCAGCAGGTGGGCATTGACGCCGCCCAGATACTGGTACAGCGACAGGCCCGCCGACTCGGCAGCGGCGCGGGCAACGGCCAGCGACACGCCCAGGATGGCGTTGGCACCGAGCTTGGTCTTGTTGGGGGTACCGTCCGCGGCAATCAGCGCGGCATCGACGGCGCGCTGATCGAAAGCGTCGAGGCCCACGACGGCGTTAGCGCACTCGTTGTTGACATGCTCGACGGCCTGCGAAACGCCCTTGCCCAGGTAGCGGTCCTTGTCGCCATCGCGCAGCTCGCAGGCTTCAAAGGCGCCGGTCGAAGCACCCGAAGGCACCATTGCGCGGCCAAAGCTGCCGTCCTCGAGCACGACCTCGACCTCGACGGTGGGATTGCCGCGGCTGTCGAGCACCTCGCGACCGTAGACGTCCAAAATATCGCTCATGTTGTCTCCCTCTCACTTGGAAACGTAGTGGATGCAAGCGACCGGCTGACCGTGCACCGTCGGTGCGCCTCCGTAAGTTAGCCATGTCGCACTTTTTGCATTATGCCCTAAGTTAGCCGAGGGATACACTTGATTTTCGAAAAATTTAGCGGGAACGATGAGGCGTGTCAGCCCGTCGTTCCCGCAGTCTTACTCCTCCGCCTTTGCGGCATCCCACAGGTCGTTGAGGCCGTGGGTCGAAAGCTCGGCAAGATCCACGTGGGCATCGGCCGCCATCTGCTCCATCGCGGCCCAGCGACGGCGGAACTTTGCCGTGCTGGCACGAAGGGCGCTCTCGGCGTCAATGCCCTCCTTGCGCGCGACGTTGACCAAAGCAAAGAGCAGGTCGCCAAACTCCATTTCGCGCTCGGGCGAGCCAGGGGCCTCGGCCTCAAACTCGGCACGCTCCTCGGCAACCTCGTCCCACACATCCTGGACCGTCTCCCACTCAAAGCCCACGGCAGCCGCCTTGCGCGACACCTTCTGAGCCTGCATCAGCGCCGGCAGATGCGTGGGCACGCCGTCGAGCAGGCCCTCGGGCGCAGCCTCGCCTGCCGCCACGGCCTTGTCCTTGGCAGCCCTCTCGGCAAGCTTAACCTCGTCCCAAATCTTGAGTACCTCGTCGGAGCTGTCGGCATCCACATCGCCAAACACGTGCGGATGACGGCGAATGAGTTTGGCGTCGATATCGCGCGCCACGTCGGCCAGCGTAAACTCGCCGGCATCCGCCGCGATCTGCGCATGCAGCACGACCTGCATGAGCACGTCGCCCAGCTCCTCGCGTAGGTGAACCGCGTCGTCCGCCTCGATGCAGTCGAGTGCCTCGTAGGCCTCCTCGATCATGTTCTTGCCGATGCTGCGGTGTGTCTGTTCGCGGTCCCACGGGCAGCCATCGGGCTGACGCAGACGCCAGATGGTCTGCACCAGATGCTGCAGCTCGGCCGACGCGTCTATCAGCGTGGACAGATCGCGCGAGCCCTCGGCATTTTGCTGAGCCATATGCTGCGCCATGGTTATTCCTCCTCCAGGATCACGTGGCGGAACGCACCGCCCTCGTAGATGCCGTAGCTGTGCGTGCCGTCCTTGGGAATGCTCACACTGCCGGGGTTGAAGAGCCACAGGCCCGGGTGCGCGGCACTTTCCTCGTTGACCTTGATGTGCGTATGACCGTAGACGAGCGCGGAGCCCTCGGGCAGCGCGGGCGCGTGGTCGACGCTGTTGTGCATGCCGGCGCCAAAGACATGGCCGTGCGTCAGGAACAGCTCGCGGCCGGTCTCGTCAAACAGCGTGGCGTAGTCGGCCATGACGGGAAAGTCGAGGACCATCTGGTCGACCTCGGCATCGCAGTTGCCGCGCACCGCGATGATGCGGTCGGCCAGGGCGTTGAGCAGCGGGATAACGCGCTTGGGGGCGTAATCGCGCGGCAGGTCGTTGCGCGGACCGTGGTAGAGCAGGTCGCCCAGCAGCACGATGCGGTCGGGCTGCTCGGATTCGATGTCGGCGACCAGGCGCTCGGCCCAGTATGCCGAGCCGTGGATGTCGGAGGCGATGAGGTATTTCATGGTGGTCCTTTCGGTGAGGTTGATGGGGTGGGTGTGGCGCGTCGCCGACGGTGTCACTCAAATTGCAAAGCCGCGGCTTGCGCCGCCTGCATCACGCGCTGGAGCGGCACGTTATGCTCGCGAGCAAGGCGGGCGCAGTCCTCGTACTCGGGCGCTGCACGCTCGCTGCCGTCGGGCAGGGTTGCCACCTTGACGGACACCTCGCCCCATAGCGTCGTTACGCGCTCAAAGCGGCGTGGCAGGCAAACGCGCTCCATGACCTGGCGACGAATGCCGTTGGTCGTGGTTTCCAAAAAGATAATCGTCTGCAGGCGCTCGATATCCTCGTGAGCACAGATTACCTGTAGCTGCCAACTGGGACGGCCTTTCTTGCAATAGAGGGGCAGCCAATGCACCTCGCGCGCACCCGCCTCGCGCAGGCGGTCGGCAGCGTAGGCGAGCACCTCGGGCGACGCGTCGTCGATGTCGCATTCCAGCTTGACGATGGTCTCGGGCGCATCGGTCTCACGGGACAGCGGGGATGTGCTATCGCATTGCATACGGTCCGGATCCTTTCCGCGCGGGCTCGTTTTGTTCATCCAAACGCTAGCACATCGGACGTGGCACAGGCGTGACTTTCGTCCGTCGCCGCCCTCGCTCCTATCCAAACATGTACATCAGCCTCCAAACATGTCATTTTCTGCAGCTTTTGGAGGCTGATGTACATGTTTTGAGAGCGCAAGCGAGGCCGCACCGCGCACCCTTTCCAGTCGATTTCGGCCCCCGGTGCGCTCGTCGCATCGGGGGCCGCGCCATTACAATGGAGCGGTTTCGCCAAATGCAAAGGAGTCGCCATGTCTGCTTGCCCGCTGGTCGATTGCCACACCCACACCTTGTTTTCGGACGGACATGCCTCGTTTGAGGAAAACGTCCGCGCTGCCGCGGCCGCCGGCTGCCGCGTCATGGTCTCGACCGACCACCTCACCTTACCCGCCAGCATGGATGCCAACTGCGAGGTGCAGGTTGTCGAGGGCGACCTGCCGGCACATCGTCTGGCTTTTGAGGATGCCCGCAAGCTTGCCGCGCAGATCGCGTCGGAGCTCGAGCTTATCTATGGCTTTGAATGCGATTGGTACGAGGGCTGCGAGCCTTTGGTTGAGCGCTGGTCCCAGGGCGCCGTCGTGCGCCTGGGCAGCGTGCATTGGATTGGCAACCCAGGCGATATCATGGCCGGCGCCGCGGGTACGGCGGGAACGGAAAACGTCGCTCGTCCCGATACACCCGATTCCCTTTGCGGTTGGATCGACGACGACACCAACCTGCACGTTTGGGAAAACCTGGGGGTACGCGGCGTGTGGAAGCGCTACGTCGACGACTGGTGCCGCGCCTGCGAGAGCCCGCTCAACTTTGATGTAATGGCTCACCCCGACCTGGTCATGCGCTTTTCGAAGGAAGGCTTTGCGCCCGACTTTGACCCCGCACCGTTTTGGCAGCAGATGGCCGAGTGCGCGCACGATACGGGCCGCCGCGTTGAAGTTTCGACCGCCGCGCCGCGCAAGGGCCTCGACGACTATTACCCCTCGACGGGGCTGTTGCGTTGCTTTGCCCACGCCGAGGTACCCATCACCTTTGGCTCGGACGCGCACCGCGCCTGCGATATCTGCCGGAGCATCCGCGAGGCCCAGGCCCACGCCTACGACTGCGGTTATCGAACCTTCGACATCCCCCACCCCACCGGCGAATGGGAACCCACACCCCTCGACTAGCCATCCCTTCATAAGTTGCGGTGGAATAGGGATTGTTTTGCCTGATGAAGCGCTTAAACAGTCCCTATTTCACCGCAACTTCCATGACCCCGTTACACCAACAAAGACTGTCCCAAACGACTAGTCGTTTAAGAACGTCCCCAATGACTAGTGGCGGCGGGCGTTGAGTTCGCCGGCCAACTCGTCGAGGGTGATGCCGTAGCGCTCAAGCGTCACGAGCAAGTGGTAGACCAGGTCGCCGGCCTCATAGCGAATGTGATCGTGGTCGTTATCCTTGCAGGCCATGATCACCTCGCTCGCCTCCTCGGCAAGCTTCTTGAGCAGCTCGTCCTCGACGTCGGTCAGCAGGCGCGCGGTATAGCTCTCCTGCGGCGATGCATCACGACGACCGTGAATCACCTCGGCCAGACCTGTCAGCGTCTCACCGATATTTCCATCCTGAACGTTTGCGGTGCGCACACCCATAATTCAATCCTTTCTGGTGGCCGAGCGTCTAATCGAGCGCCCACCCTACGCGAGTTTCTTAAAGAAGCAGGTACGGTTGCCGGTATGGCAGGCCGGACCCGGCGAGTCGACCTTGACCAGCAGCGTATCGCTATCGCAGTCGGCCCAGAGCTCCTTGACCTCCTGCATATTGCCGCTCGTCGCGCCCTTGTTCCAGAGCTCCTGGCGACTGCGGCTCCAAAACCACGTGGTACCGGTCTTGAGCGTCAGCCCCACCGACTCCTCGTTCATCCAAGCAACCATAAGCACCTCGCCGGTGTCATATTGCTGAACCACACAAGGAATCAGCCCCTTGGCGTCGTATGTAAGCTTTGAAGGATCGGTTATCTCTTCCATTTCTCTTCCCAAATTCAAACTTCGCAGGTCGGTGAGGGTTGTCCAGGTGCCCGAGATTCCGAGCGACAAGCCCGACGACGCGTACTTAAGTACGCGAGGAGGGTTGGAGCCGGAAGGTCGGGTGCCTGGGCAAGCCGCAGCATTAGAAGTCCAGCCTCACAGGAATACCTTGAGAGGCCATATACTCTTTGACTTCGCGAATGCTGAACGTCCCAAAGTGAAAGACGCTCGCCGCCAGCACGGCATCGGCCTCGCCCTCGATCACGCCCTCGGCAAAATGCTCGAGCGTGCCCACGCCGCCGCTCGCGATGACGGGAATCGGCACCGCGCGCGCCACGGCACGGGTGAGTGCCAGGTCAAAGCCGGCCTTGGTGCCGTCGCGATCCATGCTGGTGAGCAAGATTTCACCGGCGCCGCGACGAGCCGCTTCCTCGGCCCACGCCACCGCATCGACACCCGTAGCGTTGCGGCCTCCTGCGGTAAAGACCTCCCACTTATCGGCACCCGGCTCCCCGGGCAGTCCCACGCGCTTGGCATCGATCGCCACGACCACGGCTTGGCTACCAAACGCCGCAGCGGCTTGGCTGATCAACGACGGATCGCGCACGGCCGCCGAGTTGAGCGACACCTTGTCGGCACCGGCGGCAACCATGGTGCGCATGCCCGCCAGGTCGCGAAAGCCGCCGCCCACGGTATAGGGAATAGCGAGCTCCTCGGCCGCATGCGCCGCCATCTCGATGGTCGTCGCTCGGTTGTCGCTCGTGGCGGTAATGTCCAAAAATACGACCTCGTCCGCACCCTCGCGGTCGTAGGCGCGGGCCAGCTCCACCGGGTCGCCCGCATCGCGCAGACTCACAAAGTTGACGCCCTTGACCACGCGGCCGTCCTTGACGTCCAAGCAGGGAATCACGCGTTTGGTAAGCATGGGCTACTCCTCCCCTCGGGCGGCGGCCAGCGCCTGTGCCAGCGTAAAGTTGCCTTCATAGAGCGCGCGACCGGTAATGGCGCCTTCAATCGCACCCTCACCCACCGCGGCCAGCGCGCGGATGTCGTCGAGCGTCGAGATACCGCCCGACGCCACGACGGGAAAGCCCGCGACCTCGGCCACATGGCGATATGCCGCCACGTCGATGCCCGTCTGCATGCCATCACGCGCGATGTCGGTATACACCAGATGCTTAAAGCCCAGCTCGGTGAGCTGCGCCACCGCATCGTCGAGCGCCACACCCGCGCCGTCGCGCCAGCCGTTCACCTTGACCTGGCCGTCGCGCGCGGCAATATCTGCCACCAACAGCTCGCCAAAGCCTTGGGCCGCTACCTCGGCAAAACCCGGCTCGGTCACCAGCACGGTGCCCAGCGCAATGCGGCGAGCACCATAGCCGACCAGCTCGTCGATGCGCGCAAGCGAGCGAACACCGCCGCCCACGTCTACGGACAGACCGTCGACGCCGCAGATAGCCTTAATCGCCGCCGAGTTGGCAGCGCATGCGTCTTCGTCCTCGCCAAAGGCAGCGGACAGGTCGACGACATGCACCCAGCTCGCGCCCTGCTCGGCAAAGGAGCGGGCGACGGCCACGGGGTCGTCGGAATAAACCTTGCAACGGCTGCGGTCGCCGCGCTCCAGGCGCACGACCTTGCCGCCGATCAGATCGATTGCGGGAAACAGGATCATCGGCCGGCCTCCTCGACGATGTTGACGAAGTTCTTAAGGATGCGCTGACCCAGCGCGGAGGATTTCTCGGGATGGAACTGGCAGCCCCACACGTTGCCGTGACGCACGATGCACGGGAAGCTCCGCGTATAGTGCGTGCGCGCCAGCACATCGGCGGCATCGGCGTCGTCGGCCACTGCGTAGCTGTGGGTGAAGTACATGTTGGCACCCTCGGCAAAACCGGCGAGCAGCGGGTCGACAGCACCGGTGGGCGTCATGTGCACCTGATCCCAGCCCACGTGCGGCACCTTCAGGCGGCTCGACTCCAAGCGTGTACACGAACCGCGCATAATTCCCAGGCCATCGACCCAAGGGCCGCCATCCTGCTCGGAGGCATCGTCGTCCGCATCCGCGCCTTCGTCCGCCGGCACGCCCTCGTCGCCGCGCTCAAAAAATAGCTGAAGCCCCAAGCAGATGCCGAGCAGCGGAGTTCCGGCGGCGACGGCATCGAGCACCGCGTCCGCCTCGCCGCTCTGGCGCATAAAGGCGATCGCGTCATAGAACGCGCCCACGCCCGGGATGACCAGGCCGTCGGCGCGGCGGATCTGCTCCGGATCGTCCGACGTGCAGGCGGCGGCACCGGCGCGCGCAAGCCCGCGCGCAACGCTCGACAAGTTGCCCTTGTGGTAGTCGACCACCACGATCTTCGGTTCGCCCACGCGACCCTCCTTTTCCCATCATCCAAAACCACCACAAAGGGGACAGGCACCTTCGTGGTGGTTTTTGCCTTTGTGGCGGTTACAGCGAGCCCTTGGTGCTGGGAATGCCCTGCACGCGAGGGTCCAGCTCACAGGCGCGGCGCATCGTGCGGCCCACGGCCTTAAAGGCGGCCTCGATAATGTGATGCGAGTTGCCGCCCGCCAGCTCGCGCACGTGCAGCGTAAGCTTGGCGTCGCGCGCAAAGGCGTAGAAGAACTCGACGGCCAGCTCGGTATCGAAGCTGCCCACGCGCTCAGTCGGCACGGGCAGCTCGCAGTAGGCCTGCCCGCGGCCCGAAATATCAACAGCAGCCATCACAAGCGTCTCGTCCATGGCGATCGCCGCGTCGGCAAAGCGCGTAATGCCCGCCTTGTCGCCCAGCGCCTGACAAAACGCCTCGCCCAGCACAATACCCGTGTCCTCGACGGTGTGATGCGCATCGACCTCGACGTCGCCCACCGCGTGCACCGTCAGATCGAACAGGCCATGGCGGCCAAAGGCGTTGAGCATGTGGTCGAAAAACGGCACGCCGGTCGAGATATCGCACACGCCAGATCCGTCCAGGTCGAGCTTTACGACAATGTCGGTCTCGCCCGTCTTGCGGGTTACGTCGGCATAGCGGTCCATCTACATCTCCTCCTTCACCAGCGCGGCAAACGCCGCCAGCACCTCATCGTTTTCCTGCGGGGTGCCCACGGTAATGCGC
>CAJJQF010000020.1:0-35895 GCA_905193815.1 uncultured Collinsella sp. | reverse complement strand
AAGACGGAAAGCACATTAAGTGCTTTCCTTTGCGTGCGGAACTCGCGACAAACTTAACCCCCGCCCTCAGCCCCGGAGACCCTCCCTGCCGTCACATTATTCAACCAGTTTTGCGGGCGTGCGCCGCGCGCGGCTAGCCCGCGTGCTCCTCGGCGGGGTTGGTCTGATGGATCTTGTTGAATTTCGGCCTTTGGCTTAAAGAAAAACGGGGGATGCATTGTGCATCCCCCGTTTTTGTTGCGGTTAGTCTAGGTCAATAAACTTGGTGCTTATGATCTTGCCGTCTTTGACGAGCATTCTGGCCATGGTGGGGCCTCGGGTGCCTCTGGGGTAGCTGGCGCTGCCCGGGTTGAGGACTAAGCAACGGCCCACTTGGGCTTCTTTGGTTACGTGGGTGTGGCCGTTGATGGCTACGTCTACGGATCCCACCGGAAGGTCTTCGCGGTAGTGGGCTACGGCGAATTTGAGGCCTTCGTAGGTAAAGAGTGCAAGACGGTCTACATCGGGGCCGTAGTCGCGGTAGTAATCGTTGTTGCCCAGTACGGCCCGCACGGGGGCGATGGTGCATAGGTGCTCGTAGTCCATCTCTGACGTAAGGTCGCCGGCGTGGATAATCAGATCCGCGCCCTCAAGCTCGTCCAGGAGCGCAGGCGATAAATAGCCGTGGGTGTCCGAGATGATGTCGATGCGCTTGGCGCTTGCACTGTTCATGGGATCCCTTCCGCAAAAAAACGATTCGGCAGATACATACAAAAAAGGCCCCACAACTCCGCAGACGATGGGTCTACAGGGCTGCGGGGCCAGTGTGCTAGAGACTCAGGGCCTTCTTGAGCGGCACGACGCGGCGGCGCGAAACCGGCACGCGTTCGTCGACGCCCGTAATGCCCAGCTGGATGGCGCCCGAGGGCACCGTCTCGACGTCCGTGACGCACGCCAAGTTGACGATATAGCGGCGGTGAACACGGAAGAAGCCAAAGTCGCAGAGCTTGGCCTCAAACTGCGCCAGCGAGGTCGTCGACAAAAAACGATCGTCGACGGTATAGATGCAGGAGTAATCGTCCTTGGCCATGATAAAGCGAATGTCGTCCACGGGAATGAGCACCTTACGGCCGCCCTTTTCCACCGGGATACGCTCGATGGTCACCTTGCTGTCCGTAACCGGCTTGGCGCGTTGCATGACCTTCTCGATCGCGCGATCCAAGCGAGCTTCCTCGACCGGCTTCATCAGATAGTCGACGGCATCCACGTCGAATGCCTCGACCGCATGGTCGCTATATGCAGTCACAAACACGATCGCCGGCGGATTTTTGAGCTTATGCAGCGCCTCGGCAAGTTGCAGGCCCGAGGCACCGGGCATCGAGATATCGAGAAACACGACATCCACGCGACTTTCCATAAGCATCTCGATGGCGGAGCGGACGCTCGACGCCTCCGTGATCGTGCCGATCTTGCCCGTTTGCTCGAGCAGGAAGCGAAGCTCCGAGCGAGCCGGCGCCTCATCATCCACAATCATCGCACGCAGCATAGGGATAAAACCTTTCGTCAACTAACTACGCCGGGCATCCGTCGCATGACGTTGAGCCCGTAGCCTTTTATTTTACTCTTGAATGTCAAAGATGCTCTCTGACAAATCAAGATGAAGGAGCACTTTGGTGCCCTTGCCCGGCGCCGATTCGACACGCGTATAGGAGTGCGGCCCATAAAAGCGATGGATGCGCTCCGAAATATTGTGCATGGCCACACCGGCGCCGCCACCCTGGGGAGAGCTGGCGTCGGGACGGGCAGAGCGCTCGTCAAACAGTCTGGCGGCGGTACCCTCATCCATGCCCACGCCATTATCGGCCACGGCAATCAAGATTGCATCCTCGCCGTCTTGGTGAACGGTCACGTCGATCCTCAGGGCGTCGTCATCGCCCATACCATGACGTACGGCGTTCTCGACAATCGGCTGGATCACGAACGCCGGCACCAGCGTATCTTCCACGTCCTCGGACACATCGAACGTCGCAAGCACGCGGTCCTCGCCAAAGCGGGCCTTCTCAAAGGTAAGGTAGCGCTTGGTCTGTGCGACCTCGCGCGAGACCGGAATAAGCGATCCCGAGTTGTCGAGCGTGGCACGATAGAACGATGAGAACTCACGAAGCAGTTCGCGGGCCCGCAGCGGGTCGGTGCGCGTAAACGATGCAATGGTGTTCAGCGTGTTGAACAGGAAGTGCGGGTTAATCTGCGCTTGCAGCGCACGCACCTCGGCGCGCGCTGTGAGTTCCTTTTGCACCTCGAGCTCGTGGATGGCGAGCTGCGTGGACAAGATCTCGGCAAAGCCCGAGGCAAGCGCGTACTGGGTACGGTCGACGGCGCGCGGGGTCTTATAGTAGAACTTGAGCGTGCCGACGGTACGATCGCCCACCTTGATGGGAGCGATAATGCCGGCGGGAACTTGGTTGTGCGAGCCGTCCGAGCCCACGACATCCACCATACGGTTGAACGACTGCACGATGCCATGTTCGATAACGTAGCGTGTGGCAAGCGTGTGGATGGGAGAATCTGGCAGTAGTTTTTCCTCAAACTCTCCCGCGCAGGCAAGCACGTTGCCCTCGTCGGTGATGGCCACCGTCATGGCGCGCGTCTCGGGCAAAATGCGCCGGCACACCAAACGCGCCGACTCCTGCGTCAGACCGCCCTTAATGTCCTCGAGCATGGCCGAGGCCACCGAGAGCGTCTCCTCGGTGTACTGGGAGCGCACCGAATCGGGATTGAGCGTCAAAAAGATAAAGATGCACAGAAAGATGCACAGCAGCGCGCAGGCAATCACCGTGGCGATCGGCTCGATACCGGTCACCAAGGCAAAAATAAAGTACACCAGCACGCAAATGGCGCAGGCAACGGCAATGATGCGAAAGATTGATATTGAACTATCGCGCTGGGCGCGGCGGTCGATCATTCGGCCCCCTCCAGGATACTGATCAGTTGTGCGTCACGCCAAAGCCCGTCCATGATCTTGGGCCAAAAGCTCTGGAAACGCAGGTAGCTTGCAGCGTTTTGGCGCGCATAGGCCTTTGCCTCGCCGATACCATGGCGCCAGATGCGCAGGTAGCCCTCATGCTCGCGGGTAAACACGCTGCGGACCATAGCGGTCTTGCGCACGCGGTCGTCGAGCTCGCGCGAAATCCACGGGCCCGGGTAGGGCATGAGTGATGCCGCCGTAACGGGAATGAGTTCCTTTTGATGCGCGGCGAATGTCAACTTGGCCCGTTCGTAGTACCAACGGTATACATCCTGCATAAAGCGCGGTGAGCGCTTTTCGGACTCCGGAGGCAGATGGCGCACGGTCCACTCGTTATCGAACCACACGTCGTAGCCAAACATGCGCATGTTAAAGAGGTAATCCAAGTCCTCGCCGCGGGTGATAAACGGGTCAAAGGCCACACGCGTAAAGGCGCGGGCGTGCAGGGCCATCAGGCCGCCGCACACGTAGTTGGAGCGCGAGATGCGGGTGCCCGAGAGCGCCTTTTTCATCCAACGGTTGAACTCGATGCGCTTGGTCCACCAACGATGGCAGATGCCCGCCTTGTCCGTGGGAGCCAGCGGCGAGCCGTCGCGATCGTAGAAATAGCCGCTCTTGACCAAGATCGGCAAGCCCTGACGCGTCTGCTGCCCCAACGCATAGGTCGCGCGCTTCATAAAGTCGGCGTCGATGACAGTCTCATCGTCATCCAAAAAAATAACCGCGTCATGACCCAGCACAGCGGCACAGGCTAGCCCCATGTTGCGGATGGCACCGTAGCCTCGCAGGCTCACGCACTCGCCCGAACCCTTGGGCGCGATCTGAGCAACCCGGTCTGCGATGCGCGAGGCCTGGGTGTTGGTGACAACGGTGACCTTGAGCGTGGGATGCGCGTCGACGATCTCGTGCACGCGCAGCGACACATCGGCTGTGGCAGAAACGGGACAGACCACCAAAAGGATGATGCGCGGGATGTCACGTACCTGCTCAAGCGAGGCCAGACAGCGGTCGAGTTCGGGATTGTCGGCGTTGAGTCGCGTCGAATGGTCATAGGTGCCAGGGGCGTTTGCGCAAGCGTCATCGCCCGCCCAATACGTTGGAATCACGACTGTGGCGTTCATGCCTTACCCTCCCTGCAACACAAAAACGGGACGCCGCCAAACACAGGCGACGCCCCGCGACCTAGCTGATTCCATCATACCCACTTGGGCAAATCATTGCTCGCAAGTCGCAATGTTTATTGCGGATAACCCCAAAAGAGTACCGTGGACAGGCACAATAGCCGCTCGCTCCTATGCGGCATGCTCTGCCGCCCGAGTCATGCGGGACAGGCGGACCAGCAGCATAAAGCCAACAATCAGCAGCACGCCAATGGAAAGGACGCCCAGCGACGGGTTGCCGGTCAGCGAGGTGACGACCGACACCAGGAAGGTGCCCATAACGCTTGCATAACGACCAAAGATGTCAAAGAAGCCGTAGTACTCGTTGGACTTTTCCTTGGGGATAATGCGGCCAAAGTAGCTACGGCTGAGCGCCTGCACGCCGCCCTGGAACAGGCCGACCATAATGGCAAGCACCCAGAATTCAAAGGCGGTCTTTAAGAAGAACGCGGCGAACAGCACAATGCCCATGTAGGCGGCGACCGCCACCAAGATCATGTTGAGCGTGCCCACGCGTCCGGCGAGCTTGCCGTAGATGATGGCGGACGGAAAGGCCACGAACTGCGTAACGAGCAGCGCCAGCACCAGCTGCGTCGAATCGATGCCCAAAGCCGAGCCGTAGCTGGTAGCCATGGAAATGACCGTGTGGACGCCATCGATATAGAAGAAGAACGCGACCATGTAGACCAGCACGGTCTTGTTGTGGGCGATCTCGCGCATGGTGTGTCCGACCTCGGAGAACACACCGCCCACGATGTGGCCGATGGTGTCCTCGGGACCGTGCTCGCGACCGTACTTTTGCTTATAGGTGCGAATGAGCGGCAGGGTAAAGATGAGCCACCAGGCACCAGTGATGATAAACGACAGACGCGTTGCCAGTATGGTAGGGACGCCAAGAGCGGGGCCACCCATGATGAGCGCCAGGCAGATGACGAACGGCACGGTGGAACCGATGTAGCCCCAGGCATAGCCCGAGCTGGACACGGCGTCCATGCGCTCGTCGGTGGTAATGTCGGGCAGCATGGCGTCGTAGAACGTCATAGAAGAGTTAAGGCCGATGGTGCACAGCACGTACACGGTCAAAAATACCATGGCGGACATTGGGATAGCCTGCGCCAGGCAAAGAACCAGACCCGTGAGGAAGAAGCCCAAGAAGAACTTGATCTTGTTACCGGCGTAGTCGGCAAGCGCGCCCAGAATGGGCATGAGCATGGCAATGACCAGCGAGGCGATCGTCTGTGCATTGCCCCAGGCGACCACCAGGTCGGCCGAGGAAGCGCCGGTATTGATGGCGTTAAAGTAGATGGGCACCACCGAGGTATTGAGCAGCACAAGGGCCGAATTGCCCACATCATACATAACCCAGTTACGCTCGAGCTTGGTGTATTTCATGGACAGGGACCCTTCGTATTCGCCCGATATGCAGTTAGTTCATCGTACCCCAATTGTCCAGAACCGCCGGTAAGGATTCGGCAAAGGGGCACGCACGGGCCCTATTCCTCGCGGTCGAACTCCTCATCGGCATTGAGCGCGCGACCGCTGTAGTTGACGTGACTGGTCACGGCATCCATGTCACCGGTCTCGATAAAACGTGCGACCGTGCACTCGTAATCGACCAGCGCGCGATCAAAGACCTCGGGGAAACTCTCGTTCGAGACCTCGTCGGTAAAGGGATTCTTCCATGTCAGATGGCCCAGGTTACCGGTGCGCTCGGGCAGCTCCGTCGTCACACGATGGGCAAGGCCGTCGAGCAGCGAGTAGTCGTGCACCAAGCCCTCAACCAGCGAGATCGCGCGCGTCTTTGCGGAGCCGGCCGGCTCAATCGCGCGGTAAAGTCGCTGCATATTGGCAACGGCAGCACCGTACTCCCCTGCCGGAATGTCAATGCCGTACACGCGTCCGGCAACATAGCTCATCAGCACGCCGGCCACGCGATTGATGCGATCGGTGGTGACGATCTCGCCCGCCGGCGGGTAATCGTCGACCGTAGCGCCATCGCGTTTAAGCTGCAGCATCAGTACATCCAGGTCGCTCTCGATCACGGCATGGACCTGACTGCTCGAATCCTCAAGCTCTGAATCGGACTCCACGATGCCAAACTGCTGCTCATAGACAAAAGGATGGGCGTTGCGGTCGAGCACGTAATGAGACAGCAGGCCCAGCGCAAAGGCACGACCCAAGCTGGCGTCGCGCGGCAGCAGATGCGACACGCCGTCGCGCAGGCACGCGAACTGGCGAGACATGCGCGACCGATGCATGACCTGCGCCAGCAGCGTGCAGTTGGAAACACGCGGTGTCAGAATGTGAAAGAAAAACGGGTCGGGGCCTTGGTTGCCCAAGATAAAGGCAATGCGCTCTTCATCGGACGTGATGACGCCCTGCGGAAGACGGTCGATGCTTTCCTCGCCAAACAGATGATGGGTGATAAGCGCGGGCATAATGATCCTTTCGATTTCATTCGATGCCACCCATTATGCCCACCGCGCGCCCATGCCAAACCTGCGATGATAAACGACGGCACGCAGACCGTCTACGCAAGCCCCAAGTGTGCTTTAACCTCGGCAGCGCGACGGCGGGACACGGGCACCGTCGAGCTCACGCGGTCGAGCCTGAGCTCCATCAACCCCGTGGAGCCAATCTCAACATTGTGCACGTCTTCCAAATTGACTAGGTAGCTGCGATGAACGCGAATAAAGCCCTCGGAGTCCAAGCGACGCTCGAGCGAAGAGATCGACTCATTGATCAGGTACGTTCCCTCGGCGCAGATGGCGTTGCAAAAATCGGCGCGCGCCTCAAAGTAGCAGATGTCTGCGGCGGGAATGAACACCTTTTTGCCCCCGCGGTCCACCGTCAGACGCAAAGGCTGGCGCGGAGCATGGATAACACGACGGGCACCCAAGGCTGCCTCGATCTTGTCGAGTGCCTTTGACAGGCGTGCGTCCTCGACCGGCTTGACGACATAGTCGACCGCATCGAGGTTATACGCATCGGCGGCAAACTCGGCAAACGCCGTCACAAACACAACCACCGGCGGCGTCTTTAGGTTCTGCAGCGTCTCGGCAAGCTCAATTCCCGAGCGACCGGGCATGGTAATGTCTAAAAACAGCACGTCGGGCTTGTTCGACAGAATCGACTCCACGGCTTCGGTGACATTGCCTGCCTCGGCGATCTGACCCACACGCGTATCCTTTTCCAACAGATAGCGTAGCTCGGCCCTAATGGGAGGCTCGTCATCAACCACCAAGATGTTCCAGCCTTCGGACATATGTGCTTCCCCTCTTTTTCTCTCAATCCAACCGCGTGCTACGCCGTCAACGGCGCGGGCTCATGCGGCTCGCCGTTCAGCTCGACGATGACCTGCGTTCCCACGCCCTCCTGGGACTTCACGCGCATGCCGGAATCTTCTCCGTAAAAGAAATGGATGCGCTGAAGCACGTTGAAGAGCGCCAGGCCGCAACCTCGCTTGACGGAGCCGTCGGCGGTAATGCTCTCGGGCTCCTCTCGGCGATGTTGCTCAAATAGATGCGCGCAGACCTCTTCGCTCATACCGATGCCGTCGTCCTCGACGATGATCTCCAAACCGTCATCGGTCTCGAAAGCCCTAACGTGAATAGAAAGCGGCTCGGTCTCGCGCTGCGCGTGCTTGATGCAGTTTTCGAGCAACGGCTGCAAGATAAACGGCGGCACCATGCAATCGCGCACCTCAAAGTCGATATCGACCGAGACGCGCAGACGGCCATCGCCATAACGAGCCTGCATAAGATTGATATAGCGAGTGCCCTGTTCCACCTCGTGCTCGAGCGTTGTGAGGGTATCGGAATCAGAAAGCGTCTGACGGTAGTAATTGGAAAAGTCGATCAGCAGCGACCTGGCCTTGTCCGGCTCGGTACGTACGAGCGACACGATGGTGCTGATGGTATTGAATAGAAAATGAGGATCGACCTGCGATTGCAAGGCGCGCAGCTCCACGCGGGCCGTAAGCTCGTCCTGGCGCTCGAGCTCAAAGCTTGCAAGCTGCGTGGAAATGAGGTCGGCAAAGCCCGAGGCAAGCGCCGTCTGGCGCATATCGATGCTGCTCAGACGGGGATAATACAGCTCGAGCGTGCCCACGCAATGCCCACGCACGGTAAGCGGTGCGACAATACCGGCGCGCAGGCGCGGAAAGTAGCCACCCGTCTCGGTCGAGGCATCGCGCGAGAACACGCTTTGCTCACCGCTGTTGATCACGTTGAGCGTAGTCCGCAGCACCACCGGGGTGCCCGCGGGGCATTTTGCCGAGTCCTCGCCCCAGCTTGCCAACACCTGCTTGCCGTCGGTAAAGCAGATGGCAGAGGCGATGGTCTCGGACAGGATGATTTTAGAGGCGCCCAGGGCCGCTTCGGGCGTAAGGCCGCGCGACGTGTAGGCGAATATTTTTGATGCGATGGCGAGCGTACGGTCGGTTGCGCTCGATGTGAGGTCGTCGGGGACCACAAAGACATACGAGAAGAAGAAGCACAGCATGACCAGGCCGGCAATAACGACAACGCCCGGAACGGGATTGGGATTATCGGTTAAATCCCAGATAAGCAGCAGGATAAGCGCCGGAACGACAACACCGAGCAGGATGGCCTGGACCACATGCTGGGCCGTACGAAAGACCTTGGTAGAGTTGTAGCTCTTGCCCAGAATCAGCCTGTTTAAATCCACCGTCATCCCCTTTTATCTATCGCACCCATAGCAATAAAGAGGGCCGCAAGCGACCCTCTCCATTGCATTATGCAATCAAATACTGTGTTTTACATCCAGTCGTCGATGAACGGTAGTTTAGGCGCTGTATTTGTTGGCCTCGCCAAAGGTGCCCGCCTCGACGATCCAGCCGTCCTTCATGATGACGTCCATGTTGTCGGTGTTGAGCACGTGGATGTCGGCGGCGACGTCACCGTTGACGACCAGCAGGTCGGCGCACTTTCCGGCCTCGATAGAACCGGTCTCGTCCTCGATGTGGCACATCTTGGCACCGTTGAGGGTGGCGCAGGTGATGGTCTCGACCGGGGTGAAGCCGATCTTGTCGACGAACTCGTACATCTCCTCGATGGAGCAGGTGCCGTACGGGGTGACAAAGGAGAAAGAGTCGGAGCCAATCGTCATGACGACGCCGCGCTTCTTAGCCTCGCGCAGGCAGTCGTAGTTGCGCTGCAGCTCCTTCTCGACCAGGGTGCCCTCGTACTTGTCGTGCAGCTCGGAGACGTAGACGGGCGGATAGGTGGCGTACCAGGTGGGCAGGAAGGCGATCGTCGGGGTGAAGAAGGTGCCCTGCTCGGCCATGAGGTCCATGGTGCGCTCATCGATATCGAAGCCGTGAATCAGCTGCTCGCAGCCAAAGCGGACGGAATCATAGGCAGCGGCGTGGTTGTTGTAGCAGTGGCTCCACACGGGGATACCGACCATCTTGGCCTCTTCGACCACGGCCTGGATCTCCTCGGAGCAGTAGTGCTGGTCGCGACCGGAGTCCCAGCGCCAGATGCCGCCACCGGTAGCCCAGATCTTGATGGCATCGGGGTTCTCGCGCAGGCGACGACGGACGGCCTTGCGCAGATCCCAAGGACCGTCGACCTGGTCGCCCCAGGGGTGGGATTCCTTGTTGAGCTCCTGGGTGCAGTGGTGGGAGTCACCGTGGCCGGCAACACGGCAGAAGCCGAGGCCGGTGGCCAGAACGCGCGGGCCCTTAAAGACGCCCTTGTCGATGCAGTCGCGAATCTGGATACCAAAGCGGCCGATCTCGCAGACGGTGGTGAGGCCGTGGGTGAGGCAGTCGTAGGCCTGCTTGACGGCGACGGCCTGCTTCTCGAGGAGCGGCTGCATGACCCAATCGGTGTCATCGTCGGTCAGGTTGCCCGAGAAGTGCAGATGGGTGTCGATCAGGCCGGGAAGGACAGTCTTGCCGGCGGCGTCGATAACCTCAACGCCCTCGGGAAGGTCCTGCACAACACCGGCGTACTCGATCTTGCCGTTGTCGTCGACGAGAACGAGGGAGTTCTCGACCGGCTCGGCACCGGTACCGTCGATGAGCTTGCCGCCAACGATTGCATACTTAGTGGACATGGTTCCTCCTTATGGATCCATATATGTGGGTGAGGCCGTGTTGGGCCGCGGCCTCACAAAGCTACCCAAGTGATGCCGGGTTCGGTGCGCGGGAGAGAGGGCACCGCGCACCCGATCCGCCCCGGCTAGGCGTTACTTTTTGCGGGAATTGGTGAAAGCCATGAGGGCCAGGCCAATAGCCAACCAGCCGATCACGATGCTCCACTCCACCATGTTGAGGGAGGCGGGAGAGAACGGAATCACAAGCAGGCCGATGATGATGGCGCAGGCAGCGATAGCGAGGCCGATACCAAACTTGCCGCCGGGCACCTCGTAAGGACGAGGCAGGTCGGGCTCGGTAAAGCGCATGCGCAGGCAGGCAAGAGCGACCATGCCGCAGGAGAAGATGAAGGCGAGAGCCGACACGTTGGTCAGAGGAATGAGCATGTTCTTGCCCAGGAACGGACCGATGACGGTGATGACGCCCAGAACGACGCAGGCGAGCTTGGGAGCGCCGGACTTGGGGTCGACCTCGGCGAATTTCTCGGGCAGCTGGCCTTTACGACCCATGGCGAGCATGATGCGGCTCGTGGCACCGTAGAAGGAGTTCATCGGGCCCATGGGTCCAAGCGTGGCGATGACGAGCATGGCCAGGTACAGGAGCATGTTGATGCCCTTGAGGCAGGCAAGCGCGGGAACCGGGCTCTTAACAAACTCATGCCAGTCAAGGATAGTGCCGAACGAGTAGATGCAGACCATGTAGAAGCCGCCAGCGGCCAGCAGGGCCAGGGAGATGATCTTGCCGAACTTGTTCCAGTTAAGGCCCTCGGCTGCTTCCTCAGCCTGCTGGGGAATGGTGTCGAAACCGGCGTAGAAGAACGGAGTCAGAACCAGGACCGACACGATGCCGGCGAACAGGCTGGTGCTCTCGGTAGCGGCCTTGCCGCCGCCAGCACCGGCGACCTGGGAGAATACGGGCATGGCGTTGTCCGGCGAGCCGGTGAACAGCGAGACGCCCATGGCGAGCAGCATGCCGCAGAGCAGGGCCTTGGTCAGGAAGGCCTGGAGCTTGGCAGCCGAGCTGGCACCGCGGAAGTTGAGGAAGATGACGTAGACTGCAAAGCCGAGCGCGATCAGCGTCGGGAACAGGTAAACGTCGGCGCCCAGGATGGTGTAGAGCTTAACGGCGCGCAGCCACTCAAGACCGGGCAGGCTACCGAACATCTCGGACACGAGGGTCGAAATGGCGATGGCCTCCCACGGGCACAGGATGCCGTTGCCCAGAGCCAAAAGCCATCCGGTGATGTAGCTCAGCGTACGGCCAAAGCTACGATCGACATACTCGACGATGCCGCCCGAGATGGGGATAGCAGCCGTGAGCTCACCGAAAACAGCTCCGACGGGCACGAGGAAGATTGCACCCAAGAGGAATGCGATCATAGCGGGAACGGGACCGCCGCCCACGACCATCCAGTCGCCGACCTGCAGAACCCAACCGGTACCGATGATGGCACCGAAACCGATGGTGAAGAAGTTCCAGAGCGAAAGCGTTTTCTTCATGCCGCCGTTATCCTCGACTGCAACTTCCGCGTTCTTGTCCGCCATTGTTCCCCTCCTTTCCTTTTTGACGCCCCTTGGCGTCACCCCTTGCACGGCCTGTTTTGCCGCGCACTTTTATTTCATGGCTTTAAGATACGGCCTTGGCACAGCAGCGCTGCTTGTAGCTCGACCGAAGGCCGAACCGCAAGACGAACGGCGCCGTTTTTGGGACGAACGGCGAGGGGCTCCACTCGTTGCGAGCGCCCGTTTTGATAGCGCGATTCGATTGCTCGCGGAAGGTGTCGTGTTATGGCGCCAGGCTCGCTCCCGTCCATGTCGCTTACCGAGGTTTTGGCGTATGTCCTCATTTGCTGCACGTCTTTTTTGTAGGATGGACGGGTTATACATGAGACGAGGCGGTACAAATGGCATACGAATACAACGACGGCGAACGGCAGCGAAACGTTCGCCTTGCCGGGCGTACCACGCCAGCATCCAGGAGTGTTTCTGACAACGACGGGCCGCAGAACCCGCAGCGTCCGCAGGATCACCCCTCGTCGCCTATGCCGCAGAATGCCAGCACGCGTCAGGCGGATCGCCCATGCTCGGGCACCCGTCAACGCCGGGCCGAAGTGCCTCGGCGGCAGAAAAACGATCGACAAAAGTCTGACAATCACATCAGCCGTTTCTTTTCGAAGCCCCGCGGCGGACGCGGCGCAAAGCAGCCACGACCGATGGGACGTGTCAGGGCCGCCAATCCGCAGATTCATCGTCTCCGTCTTGCCCTGTGCTCCATCATGGCATGTCTGGCCTTTGTGTATCTGGGGTCGTGCGCCTCGCATGGCTCTGCCGGCCTAGAGCCCACCGCCGAGGAAAAGCTCCTCAAAGCCCCGGTCGCACCCGGCTACTCATTTGCCTTTTCGACCCCGCGTTCGCAGTGGAGCGCCGGCACCATGCCGCATATCTACCAGATCGACCCCGCATGGTCGGAACTGCCCTACGCCGGCGGCACCATCCGCCAAAACGGCTGTGGACCCACTTGCCTCACCATGGTCTACATCTTTAAAACCGGACACACCGATATGACGCCAGCCGACATGTGCGCGCTTTCCGAAGCCGGCAACTACGCCCCCACCGGAGCTACCGAATGGTCGTTTATGACCAGCGGCGCATGGCAGCTGGGCCTTAACGGGACGCAGCTCTACAACGACCGAGACTCGATGGCCCAGGCCTTGCGCTCGGGTGCTCCCGTAATCGCCGCCGTGCGCCCCGGCACGTTTACCAACGTTGGTCATTACATCGTGCTCTACGGCATTGACGACGCCGACCAGATCGGTGTCTACGATCCCAATTCGCCCAGCCGTAGCGCCCGCCGCTGGGGCGTCGTAGAAGTCCTCAACGAAATCGAAGCCATGTGGGCCTACTGCTAGTCATTGGGGACAGACTTAAATGAGTGGTCGTTGGGGACAGTCTTGCGGACGCCAGCCGAGAGCAGACGAAAAGGGCCATCCCGAACTGCTTGGAACTGCCAGCACGAAAAGCGCATCCTGCTTTGGGGCCCAATAGCGGGATGCGCTTTCCGTTAGCGGCCCGTTTGGGAAACTAGGGACCGCTTTTCGACAAAAATCCGGGATGCATTTTCCGATTGAGGGCCTCAAGGGAAACCGCGCCCCATGTTGGACGCTCATTCTGGGATGTGCTTTCCGCAGTTGATCGATGCGGCCTTTAAGGACTGTCCCAAGCTGCCGGCAGGAAAGGAACGTCCCCAAGTGCCGGGTTTCCGAAGTCTGCAATGCTCCTCATGAACAGCCGTCTCAATAGCAAAAGCCCCCGCGGCCGAAGCGGACCGCGGGGGCAACAGACCTGTAAGAGTTAACTCAAGTCCTCGCCATTTGATGCAATGACCTTTTGATACCAGCAGAAGCTGTCCTTTCGGTAGCGATCGAACGTGCCTTTGCCCGTATCATCGGCATCGACATAAACAAAGCCATAGCGCTTCTTCATCTGCCCCGTCGAGGCCGATACCAGATCGATACAGCCCCACGGCGTGTATCCCATCAGGTCAACACCGTCCTCGACAATTGCATCGCGTAGCGCAAGAATATGCCTGCGCAGGTAATCAATATGATACGCATCGTGGACTTTGCCGTCTTCCAGCGCATCGAGTCCGCCCACACCGTTCTCAGCGATAAAGAGCGGAAGATGGTAACGATCGTGGTAGCCGGCAAGCGTCACGCGCAAACCCAGCGCATCGATCTGCCATTTCCAGGCAGTCTCTTTATCCTTGAGGTACGGATTGCGCAGCGTCGGGAACACGTTGCCCTCCGCCTTCTCAGCGATCACCTGGTCATCGGCGCACACCAAGCGCGAGCAATAGTACGAGAACGAGATGAAGTCGACGGTATGCTCGGCCAGATACTCCGTATCGCCCGGCTCAAAGGGCACGTGAACACCCTCTTTCTCGAGCGCACGCAGCTTCCAAGTAGGATAGGCGCCCGCAGCCATCACGTCAGTGTAGAAGTAGCGGCCGCGGTCCTCCTCATACGCAAGCCATACGTCCTCGGGCGCACAACGGTACGGATAGGTCGCACCGGCAGCGATCATGCAACCCACCTTGTTTGCGGGATCGATCTTGTGCAGGATCTCGACAGCGTGAGCGCTCGCCATAAACATATGGTGCGAGAACGCCGCGGTCACGGCTGCACGGTCACGCTCATCCTCGAGCGTGACGCCCGCGTTGAGATAGGACAGCGCCACGCTGTTGATCTCGTTGAAGGTGAGCCAATAACGCACGAGGCCCTGGTACGCACGTCCGACGGTCTCGACGTAGTGCGCATACCGCTCGATCATCTCTCGGCTTTGCCATCCACCATAACGCTCGACCAGAGCCAACGGATAGTCGTAGTGCGACAGCGTCACGAGTGGCTCGATTCCGTGCTCGCGCAGCGCCTCGAATACCTGACGGTAAAACTCCAAGCCCTCACCGTTGGGCTCGGCCTCCATCCCTGTGGGAAAAATACGGCTCCAACAAATTGAAAGACGCAGGCACTTAAAGCCCATCTCGGCAAAGAGCTCGACGTCCTCGCGCCAATGATGGAAGAAGTCGTTGCCCCAACGGCATGGATACAGCCTGTCCGGATCATCCACGGGCTTTTGCCTGCCAAACATCACATCCCAGCGGTCGGGACCCTGTGGAATCAGGTCGGAGTGCGACATACCGCGGCCGCCCTCGTTCCAGCCCCCTTCGGCCTGGTTGGCAGCGAGCGCGCCGCCCCACAAAAAGCCCTCGGGCATACCGGCAGCAGACGTTCTGTCAAAGTAACCCATGCTACTCAGTATCCTTGGCAGAAGCTGCCGCGGCGTTCTCCTGCTCCTGTGCCAGGAGCAGGTTGTCGTACACCTTAAAGAACGGGTACCAGACCACAGCCATGACCACGATCAAAACGATCGTAAATACCCAGATGCGCGGGTCGAGGCACTGGATAAAGCCCTGAACGAAGATGGGGAACGTGCCGCTCACCAAGATGTAGAAGTTAGAGACAAGACCCAGTGAGATTGCACCCCAATACAGCAGGGCCGAAATCATACCGCCCAGCACAAACGGAATCATGAGGATCGGGTTGAAGATGATGGGTGCGCCAAAGATCGCGGGCTCGGAGATACGGAAGAAGCTCGGCACGATGGATGCCTTGCCAAATGCCTTGAGCTGCTGCGACTTTGCCCTAAACGCGCAGAGCGCCACAAAAGAGAACGTATTGCCCGTGCCGCCGATGAGGTTGATGGCCATCGACATGAGTGCCGGGTGGAACTCAAGCGGCTGCCCAGCAGCGTAGAGCGAGGCGTTGGCAGCAAAGGCGGCAAGCGTAACCGGGGCGGTGATGGGCATCACGATCATGTTGCCGTGGACGCCAAAGCACCAAAACAGCAGCGTCATGAAGCAGATAAGCAGTGCGCCGGGCACAGAGTCAACTGCGACGGAAAGCGGGGCAGCGAGCAGCTTCTCGATAACCGAGGGGATGGACAGCGTGGGATCGATCATCTGGATCAGCAGGTTGCCACCAAAGAAGATGAGGATGTTGGCGAGCATAGGCACGATGGCGCCAAAGGTTTCGGACAAAAACGGCGGCACGCCATCGGGCATCTTGATGGTGATGCCCTTGGTCTGGCAGAAGCGCGTGACCTCGACGGAGACCAGGGCAACGATGATGGCGGTAAACAGGCCCTGCGCACCCAGATAGGTGCAGGGGACCGCCTGGAGCACGGACTCATCAGCAAGCTGGTAGTAGGACGACGGCGCCGCGGCGATCAGGAACATCACCAGCGAGGTCATACCGGCGTTAAGCTTGGGCATCTTGTAGGTGCCCGCCAGGTTATAGGCGATTGCGAACGTCACGATCACCGACAGTATGCCCATCGTCATGTTGAACGGGATGAGCAGCGTGAGCTTATTGGCCGTGGCAAAATCGAGCCAAGGGCCAAAGACGGACCAGAACCCGCCCTGCGCCACCAGGTCGGCCGTGACCGGCGGGTTGGCGATGATCATAAAGACGGCAGAGACCAAGATGAAGCTGATCGCGCTCATAAAGCCCTTTTGCATGGAGGCAAAATGGCGCTCGGTGCCGCAGAAATTGGCAATAGGGGTCAGTTTTTCCTGAAGCAGGGTCATTAACTTTTCCATGGTCGCCTCCTAGCCCAACAGCGACTGGGCGAGTGCCAGCACATTGGCGGCGTTGCCCATGCCGTAGTCCTGTGCGGGGATGACCGCGGTCGGCTTACCGCTCCCCTGCTTGACGGTGTTGAGCTGGTAGGACACCTGCGGCCCCAAGAGCAGCACGTCATAATCGGCGCAGGTCTCCTGATACTCGCCGATACCCACCGCATCGATATCAAGCTCGATGCCGTTTTGCTCCGCGTATTTCTCGAGTTTCTTCATCAGAATGCTTGTAGACAGGCCAGCTGCGCAAACAAGAAGGATCTTCATAAGGGATTCCCTTCGCATTGATTGGTTGGATAGTCGCCGCACGCCGTTAGGCGTTCTTGGCTGCAGTGCGCTCATACAGGCAAATCAGCTCCTGCACGAGCTCCTGAGCAAGCATGGAGCACATGAGGTGGTCCTGAGCATGGACCAGCAACACATCCACCGACAGATGCTCGCCCGCCGCCTCGGTCGAAAGCAGCTGCGTTTGGATGTGGTGAGCCTTGATTCCCGCATCCTTTGACTGCTTCATGAGTTTGGCGGCAGCGTCAAAATCCCCCGCCTTTGCCTTTTCAAGGGCTTCGAAGGCAAGGCTGCGCGCCTCTCCCGCTGCAGCGACCAGCTGAAACGAAACCATCTCGGTTCCCTGATCGTCCATAACGGTCTCCTCTCCCGTGATGTTTGGTTTGTACTTGAATATTCGAAACGCCTATCTCCCACCCGCAATCCTCGAGGTTTATTGCAGGCAGGCAGGGTTTTCGACAAAAGAAGCCTTAAGCCGTATGCGCTTGCACAAGCGCCATCAGCTCATGCCAGGACCGGCGCTCGCGTAAGCGCTCGACCCCCTGGCGGTCCATAAAGATCTCAGCGAGCAGCGAGCTCAAGATCCGCGCCTCATCGCCGCCCGACCGGGCAAACGACACCATAAAGACGATATCGACCTCATGGCCGTATTCGTCCCAAAGAATGGGATGTTCGAGCAGGCCCACGGTAACAAAGGCCTCGGCGCTCAAAGGATGCATCCCATGGGGCATGGCCACCCCATTGCCAAACGAGGTGGCACTCGCGCTCTCGCGCTCGGCAACCTCTTGGGCAAACTGGGCATCGACACGGCCGCTCTCGACGGCGCGCTCGGAGAGATATCGGAGAACGGCCTGCTTCGACGACACCTCAACGCGGTTGAAGAACAGGGCACGGCTAAAGAAAGCGCTCAGGGAGTCCGATTGCGCAGCGTCATCACTCAGCACCTTGCGGATAGCGTTGACATCGCTCGTCTCCAAGAAGAAATCGGCCTCGCGGACGGGCACGGGCAACTTGACGTTGAGCGGCACCGTTGTGAACACGTAGTCGATGTGCGAAAAGTCGAGCGTTCCCACGCGGGCGACGTCGCATGTCTCAATCGACTCGATATACATACCAAACTGCTTGCGGTACTGGTGCTCGAGCATACGGGCGCTTCCCGCTCCCGAGGCGCACACGATCAGGATGCGTTTGCGACGCGGCTGGTCGGCTTGCTGCTCGAGGGCCAGGGCAAATGCCATGGCGATGTAGCCGAGCTCCTCATCAGAGGGCTGGCTGCCAAAATGACGCTCGAGTACCTGCGAGGTGCCGGCCGCCATCGAATAGGCCAACGGAAACCTCGTCTTGATATCGGGCAGCATGGGGTTATCCATATGCATGTGATATTCAAGGCGATATCCCAGAGGGCCAATATGCCGAGCAAGGTTCATGCGAAGTTCAAGATCGCTGCTAAAGTCAAACCTAAACTCATCGTTGACCGCACATACCATCTCGGAAGCGATCTCCCACATCTCGTCCGAGATAACGGCCGAGCCCTTCTCGGGCACGCCCGTGCCCCTGCCGAGCAAATGGATTGCGATAAAGGCAACCTCTTCTCGGGGCATGCTCACGCCCAGGGCATCCTTGATGTTTGCGGCAATCTGGAAAGCCGCAGCGTATTCGCGCGTTCCCTCCAGCTTTAAAACGTCCGATTCTGCAGCCGGGACATAGCAGCCCTGCTCGATGCGGCCAAGAGCGATGTAAAGATGCATGATGAGATTGCGGGATGCCAGCGAGCTCACCGTGACGGGCGAGGCAGTCAGGGCATCGTCCACACATGCGGCGATGGCCCGCAGGCGCTCGGCGAGCTCTGCATCGTCGGTGTCGGGCAACACGGGCCTCACCAGCGAGGCCAGACACAGACGCCGTTGCGACTCCCCACCCGCAACGCGGATTCCGTAGCGAGGGCGCTTTTCGAGCGTCAAGTCAAATTGGGCGAGTTTCTGCTCTGCCAGACGCATGTCATTGGACAGAGTTCGCGCCGAAACGTAGAGTAAATCCGCATACTCCTCAATCGTCACCCACTGGGACCGCATGAGAAGGTCGTTAAGAAGGAAGGACACACGGCCGTCGCGCGTATCAGGAATGCCCGGATGGGCCAGAGCCGCACCGTCTAGCAAGCGAGCAAGCTCATCTGCATGTGCAACATCGATACGATATTGCCCTTTGCTGCCAACGATGCGTGCAACCCCCGCAAGATTGTCGTTTGCGCGATGGATATAGTTTCTCACGGCGCGCTCGCTTACCTCGAGACGCTTGGCAAGCACCGCGACAGCGACAGGCTGAGCGCCCTCGATCATATTTACAAGCTGCTTGACGCGAGCATCCATGTCCTCCTCCTTTCCCTGCGTCTAGTCTAACGCGGTAAAGAATGACACTCCACGTCGCGCTCGTTCCGCCAACGCGGAACAGGTTGCGGGGAGTCCAGCTGAACTTATAGGGAGCACGGAGAGAGGGCCCGAAAGCAATGCGTCGGTGTGAGATGCGCTTTCCGCAGTCATTGGGGACAGATTTAAATTAGTAGTCATTGAGGACGTTCTTGTTTGACTAGTCGTTTAAGAACGTCCCCAATGACTACCCGCCCATCGGGGACTAGGTAAATAGCAAAAGCCCCGCAGTCGGAGCGGACCGCGGGGCTCATGAAGAGAGGCTAGTTTGTGGGCGCCTTGCCCGGCGCCCACGAGAGAGGCAATGGAGTAGAGGCTACTCGTGGATGCGGGTACCGGAGAGGCCGGCCATGGTCTCGGCGGCCTTGTCCAGGGCGCCGATGATGCAGGTGCGGCCCTTGCGGGAGCGGGCGAACTTGATGGCGGCGCGGACCTTGGGCTCCATGGAGCCCTTGCCGAACTGGCCCTCGTCGGCCAGGCGCTCGGCCTCGTCGGCGGTGATGTCCTCGAGCTCCTCCTGGTTGGGCTTGCCGAAGTTGATGGCGACATGCTCGACGGCGGTCAGCAGGAACAGAACGTCGGCGTCGCAGTCCTCGGCCAGCAGCTCGCCGCCCAGGTCCTTGTCGATGACGGCGGGAACGCCCTTGTAGCAGCCCTTGTTCTCGTAGTCGCGGACGACGGGGATGCCGCCGCCACCGCAGGCGATGACGATGAACTCGTTGTCGAGCAGGTTGAGGATGGAGTCGGCCTCGACGATCTTCTTGGGGTCGGGGGAGGCGACGACGCGACGCCAGCCGCGGCCGGAATCCTCGACGAAGACCTTGGAGGGGTCCTCGGCCATGAACTCCTTGGCCTGCTCCTCGGTGTAGAAGGGGCCGATCGGCTTGGTCGGGTTCTTGAACGCGGGGTCGTCCGGGTCGCACTCGATCTGGGTGACGACGGTTGCGGCGTGCCAGCGCTTGTAGCGCTTGTGCATCTCGCGGCCGATGCCCTGCTGCAGGTGATAGCCGATGTAGCCCTGGGACATGGCGCCGCACTCGGGCAGCGGCATCTCGGGGGTGCCGATGGCGTCGTGGGCGGCGGCGAAGGCGTTCTGGATCATGCCGACCTGCGGGCCGTTGCCGTGGGTGATGATGATCTCGTTGCCCTGCTCGATCAGGCCGAGAAGGGCGTGAGCGGTGTTGCTCACGGCCTCGATCTGCTCAACGGGGTTGTTGCCGAGGGCGTTGCCGCCAAGGGCGACGACGATACGATCGGGCTTGCCGTAGGGTTTGGACATGCGTGCCTCCTTATCGAAGAGTAGCGTACATCACGGCTTTAATGGTATGCATACGGTTCTCTGCCTCTTGGAAGACGCGAGACTTATCGGACTCGAAGACCTCGTCGGTGACCTCCATCTCGGTTACGCCAAACTTCTCCGCGATTTCCGCTCCGATGGTGGTCTTGGTATCGTGGAAGCTCGGGAGACAATGCATGAAGATAGCGTTGGGGTTTGCCTTCGCCATGACCTCCGAGGTTACGCGGTACGGGGAGAGCAGCTTGATACGGCTCTTCCAGAGCTCCTCAGCCTGGCCCATGCCAACCCAGACATCGGTGTAAATAACATCGGCATCCTTTACGCCTTCATCGATGTTGTCAGTAAGCTGAATGGTGCAGCCATTTTCCTCGGCGATCTTCTGGCAAGTCTCAAGCAGCTCGGGATCAAAGTGGGTAGCGCCCTCAACATCGCCCTTCGGCCCACAAGAGCAGAAGTTGATGCCGAGCTTAGCGCAGATCACCATGAGGGAATCGCTTACATTGCCCTGTTCCTTGCCGAGATAGGTCAGCTTGAGGCCACGCGTGTCACCGAATTCCTCGCGCATCGTAAGGATATCCGCCAAAGCCTGGGTCGGGTGATACTCATTGGTGAGACCATTCCACACGGGAACGCCGGCTTTATCGGCAAGCTCCTCAACAATGGACTGGTCAGAGCCACGATACTCGATACCGTCGTACATGCGACCAAGCACGCGGGCGGTATCCTCAATGGACTCCTTTTTGCCCATCTGCGACGAACCGGGATCAAGGTAGGTTACACCTAAGCCGAGATCCATACCGCCCACCTCAAAAGCGCAGCGCGTACGCGTTGAAGTCTTTTCAAACAGCAGAACGATGTTCTTGCCCTCAAGATAACGATGGGGAGCGCCCATGCGCTTGAGATTCTTAAAGTCCCTCGAAAGCTCGAGCATATACTCGATCTCCTCGGTAGTGAAATCGAGCAGAGTCAGAAAACTACGACCAGAAAGATTCAGTGCCATGATAGGTTCCTTTCATTATTTACCTAATTGATGAGTGCGCGGCGCGCGAAGAACGCGCATCCGCGCATCTCGGGCCAGAACGGAATTAAATCTCTTCGCGCCAGAACGGCATGGTCATGCAGCGCGGGCCACCACGACCACGAGACAGCTCTTCGGAAGGAGCAACCAACAGCTCAACGCCCGCCTTATAAAGCGCATCATTAGTAACAACGTTGCGCTCATAGACGCACACCTTACCCGGCGCAACAGCAAGCGTGTTGGAACCATCGTTCCACTGCTCACGGGATGCCTCGATCGGATCGCCGGCGCCACATTCGATCATCGTGATATGGTCGATACCGGTTGCCATTTCAAGAATCTGCTGAATCGTCCCCTCGATCTCCTCGATACAGACCTCGCCATCCGAATCGCCCTTGGTGAGTCGATAGGCACGAAGCGTCTCGTAGATACCGGGGTAGACGGTAAACTTATCGTAATCAACCTGAGTACAAACCGTATCAAGATGCATATAGGCATAGCCGTGGGGGATCTTGATGGCAAATACCTGCTCGATCTCGGACTCGCCCTTGCCCCAGAACAGATTCTTGGCAAGCTGGTCGATGGCCGCGGTCTGGGTACGCTCGGAAATACCGATTGCAAGCGTGGTGGCGTTAATGTTCAGAACGTCGCCGCCTTCGATATGCCAATCGCTACTGTGGTCGTACCAAAGCGGAGCCCCAGCATAATCAGGATGGTGGCGCATGATGGTCTCATAGAATACGACCTCACGGTTGCGCTGATGCCAGTACATGCGGTTCATCATCGCACCCTTGCCGACCACAGCGATCGGATCACGCGAGAAGTAGGAAGCGGGCATCGGGAACAAGACCATTTCGTCGGGCTTCAGCTCGTCGCTATCCATGGCCGCAAGGGAACCGCCCACATGCGGAATCTCGAGATCGCGTACGTAAAGGCCGCCCATAGCGGTAAGGACAAACTCTTTGTTGTCCTTGATGGAGTCGAGCTTCTCCACGACTGCCTGACGAAGCGCCAGGTTCTCGATCTTGGCCTCGGGAATGAACTTGCTCATAAACTCGGCACGAGAACCCTCAACCTGATCGAAAGTCTCGGCAAGCAAGTCCTCCATATAAACGACCTCGGCGCCAGCACCGCGAAGAAGATTAGTAAACTCGTCATGCTCTCGCTGAGCATACTCGAGATAAAACGCGTCATGAATCCAGGCGCGCTCAAAATCCTCCGCCTTCATGTTTACGAGGTCCAAGCCCGGTCGGTGCACGCATACCTTCTTGAGGGCACCAATTTCGCTATGAACGTTCAGACCTTTGCTCATCATCGTTCCTTTCTGGATTAGAGCTCAATTGTTATTGCAATGGCTTACAAAGTTGTCGTTTCGTTTGCTAGACAATCGGAAGCAGACCGGATACCGCGGTAAATACGAGACAGACCGCACTGACCACAAGGAAGAACTTCCAGGAAACTCGCCACCACTGGCCAAGAGAGATCTTGCAAACACCAAGACCGGCGACAAGCATTGCGCTGGTGGGGGAAATCAGCGACATCGCTGCAGATCCCATCGAAAGGCCAGTAACCGCAGCTTCTGGATTTAGCCCCATGAGCTCAACCAGAGGCCCAAAGATGGGGATGGTGAGCGCCGCGATGCCCGAAGAGCTGGGAACCAGAATCGAAAGCAAGTTGTCAACGACATACAAAATGCTGGTAAAGAGAACAGGGGGGATTCCGGCAAGGCCAGTCGCAAGAGCGTTTAGGACCGTATCGATAATCAAGCCATCGTTGGCGATAACCAAAATGCCTCGAGCAAGACCGACCACGACCGCAGAGAAAACAAAGTCGCCCAAACCCTTAACAAACTCTGTAGCAATCTCCTTCTCGCTCATGCCCGATACGATGCCAGACAGGAGCGCCATAGCCATAAAGACTGCAGAGATCTCGTTCATATACCAGCCCTGGGTGACAAGACCCCAGACAATGGCGACGATTCCAAGCACGAATACGATGATTACGGCCTTCTGGCGCCCGGTGAAATCGGCTTCGAGCAGCTCGTCATTTGATGCATGCTCTTTGCGCTTCTCGATATCATCAGCGTAAGCAATCGAGGACTCGGGGTTCTTCTTCACCCTTCGAGCGTACAACACGACCCAGGCAATAGCGATGGCGGTCAGCACAACAAGGGCAACAACGCGAAGCCAGAGCTGGGGATTACCCTGGATATTCAGAATTCCCTGAGCAATCAAAACATTGAAGGGGTTGACCGTCGATGCGATATAGCCAATACGGGCGCCAACGAACACGATCATAAAGGCCGTAATGGAGTCATATCCCATAGCCATAACAATCGGCAGCAAGATGGCAAAAAATGGAAGGGTCTCCTCCGCCATGCCGAACGTGCTACCGCCCAGCGCAAAAACCGCCATCAAAATCGGAATAATCAGGATGTCTTTACTCTTGAACTTCTTAACGATGCGCGCCACGCCGCTGGTGATAGCTCCAGTGGCAGTAATGACCTGAAAGGATCCGCCGACAATCAGAATAAAGGCAACGACCTCAACTGCCTGCTGAATTCCCACCGCAGGAGCCTCGAGCACATCGAACAGGCCTTGCTTCAGGTCAACCTCAGCGCCGTCTTCGTCCGCATAAACCTTTTCAACGGACTCATATGTTCCAGCAACAGTGACCTCGCGTCCGTTGAGCTCCTGCCTCTCAAACGAGCCGGAGGGAACGATCCACGTAAGAGCTGCGGTCAACACCATGAGAATGAAGATAATGGTGTAGACGTGCGGAATTCGTAGCCCACGTTTCTTTTGCACTTCGGCCATTATGCCTCCTTTAGTTTGCAGGTTTTCGATACGAGCTTTTCGCCGGCAACCTTATTATTCGGTTTTCACGCCAGTTGACATTAGATATTTATGCGAATGGATAGTATTAAAAGGCAGACGGGTTTTAGTTGATATATAAGCTCAATTATCGAACTAAATTGATATTTTTTATCAATTGGTGACTTTCAATCAAGAGCTTAAGCCGTCCACCGATACCCACAACATACTCACTTAAACTTCTCCCAGCAGAACGATAATTGACATCAGTCATCATCCGAATTAAAGCGAGCGTTCTAATGCCAATTCATGTCACCAGCGAAATCGGTAAGCTTAAACAGGCCCTTTTATATCGACCCGGTATCGAAACCCAAAACTATCCCGAAGGCCATTTTGGCCAAGTTTTTAGCCTAAGACCATCGAGCAGCCTATTTGACTTGGATAGAGCCCTAGCTGAGTGTGATGCCTATACCTCAGTGCTCGAGCATGAAGGCGTAGAGGTTCTGTATCTCGACCAACTTCTTATAGAAGCGCTTGACTCGTGCCCCGAAGCTCGAGCATCTTTTGTCGATTCCTTTGTCGATGAATGCGGCGCGATTGGCGCCGAGTTGCAGCAAGCAGTCCGCGAGCATCTTGAACACACCCGATCGGCGCAGGAGCTCGTCTCGGCATCGATTGGCGGCATCCGCCACGGGCAAGTTACATACTGCTTCGACGGCGGGGACAGACTCGCCGAATTAACCGGCGAGGCCTATGCCCCTGACGAGCTGCTCGTTAGCCCATTAAACACCATGTGGTTCGTGCGCGACCCGGTAAGCACCATCGGCTCCGGCATCTCCTTCAACCACATGTATTGGCCCGAGCGCAATCGCGAAGTAGCGCTCTACCAAACGATTTTTAAATACCATCCCAATTTCAAGGACACGCCCTCGTTTTATCGTCACGATTCGACCTTCCATATTGAAGGGGGCGATATCATCAATCTTGATGCTCATAATGTCGCAGTCGGCATCTCTCAGAGAACCGAATCTGCAGCCATCGATATGCTCGCTCGTACCCTCCTGTGGAATCCCGACTCGAGCATCGACGCCGTATGGGCAATTGAGGTACCCGAGCGGAGCCTGTGTATCCATCTTGATACGTACCTAAGCCGGGTCGACTACGATACTTTTGTTGTCGACCCCCAGCTACTCGCGGAATCTCGCTCTTATCAGATTACGCGAAATCGAGCAGAGAATCTCTGCCAGATTCACGCCGTCGAAAAAGGAGTCAAGGAGGCACTGGCCGCCGCGCTCGGCATACCCGAGCTTCGTTTTATTCCCTGCGGTGGATCTAATCCCAATTTGGCAGAAAAAGAGTGCACGAATAACGCAGCCAGTGTGCTGTGCCTCCGACCGGGCAAAGTCTGTGTCTATGAAGAGAATCAAGCGACGAACGCTGCTCTTGAACAGGCCGGAATCGATCTTGTCCCCATTTCCATACACGAGCTGACAAACGGCTTTGGCGGGCCCAACTGTTTGTGCTTGCCACTTAGGCGTGATGAATAACATGGCCCAAGGGGATAACATTAAATGCCTTAGAACCCGCGAAGGCTTGACGCAGCAGCAATTTGCCGACATGCTCGGCGTTACCAAAGAAACGGTATGCCGTTGGGAACGTGGACACACCGCCGTCAAGGTGTCGACTCTCGATAAGCTGACCGAGCTTTTCGATGTAACGTTTGATGAGCTCGCCGCAAGTAATAGCGGCCTTGCTTCTGCCGGCTTAAGCTCGCGGCCTGAGAAAAGCCAGAACGTGGCCCAAAACGAAGAATGCGAAATCTATAAAATCGTACGCCGCAACGGTGGCTTTAGTCTTAAGAACAGTGGGCGCACCTTCGTTCCAGGACCCGTACTTGAAAGGCACCCGGGAGGCTTTCTAGTTCAGATGAACGGCAGCGGCATGTCACGCTGCTATCCGCAAAGCAGTGTTCTGCTGGTCGATCCTGTTGCTAAACCGTGGAACGGATGCACCGTCGTTGCCATGGTAGACGCATCAGCCATAGTTATTCGGCGATATGAAATTCGAGGGAACACGATTGCGCTGTCAACCTATTCCTATTTGACAGAAGAACCCGACTTCACTCTGGACAGGCGTCGCCTTCGTATTTTAGGTGTCGTCGTTTGGTTTCAGGCAACTCACGATCTAACGTACTAGCCTCTTAGTCGTAAATCCCCAAGTGCCGTACCTGCCCGCGGCAAGAGCGTCCCTTTTGACTAGTCGTTTAAGAACGTCCCCGATGACTATTTGAATTGCTAATTTGTGTGGGTTGTGGTTTTGTGACCTGCTGAAATTTAAGATACTGTACAACTGTACGCTAACTCATCTTCGTAGTATATTGCTACCCGCAAAACTCAGCACCATTGTGCCGCGAGGCACTAAAGCGCCTACGTACAATGGTTGTCGATAGTACGATTCGATTTAACGACAGGATGGATGGTCCAAGCGTGAGTCTCGGCAGCAAACTATCCAACGCAAAGGTATCCTTTGCGATCTTTAAGCGTGACATCAAGCGATTGCTTATGAACCCCGTCGCCTTGGTGGTTACCCTGGGCGTGTGCGTTATTCCCTCGCTGTATGCCTGGTACAACATCGTGGCCAACTGGGATCCGTACGGAAACACCCAGGGCATCAAGATTGCCATCGCCAACAATGACCAAGGAACTCAAAACGACCTGGTGGGCGAGCTCAATGCGGGCGACAAGGTTGTCGACCAGCTCAAAGAGAACGATCAGCTGGGCTGGACCTTCGTCGACTCGGCGGCCGATGCCAAAGAGGGCGTCGAGAGCGGGGAGTACTACGCCGCCATCGTGATCCCCAAGAACTTCTCCGACAATCTTGTCTCGATGCTCGATGGCAATTACCGCCAGCCCAAGCTTACATATTACGTTAACGAGAAGAAGAGCGCCATTGCGCCCAAGGTGACCGATACCGGCGCCAATACTATCGAGGAGCAGATCAATTCGGAGTTTGTCTCCACGGTGGGCGAGACCGTGGCGGGCATCGCCAAGGATGCCGGCATCGATTTTAAGGATAAGACCGCCCAGGTTCAGGATTCGCTGACGAGTTCGGTGTCCGAGGCATCCGGTACCTTGAGCGAGGTTCGCGATTCGATCAACGACATGAACACCGCTATCGACAAAACGAGCGGTGCTATCGCCTCTGCGGATGGGGCGCTGGCCGGTTTGCAGGGTCAGGCGCCTTCGCTGGCTCAAGCGATCTCCCAAGGCAACGACCTGTTGGGCGAAGCACGCACCACCGCGGGCAAATCGATCACCTCGCTCTCAAAGGCGCTTTCGGAGGGAAGTGTTGCACTGTCCAAGACGTCGGCTTCGGCGAACGCTGCGGTCGGAAAGATGACGGGCGCCCTGACGTCTACGACCACTCGCATTGACAACTCGCTCGAATCGCTTCAAACGACAATTAAGCACAACAACGCGCTGATCGACCACCTGCAGGAGTTGGCGGACAGCGTGCCGACGGGTTCGGAGGAAATCAACGCGCTCATCGCGTCGACGATCGAGACGCTTCGAGGACAAAACGAAAGCCTCCAGGCCGTCAAGGACAATCTCTCGGCGCAGTCGAGTGCGATTGCGAATGACGCTTCGGCCGTTTCGAGCGCCAGCGACGCTATCAATACTGCAATTCAGACCGGCACGACCAACATTAGCCAGGCTCAGACGGATCTTGGTCAAAATGCGCTGCCGAAGGCTTCCAGCGCGCTCGACTCTTTCTCGGTTGTATCGGGCGACCTAACCGGTATCGTGTCGGGCCTCACGCCTACAATCGCCAATGCGCGCGGTACGCTATCACAGCTCGATGCCACGCTCAAGCAGGCCAAGACTACGCTGTCCCAGACCGATGCCTCACTTGCCAAGGTTCAGGACAGGCTTGCGACCGCCGCTAACGACATCGCGGCGCTGCAGACCTCCGAGTCCATGGGCGAGCTGGCCGACCTGATGGGCGTCGATGTCAATGACGTTGCCGACTTTATGGCATCTCCGGTTGAGTTGACGTCCAAGTCGATCTATCCGGTCAAGAGCTTTGGTTCGGGCATCGCTCCCTTCTACACTAATCTGGCGCTTTGGGTGGGCGGTTACGTACTCATCGCCATCTACAAGCTCGAGGTCGATCGCGAGGGCATTGGCAGCTTTACGGCGCGCCAGGGCTACTTCGGCCGTTGGATGCTCCTGGTGATCCTGGGCGCGTTGCAGGCCATCATCGTTACGGTGGGTGATTTGGTCATTGGCGTACAGTGCGTCAACCCACTGCTGTTCGTGCTGGGCGGCATCGCCATTTCGTTCACCTACGTCAATATCATCTATGCGCTGTCCACCACGTTTAAGCATATCGGCAAGGCTATCGGCGTCATTCTCGTCATCGTGCAGATCCCGGGTTCGTCGGGCATGTACCCCATCGAGATGATGCCCGGCTTCTTCCAGTGGCTGCACCCGCTGCTGCCCTTTACCTACGGCATCAATCTGCTGCGCGAGACGGTCGGCGGCATGTATTCGTTCAACTACCTGTTTAACCTGTGCATTCTGGGCGTGTTCTTGATCGTGGCGCTCTTTATCGGCCTGCAGCTGCGTCCGCTGCTGCTCAACCTTAACCTGCTCTTTGATAAACAGCTCTCCACGACCGGTATGATGATTTGCGAGTCCAACGACCTGCCGCGCCAGCGCTACTCGCTGCGCACGGCCATGCGCGTCATGCTCGATTCCGATTCGTACCGTCGCGAACTGCTCGATCATGCGGTCGCCTTTGAACATCGCTACCCGTACTACATCAAGGGCGGTTTTGCCGCCGTGGTGGGCGTTCAGGTCCTGCTCTTTGTCCTGTCGACGGTTCTCGATATCGACAATAACGGCAAGATCATCCTGCTTGTCATTTGGATCATCTCGGTTATTGCCATCTGCGGCTGGCTTATCAATATCGAATATATCCGAGCGAGCCTCAATACCCAGATGCGCATCTCGGCGCTTTCGGATGAGGACCTGCGTCGCGAGATGCGCGAACACACGGCCGCCATTCCTGCCGCCCGCCACATGTTTGGCCTCAACGCCAGCGAGCGAGGCTCTAAATCCAAGGTTCAGACTGCCGACCAGCCCATCCACGACAATATGCACCATGTGCCCGCGAACGGGGACGACACATTTGTGATGAATGAGGATGACGCCCCGCTTGGCAAGCACTCAAAAGGAGGTGAGGCATAAATGAAGAACATCCTGCATCTGTTTAAGCGCGACGTCCAAAACGTGTCTCACTCCGTGATCGGCATGGTTGTCGTGATGGGCCTCATTATCGTGCCGTGTTTGTATGCATGGTTTAACATCGCCGGCAGCTGGGACCCGTACGGCAATACCGGAAATCTTAAGATTGCCGTGGTCAATACCGACGAGGGTTACGAGAGCGATCTGATTCCCGTCGAGGTCAACGTGGGTGAAAACGTTACCGCCGCTCTGCGTGGTAACGAGAACTTTGACTGGGTTGTGCTCAACGATCGCGATAAGGCTATCGACGGTGTTAAGTCGGGCGCTTACTATGCGGCCGTCGTAATCCCCAAGAGCTTTAGCTCCGACATGATGACGCTCTTCTCGACTGACGTGAAACACGCCGATATCGAGTTCTATGAGAACCAGAAAGCCAACGCCATCGCCCAGATCGTGACCGAAAAGGGCTCGAGTGCTGTTCAGAACCAGGTCAACGAGACCTTTACCAAGACCATCACGACCATCGGCCTTAAGACAGTGTCCAGCCTGCTCGATTACATGAGCACCGACCAGGTCAGCAACTTTATCGCCAACCTGTCCTCGACGCTTGGCGACTCGGTTCAGGACCTGCAGGACATCAAGGCCAGCGCTACTTCGCTTGCGGGCATTTTGAGTTCGACCTCCGATTCGCTGACGTCGGCGGGCGGCCTGCTCAAGCAGACCGGAACTACCGATCAGTCGGTGAAGCAGCTGATGGAGCATGCCGAGAGCGGTATCAGTGATTCTGAGCAGGCGCTCAAGGCTGCCAGCGATGCCATTGATGCCGCGATTGATGGAAGTGCCGGGTCGTTCGACAACGTGTCCACCGAGCTCGCAAAGGCCTTTGACGCCGCGAACCAGCATGTCGATCTTACGGTAGCACAGCTCAACGACGGTGCCGCGTCGCTCAACGCGCGTGCCGATGAGATTGACGCTGCGGCCGATAAGCTCCGCAGCCTTGCCGGCCAGGTGAGTAACGACAAGCTCAAGGAAGGGCTTGAGGACGCGGCTGCAGAGCTGGGCAAAATCGCGACGGAGTACCGCAACAATGCCAAGGAGCTGACGGGCATCGCGACGTCGCTCTCGGACAGCATGGCAAAGGTTAACGATGTCCGCGCCGAAACCGACCAGGCGATCGCCGACGCCAAGGCGGGCGTCTCGGGTGCCAAGATCGATTACGACTCCACATTCTCGGCTAAGGCTAAGGAGCTCAAGAAGACCATTTCGGGTGTTTTGGATTCGCTGAACGGTATTTCGAGCAATCTGGATAGTGCCGTGAGTGGCCTCACCGATGCATCCGGCTCGTTGGCGAAGGGCCTCTCCAAGGCCGCCAAGCTGGTCAACAAGGCTTCCGATCAGCTAGGTGAAGCGTCCGATAAGATCAGCGCCTTTAAGGACGAGCTCGATGGCGCCCTGATGTCGGATGACCTTGCCACGATCAAGACGATGATTGGCAACGATCCCGAGGGTTTGGCCGTGTCGCTTTCCGGCCCCGTCGCGCTTGATCGCAAGCCGGTCTATCCGATCCGCAACTACGGTTCGGCCATGGCGCCGTTCTACACGATTCTGTCGCTCTGGGTCGGCTCGATCGTGCTGGCGGCCATGATGAAGGTCTCGGTTGACGATGAGCTTATCAACGAGCTGATCCCCGTGCGCTTGCACGAGATCTACCTGGGCCGCTACCTGTTCTTTGGCGGTCTGGCCCTGCTGCAGGCAACGCTCGTGTGCGCGGGCGACATCCTGTTCTTTGGCATCCAGTGCGACGACCCGCTGCAGTTTGTGCTGGCGGGCTGGGTCGCGAGTCTCGTGTTCTCCAATATCGTCTACACGCTTACGGTTTCGTTTGGCGATATCGGCAAGGCGCTCGCCGTCGTGCTGCTGGTCATGCAGGTCGGCGGTTCGGGCGGCACGTTCCCCATCGAGATGACGGGCCCTGTGTTCCAGGCGATCTATCCGTTCCTGCCGTTCACCCACGGCATCAACGCCATGCACGCCGCTATGGCCGGTGCCTACCATATGGAGTATTGGATTGAGCTAGGCATTCTGGCGAGCTATCTGATTCCGTCGCTGGCCCTGGGCGTCGTCTTCCGCCGCCCGGTCATCAAAGCCAACGACTGGATCATCGAAAAGCTGGAATCAACTAAGTTGATCTAGTTCAGCCACGTAAACGCCGTCGGAACATCGAGGTCTTCCAGTTTGACACTTTATTATGCTGGATTGCGATGCAACGCTGGTTGTTGCTACAGTAGCGGGGCGTACCGGGGGTCCGGTGCGCCCCGTTTTTATTTGACCATGAGGCGGCACGCAGCCATACGCGTGCGGACACCACGCCCAGATTGAGTGTGAGGATGTTCCATGGCCCAATACGCTGCCAACGAAATCGAGAATATGCCCGATAGCCCTGTAGCCCGCGAAGACCTAGGTGCCGGCGGTGCCTCTCGCGGTGCCGGTGCGCGCTCGCCGCTGTTCTGGAAGGTCTTGCTGCTTTCGGTGGCGGTCATCTGGGGCTATTCCTTCACCACCATGAAGGATGCGCTCGATACCATTCCGGTGTTCGAGCTGCTCTACATTCGTTTTCTTCCGGCGTCGTTGGTCATGCTTGCCATCTTCCACGAGCGCATTGTTGCCCATTTCAACGCTCGAAACCTGATTGTTGGACTTGGCATGGGCGCGCTCATGTGGGGTGCCTACGGTTTGCAGACGATCGGCCTGGCACAGACCACGGCAGGCAAGAGTGCATTTTTGACGGGCACGTACTGCATCTTGGTTCCGTTTGCGAGCTACGTTCTAAGCGGCGAAAAGCTTACCCGTTACAACTTGGGCGCCGCGTTGCTGTGCCTGGCGGGCATTGGTCTGGTGGCGCTCGATAGCGTCGAGTTCAATGTCGGCGATGTCATCACACTGGGCGGTGCGGTCTTCTTTGCCATCCAGATGGCGGTGACCGCCAAGTATGGCCGCAAGATGGACATCAACGTCATCACGTTTTGGATGTTTGTGGGCAACGGCGTGCTGAGCCTGATCTCGTCGCTGCTATTCGAGACCCAAGCGCCGCTGTCCGTTTGGACGCCGAGCTTTATCAGTGTGATGGCGTTTCTCTCGGTGGGCTGCACATGTGTGGCTCTGCTCATCCAAAACGTCGGCCTGGCGCATGTCCCGGCCTCGACGGGCTCGCTGCTCCTTTCGATGGAGTCGCCTTCGGGTGTGCTGTTCTCGGTGCTGCTGATGGGGGAGGCGCTCACCTCGCGCCTGCTTGCCGGCTTCGCGCTCATCTTCCTGTCGATTATCTTGAGCGAGACGCATTTTGATTTCTTGCGCCGAAAATCACGCCCGCAATTGTAAACAACTTGTTGCGCCGCCCTCCCAGGGCGGCATTTTTTATGTCATGCCCTTACAGTTGTACCTTGCACTTTACGCTATCAAAGTGCGTGCTGCAAAAACGTTACTGGAGGGCATCTATGGCACCAGCTCTGTCCGATTTTCAACCGCAACCAGCGCCTCAGGCTACCACAACGGCGCAGACCGCTATCGGCGACGGTCTTGTCGCAGAAGCTCAGGCTTTTGCAGACGAGCTCGCTGCGTGGCGACACGATCTACACCAGATGCCTGAGCTCGGTAACAATCTTCCGCAGACGTCTGCCTATATCCAGGCACGTCTGGACGAGATGGACATCCCCCATACCACGCTCGTCGACGGTTCCTGCGTCGTTGGCCTGATCGGTGCCGGTGCGGCCGCGGCCGCTCAGGGCAATGGCACGTGCAAGGACGAGCAGGCCGGAACGGTCGTCATGCTCCGAGGCGATATGGATGCCCTGCCCGTTGTCGAGGAATCCGGCGAGCCCTTTGCATCCACCAATGGCTGCATGCATGCTTGCGGTCACGATATGCACGCGACGGCACTGCTTGGTGCGGCGCGCCTGCTCAAGGCCCGCGAGGCCGAGCTTGTGGAGGCCAACGCCACGGTGAAGTTGCTGTTCCAGCCGGGCGAGGAGACCTTTGAAGGGGCGCGCGCTGCCATCGCCGATGGCCTGCTGCAGAACCCGCGCCCCCAGGCTGCCTTTGCCATGCACGTCAACAGCCAATCGCCGCTCGGCCTGGTGCTCTATGGGAGCCCGGCGCTTTCGGGCGTGTACGGTTTCCGCATCACGCTCCAGGGCAAGGGCGGCCATGGCTCGAGCCCCGAGATCTGCATCGACCCCATCACGGCCGGCGTCCATGTGCACCTGGCGCTCCAGGAGCTCATCTCCCGCGAGGTGCCGGCGGCCAAGGAAGTCGCACTTACCGTTGGTAAGTTTGCCGGCGGCTTGGCGGCCAACGTCATCCCTGACACCTGCGTGCTTGAGGGAACGCTGCGCGGCTTTGATGTTGAGCTCATGGAGCACCTAAAGACCCGCATCGCGGAGGTCGTTAACGGCGTTGCCGCAACATATCGTACGCCGGCGACCATCGAGACGCTTTCGGATGTTCCGCCGCTTGTACTCGACAGCGATATGACTCAGGCGTCGCTTGGCTACGTGGGCGCAGTGCTGCCCAAGGTGGCTTTCTTGCCGCTTTTCCATGCCATGGCGAGTGAGGACTTTGCGCTTATCTCGAGCGAGATTCCGAGTGCGTACTTTACCGTGGGCGCGGCCGTAACCGACACGGACGAACACTTTGCCCAGCACCATCCCAAGGCACGTTTTAACGATGCCGAGCTTCCTCTCGGCGCCGCGGCCTATACCGCCGTCGCTTTGGGCTATATCGCCGACCACCGGTAGCACCCAACCTTGCCTTTCAAGCCTGCGGGCATGGCCGTAAGGCCTATGCCCTTGTCTTTCAAGGCAATCTTGGGCACTACCGGCGCCCGGCGCCGGCTATTCGTTTGTTAAATCAGGAGCAGTATGTCCCAGCAGCGTAAGTTCTTCCCCGGCTGGCTCGTTGTGACCTCCGGCTTCGTGATCATGGCCACGTGCTACACGATTTTCGTCAACTGCATGAGCCTGTTCCAGCCGCTGATCGTCAGCGACCTGGGCATTTCCCTTGCGCAGTACAACATCTCCAATGCCATCTCCACCGTGGTGAGTGTCGTGGGTTCGCTCGTTATCGGCCATGTTGCCGATAAGGTGAGTGGCCGCGTATTGGGCTCGCTCACCGTTATCGCTACCTCGGCGGTGCTTGCCGGCATGAGCTTTGTCGGTGAGCTGTGGCAGGTCTACGTGCTCTTTGCCGTCTCGGGCTGCTTTGCTGTGGCCTCGACCCGTCTGCTCATTAGCCTGGTGACCGCCAACTGGTTTACCGCCAAGCGAGGCCTTGCCATCTCCATCGCACTTTCGGGCTCGGGCTTTGGCGGAGCCATTCTCTCGCCGATCGTGAGCTCGCTTATCGTGAGTGTGGGCTGGCGCTCTGCGTTCCTGGTACTCGCTGCCGTCTGCATTGTGGCGGCACTGCCCATCACGGCCTATTCCTTCCGCACCAAGCCTTCTGAGATCGGCCTTAAGCCGCTCGGCGAGAACCCGGGCGATCCGTCCATCTCGACGGCTGGCGACAAGGACGAGCACACGGCGCCCGAGGTTAGCGTCGGCTGGTCTCGTATCAAGAAGAGCCCGGCGTTTTGGCTGCTTGTCGTTGCCTTCCTCTTTATGGGCTTGGTCAATGGCGCCATCCTGCCCAACCAGGTTACCAACATGACGAGTGTTACCGTCAACGGTGCCAAGATCGTCACGGGCGGCCACGATCCCATGTGGGCGGGTGCCGTGCTTTCGGCCTATACGGTCACCGTCGTTATCGCCAAAATTTCGCTCGGTGCGATCTATGACCGCTTTGGCCTGCGCTTTGGCAATATCCTTGGCTCCGTTGCGTGCATTATCGCCTGCGTGGCGCTGTGCTTCCCGACGACGGACCTCGGTCCTATAGTCGCCGCTGTGAGCTTTGGTATCGGAACGTGCATGGGCACCATCACGCCCACGATCGCGGCTTCCAAGCAGTTTGGCATGGCCGACCTTGGCAAGGTCACGGGAACCATCACCTCGCTCGAGATGGTCGGCGGCACCGTAGGTGCCATTGTCTCGGGCGTGCTGTTCGATGCCACGGGCTCCTTTGCGAGCACCTGGATCGTGTGCCTGGCGTGCTCCGTGGTCATGCTCGTGTTCCTGCTGGCATCCGAGCCCATCGCCGCCAAGCTGCGCGCGAGCGTGGCGGGGGAGTAGACGTCCGTCGCTCTTTTCTGTTTGCCCTGTTCTGTCCGTGGCCGCCTTGGAAGCCGAATGGATGCTCGTACCATCATTCGGGTTCCAAGGCGGCCACGGGCATACAAAA
>CAJJQF010000019.1:0-36937 GCA_905193815.1 uncultured Collinsella sp. | reverse complement strand
CGGCCGGTTACGGCGTTTGTAAAACGCCGTAACCTACAAGATGAGCATCGCATCACCAAAGCTGAAGAAGCGATAACGTTCTTCGATGGCAGCGGCGTAGGCATCCATGATCTGGTCGCGGGTGGCAAGCGCGCTCACGAGCATCATGAGCGTGGAGCGCGGCACATGGAAGTTCGTGATCAGCGCATCGACCACGTGATAGGTCGAGCCGGGCATGAGGTAAAGCTGCGTCGTGGCGTTCTCGCGCACCACGATGTCACCGCGGCCAAGCGTATCGGCCCCGTCCTCGCGGGCTTCAAAATAGCGCGCCGTCACGGCCGGATCGGACACCGGCGCGTCCGTGTCAAACGCGCTCTCGAGCGAGCGCACCGCGGTGGTGCCGACGGCGATCACACGATGGCCCTCGGCCTTGGCCTTATGCACGGCGTCGACAACCTCCTGCGACACGTGGTAGCGCTCGGTGTGCATCACGTGCTGCGTGGGGTCGTCCTCCTCCACCAAGCGGAAGGTATCGATGCCCACCTCGAGCTCGACGGCGGCAAACTTG
This sequence comes from uncultured Collinsella sp., assembly GCA_905193815.1. Classification (GTDB taxonomy): domain Bacteria; phylum Actinomycetota; class Coriobacteriia; order Coriobacteriales; family Coriobacteriaceae; genus Collinsella. The sequence continues at coordinate 36,390 of CAJJQF010000019.1, read as the reverse complement.
GCACCCTTGGCCTCGATAGCGGCCATGAGCTCAGGAGTAAAATGCAGACCCGCCGTAGGAGCGGCAGCCGAGTGCTCCTCCTTCATGGCGTACACGGTCTGATATTTCTCGGGATCGCCCTCGTAATCGGTAATGTAGGGCGGCAGCGGCACGTGGCCGGCAGCATGGATAGCCTCGTCAAGCGTGCGCGGCTCGCCGGCGGCATTGCAACCGGCCGGCTCAAAACGCACCAGGCGGCCGCCGCGGCTATCGGTGACAAAGTCGACGACCTCAGCCGTCAGCACTACGGGAGCCCCCTCGGGCGCATGGGCGCCGCCCGCACGATACTCAATCTGAGCACCGGGCTTCAGGCGCTTGCCCGGCTTGACCAGGCACTCCCAAACGTGACCCAGCGGGTCAACATCCTCGCGGCGCTTGAGCAGCAGCGTCTCGACCACGCCGCCCGAGCCCGTCTTGCGGCCAATCAGGCGAGCCGGCATCACGCGCGTCTGGTTGATGACGAGCACGTCGCCCGGCTCGATATAGTCGATGATGTCACGGAAGATGCGGTGCTCGACGGTGCCGCCATGCTCTAGCGGCGTTCCTGTCTCGGAGCCTTTGCGATCAACCACCAGCAGGCGGCAGGAGTCGCGCGGCTCGGCAGGCGCCTGGGCGATGAGCTCTTCGGGCAGGTTATAGTCAAAATCATCGGTACGCATAGACACGTCGGATTCTCCTTATATAGCTAAAGTCCGCTCTACATCCTAGCAGGCTGACGTCCCAAGTGAACTACTTTTTGGCGGCTTTGCGCTCGTCGCGGATGCGGGCGCGGTCCATGGCCGCCTCGACAGCCGAGAAGCGGCAACCACAGTAGTTCTGCCGATACATGCCAAGCTCGCGCGAACGGCGTGTCGCCTCGGGATAATACGGGCGAAAATCGCGAATCACCGGGGTGAGCCCATGTGCCGCCGCCAAGCGCTCAAGCACATCATTGCAGGTATCGAACAGCTGATACGGCGAGACGGCGAGCGTCGTGCCCACAAACTCAAACCCGCACTCCTGGGCCACGCGGCACGCTTCGGCCAAGCGCAAGGCATAGCACGCGCGACAGCGACGAGGCCGATCGGCGCCCAGCGGTGCCACGCCGGCCTCCCAGCGCTCACGGTCCTCCCCCGCCTCGATAAGCTCGATGTCGCCATCGGCACACCACCGGCGCAGCTCGTCTAGGCGACGCTGCCATTCATCGCGCGGTTGAATATTGGGGTTGGTCCAGCAAATCGTGGGCTCAAATCCCTCCTCGCGCAGCAGGCGAACCGGCTCAAGCGAGCATGGTGCACAGCACGCATGCAGCAACAACGACTTCATCGACATCTCCTCACCAAAAAAAGCGCACGCCAAAGGACGTATCCTCGCAGGCGACAATGCGGCGGTCGCGCAAAATGGTCCGCACGTAATACCAGTCGCCTACACAGCCCGACAAATGCAAGCCGGCAGCCAGATAGCACAGCAGCGGATAGCCCGAAAACGCAAACCCCAGGGCAAGCGTTGTCGTCACAACAACCGTCGGCGCCAGGCAAACCGCCACGTACCGCCGACGCGAATACACAATCCCCTCGGCGCAGGCATAGATCATGCACGTCTCGAGGTTCGCCCCAAAGGTCACATGCGCACCGGCAGGCGCAAACAACTTAAAGAACGCTGCATGCACCAGCTCGTGCACGGCAAATGACGCCGCAGAAACCGCAGCCAAGCCGACTATCCAGCCCACAACAGCCATCCAGCCGCCCGCGTCAGCCGCATCCAAGTCTGCAGGCCCGCCCAGCAGCATAAACACCGGCACCAGGCACACGGCAAACACGCCGACTACGACCATCCCCCACACGAAGCAAGCGTGCAGAAAATCCTCGTCCTCAAACGCATGTATGTTGGAAATCTCATTCATAGCATCTTAGGATAGCGCCCCTGCCACGTACCCGTCCGCATGTGCGATAATGTCGAACGATATGCACGAATTGACCACCGCGCCGCCAGGCCTTGCGCCCGACTGCGCTCTCACCATATGCGAAGGAGTCCCATGGCATCCAAATACTCCATGAACGACCGTCCCAGCTGGCCTCGCCGCGCCATCGTTACCGCCGGCGAGCCCTATGGCAACAAGGGCCTTCACTTTGGCCACGTTGGCGGCGTCTTTGTCCCGGCCGACTTCTTCGCCCGTTTCCTGCGCGACCGTCTGGGCCGCGAGAACGTCATCTTCACCTCGGGCACCGACTGCTACGGCTCGCCCATCATGGAGAGTTACCGCAAGCTCAAGGAGAACGAGGGCTACGGCAAGTCCATTAGCGAGTATGTCGAGTCCAATCACTCCCGCCAGGCCGCGACCCTCAACAACTACAACATCAGCTGCGACATCTACGGCGGCTCGGGCCTTGAGCCGGCTGCGCAGATTCACAACGAGGTGACCGCCGAGATTATCAAGCGCCTGCACGAGCAGGGCACCATCTCCAAGCGCTCCACGCTGCAGTTCTACGATGCCAAGGCCGGCACGTTCCTCAACGGCCGTCAGGTGATCGGCCGCTGCCCCATCCAGGGCTGCAAGTCCGAGAAGGCTTATGCCGACGAGTGCGATCTGGGCCACCAGTTTGAGCCCGAGGAGCTCATCGCGCCCAAGAGCCAGCTCACCGGCGAGGTGCCCGAGCTGCGCCCGGTCGACAACCTCTACTTCGACCTGCCGGCCTACCTCGACTTTATGAAGACCTATACCGCCAAGCTCGCCCAGAACCCGCAGGTTCGCTCCGTGGTCTCCAAGACCATGGAGGAGTGGCTGCTGCCGGCTCAGCTCTACATCCAGAACAAGTTCCGCGAGGCCTTCGATGCCGTCGAGGAACAGCTCCCCGAGCACACCGTGCTGGAGCCCGAGGGCAACAAGAGCAGCTTTACCGTCACCTTCCCCAGCTGGAAGGAGCGCGACGATGCCCACGCAGTGCTCGCCAACGGTGGCGTGCGCTTCCGCAGCGGCAAGGCGCTCGTACCCTTCCGCATCACCGGCAACATCGACTGGGGCGTTCCGGTGCCCGAGGTCGATGGCGTCTCCGACGTCACCTGCTGGTGCTGGCCCGAGAGCCTGTGGGCGCCCATCAGCTATACGCGTACCGTGCTCGCGCGCGATGCCAAGGCCGCCGGCGTGACCGAGGGCGTCGCCGCCCAGGATGCCGCCCTCATGGGCGAGCCCGCTGCCGACTCCACACAGGTGCCCGCGCCCACCTACCAGCACAGCTCGCTCGACTGGCGCGACTGGTGGTGCTCGGACGACGCTCAGATCTACCAGTTCATCGGTCAGGACAACATCTATTTCTACTGCATCGCTCAGACAGCCATGTGGGAGGCCCTGGGTTGGGACCTTACGCAGAGCACCGTCAGCGCCTGCTATCACCTGCTCTACATGGGCAAAAAAGCCAGCTCGTCCTCGCAGACGCCTCCCCCGCCGGCAGACGACCTGCTCAACCACTACACCTGCGAGCAGATGCGCGCGCACTGGCTGTCGCTCGGCCTGTCCGAGAAGCCGGTAAGCTTTAGCCCCAAGGCATATGACACGCGCGTGACCGGCAAGGACAAGGACGGCAACGAGGTGCGCGCCTGCGACGACAAGCGCGTTATCGACCCGGCCCTTAAGGAGAGCGCACTGCTGACCGGCGTGTTCAACCGCCTGGCCCGCAGCTGCTTCTACGGCGTCGCCGTCAAGGAGGGCGACGAGAGCCCCTACCGCAACGGCTGCATCCCCGCTGGCGCCGCTTCTGACACCGTGGTCGAAGCCGCCCAGCAGGCAGCTCTCGCCTTTGAGCAGGCCATGTACAAGTTCGAGACGCACCGCGCGCTTGCCGTGTGCGACGACTACCTGCGCGCCGCCAACAAGCGCTGGAGCGACGCCTCCAAGGCCGCCAACAAGCTCGAGGGCGAGCCAGCAAACGCCGCCATGACGCAGGCCCTCGTCGACGCCTTTACCGAGCTGCGCGTGGCGACCGTCCTGATGCACGGTATTGTGCCGGCCGGCTGCGAGCTCATCTGCGAATACTTCGACGTCGATCCGGTCGCCTTCTTTAGCTGGGATAACATCTTTGCCTCCACGGACGAGTTTGTGGAGAGCCTGGGCGAGAAGCCCGGCGAGCACCGCGTGAAGCCGCTGCCCCCGCGCTTCGACTTCTTCAGCAAGCACGAGAGCCAGTACTAAAACAACACTCGACATGTAATGGAATGGGAAGGAAAGACGGATGTCCAAGCCGCGTCGTCGTAAGCAGAAAAAGCAGGTTAAGCCCGAGCTCAAGCTTAGGCAGTTTGTCTCCACCGAGCTTTCCGACCAGCTTGCCGCTCTTCCCTGCGCCGCCGACCTGCCGCGCTTTATGGTCGACACGGTTGCCGGCGCCTATACGCCCCCCGATGCCGAGCTCATGATCGAGGGCTTCGGCGCCGCGGCCACACGCCCGGTCACGCTGCGCGCCAACACGCTCAAGGCGACCGCCGAGGACATCGTTGCGGCGCTCGATGCCGCCGGCATCGCGCACCAAACCGTTACCTGGTATCCGGACGCCTTTATCCTGCCCGAGGCCCAGGTTTCCGATCTGTGGGATCTCGACATCTACCGCGACGGCAAAATCTACCTGCAGAGCCTGTCGTCCATGATGCCGCCGTTGGTCCTGGGCGCTCAGGCCGGCGAGGACATCCTGGACATGTGCGCGGCCCCCGGCGGCAAGACGACGCAGATCGCCGCCCTCACCCAGGGCCAGGCACACCTCACGGCCTGCGAGATGAGCATTCCCCGCGCCGAAAAGCTCGAGTCGAACCTCCATCGCCAGGGTGCCAAAAACGTGCCCGTCATGCGCATCGACGCACGCGAGCTCGACGAGTTCTTCCGCTTTGACCGCATCCTGCTCGACGCCCCCTGCACCGGCACGGGCACCGTCATCAGCGGCAACGAGAAAAGCCTGCGCGGCCTGACCGAGCAGCTGCTCGTCAAGTGCGCCCGCTCGCAGCGCGCGCTTCTGGACCGCGCCATGGGAGCCCTCAAACCGGGCGGCACGCTCGTCTATTCCACCTGTTCGATCATGCCGCAGGAAAACGAGGACGCCCTGCAAGAGGCCCTCGACAAGCACATGGATTGCGAGCTTATCCCCCTCGACGGCACACCGAGCGAAAGTGAAGCGCGTCGCGCCCAGGATGCCGGCGAGGAGCCGCATATCGAGTGCAACGCCCTCACCGAGGCCATCGCCGCCGGCCATGTCTCGGCCGTCGCCAACGGTATGCCCGGCACGCTGACCATTCCGCCTAGCCGCGATTTTGAGGGCTTCTACATTGCCCTGATCCGAAAACGCAGCTAGCGCACGGATCCAAAACTCAACAAGCTATCTCTGTGCGCGTTTGCCCTGCTGGTCGCGATGCTGTTTAAGCATCGCGCGCTCCTTGCGTTCGGCCCTTTTTCCCTTAATGGCCGTGACCACAAAGTAGATGACCGCGGCGGCAACGATTGCGCCCACACACAGGCCAATCGAGCCCAACATTGCCGAAAATTCCATACCGCGTCACCTCTCTTGTAAACGGGACTTTCAAGATAGCACCTCGATCCCCGCCACCACAGCTCCTTCACGTTCACCTGCCCTTCGGTCTAACGGATGGCGCAGCGGGGAAAAATCAACTCGTCAAACGATTTAGCATTCGCAATTCCGGCTGCATCGCGCCGGCCGTCATCACACAGAATCGAGTCTCCATGGATACCCTCAACGATCTAAATGAGCGCGTCGACGCCTTCGTCGGCACCAGCTCCTTCGACACGCCTGCCGCGGCAAACGACCAAGCTCCCATCGATGTACCCGCCGAGGTTCACGAGGACATCGTCGCCGCGGTCGATTTCTCCGAGGTCGAGCTCGCAGACGAGTTCACCGAGCCCCAAGTAGCCGTCACGCCCAACGGCCTACTCCCTATGGAGCCCCTGCCCATCGACGGGCGCCTGCGCAAGGCGGCCCTTCGCATGCCCGACGAGATCGAGGAGGCCAGCGGCTTTACGCTTTTCGGCCGTCGCATCAAATCGCTCATCTACACCACCGACGTCGCGGTTATCCGCAACTCCAATGCCGATGCCGTCTTTGCCGTTTACCCCTTCACGCCGCAGCCGGCCATTACGCAGGCGCTGCTGACCGTCGCCGAGTGCCCGGTCTTTGTAGGCGTGGGCGGCGGAACTACGACCGGTAAGCGCTCCGTGCAGATGGCAGCCGTCTCAGAGATGCAGGGCGCGGCGGGCTGCGTGGTCAACTCCCCCGCTACTGCCGAGATGGTCGAGCACATCACCAACATCGCTGACATCCCTGTCATCGCCACGGTCGTTCGCTGCGACGACGATGCGCATGCCAAAGTGCGCGCCGGCGCCAAGATCCTCAACATCGCCGCCGGCAAAAACACGCCCCAGGTCCTACGCGAGCTGCGCGAGCACTATCCCAACCTGCCGCTCATCGCGCCGGGCGGCAAGACGCCCGAGAGCATCCGTGAGACCATCGCCGCCGGCGCCAACGCCATCATCTGGACGCCGCCTTCGGCACAGCAGCTACAGACCGACATGATGCAGCGTTATCGCAAGATGAAGGAAGACGCCACACCTGTCATCTCGCGCGACGATGTGCCCATTATCGACCAGGTCGCCGCCGCCGAGGTCAGCCAGGTCGAGAACATGAATCCCGACGTGCCGATTCCCGACGAAGTCATCGAGCGCGTCGCTTCGATCCACGAGCGCGTCGAGGAGCATCGCGCCAACCGCGGCCTCAAGCCGTCACTGCACGGCTTTTTCTTCCGCGGAAAGAAACGCTAATCGTAACAGCAAGGCCCGCCCCACAAACGTGAGGCGGGCCGTTTTCGTTTGAACAATCATGCAGCGATGTGATGGGGCAAATTAATCCACGCGCTTGTCGCCCATAAAGAAGAGCGCCACCGTACCAGGTCCGGTATGCGAGCCAATCAGAGTACCGATGTCATTGATCTCAATCTTGCCTTTAAGCTGCGGAACCTGTTCCTTAATCAGCGCCGCAACTGCCTCGGCATCCTCGCCGCACGCCGAGTGCGACATGATGCACTTACCCGAATAATCCGCACCGTCCAGCACGTGTGCCATCATGGTCTTAGCCATCTCGGAAATCGCTCGCTTCTTAGTGCGAATCTTCTCACGTGGCGACAGCTTACCTTCGGAATCGACCGTCATAAGCGGGCAAATCTTAAGCGCCGTGCCGATGATCGCGCTCGCAGCCGAAATGCGACCGCCTCGTAGGTAGCTCGAAAGATCGGTCGAGAAGAACCAGTGGTGCAGGTTGAGTTTGTGCTCCTCGATCCAGGCAGCCGTCTCGTCGAGTGAAGCCCCGCTATCGCGCACGTCGGCGGCATATTCCAGCAACAGGCCAAAGCCCGAAGACGCCGCCAGCGAATCGATGACGCGCACTTTGCCACCCTGGGGATAGCGATCCGCGAGCATCTGCGCCGCAACGCAGGCCGATCCATACGTGCCCGAAATACCCGACGACAACGTCAGGTGCAGCACGTCTTTACCCTCGGCAACAAACGGCTTCCAAAACTCCTCGTACTCACCCACGCTCACCTGAGACGTCTTGGGCATGGCGCCCGCGGCAATCTGGGCAAAAAACTTGTCCGGCGTAATCGACTGATACAGATCGTCCGTATAGACAACATCGTCGATCTCGTAATGAAAACACACGACAGGGATATTGCGCGACGCAAAGAACTCACGGGTTCGGTCGGCGGCGGATTCACAGGTCAGGACAAAATCACTCATATGAGGCTCCTTACTCATTGCTGCGCAAATTATCGCACAGTGAGCCTACATACGGTACATATGTCCACTATTTACCAAATCGAACCAAAAATAGCGAACATCTTTACCACCATCGTCTCCACCGGCCCCACGCATAAATATCTGAGAAAACACCTTCTGTCGTCTCCACTCAACCGCCATATCTACCTCAACTAAATCGATTTACCAAACCGTTCAGCCGACAATTCAGCCGCTGGCGCAAAATCGAAACAAAAGCGGCGCATACTGATAAACGTTTGACGCTGTTTATCAGTTTTACCAGCCCCATCGGAAGGTGTTTCATGGTCGCATTCGATCGCAACCCGCAAGACTTCAAGTATCTGCGCCTGCTTTCGAGACAGTTCCCCACCGAACAATCCGCGTTTACCGAGATCATCAATCTCTCGGCCATCCTCAACCTGCCCAAAGGCACCGAGCATTTTATGAGCGACGTGCATGGCGAGTACGAAGCCTTTATGCACATCCTCAACAACTGCTCGGGCGTCGTGCGCGAACATGTCGACGAGATCTTTGGCGACACGCTCTCCTTTGACGAAAAGGGCGAGCTGTGCACGCTCATCTACTACCCGCGCGAGAAGATCGAGCTGGTCCGCAGCCAGCGCGAGGACTCGCCCACCTGGTACAGGACGATGCTTGACCAGCTCATCATGGTCGCTCGCTCGCTTTCAAGCCGCTACACGCGCTCCAAGGTGCGTAAGGCCATCCCGCGCGACTACGCCTACATCATCGACGAGTTGTTGCACACGCACCCGGACGAGAACAACTATCGCGTGCGCTATCACGAGCGCATCGTGGAGTCCATCCTGGAGACCGCCAGTGCCGACGACTTTATCGAGTCGCTCGCTTCGCTCATCAAGCGCCTGGCCGTCGACCACCTGCACCTGGTGGGCGATATCTTCGACCGCGGCGGCGGCGCGGCCAAGATTATGGACCGCCTGCTCACCTACCATTCGCTGGACATCCAGTGGGGCAACCACGACCTGCTGTGGATGGGCGCTGCGGCCGGTGAGCCCGCCTGCATCGCCACGGTGCTGCGCAACAACCTACGCTACGACAATTACGAGATCCTCGAGAACGACTACGGCATCTCGCTGCGCGAGCTTGTGGCCTTTGCCGATGCCACCTACACCGCCGGTGAGCCCATCACCCCGCTAATCAAGGCCATCAACGTGCTGCTCTTTAAGCTCGAGGGCCAGATTATCCAGCGCCACCCCGAGTTCGATATGACCGACCGCCTGTTACTCGACAAGATCGACCACGACACCGGCACGGTCACGCTCGCCGACGGCAGCGTGTGGCCGCTCACGACCAACGACTTCCCCACCGTCGACCCGGCGGACCCCTACACGCTCACGTCTCAGGAGCAGCACATCATCGACAAGCTCGTGTCCGAGTTTGTCACCGCCGATCACCTGCATCGCCATATCGATTTCCTCTACACCCATGGCTCGATGTACAAGGTCGCCAACGGCAACCTGCTCTTCCATGGCTGCGTGCCGCTCAACGAAGACGGCACCTTTAGCAGCATGAACTGCCTGGGCACCTGGCACGCCGGCCGCGATTATCTCGATTTTTGCGACCACATCGCCCGCCGCGCCTGGCGCGTGGGCGACCGCGACGCTCTCGACTGGATGTGGTACCTGTGGATTGGCTTTAACTCACCCGCCAGCGGACGCCTGGTGCGTACCTTTGAGCGCGCCTATATCGCCGATAAGAGCACCTGGGTCGAGCCGATGGACCCGTACTTTACGCTTACCAAGTCGCCCTCGGTCTGCGATGATATCATGCGCGAGTTTGGCGTCGCGCCCATGGCATGCTCGCCGACCGGCCACATCATCAACGGCCACACGCCCGTTAAAACCACCAAGGGCGAGCAGCCCATCCGCGCCGAGGGCAAGCTGCTGGTCATCGATGGCGGCTTCTGCCGCGCTTACCATCCCAAGACGGGCATCGCCGGCTATACGCTCATCTCGAGCTCGCGCGGCTGCCGCCTCAAGTCGCACCGGGCCTTTACGACGGTTGCCGAGGCACTCACGCGCAACGTGGACATCGAAAGCGAGACCAACCGTTTTGACCAAGCGGACCGTCGCCGCATGGTGAGCGACACCGATACTGGCGCCAAGATCCGCAGCCAAATCCAAGACCTGCGTCAGCTGCTCGATGCATATAGAAACGGTGCTATCGAGGAGCGCGCCTAGCACCACACGCGGGGATTGGCTAAACTTGCTGAGTTTGTCATCCCCGCGGCGCTTCGGCGCCAGCTTAAGGCAGGTACCATGCAAAAGCTCCTTGCGCAGATCATGAAATTTGGCGTCGTCGGTGTCATTGCCACGGTTATCGACTTTGGCATTATGAATCTGCTCCACTACGGTCTGGGCCTCAACATCCTAATCGCCAACACCAGCGGCTTTATCATCTCACTCATCTTTAACTACCTCGCAAGCATGAAGTACGTGTTTGCGCACAAGGAAGGCATGAGCCGCCGCCGCGAGTTCATCATCTTTGTCGTGCTGTCCGTGATCGGTTTGGTGCTCAACGACGGCATCGTGCTGGCGCTCAACGCCGGCCTGGGACTCGAGGCCAATATCGCCAAGATCTGCGCCACCGCGCTTGTCATGGTCTACAACTTTGTGACCCGAAAAATCTTCCTGGAGGGCGACGAGACAAAATAGCTCGAAACCCCTGCAGCATTACGGCGCCCACGGACGACGCGCACTCAGCGCAGTATCGTCCGTGGGTGTCGCTCGTTTACGGGCAAATTTTCAACGTTTGCGGATTAGCTCTTGAAAATTTGGCGAGTTCATATAGTTCTTGGCAAAGACCTTACGTTTCCCTTGTAAAAGCTCTAAAGTATCCTCTGCTCGATTCATCAACGCATTGGATGTGATTACGTGCGCAAGGCGCTGGCACAACCTCATACCAAGCAGTTCCTCAAGTTTGCCGTCGTGGGTCTTATCTCCTTTGGCATCGACTGGGGCATGCTCATTGCGCTCGTCGAGCTGTTCCACCTCGACTTTTTGATGAGCACCACGGTTTCGTTTATCACGTCCGTCGTGGTCAACTACTGGCTCAGCATGAAGTACGTGTTCGACCACCGCAAAGGCATGAGCCGCAAGCGCGAGTTCACGATCTTCACCATCCTGTCGGTGATCGGCCTGGGCCTCAACGACCTGTACATGTTTGTGGGCGTCACGTTTTTGAGCATCGGCTACCAGGCCATGAAGGCCATCGCCACGTTCCTCGTCACCTGGTACAACTACTTCAGCCGCCGCTTCTTCCTCGAGGGCGCACGGTCGTAGTCGATTCACTATTTGCTTGAATGTATAACCGGTTGGAATTCCCGTTCCAACCGGTTTTTTGTTTGCCGAGAGACCCGGCGATCCAGTCCCATTCGCATGAAAAACGGGCGGCTCGGATGTTGGTCCGAACCGCCCGTCTGGCGCGCTATGTCGAGGCCTCTAGCCTGTAACGTAATACCAGACTACGTTGTCGCCGTTTGAGAGAACGTAGTTACTACAGGCCGTCATGGGCGTTGTGCCGTTGACGGAGTACATCCACCCGCTCGTGCCGCCGTACTGTTTCTCGGCCAAACCACCAATCGCGGAAACATACGTGCCGTACGACGAGCCGTGTGCGTTGACAGAAAGGCCCAGCGCGCACAGGGCATCGTAAACGGTAGCGCCTTCGTTAAAGGTAAAGGTGCCACCAGAGGACACAGGATTGCCCACAGCACTCGATGTGACCGAAACCGTCACCGTTACGTAGTTGGACTCCTGCGAGCCGCCCTGACCGCCCGAGGAAGCGCTTCCGCCATTAGAGGATGAGGCTCCATCAGACGACTGACCGCCGCCCGAAGAAGCACCGCCAGACACATTGGAAGTATCACCGGCTCCCGTATTTTGGGCAGCGGATTTATCGCCAGACCTCTTGCTGTCCTGACCATCGGACTTCTTGCTATCCGAGCTTTTGTCCGATTCCTTGTGCGAAGACTCGGAATCATCCTTGGCGTCGTTCGAGCCCTTGGACTCATCTTTTGCAGCATCCGAAGATTTGGAATCCTTGGAACTGGCCTCGCCCGAAGCGGTAGACGAGCCAGACCCCTTGGTGCCCTTGGCGACGACGCTCTCCCCCGTCACGGTCTGAACGATCCAGTCAATGGACCAGGCGCCGCTCTCGGAAGGATGGACGAAGCCCAGCGAGACGACGATCAGAATGGTGCACGCGGCAGCAAGAACGCCAAGGAGCGCCTTGCGACGAGATACGGACGCCGCCGAAGCGGTGCCCTGTTGCTTTGCATCGTCGAACTGAATGAACGAGGAATCTGGTTGCTTGGGGTCAGCGTCCTTGGATTTATTGGACACAACCCTCACCTACCGACGTTTGGTGAACACGAACACGCCAACGATGGCGAGACCGATGACGCCGGCGGCAACGCCAACAATAGCGAGCGGGTTGGTGCCAGTCTCCTGCTCGGAAGCACTAGAGGACTTCTTAGCAGTGATCGTAGAAGCAGCACCCGTATCGGACTTGGAATCGGACTTCTTGTCGGACTTCTTGTCGGACTTGCTGTCCTTCTTGTCAGACTTGTTGTCAGACTTCTTGTCGGACTTCTTGTCGGACTTGTTGTCCTTGGTCTCGGTCTTGGTCGACACCGTCGTCTTGGTCACCGGCTTCTTGCCCGGGGCAATAGCGCCGCCCTTCGAGCCGGAGCCAGAACCCGCGCCAGCGCCAGTGCCGGAACCAGTACCGGTACCAGAACCGCCGCCGCCATTCGAACCAGCGCCGCCATCACCGCCAGGGTTAACGGCATTCTTGGTCCACTTGGCATACAGCGTCAGATCGGCCGTCACCGGCGTGCTAAAGTCATACGCCTGCGTACAAGCCTCATCGGTATACCAACCGCCGAAAGTGTAGCCATCGCGCGTCGGATCGGCCGGCTTGACCAGCTTGCCATCGGCCGTAGCAACAAACTTAGTGTCGCAAGCAGACCCGCCGTTGGAGTTAAAGGCAACCGTCCAAGACTCGACAGCTCCAAGTTTAAACAGCGTGCCCGAATCATTAATGTAGTAGAGATTGCCAGAAGCATCGGCAATGACCGGAGAGTCACAGTACTGGTAATGACCAGCCGCATCATAAATCTGCGTCGCCTCTGCATCGCCGAGCGTATAGCGATACACGCCACCACCAGCAGAGTAGTTGACGTAATCCTTGCTATCCGCGCTGTTAACGGTGAAGTACACATAGGTCTTGCCGCCCTGAACACTCACCAGCGGAGTAGCAGCAATACCGTTGAGGCCAGCCGGCAGCGCCTTGCCGTCGGCAGCAGCGACCATCGTGGTCTTACCCGTCTTCAGGTTATAGAGAACCAGAGCAGAGCCAGTAGCCGTCTGTCCGCCGACAATCAGATTGTCACCAGACACCGCAGGGGCGCTCAGATTATTCGTAAGGCCCAGATCAACCGTCTTCTGTTCACTCAGCACGCCCTTCGCCGAAAGCGAAATCACATGGAGCTTTCCGTCGTGCGTCATCTGATAGAAGGTCGAACCATTGGACGGATCGGCAATGCAATCGGCATTTGCGACAGCGCCGAGCTTCATGGTCGAAACGACATCGCCCGTCGTCTTATCAATGCACTTAAGCGTACCCGCGCTCGTAGGAACGATGGCATACTTATCCGTCAAAGCCGCACCAGTCCAGTAATAGCCCTCGGCAGGGTCGATGTTCTGCCAAGAAACTTCGCCCGTGGCAATCTTAATGCGCGCAAAGGAGCCGTTGCCGTAGGTCGCGTTGTAATTCTCGTCATACGAAATATCGACCGAGCCTACATAGACGTACTCGCCGTCCGAAACGACGGTGCAGGAGCTCTGCGTCAAGTCCGTCAAACCAGGCGTCAGCCACTTGCAGATCAGCTTGTCTGCAGTAATCGCCTGGACCGCACCGCCGTTGAGCGGAACGATGATAAGGCCATTGGTATAGATCGGACGAGAGGTATAGCTCACCTTGGAGGCAAGCGGCGCAGAGGCAACCTTTTTGCCCGTGGACGAATCGATCTTGATGAGCTCGTTCTCGGTCGCGATGTACACAAAGCCGTTGGCGATGACAGGTTCGCTGCAGTTGGCATACTGCTGACCAGACTCGGCCTTCCAATCGAAGGCCCACTTAAGACCGGCGGCCTGCGCAGGCGTCTTGGCATCCGTTACGGTCGAACCGTTACCACTGTTGCCGTAGCCGGCCCACTCGGCATCCCAATCAGGAGTCGTCGCACTCGGGTCCACGACAACCTTGTCGGGATCGGGCATGGGCGAATCGTCGGTGGTATAGGCAAGCGTGACCTTATCGCCGCTCTTGAGCGTAATCTGATTGGCGCAGAGTAAGGAGGGCTCTCCATTGATATACAGGTGCCAATATTTATTGGTCGCAGCATCATAACCGTACGACTTGTCTTCGAACGGCGATTTGATGGAATTGAGGAACCAGTACTCGCCACTCTGGGAGCCGTTGTACGTAACGCCCTTGGCCTTCAGAACCGTCTCAATAAGGTTCTGGGCAGTAGAGCCTTCAGGCAAAGAAACACTGCTTGCCGAGCCCCAGCGAGTATTGTTGCCGTTGACATCGGGACCGATAACATCGGCGGATCCAAGCACCTGACCGGGGAGGGCATCGGCGTCAGCACCATACATAAAGGTGACGGCGTCACCCTCCTGAAGCTTGTAGGCACCGGCGCCAACGTCGGCGAACTTGCCATTTACGTAGAAGCGCCAATAGCTCTTGGTCGCAGCATCCCAGCCATAGGACTTACTGTCGAACGGCGAAGTAATACCGTTGAGGAACCAGCCCCAAGACGATTCGCTAGCATCGAGCTTAAGGCCGGTCTGCTCAAGGAGATCCTTGGCAGTAGAGCCCGCCTTGAGACTCGTCTGACCCGTCGAAGCCCAAACCTGCTGCTTGCCGTCCTTGTCCTTACCGAGAACCTGAACAGAAGCATGGACAGAATCGGACGGCAACTGGTCGCCCCAGCCACCGTAGAACCACGTGACGGTATCGCCGGCATGGATGGTGACATTGTCCGCCGTATAGTCACTCGACTTGCCGTTGATAAACAGCTGCCAATAGGTCGAATAATCTTGGGGCGTACCCAGCTCAACACCGTTGTACTTAAGGCTCAGAATGAAGGAGCCCGCAGCAACGGCGTCAATATCATTCGCCTCGAGCGCGACCTTCGTAAGGTCAAGTGCGCTCGAGCCGGACGTCACCACATACTGCGCGTTATCGACCCAAGTCTGAGTCTTGCCCTGGGCATCGCGACCAATGACGGTCACATTTGCGGCAACCTGGTCCTTAACGACAGGGGACGAGCTACCAGCCGTATAGGCAAACTCAATCTTCTGCCCCTGGGTGAGCTTGACGCTGCTCGCGCCAACCGAGGAAGACGCGCCGTCGACGAACAGCTGCCAGAAGGCATAAGTCGTCGGATCGTAGGCAAGCGTGCGACCATCGCTCGGAGATGTGATGCTTTCGAGGTAGAAACCGTATGCCGTGTTCGGTTCGTACTTCGCCTTGAGGCCCATCTTCTCCTGCAGCTTAATGAAGGCATCCGCAGCCGTCGCGCCCTCGTCGAGCTTGAGCTGCGTAGGTGCCACCCAGGTCTGAGCCTTGCCGTCAGCATCGGTGCCGATAATCGAGAACGAGACCTCGACCTGCTTCTTGGCGACATCGCCGGTTTCTGTCGGGTTCTCTGTCTGAACGGCAGCCGCGGCGGCAGATCCCGCTTGGCCAGCGGATGCCGTCGAAGACTGCTCGCTCGTGGCAGGGCTCTCCCCCGTCGCCGAGCCTTCGCCGCCAGTTGCTGCCTCTGTTATGGCTGCACTAGCTGCAGGCGCGCCCTCGGAATCCGAAACCTCGGCGCCGCTCTGCTCAGCGGTACCGCCCGCAAGCGCTGCGTCCTCGCCCGGCGTCGCAGCCTGAGCCACAGCCTCGGCAATGCCCTCGGCGCCCTCGGCCCACAGCTGAGCCGGTGTGGTGCCAAAGGCCATCGCGAAGGCCAGGAATGCCACCAGGCCGCGCTTGGCTACGCCGCGCGCAATTGCGCCACGGCGATGCGAGACGCGCTGGCGCTCGTCCTCAAACATATCCATTTGTCTCCTACTGTCTGTACTTGGAGCGTTGCCTTGAGACTGCCCCACGTCATCGCGCATGTTGCGCTCGAGTTCCCCCATCGGGGTCCCCCTTCCCTCCAGAGCCCTATGCACACCGGCGGCAAAAGCCGCAGCCGCATGCAAGACGGGAGGCGATCCGACTTAACCTTAACGACTCGGGCACGTCGTCCGATCTGCGACGCGAGCATCCCGAGCCAAGAGGAATTACGGTTACTGGTACAGCCGGGGACTTGCACCCCGATTCTCCCAAATGCGCAGGATAACCGCGCATTCGTGCGTCTCCGCACCACCATCTAGGCCATCGATTATTACCGTCAAAATGGTATCACGCAAAAGGGCCTCGCACGCAGGCGAAGCCCATGGTAAAAGCTATTGTTTGCGATAGGAAAATGCGGTGACGGTCGCAGCCTCTAGTGCTTGCCGCCGTGGCTGTTGAGCCAGATATTGCGGCCCAGCATAAGTGCCAGCACCAGCGCGCTCACGTAGCCCATAAAGCCAATGACCGGGATACCAAACACAACCGGCTCGATGCGCGCGTAGTACACCACCGACGAACCGATAAACAGGCCGGCAATCACAATTGCCATCGACATGCGGTCGATAATTCCGCCCAGCTGTCGCAGCGCCTTATCGCTGCTCATGATCTGCGTGTTCACCTTAAGCTGGCCGCGTGTGAGCATGCGCGAAGCCAAGCCCAGATACTCGGCCGCCTCGAGCGAGCCCTTCGCCGCGCGATAACTGCTCGCTGCAAAGTCGCGGCTCATCTCGCGCATGCGGGCGTAGGTGCTCTTCTCGTTTTTGATGTGCGTCTGGATGATCTGGATCATGTTGACGTTAGGCATGTACTCGGTCAACAGGCCCTCGAGCGTCACCATGCCGCGGGCGAACATTGTCACCACGCTCGGCAGCTCAACGTCATTTTTGCGCGCGAGGTTTAACAGCGAGGTCAAAAACTCACCGATATCCAGGTCCTTAAGGTCAAGGCCCGCAAAGTCAGCCACGATAAAGTCCAAATCGGACAAAAAGGCCGAATGGTCAAGCTCGGCCGAATCGCCGCGCGTCACAGCAAAGCGCATGAGCGAATCCTTGAGCTTGGGCACGTCACCCTCGGCCACGGCGAAAATCATGTCCTTGACGATACTGCGATCGTGACTCGACATGCGTCCGACCATGCCCAAGTCGATAAAGTAGACGATGCCGTCCTTGAGAATGATGTTTCCCGCATGCGGGTCGGCATGGAAAAAGCCGTCAACGAGCACCTGCGTCGAGTAGTCCTCGACGATTGCGGCACCGATCTTTTCCAAGTCATAACCCTCGGCCACCAAGCGTTCAGGATCGGCGATCGAAATGCCGTCGACGTAGTCCATAACCACCACGTGCTCGGTGCACAGGTCCAGATAGGATTTAGGGCACGTCACGCCATGAACGCTCTTATGGAACTCGTAAAAGTCATTGAGGTTTTTGGCCTCGGCCAAAAAGTTGGTCTCCTCGCGAAACGACGTCCACAGCTCCTCGACCACGCCGTGCAGGTCAACGAATTGATCGGTGTTGACGAACTTGGAAACGATACGCACCACCGAGCGGATGATATCGATGTCCTGCGCCATAACCTGCTGCGCACCGGGGCGCTGCACCTTGACGGCCACGTCCTCGCCCGTCACCAGACGAGCGCGGTGCACCTGCGCGAGCGATGCGCTACCAAGCGGATTGGGGTCGATCGCATCGAACATCTCCCCCAGGCGCAAGCCGTATTCCTCTTCCAAGCAGCGGAGCACTACCTCGTACGGCACCGGCTCCACGTCGGAGCGCAGACGACGCAGCTCGTCGCAAAAGCGTTGCGGCAGAATCTCGGACCGGTTGGCCAGAATCTGCCCCATCTTGACGAACATGGGGCCGAGTTCCTCGAGCAGGCGGCGCAAACGAACCGGCGTGAGGTTATCCCACACGCGGTACTTTTTGACCAGGCGAACAATCTGCCCGATGCGTTCGCGACGACCCGCCGGCGTGAGCTGGTATTCCTCGTCCGGCGCCATCGCGTCGGGCTCCTCGGGCACCATATCGACAGCGCGCGGCTTCTTGCGAGCGCCCGAGACGGCGGCGTCGACCTCATCGACAACCGCCGCCTCGTCACCCAAGGGATCTAGATTGTTGTAATCGGTGGTGGAATCTGCCATCTGCGCTGCTACTCAGCCTCTTCGGTATCCTTCGCATCGTCGGGCTCAACGGACTCGACGGGCACCGAGGTCACGTTGTCCTCGACCGAATCGACGATGTCGCGCACATGGGCCAGGAAGGCCGTGCGCTCGGGGGCGGTCATGACGCGGACCCGGGCAAGGATGAGCTCGTCAAGCACGCGCTGGGCCGCGGTCTCGCCCTGCATGCCCAAGCGCTCGGTCAGGTCGGAGATGGTGCCGCCGGCCTGCTCGAACATGTCGGACACACTGCGGGCGATATCGGGAGTGGCGGTGTCCTTGCGGACCTGCTCGCCTTTGGTATTAAGGTCGTCGAGGACCTTCTTGCCGCCTTCGACAGCAACGGCGGCAGCGCCAAAGCCCACGTTGATGGCCCCGTTAACAAGCTGATCGAGTTTCATAACCATGGTTGTCTCCAATCACAAACAACTGCATTGGCGTTCTTGTACCCAAGATTGAACGAAAGCGACAAAGCGTTTTAGCGCTATTCGATCGACGGGAAATCCCTACCTCACGTTGTCATTCATCGCGAAAGAGTTCTTCATGGCGCAGCTCGTGGTGTAGAGCACCTTGCCCAGCAGGGCATCGGTCTCCACGCGCACACGCTCGGCAAAGTCCTCGTTGGCGCGTGCAAGCTCGGCAGGCACCTCGACCTCGGGCAGAACGGCTACGGCAGCATCGACGTCATGGATCTGCTTGTGGCCCATGCCACCGACCTTCTCCTGGTAGTCCTCGACCGCGCGACCGCACTCATGGAAGCGGACGTCAGCCAGCGCGCCGATCAGGCGGTTGGCCCAGTAGAAGTTTTCGGACGTCACGCGAGCCTGTGTGTCGGCATAGTACTCGGGCATGGTCTCGACGTTGGCGTACAGCGGAACCAGCGCGTTAAACGAGTTGGAGCCAAACGCCATCCACTGCACGGCGCGATAGGCCGGCTGCGCATAGGGGCGCAGCTGCAGCACGGCGAGCTGGCTGTTGCGGTTGATGCCGATGGGACGATAGGCGCCGCGCGTGGCGGGCGTGCCCTTGCTGCCGTAGCAGTCGTACTCCGTACCCTGGTAGTGGCTCGAGAGTACGTACTTGATGTCCTCGATGGTCACCTTACGCTCGGGCACGCGGCTCCAGGGGATATCGTCGCTCTCGGGCGTGTAGTCGGCGTCGGGGCCATCCCACACGTCGCTGGGGTTGAGGCAGCGCTGCATGTACCAGGCGCGCGGCGTGTTGTAGACGTGGTCGCTGTCGCTGTGCGAGCCAAAGGCCTCGCGCGGGTTAAAGACCGCAGCCGGGCCGTAGCCCTCGACGCCCAGCGTCAGGTCCAGATGCCACTCGGCCATCCAGGAGCGCAGGTCGGCGGAACACATGTGGTCGGCCTGGGCGCCCTCGGCGTCATCCAGGTCAAAACTGTCGATGCCCAGCTGGTTGGGCATGGTTACATAGGCGTCGTCGGGCACGCGCTTGGCGATCCAGTGGTGGCCGCCGATGGTCTCGAGCCACCAGATCTCGTCCACATCACTAAAGGCGATGCCGTTGTTCTCGTAGGTGCCGTAGCGCTCGAGCAGGTCGCCCAGGATACGAACGCCGTCGCGGGCGGACTTGGCGTAGGGCAGGACCAGGGTCACCATATCCTCCTCGCCCAGGCCACCAGGCTGCGCCGGCACATAGCCGTCCTCACCCTCGTTGCCCTTGGCGGGCACGTAGTCCACAAGCGGGTCGGCACCGCGAACGCGCTCGTTGGTAGTGAGCGTCTCGGTTGCGGACATGCCCACATTGAGCTCGTTGAAACCGGCCTCGGCCCAGATGCCGTGGCCCGGGACAACATCGGGGACGCTCGTGTAGCGCATGGGGTTATTGGGCAGTTCAACGGTCAGGTGGCTCAGGACGCTCGTGTAGACGCGCGGCTGCTCGTCGGGATGCACCACGCGCATACGCTTGGGCTCAAACACCCCGTTGGACGAGTCCTCGTTACGCGCGACCAGGGTCGACCCGTCGTAGCTCGCGTTCTTACCGACCAGAATCGTTGTGCACGGCATGCGCATCCTCCTTGAGCGAAGAAATCAAACGGCAACAGTGTATCGCTTCGACGCAAAAAGGGCGAAACCACGGCCTCGGCAGCCCCCGTGGTCAAAAAATGCCAAATATGAGTACTGTCACCAATTTAGTGGCAGCAAATTTCCCTGTAACGAGTGCCGAAAATCCCCATTTGCCCAAAAGCAAGACAACGTTATTCCCCATAAGTTCAATAAAATAGGCTTCCTAACGATAATGGATACCGTTAGGAAGCCAAAAAGACGTAAGACATATGTGACTATCTTGGCAACAGTACTCATATTTGGCATTGTTTGACCACGTGGTATATAGCTAACCCCCTCAAACAGCCCAAAACGCCTATTTCGATGCGCGCTCCGCCGCCTCAATCACGTGTTTGGCGAGAATCGCGGTGGTCACAGCCCCCACGCCGCCCGGCACGGGGGTGATGGCACCAACAACCGGCGCCGCGGCAACAAAATCGACGTCACCCACCAGCTTGCCAGCGTCCTCATCCCAGTTAATGCCCACATCGATGATCGTCTGGCCCTCGCGAACCGCGTCCACACCAATCGTGTGCGCGCGCCCAACGGCCGCAACCACAATATCAGCCGCACGGCACTCGGCAGCAAGGTCGCGCGTATGCGTATGGCACGTCGTCACGGTGGCATTGCGCGCCGTAAGCATGGCGGCAACGGGACGCCCGATCACCAGCGAGCGCCCGACCACAGCAACCTTAGCTCCATCCAGCTCAACGCCGTAATGATCCAGCAAAGCAAGCACGGCTTCGGCTGTGCAGGGGGCAAAACCCTCGCCGCGCCCCGAAAGCGTGGTGAGCAGCGAAGCCGGCGTCATGGAGTCAACGTCCTTGGCGGGATCGAGCACTGCGGCGACGGCGTTCTCGTCAAGGCCGGCGGGCAGCGGGCGGAACATCAAACAGCCATGAACAGCCAAGTCGGCATTAATGCCCTCGACGGCCGTCAACAGCTCGTCCTGCGAAACATCGGCAGGAAGCAAAACGCGGCGAGCCTCAATGCCAACCTTCTCGCAGCGCTTGAGGGCACCGCGCTCGTAGGACAGGTCGTCCTCGCGCTCGCCCACACGAACGATGGCCAGCGTCGGTACAACACCGCGCTCGCGCAGGGCTGCACAGCGAGCAGCAAGTTCCTCGGTCAAAGCGCGAGCAACGGGAGCACCCTTCAGCAGTTCAGCCATGGCTATCCTCTCTTCCTTGCAGCGTCGGAGGCGCGGCGCGCCAGCGCATCGGCGCGCGGCAACCATGTGTCGAGCAACTCATCACACGCCGTCTCGAGCTCCTCAGCACGAACGCGATCTTTCATAGACGTGGTGTTCGCAAAGAGCGTCAAGCTCGCGCCCTGCATAGCGGCACGGCAGAACACGGCGCCGCACGCCACATCGGACAGCAGTTGGCGCGAACCCTTATCGGCCATGTCCTCGAGCAGCGCCAGCGCACGACCGCACGCATCCATAATGCGGTACGGCGGCATGGCTGCCACGTGCAGTGCATCCTGAATCGCAGCCGGTCGAGCCGGATCATCGCGCGGAATACCGTACGCCGCCGACACTTGGCCGTACGCACGAACGTCCTCGGCAACCAACTCGACAAGCTCCTGGGCCAGCTCATCAGCCCGGGTAAACGCGCGCGTCAGGTCATCCGCACGATCAGCAAGCGCGGGATTGGTCGCACCGTAGCGGGCAACCATTCCGCACAGCGAGGCGCCCAGCGCGCCCACAAAAGCGCTCGCGCTGCCACCACCGGGAACCGGCTCGCGCGCGGCCAGCGCCTCGGCAAACCCGCGGCAGGTCTTGTCCATCATCTCTTGGCTCATACGCATGCACCTTCAAGTCATATACATCGGTCGGGCGGCAACCACCGACCGACCGCATCGATCACATAATGGTGCATAGTCTAGCCCATAAGTACATAAGCGTCAGCGCACCTGGTCATCGCGGATTTCTATGACGAACGATAGGCGTCGGCACCGCAAACATGGGACACATGGTTCACCTTTCGGGACTTCCGGACGTCACAAACTGGGACATATCTATAAACAAGGAACCTATTGGGGCAATGCCCGCGTACACGCGCCCCTTTAAAACACCGGGCGCCCAACCCGGGGAGGGCCGACAGCATCGGCCCTCCCCTCTTTTGCGCCCGAACATATTGCCACTTGTCGGCGCAAATCCTGCCCCCAGAATGGGACACATGGCCCACCCGAATGAGCTGCTCACGCGTACAGTAAAGACAGGTAATCCATGGGCGGTTACAGATCGAGGAGGACACGACCATGAAAAAGAAGGCCTTTGCGATTCTCACCCTCTGCATGAGTCTTTTTGCCGCGGTTGCCCTGGTGGGTTGCGGCGGAAGCGGCGGCGCTACCGGCAGTGGCGGTGGCGGCGGCGCAGAAAAGCCAGCCGTGGATATGAGGACCGACTTCATTTGGTTTAAGGTCGAGGTCCCCGAGGGCGTCGAGATCACCGACGTCGCAGGCGACACTGCCGACAGGGCCCAGTTTAAGTTCACCGAGAGCGAGCACGCCAGCGATCGCTTCATCCCCGTCTTCGATCCTGACAAGAACGCCGACGAGCTGTTCGACTACGAGGCAAAGTGGAATGCCAGCTTTGAGTGGACCGAGAATGACCCCGTCAAGTACAACGGCAAGACTTGGCGCAACGCTTCCTATACACACTCGGGCGGCGTAACGACCGAATACTTCACCGACGTTGACGGCGGCAGTGTGTATGTGCGTATCGACAACGTCGAGGAGCACAAGGACGCCGTCGAGACCATGATGAAGTCTCTGGAATTTGCCGACGACATCGCCGAGGCCAAGACCGAGGCCATGGACGTCAAGCTCGACGATATCGAGATCAAGCGCTAAGCGACTGGCGAGCGCAACGGGAAACACGGTCGCAGTGCAAACAAGCGACGGTACCCCAGCGCTTCGTACCCAGGGAGGGCCGGTAAACCGACCCTCCCTTTCTTATGCCTGTAGCCGACGAACGCGAGGATGCCGGACGCCGGAACCGCCCCAAATGTGGCAACAGTACGAAAACGACAAACACCCCAACACGTCCGCCCACCGATTTATTGCGCCGCGCAGACAATTAAACCAGCATCTTTAAACATCTGGGCAGTATAGTGACCAAAACTATCGCATAACCGCACTCTGCGAATGGAGAAGTTATGACCGAACACCATGCCATCAGCCGCCGAGCGTTTACGCTGGGCCTAGGGCTTGCGGCGTTGTCACCACTTGCAAGCCTGCCCGAAACCGCAGCGCCGGGCATTCCCCTGCGAGCGGCATTTGCAGACAACACACCCGCACCGTCGGACAGCCTCCACAATTTCGTCATTCGCCTTCGCCCCGCGGGCTATTTTCGCACCGCGAGCGTCAACCAAGACGGCAACGTTCGCGGCAACGTCTGTCACCTGTTTAACGACGGCACGTCCAGCAAGCTCATCCTTGAGAACGTAACGACCAAGAATGACGATACAAACTGGTACGCCATCCGCACCTTGCTCAATTTTGAAGAGCATAAAAAGACAGGCTACAGCATTTGGTCGGTCGACGACGACTCGGACAAAGATGGAAAGGTCATCCACGTATGGGGCGGCGAGTATGACAACAAGCCCAGCCGCGCTTTTGCGTTCGAGCGTCAATCAAACGGAAC
Organism: uncultured Collinsella sp.; assembly: GCA_905193815.1. Classification (GTDB taxonomy): domain Bacteria; phylum Actinomycetota; class Coriobacteriia; order Coriobacteriales; family Coriobacteriaceae; genus Collinsella. The sequence goes on along the minus strand of CAJJQF010000019.1, from coordinate 12,484 downwards.
CTACATCATCCGAGACCGCACGGTCGAGAAAGAAACCGAGAAAAAAGACATTAAGTACCTGGCAATAGAATCGAACGGCAAAGACCAGGACAACAATAAGATCTGCCATAAGAGTAAGAGCATTCCGTGGGAGCTCGAACTTATCGGTTACGACATGAAAAAGAACGATGCCACGGTTAGCAGCCTCGACTGGATCACGTACAGCAGCTACGTCGACGGACCATGTTGGATGAAATACGTCGACGACAACAAGTTCCTCGACGAGCTGAGCATCCCGGGTACGCACGATTCGGGCACCTGCAGCGTGGACAACGACACTGAGCCCCAATCCTCGCAAGTAAAATGCCAGCAGGATTACATTCCCACGCAGTTGCTCGAAGGCATTCGCTATTTTGATATCCGGCTCGGAAAGGGCGATGACCCCGGCATCGACCACGGGATTTTCTACCTACTCAAAAAAGACGGGAACTATCTGCATCTCTCCGATGTCATCGGGTACTTCAAAACGTTTTTGAACGAAAACCCGTCAGAAGCGCTCATCATGCTCGCATCGCGCGGCAACGATGAGGCTACCGACGAAAGCATAACGACGGCCTTCGCCAAGGTTATGGCCGATAACCCCAACCTGTTCTACACGTCGAGCCACGTCCCCACGCTGGGCGAGGTGCGCGGAAAGATCGTCCTGCTGCGTCGATTTGGGCTTGCCGGCAACAGCGTAAGCGGCCACACGTGGGGCCTCGACCTCACCCAATGGGATGACAAGATCAAGGCGCATTCCGGGCAGTCGATGTGTCTCGTCCAAGACGCGCGGGGATTTGAAGCCATAGGGGAAACGGGCAATGAAGAGCCCTATTGCACCAAGGTATATGCCCAGGACAAGTACAAACTCACGGGAACCGACAAGCTCAGCTGGGTCGATAATGCGCTGAAGGAAACGACCGGGCGCACGTGCAACAAGGTGGACGTCGTGGACGATGCCGGGGCCGAGGTGCAAGTCCAGGAGCGTTGCTGGTCTATCAACTACACCAGCTGCACGGGCTTGTCGCACGGAGGCAATCCTTTTACCTCGGCACGAGTAGTCAACGAGCATCTGTACAAGAGCCCGTACATCAATCCCAGCGGCACCGAGGATACAAAGTCAGATTACCTCAAGCACATTGGCATCATCGCATCCGACTTTGTTGATGCGGCGCTGGCCCGGAGCATCTATCAGCGCAATTACAATTACGATACGAAGCACACGCAGTCGGCTTCGTGCTGCCTCCCGACCCGCATGCGCATGACGTACGGCGACTCGCTGAGCGATGCCTCGCTCCAGGATGGCAAGACCGTTGGCGAGGGCCATTTCCGCCTTGTCGACAGCAGCAACGTACTCAACGTGGCGGCTTCGGGCCATGCGTTTACCATCGAATACGTGGATGTCGACGCCTTGGGCAACGAGACCGTTACGGGGCTGCAGGGCTCTGTGCCCATCGATATCGATCCACGCGCGCTGACGCCCCATTTTGAGGGACTCGAAGGCCTTAAGGCCGGCGAAGACGTGCGCGCCAAGATTGCGGCATCACTCGAGGGCAAGCTCGAAACCGATGCCTGCACGGCCCAGCTCGAGTTTGTGCACGACGCGGACGGCGCTCCGGGCACGGCAATGGCCGAGGGCGAAACATTTGCCGCAGGAACGTACTGGGTGCGCGTGAACGGTCTCTTGGGCGACGCGGCGCAGAACTACACGCTCGCCAGCGACGGAGCCGCAAGCTTTACCGTAGCGGCCTCGGGCAGTGCGGGCGGCACCGGCAGCGGCACGGGTTCCAACGCAGGCGGCGCCGACAAGAACGGCAAGAGCAACAAGAGAGACCAGGGCAAGAGCTCGGGCGGAAAGCTCGCCAACACGGGCGACGGCTCTGGCGTTGCCGCCGGGCTCGCTGCCGCCGCCGTGGCGACAACGGTCGCAGGTGCAGCAATGCTTGCCAGTGACCGCGACAATACCGAGGACGTTAACGAATAGGCAAGCCAGTCTTTTGGGCGCATTAACTCAATCGGGGCGCAGAATACCGTTCTGCGCCCCGATTTTTACCTTGGCCCGAACGCCGCTATCGGCTACATCACCATGTTCAGCGCTTTCACAAATTCCTGGGCCTTCGCACGGCTACTCAGGCTAAAGACGCAAGCGGTCAACAGCCTGTTACGCAGGAAAACGTCGCGACCCTTGATCCTGTTGACCCCCGTGATGTCCTTAAGGTAGACAATCTCGGTGTGCCTGCCGCCAAAAGTGCCCTTCTTGAGCACCTCGATACGATTGGGGTAGATCTTAACGTCTTTAAACCTACCCGAACCTTTGTCCTGGAATAGCAGCGTGTTGTTGTCCATACGCGTCACTCCCGTGGGGTTCGCTAAAACTGTCTCTATTGCCACATTTTAGTCACCGCAAGGCTCCCATGCGAAGGTGTCAGACAGCACAGCAATTCGTGTCCGCGCGAGGCTTTAAACTAGATGCGATAAAGATGCATTCCACAAGAGGAAAGTGGGGCGACAGTGATGGGCGAACTGGTAAACCGTGGAGAATCGGCAATCGTGCCCGAAGGTTTTTACAAGCAGGTTTCCTCGATTCTCAACGCCGCTCGCGACAAGGCCTATACCGCCGTTAACTTTGCGATGGTTGAGGCGTATTGGGAGATCGGCAAGGGCATAGTTGATGAGCAGGGCGGAGAGAAGCGCGCCAAGTATGGAGAGGCGCTGCTCAAGGCCCTCGCAATCAGACTTACCAAGGATTTTGGTAAAGGTTTTGAAGCAAGAGAGCTGCGCAAAATGCGTCAGTTCTATCTTGCATTTCCAATTCGGGACTCACTGCGTCCCGAATTGAGCTGGACACATTACCGCAGGTTAATACGCATTCCTGACCCCGAAGCTCGCACCTGGCACATGAACGAATGCGCCGACTCTCGCTGGAGCACGCGCCAGCTCGAACGCCAGATCAACACCATGTTCCGCGAGCGCCTACTTGCCAGCAAAGACAAGGAGGCTGTCACCCAAGAAATCCAAAAGAGCGCCCCAGCTCGTCGCCCCGAGGATATCATCCGCGATCCATATGTACTGGAGTTTTTAGGTTTCTCGGACGATACTGCGTTTCGCGAGAGCGATCTAGAGCAGGCGCTCATCACACATCTTCAGAAGTTCCTGCTGGAGCTTGGCCGTGGCTTCGCTTTCGAGGCGCGCCAAAAGCGCATCACCTTTGATGGGCGCCATTTCTATATTGACCTTGTTTTTTACAACTATCTGATGCGCTGCTTCGTGCTCATCGACCTTAAGACCGATGACCTTACGCATCAGGACCTGGGCCAGATGCAAATGTATGTGAACTACTACACGCGTGAGCTCATGAACGAAGGCGACAATCCGCCCATAGGCATCGTGCTCTGCGTGGACAAAAGCGATTCAATCGTCGAGTACACGCTGCCCGAAGACAACGACCAAGTGTTTGCCGCCAAATACCTGCCGTATCTTCCAAGCAAGGAAGAGCTGGCGCGCGAGCTGAGTGCCGAGTACCGCGCCATCAACGAAGCGACTAATGGCGAAGTGCAAGGATAGCAGCACGTTGCGACCGAAACCACCGCAGCCGTCGCAGGCGCACCCGCGGTTGAGGCGCACGCTACAAAACAATACCGGTCATGGACGCCGGCAACGACATTCTAGCCGTGGCTGGCGAGCGTGACCTGACAGGCAAAGACGCGGCCTTCGTCTGATGTGGGCCCATTGGCTGCCACAGAAAAGGACCGGTTGCAGCCGGCCCTCAAGACACTTGCACCTGCGTTGCCCGCGCTTCCGAAGTGTGACTAACTGAGGAGCGGGTTCCGTGGCACAACCTGATCTTGCCCAGCGAGGCGGCCCTTTTGCAGCCGGTCCACCGTTTATTTACATCTACCCCCTGCCAAACTACCGGATGGCAGCCCCATGCCTGCGAGCCGTCCCGTGCTGCGCTTCCCTACTTCCCAAAGATCGCAGCGAGCAAGCCCTTACGTTTGGGCTTTTCTTCTCGGTAGGAACCCTCGGCAACCGCTGCAACCTGGCGCGGTTGCTCGCCGCCTCCACGGCGCACGATCTGGTACAGAAACGGCGACTTAACGTATTTGACCTCGATGGGCGTGGCATGCACGGTGCTCTCACCGGACAGATGCAGGCTCGGATTGAGCGGCGCCACGACGTGCGTTTCGCGCTTGTCACTAAACACCACCGCGGCCGCGCGGCCCGTCTGTCCGTTTACGGCAATGCGCACCTGCTCGCCATCGCGGCTGTCCGTCGCCGGACGATCGACAAAGTAGACCGGCACCATCACCAGGCCATCCTTATGCTTGCGGGCCTTGCGCGCCCAGGTTCGGATGCTCTTTTTATTGAGCCCCAGTACGGCCTCGGCATCGTTGCCCGCAACGTCGAGCGCCAACTTATCAATGACCACCTGGTCCTTGGTAGATGCATCGACGGAGACGACGCGGAAGTCGCCTTCCTGCATGGCGGGATCGAACGGACCGACCTTGGCAAAGTCCCACGGCTCCAAAATGCCCATGAGGCGAACGTCCAGGTAGTTTGCCCTGGGGTATGCCCAGTCGAGCACCTCGTAGTACACCAGGGTTTCCTTGCTCAGGCCCTTGCCCGGGAAGCTCGCCATCATGCGCAGGTCCGCCAGCGCCATGGGGAAGTAGAAGAGCATCATGTCGTTTTGGATCGCATCTTCCACGTCGTGCTCGGCAAAGGCGTCGGGGTACTGACGCACCAGCTGCAGCGCGTTGGCACGCGCCTGCTGCGGCGAGATTTCGCAGGGAATACCCTGCTCAGGTACATACTCCGCACCCACGCCCATGGTCAGGCGCTTGCTAAACGTCCCCGGCTTGAGCAGGTCGGCAATGCCGATCTTGTTGCCGCAGGACGGGCATTCAAACACGCGCTGGGTCGACTCGCCCTCAAAGGACGCACCACAGAAGGGGCAAGGAATGCTCACATGCGTGGCCTCTTGGAACTCCTGCGCCGTGCCGCGATCCTCCCACAGCAGATGTTCCAGGACCGACTGATTGCGCCAGTGCGAATTGAAGAAATACCAGTCCGGGTCCTCCGGGCGCTCGAGTTGCGACACATGCGTAAGCTTGAGCAGTCCATCCACCACCGTCAGCGGCGTATGGCGAATGCCCAGGGCGCTCTTGGGCTCCCCCGCATCAGCCTGCCACGGAATGACCGCACCGCAATAGGCGCACTCAAAGCTACGCTTAGCCTGGTGCGAGTACATAGGGCCGCCGCAGTTTTGACATTTAATGGCAAACATCTCGTCCATGGAAACGTCCTCCTTTGCACAGGGGCTGTCGACATTAAGTATGTCGAGCAAACAGGCACATGCCCATACCCATGTGGCCCAAAATGGACCACCCAGGCAGACGAGAAGGCTCGCTCGTTAGCACCGGCAGACTATTGCTGCATTTTCTGAGCATCGGCGCACGGCGCCCCTGCGCGAGCTACACTATCCCCTTAAACATGATTGTGAGGACGACCGCTATGCTATTTGTAAATCGGCTGGTACATACGCTTGTTCCCGGCAGCGAGAGCGAGCCGGTCGATGCATCTTACCGCACCAACGCGGGCTTTTCCGCAAGTCTCGTCTGCATTGGCCTCAACATCACCCTGTGCCTGGCCAAGGGCATCGCGGGCCTGCTCGCCGGCTCCGTCTCCCTCATCGCCGACGCTTTCAACAACCTCTCCGATGCCTCGAGCAACATCGTGAGTCTGCTCGGGTTCCGCCTTGCCAGCCGCCCGGCAGATGAGGGCCACCCTTACGGCCACGGCCGCTACGAGTATCTGGCCGGTCTGTTTGTCGCCGTCCTGGTTTGCGCCGTCGGAATCAACCTGATCCTCGAGTCGATCACCAAGATCATCAAGCCCTCGCCCACCGTGTATTCGGCGCTCTCCATGGCTGCCCTTGTTCTGTCCATGCTCGTCAAATTCTGGATGGCCGCGTTCAACCGCGCACTGGGTAACCGCATCGATTCCGAGACGCTAATTGCCACGGCGCAGGACTCCAAAAACGATGTCATCACCTCGGGCTCAGTCTTGGTGGCGGCGCTTATTTCGCAGACGACCGGCTTTGACCTCGATGGCTGGGCAGGCCTGGGTGTGGGCATCTTCATCTGCATCAGCGGCATGGGCCTAGTGCGCGACGCCATCAGCCCGTTGCTGGGGCAAGCGCCCGACCCCAAGCTCGTCCAGGCAATCCGCGACAAGATCATGTCCTATCCACAGGTCTTGGGCACACACGACCTGATGGTGCACGACTACGGCCCCGGTCGTCAGTTTGCCAGCGCCCACGTGGAGATGCCTGGCGAGGGCGACGCATTTGAGCACCACGAGATTCTGGACACCATCGAGCACGACATCAAGCGCCAGATGGGCATCGATATCACGCTGCACTGCGACCCCATCGCGACAACCGGCGACGACCTGCGCGGCTGGGTCAAGCGCGGCGTCATGCAGATCGATCCCGCGCTCTCCATCCACGACCTGCACGAGCACGACGGGTTCGTTTCGTTTGACCTTGTGCGTCCCGACGGCTTTGACATATCCGACGAGGAGCTGCTGGAGCTCGTCACGCGCATCGTGCACGAGCGCCGGCCCGACGTCTCATGCGTCGTCACGTTTGATTCGGGCTTTAGCTCGCCCGACCGTCCAGCAGAGCAGCTGTAGCCCCGCTCCGCTCGTCCGCTAGTTTCCCTGCGCGCCCGAGATGCCGTTTTGCAGGGCGTTCCAGGCATCCGTCGCCATGCCGCCCAAGTTCTGCGCGGTATCGCCCAGGTTTTGTGCTGTGTCGCCCAGCTCTTGCGCCTTGTCTCCCAACTCCTGTGCCTTGTTGCTCAAGTCCTCCAGCGTATTGGAGCTCGAGCTGTCGGTACCGCTTTGGCCGTCGGACGAGTTGCCCGAGCTGTTCTTGTGCGTGAGTTGAATTTCGAGGTTGCCGTTGTCGTTATAGTAGGCAGAAGTAACGACGCAGTTGGCATCGACGACGGGCGTTGAGCCATCATCAGTCAGGACCACGGCATTCGAAAGATCGGCGCCGCGCGACTTGAGGATCTTCTTGGCGTTGGACCAGTACTGCCCCGGGATATCGCTCAAATCGACGGTGCCAGACGAGGCGGACTCGGTTTGCTCGGCAGCGGTATCGGCCGTTGAGCTTCCTCGCTTGTTGAGCATGCCCGACACGATGGCAAACACAACCGACAGCGCAAAGAAGATCGCCAGTACGATGAGGATCTTCTTGATCACGCTCGACGAACGCGACGGCTTCTTCTCCTCGTCCTCGCCATATTGCGGAATCGACTTGGGGTACTCGCGATACGGCTCGCGCAACTCGTAGCGAGGCTGCGCCGTGCGAGGCATATACGTCGTCTGCTGAGGCTGCGGAATGGGATTTTGCGGCAGGTCATCATAGGGATTCGGCGTCGAGGCAGCATAAGAATCCTGCGGCGCGTAATCAAACGGATCCGGAGCTGCGTTGCCATAGGGGCCTTGCGAAGATGCAGCGTAAGAATCCTGCGCCGTGTCGTCATAGCCCATAACCCGGGTGGGCTCGGCAGAAGGCTGCGTCGCGGCGGGGTCGGTATAACCGGGGTTGGGAACAACGCGGGTCGCATCGGCGCTATCGCTAGCCTGCGCGGAACCGTAGCCGCCCATCACGGTTGTCTTGTCCTGATCCATGCAACGATTCCTTTCCGTCGCGCGTGAGCCTCAAGTTATCCATGCATTCTACCCGCGCAAAAGCCTATGATGGGCAGAGTCCGTCGGTATCTACAAGACATGCGCGGACCTAAGGATCAAAAAGCCCCGCCGTGCCTTGTGGGCGCGGCGGGGCGGGCTAGCAGCTATGGACAGCAGGCTTAGAACAGGCCGGTGATGTTGCCGTCGTTGTCGACGTCGATGTTCTCGGCCGCGGGGACCTTGGGCAGGCCCGGCATGGTCAGAACGCTGCCAGTCAGTGCGACCACAAAGTGGGCACCGGCGGAAACCTTGAGCTCGCGCACCGTGATGCGGAAGTTCTCGGGAGCGCCCAGGGCCTTGGCGTTGTCGCTAAAGCTGTACTGCGTCTTGGCCACGCACACCGGCAGGTTGCCAAAGCCGTTCTCGCGCAGCTCGGCGAGCTGGCGCTTGGCGGCCGGCGTAAAGTCAACGCCGTCGGCGCGGTAGACCTTGGTGGCAACAGCCTCGAGGGCATCAGCGACATCAGCGCCGTCCTCATAGGCAAACTTGAGCTCGCTCGGCTGCTCAATCAGACGCATGACCTCATCGGCCAGGTCGAGCGCGCCCTCGCCGCCCTTGGCCCAGACCTCGGAAAGCTTAACGTTGACGCCGAGCTTCTGGCACTCGGACTCGATGAGCGCAAGCTCGGCCTCGGTGTCCGTCGGGAAGCGGTTGATGGCGACCACGCAGGGTAGACCGTAGACATTCTGGATGTTGTCGACGTGACGCAGCAGGTTGGGCATGCCAGCCTTGAGTGCCTCGAGGTTCTCCTCGTTGAGGTCGGCCTTGGCGACGCCACCGTTGTACTTAAGCGCGCGGGCAGTGGCGACGACCACGACAGCGCTGGGGCGAACGCCCGTCATGCGGCACTTAATGTCGAGGAACTTCTCGGCACCCAGATCGGCACCGAAGCCGGCCTCGGTAATGGCGACATCGCCAAAGCGCATCGCCATACGCGTGGCCATGATAGAGTTGCAGCCGTGGGCAATGTTGGCGAAGGGACCGCCGTGGACAAACGCGGGCGTGCCCTCGAGCGTTTGCACCAGGTTGGGCTTGAGCGCGTCCTTAAGCAACGCGGCCATGGCACCCTGGGCCTTAAGGTCGCGGGCACGGACGGGCTCGCCGGCAAAGCTGTAGCCGACGACGATCTCGCCCAGGCGCTCCTTGAGGTCGCTGATGCTCGTAGACAGGCACAGGATTGCCATGACCTCGGAGGCGACGGTGATATCGAAGCCGTCCTCGCGCGGCACGCCCTGGGCCTTACCGCCAATGCCGTCGATAACGTGGCGAAGCTGACGGTCGTTCATATCGACGACGCGCTTCCAAGTGATGCGCTTAACGTCAATACCGAGCTGATTGCCCTGCTGAATATGGTTGTCGAGCATTGCGGCCAGCAGGTTATTGGCAGCACCGATAGCGTGGAAGTCGCCGGTAAAGTGCAGGTTGATATCCTCCATGGGGATGACCTGAGCCCAGCCGCCGCCGGCAGCACCGCCCTTAACGCCAAAGACGGGGCCGAGCGAAGGCTCGCGCAGGGCCACGGCACTCTTGACGCCGCGACGACGCAGGCCATCGGCCAGACCGATGGTCGTGGTGGTCTTGCCCTCGCCCGCAGGCGTTGGGTTGATAGCGGTCACGAGGACGAGCTTGGCCTGGTGATCGGTCGGCTCGTTGAGCAGTGAATAGTCAACCTTAGCCTTGTCGAAGCCGTACGGAATCAGGTGCTTTACGTCGACGCCGGCGTTCTTAGCCACCTCGGTAATGGGCAGCGGCGTGACGGAACGTGCGATTTCGATGTCAGTAGGCATGGGCGGTCCTTTCGTTACCGAATGAGAAAAAGACCAATTCAGCATAGCACGGGCGCGCAATAGTAAAACACCCGTAACCGATGAATGGCGATATGTTTATCCAATGCTCAGCGATAGCCTACAGACTAGCCAAAACAAACCCGTCTCTAAACGGCTGGCTCGATGCCCAAGTGTTCAAAGGTGCGAAGCGTTGCCTGACGACCCTGAGGCGTGCGAATCATCAAGCCGCACTGCAGCAGATAGGGCTCATAGACATCCTCGAGCGTGCCCGGGTCCTCGCCCACCGCGCTGGCAAGGGTCGTAAGTCCCACGGCACGACCGGAGAACGTCTTAGCGAGCGTCTCCAAAATGCGAATATCCATCCAATCCAGACCGAGCTCGTCGATCTCGAAGAACTCGAGCGCCTGGCGACAGATATCGAGCTCGATGGGACCGTTGCCGCGCACCTGTGCGTAATCGCGCACGCGCTTGAGCAGGCGGTTGGCAAGACGTGGCGTGCCGCGCGAACGCGAGCCGATCTCGAGTGCACTGGGATGGTCGATCGCCACGCCCAGGATAGTTGCCGAGCGCGTCACAATCTGCGCGAGCTCCTCGACCGTGTAGTAATCCAGGCGATATGAAATGCCAAAGCGGTCGCGCAACGGGCCGGTCAACATGCCTGAGCGGGTCGTTGCCGCTACCAGCGTAAACTTGGGAATATCCAGGCGAATCGAGCGCGCCGCCGGACCCTTGCCAATCACGATATCGAGGGCAAAGTCCTCCATCGCGGGGTACAGGACCTCCTCGACCGAACGGTTGAGGCGGTGGATCTCGTCGATAAACAGCACATCACCCGGCTGCAAGTTAGTAAGGATGGCCGCCAGGTCGCCCGTGCGTGCGATGGCGGGGCCACTCGTGGTCTTGATCTGAGCGCCCAGCTCGTTGGCGATAACGGTGGCCAGCGTGGTCTTGCCCAGGCCCGGAGGACCCGAGAAAATCACGTGGTCGAGCGTCTCGCCACGGCTCTGCGCCGCTTCGATCAACACGCGCAGGCTCTGCTTGATGTGCTCCTGGCCACAGTAATCGTCTAGGTGCTGGGGGCGCAAAGTGCGGTCGACATCGAGGTCCTCGGCCGTCAGCTCCGAGCCCACCATGCGCTCGCCGTGCGCCATGGATGCCGCCGGCGAGTTGCCGGGCGTCGCCCACAGGTCCTGAGAGTCATCGGCTTCCCACATCACGCATCCATTCCGAGTCGCTTAAGCGCCGCGCCGAGCAAGTCCTCGACACGCATATTCTGCCCATCATACCCGCTCAGGGCAACATCGGTCTCCTGCGGACTAAAGCCCATGGAGAGGAGTGCCGCACGGGCGTCATCGATCGCCGAAGGAGCGGCGGCGGGAACCGGCATCGCAACCTGGCCGGGAATCACGTCGACCGGCACAAAGCCCTTATCCTTGGCAAAGGTGCTCTTGAGTTCCAGGATCAGGCGCTGAGCTGTCTTTTTGCCCACACCGGGTACCTTGGCCATGCCCTTGTCGTCCTCGGCCATCACCAGGGAATACAGCTGTCCCACGGTATAGGTGGAAAGCACGGCAAGCGCCAGGCGCGGGCCGACGCCCGAGACAGAAACGAGTCGATCGAACATCGTGCGCTCGTCCTTGGAGGCAAAGCCAAAGAGCGTGATGGCGTCCTCGCGCACCTGCATACGGGTATAAAGGCGCACCTCGCCGCCGGGCGTAGGCAGCGTGGTGGCAGTGCTGCCCGAAATACCGAGCTCAAAGCCCACGCCCGATACATCGACAACGGCCGAGCTCATCGTGGCCTCGACAAGCGTTCCGTGGAGCTGGGAAATCATCAGTATCCGGTTCCTCTCTGTTGATAGAACTCGCCGCCGGTAAGCGCCCGGGTGCGGCTGAGGTTTACATGGCAGATGGCGCAGGCCAGGGCATCGGCGGCATGGTCGGGATGCGGGTCGTGGTCGAGCTGTGTTAGCGTGCGTACCATGTAGGCGACCTGCCGCTTGTCCGCGGCGCCGGTGCCCACCACAGCCTGTTTGATCTGCATGGGCGTGTACTCGCCAATCTCGAGCGCGCACTCCGAAAGCGCCACGAGTGCAGCGCCGCGGGCATGCGCCGTCGGGATGGCCGAACGGACATTAGCGCCAAAGTAGATGCTCTCGATGGCGGCGGTATCGGGGCAGTAACGCTCGACGACATCCTTGAGGTCGCGGGCGATATGCGACAGGCGCACCGCGAGCGGGCTTCCGGCACTGGTCTCGATACAACCGTAGGCACGGCAGCGAACCTCGCCACGACGCTCCTCGATAATCCCCCAACCCGTATGAGCCAAACCGGGGTCAATGCCCAAGATAACCAAGCCAACCTCCCCTCGTCTTTTGCCAAGCACAAGGCAAGGCCCCGCGCATCATTCACGAACGTCTGTTCTAGAATAACACAACGGGGCCAAGATGCTTAGTTGAAGTACCGGGGTTGGGAGCGAATCCCATCCCCAGTTTAGTTCTGCGAGAAGAACGGGAACTGTCGGGGATCAACCGGCGGATGCGGCATCGGCGTGCCCTGGGGCCCACCCTGCGGGCCACCCTGGCCGCCCATCATCTTATCGATGGCGTCCTGGACCTCGCCCTCAAACTTCTTCATGCCCTCGTGCAGGCGGCGCTGGCCGTCCTCGGAGCGCAGCTCCTCCATCTGCTCGGGCGAAATACCCAATAGATCACCCAGTATGCCCATCATCTCGCCACGCATGCGCTCGCTTGTATCCTCGTCGGCAAAACGACGCACCTCAGCGCGTGCCAGCGAATCGACCGTCATGCGTTCCTTGCCGCTCAGCCCCAGGTCGGACCATGCAAGCATGTACGGCCAGGCGCGCTCGGCAAACGAACGGGCCGAGACGATTGGCGCCGTCGGCAGCTGGCGGCG
>CAJJQF010000018.1:0-37183 GCA_905193815.1 uncultured Collinsella sp. | reverse complement strand
TCACGAGCGGGGGCTCCTATCTTTTTAGTGCCCTCGGATTGGGTCATAGTGTCTGTCCGCGCCAAAACATCGACGTTGTTATGGGTAGTCATTGGGGACGTTCTTAAATGACTAGTCGAAAGGGACACTCTTGCACCAAATCTGCCGGCCCACACCGGGCTCCTCCTTTACTTTACTGAGATAAAGTGAACGTGCAGATTCGTAACCCACTCGCAACCGTTCTATGGCACGATATTGAACGAATGTATGCTATGCGCCCAAATCTTTTGGGCAGAGTGGGAGACAGTATGGTTAAGCTGTACGAGGACGGCATCTACCTGCGCGGCGGCAGCGAGATTGTGCCTGCGGCCGAGGCTGCCGAGCGCGGTATTACGCAGACGCCCGAGGATGCTAAGCGCGGCACCATCGCGTATTCGATCCTCCAGGCACACAATACGTCCGGCAATCCCGAGGCGCTCAAGATTCGCTTCGACGCCATGGCGAGCCACGACATCACCTTCGTCGGCATCATCCAGACGGCGCGCGCCTCGGGCATGGAGCAGTTCCCGCTGCCCTACGTGCTCACCAACTGCCATAACTCGCTGTGCGCCGTGGGCGGCACCATCAACGAGGATGACCACGTCTTTGGCCTTTCTGCGGCCAAGAAGTACGGCGGCATCTTCGTCCCGCCGCACATCGCTGTCATCCACTCCTTTATGCGCGAGAACTTCGCGGGCTGCGGCAAGATGATCCTGGGTTCCGACTCGCACACCCGCTACGGCGCTCTGGGCACCATGGCCGTGGGCGAGGGCGGCGGCGAGCTGGCAAAGCAGCTGCTGCGCGACACCTACGACGTTGCCTATCCCGGCGTCGTTGCCATCTACCTCACGGGCGCCCCGCGCCCCGGCGTCGGTCCGCACGACGTGGCGCTCGCCATCATCCGCGCCGTTTTTGCCAAGGGCTACGTCAAGAACAAAGTCATGGAGTTCGTGGGCCCCGGCATCGCGAGCATGACGACCGACTACCGCAACGGCGTCGACGTCATGACCACCGAGACCACCTGCCTGTCGAGCATCTGGGCCACCGACGAGGACACGCATGCGTTTTTGACCATGCACGGCCGCGGCGACGACTACCGCGAGCTCAAGCCCGCCGACGTCGCCTACTACGACGGCTGCGTCGAGGTCGACCTGTCGAGCATCAAACCCATGATCGCGCTGCCGTTCCATCCTTCTAACGGCTTTGAGATTGACGAGCTCAACGAGAACCTCGAGGACATCCTGCACGAGGTGGAGCTTGAGGCCGCCAAGATCGGCGAGGGTAAGACGCACTTTAGCCTGCTCGACAAGATCGTCGACGGCAAGCTGCACGTGCAGCAGGGCGTTATCGCCGGCTGCTCGGGCGGCAACTACGACTCCGTGGTCCAGGCTGCTCGCGTGCTCAAGGGCGCCAACACCGGCTGCGGCGAGTTCTCGCTGTCGGTCTATCCCACGAGCCAGCCCGTGGCACTCGAGCTTACACGCCGCGGCTACATCTACGACCTTATGGAGGCCGGCGCGATTGTGCGCACGGCGTTCTGCGGCCCGTGCTTCGGCGCCGGCGACACGCCCGCCAACAATGGCCTTTCGATCCGCCACACTACGCGCAACTTCCCCAACCGCGAGGGTTCCAAGCCGGGTAATGGCCAGCTGAGCGCCGTGGCCCTGATGGACGCCCGCTCCATTGCGGCGACGGCCGCCAACGGCGGCGTCCTGACGCCGGCGACTGACCTGCCCGAGGAGACTTGGGATGAGGCCTGCGAGTACACCTTTGATGACGCGCCGTACAAAAAGCGCGTGTACTGGGGCTTTGGCAAGGCGGAGCCGGCCGACGAGCTGGTCGAGGGTCCCAACATCAAGCCGTGGCCCGCGATGGAGCCTCTCGGCGACGACATCCTGCTCAAGGTGTGCTCCAAGATCATGGATCCGGTCACTACGACCGACGAGCTCATTCCCTCGGGCGAGACGAGCTCCTTCCGCTCCAACCCGCTGGGTCTGGCCGAGTTTACGCTCAGCCGCCGCGACCCTGCCTACGTGGGTCGCTCCAAGGAGGTCGACGCCGTGGAGAAGCGCCGCGTGGCCGGCGAGGCCGCAGGCGACCTGGCGGTACTCGATGCCGAGCTTGCCGGCGTGTTTGAGGCACTGGCCGGCGCCGGTGTCGCGGCCGATGCCAAGGCGACCGAGTACGGCTCTATGCTCTACGCCAAGAAGCCCGGCGACGGTTCTGCCCGCGAGCAGGCCGCGAGCTGCCAGCGCGTAATTGGCGGTCTGGCCAACATCGTTCACGAGTACGCCACCAAGCGCTATCGCTCCAACGTGATGAACTGGGGTATGGTGCCCTTCCAGATGGAGGCCGAGCCCAGCTTTGAGGTGGGCGACTACGTCTTTGTGCCGGGTATCCGTGCCGCGCTCGACGGCGACCTAAAGGACATCGCCGCCTACGTGGTGCGCGCCGACGGTGCGGTCGAGCAGATTGAGCTCTACATTGCCGATATGACGGCAGAGGAGCGTGCCATCGTCAAGGCCGGCTGCCTGATCAACTACAACAAGTTCAAGGCCGCTGCCGAGTAACTCTGCTGTACGCCCCGGCCACACCTTTCCCCCGTGCTCACGCGCTTTGCGAGGGTCGCGTTCGGGAAAGGATAAGCCCCGGGCTACATTTCTACGTTCTCGTTGGGTCTTGAGGGACGCTAATAAATAGACTTGCTTGATGCCGCCTCTCTTAATGGGGCGGCTTTTTTGTCGAAAACCACCACAAAGGGGACAGGCGCCTTTGTGGTGGTTCTCGGTTTGTCTCGACTTGTAACATCTTGGCCGCTAAAAGTGGGCTTGGTGTTACAGATTTAGATTTACGATTCGGGTGTTTTCTGTTCGTCTCGATTTGTAACAGATAGGGCCCTATTTGCCGACTAGATGTTACAGATTGAGACAAACGGGCGTCGCTGGTCATTTCATCTCGATCTGTAACATCTAGAGCCATAAACAGTCGCTAGATGTTACAGATTGAGATAGTAAGGGGACGAGGCCGCAGCTGGTGAGCGTGCCTGCCCCTATCTCTTAATCACTCAGAAAATCTTATATATAGAGACTTAGATTTGTGTATAAGATCGCGCAAAGCTGGCAACAATACTTCTCGAACAACGTGAAGCCGCCCCGTAGGGCGGCCGCCCCAAGAGAGGTGATTCCATGAGAATCGATAAGCTAGCAATGACGTCGCGCGAGGCGCTGCAGACCGCCATGAGCACGGCCGCCGACGCGCAGGCCGGCGCGGTGGAGCCGATTCACTTACTGTCTGCCCTGCTCGGTGCCGGCGAGCGCAATATCTCCGTGATCATCGAGCGCATCGGTGCCGACCCGGCTCAGCTCGCACGCTCCACACAAGATGCCATCGACCATGCGCCTAAGGTTTCGGGCGAGGGCCAGCAGATGGGTCTTTCCAATGAGCTCGTCCGCGTCATCGAGAAGGCCGAGAAAAAGGCCACCAAGATGGGCGACAGCTTTGTGGTGACCGAGCATCTGCTGATGGCGCTTGCCGAGGACAAGGGCGAGGCGGGCCGTGTGCTGCGCGACGCTGGCGTTACCAAGGAGCGTATCGAGCAGGTCTACGAGGAGCTGCGTGGCGATGACCGCGTGACGTCTGCCGAGGACAAGACTCAGTTTGAGGCGCTGGAGCAGTACGGCCGCAACATCTGCGACCTCGCCCGTGCCGGCAAGCTCGACCCGGTCATCGGCCGTACCGACGAGATCCGTCGTACCATCCAGGTCCTGTCCCGTCGCACCAAGAACAACCCCGTGCTCATCGGCGAGCCGGGCGTCGGTAAAACTGCCATCGTCGAAGGTATCGCCCAGCGAATCGTGGCCGGCGACGTACCGAGCACCCTGCGCGACCGCGACCTCATCGAGCTCGACATGAGCGCGCTGGTCGCCGGCGCCAAGTACCGCGGCGAGTTCGAGGACCGCTTGAAGGCCGTGCTCAAAGAAGTGCAAAAATCCGAGGGCAAGGTCATCCTGTTCATCGATGAGCTCCATACCATCGTGGGCGCGGGTGCCACCGAGGGCTCCATGGACGCCGGCAACATCCTCAAGCCGGCGCTCGCTCGTGGCGACCTGCACGCGATCGGCGCGACCACGCTCGACGAATACCGCAAGTACATCGAGAAGGACGCGGCTCTCGCCCGTCGTTTCCAGACCGTGATGGTCAGCGAGCCTACCGTCGAGGACACCATCTCGATCCTGCGTGGCCTCAAGGAGAAGTACGAGATCTTCCATGGCGTGCACATCACCGATAGCGCGCTCGTGGCCGCCGCCGACCTCTCCGATCGCTATATCGCCGACCGCTTCCTGCCCGACAAGGCCATCGACCTGGTCGACGAGGCCGCAAGCCGCCTGCGCATGGAGCTCGACAGCATGCCGGTCGAGATCGACGCCACCACGCGTCAGCTCACCCAGCTGCAGATTGAGGAGCAGGCGCTCATGAAGGAGACCGACGACGCCTCCAAGGAGCGTCTGGAGGCCCTGCGCCAGGAGATTGCCGAGGTCCAGGAAAAGCTCAACGTGCAAAAGGCCGGCTGGCTCAACCAGAAGAACGCCATCGACCACGTGCAGGAGCTCAAGGGCAAGCTCGACGAGGCAAAGAGCGAGGAGGAGCGTGCAACGCGCAACGGCGATTTGGGTCGTGCGTCCGAGCTGCGCTACTCCGTGATCCCGGGCCTGCAGCAGCAGATTCAGGATTCCGAGGCCGCGCTCGAGGCGCAAAAGCAGCAGGACGGCGAGGGCCTCAATGAGCAGGTGACCTCCGATGAGATCGCTGAGGTCGTGAGCGCTTGGACCGGCGTGCCCGTGTCCAAGATGATGCAGGGCGAGCTCGACAAGCTCAAGGGCCTGGAGGGCGAGCTACATAAGCGCGTCATCGGCCAAGACGAGGCCGTCTCCGCTGTCGCCGCAGCTGTGCGCCGCAGCCGTGCGGGCCTCTCCGATCCGGACAAGCCCATCGGCAGCTTCTTCTTCCTGGGCCCCACCGGCGTGGGCAAGACCGAGCTCGCCAAGGCGCTGGCCGAGTGCCTGTTCGATGACGAGCGCGCGCTCGTGCGTATCGACATGTCCGAGTACATGGAGAAGTTCAGCGTCCAGCGTCTGATCGGTGCGCCCCCGGGATACGTGGGCTACGACGAGGGCGGCCAGCTCACCGAGGCCGTGCGCCGCAGGCCCTACTCCGTGATCTTGCTCGACGAGATGGAGAAGGCCCATCCGGATGTCTTCAACGTGCTGCTGCAGGTGCTCGACGACGGCCGCCTGACCGATGGCCAGGGTCGCCAGGTGTCCTTCAAGAACACGATTATCATCATGACGTCTAACGTGGGCTCCAAGGCCATCGCCGATCTGTCCGGTAAGGACGAGGAGGAGATGCGCCATCAGGTCGACGCCGCCATGGCTCAGACCTTCCGCCCCGAGTTCCTCAACCGTATCGACGATATCGTGGTGTTCCATCCGCTTGGCATGGCGCAGATCGAGAAGATCGTCGACATCCAGCTTGCCGACGTCCGTGCACGCCTGGCCAAGGAGCGCATGACGCTTGCCATCACCCCGGCGGCCAAGCAGATGCTCGCCGTGGGTGGCCTGGACCCCGTGTTCGGTGCCCGTCCGCTCAAGCGCCTGGTCCAGCGCGAGGTCGTGGACGCCATCGCCGCCGCCATCATCGACGGCACGGTGCGCGAGGGCGATCAGGTGACTGTCGATGTCGATAAGGACGGTGGCTTTACCGTCGTGTGCGACAACACGCCGGCAGCCACCTACGAGGTCCCCGACGCCGAGTAAATTTTGGGGCCGGCTTTAAAACCGCCCCTCATCGCAAAACGCCAAGGGCGGCGGATCCAATCGGGTCCGCCGCCCTTTTTCGTGCGACAATCGATGATGTTGAGCGGATGCGATGCAAGGAGCTATGCAGATGAAAGACGAGAACAAGACGAACGCACCGGCGGCTGAGATAGCGTCCGCCGCACCAAAGCCCGCGCCGAAACCGGCACCCAAGCCGCGCGACCCCTACATCCGTGCCGAGAACGAGGACGATGACGGTTACGATCCCTACAGCGATCGCCGCCTCGAGCGCGAGCCGATGTTCGAAGCCGACCCCTGGCGCTAGTCCTGGGCTTTGATGCTCGGCAGCAGGATCTGCGCGAGGTAGTCGGTCTCGAGTTTGGTCGCGGCGTCGGCTTTGCCGTCTTTGCCGACCAGCACGTTCTTGATCTGGCTATAGGTGTAGCGGTTGCCGGTCGTAAGCTCGACAAGCTCAATGGCCGTGTCCATGGGGTAGGTTGACACGGGATTCTGCGTCCGTCCGTTGATGGTCTGGGGCACCACGTACGGATAGACGGGGCCGCTGGCGTAGACGGTATAACCGTTGCCTAGATTGGCCGCACCCAAAACCGTATCGCCCTCATCGGGCGTAAAGCTCTCGCCTTCGCGCACCGCGACGAGCGTCACGATCGGTGTATCGCTGTCGCCGGCAAGATAGATGCATAGCGTGCTGCCATTTTGCCAAGTCTCGACCTTGCCGTACCACTCGACGGGGATATCGAGCTGGTAGAGGTCGGTTGCCTTGTGACGGGCGTCGGCATCATGGGCCGCCTGTGCCTTTTGCGCGCTCACGGCATTGACGGCGGCGTCGCGCCGCGCGGTTGCCGCCTGCTGGAGCACCTTGGCGGTGGCGGCGGAGCTCGCGCCTCCCTCCTCGGCATACTTGGCGGCGGCATCGATCTGGTCGTCGGTTACCGTGTCGGCTGAAGGCACCTTGAGCTTAAAGGTGGCCTGGGCACTTAAATCCTGTCCATCGCTCTTAACGGTGACCTGCGTCTTGGTGGCCGGGACGGTATAGATGGTGCCGTCGGCCGCGATGGGGGAGGCGGCGATGGAGAGCGTGTAATCGCCGGGCAGCAGTTTGATGCCGCGGCCGTGCTCGTCAACATAGAGCGTTTCGCTCACGGAGGAGCCATCAGCGTCCTGACCGCTTACCTGTACGGGAATCTTGGAGCCGGTGGAGCAGTCGAGGCCCGCGGCATGCACGCCAATCTGCACTGACATCATCGTGTGGGCATTGGCGGCGACAGCGGCAGCCTGCTCTTGCTGATATCCGTTCCAGGCGGCATAGCCTGCGCCGCCGGCGACGAGCGCGACGGCCACGACACCGGCGACCATCAGATTGCGGCGCTTGGGCGACATCTTGCGATGGCGAACCTCGGCCTCGCGTGCCGAGGGAACGGACGGTAGGGGGATATCGCCCATGGCGATGGTCTCGTCCACGGCAGGCGCAGAGCCCAGGCCGGGAAGCTCACGGGTCAGCGAATCTTCGGCCGGCAAGCTGTCGAGCAAGATGGTTTCCTCGCTCGTGTCGGATTCGGGCTGGTCGTCGGCCTCGCATTCGGTGTCTTCGTGATTTGCCCCATCTTCGGCAGGCTCAACGTCGTCTGCATCCTGATCATCGGACTGCGCCTCGGCTTCCGACTCATCCTGCACATCAACGCCCGAATCGTCAAACGCAATCTCATTAAGTGAAATCCGGTCTAGGCTCTTCAGGGCTTCGGCACACGCTTCTGCATCTTGGGCCGCATCCTCTTGGCCCATCGTCTCATCATTCATACATCCCCCAAGCTCAATATCGGGACAACAATGTACCCAAAATTGGGGTCACATAGAGCTGTCAGGCGGTTGGAAATCTGATTTTATCTGTGAGAGAGGTTTTGCATATGTGCGTGAATGCGCGCAACAACAAAAAGCCCCGGAAAGCGGGCGAATTGCTTTCCGGGGCTGCGCATGACGCGCGATTGCGGCATCGGCTAAGTTTGCCTACATCCAAATGTGGACGGAATAAACACGTTACTCGGCGTGTGCGTAATCCACCTTGGCGCGGCGAGCGGTGGCCTTCTCCCAATCGCTGGTGCCCTCAAAGACATCCTGCTTGTAGGGATTGCGGCCGAGCTTCTTGGCGCGGTAGGCGATGTAGATGATCGCGGCGACGTTGGCGACCAGTGCGGCGACCGAGACCGCGGTGGCGGCGCCGGGGTCGAGCGTGGAGTGGGTCACAAAGATGGACTCCTCCTGGAAGTACGGGAACACCTGGGCAAACATGCACCAAATGGCCAGCGTAAAGGCGCGGTTCTGGATCCAGCCGCCCTTGTTCCAGATAAAGGCGGCGACGGTGGGCGCCAGCAGCAGCGCAAAGCCGCAGAACCAGGAGTGGGTGGGCAGGCAGTTGTAGGTGTAGCAGAAGTTCCAGATATCGTAGGCGATGATGTAGACCCAGGTCATATCGGGCCACAGCATGTCGGTCTGATCTTCGGAGGCGTAGACGCTCCACCAACCGGTCATGCAGAAGATGTTGATAATACCGGCGATGCCGTTGAACACGTTGTTCCAGCCGGCCAGCTGCGTAGCACCTTCGGAGGTGACCCAGGTGGACTCGCCCAGGACAAAGAAGTGATAGGCGCTCTCGAAGTCGGACACGACAGCGATCATGATGTTGATGGCGACGATCACAAACGGCCATGCGCGGAACCAACGCGCCTTGCCGATCTTTCCCCACTGGTACTTAATGGCAATAAAGCCCCAGCAGCCGGCGAGCGCCGCGTATACCTTAGCGTAGTGGAACCAGCTGTTCTGGTACACATGGGTGGGGTTGGTGAGCGCCCACTCGGCACCCTGCGAGACGCCGATGGCGATGGCGACGCAGTAGATGGTCATGGCCAGCGGAGCCACGCCAAAGATGATTGCCGCGCCGAGCTTGGTGCGGCGGCCGACCTCGTTGAGCACGATCAGGCCGATAAAGACCATGGCCCAGCCGGCCCAGTGGATAAGGGTATCGCTACCCCAAACATCGAACAGCATGCTGCTCTCCTTTCACACGCCCGCGGCCCCTCTTCTGATCGCGGGCAGTTTGGCCAAATGTCGTCAGTTCTGGGGCTTGCGCTCCGGATACTTAGCGGTATAGCCCTCGATGTGGAGTGTCGAGGCGATGATTTCCTTGACCGTCTCGTCGGGCACATCGGGGTGCGTGCGGATATACATCAACAACCCCATGATGAGGGTGTAGAACGTCTCGTAGACATGGTCGATGCGTAGCTCATGATGGGCGACAAAATCCACTACGGTGGTGTCGCAGATATACTGCGCCACGCGCTGGACTACGTTGTGCAAAAAGCCGCCGTAGAGCGCGCCGCTGCTCGAGGTAAGCGTGCTCGGCAGCTCGTGGCCGCTGGCGACCAGGCGCTTAAAGAGCGGGGCGACGGTGTCGAGCGCGCCCTCGATATCACCGACGGTGCGGTCGGCGTTCCACCGCTCGAGTTCGGAGATAAAGCCGTCGATCGCCTCGTCCATAACAGCGGTGACGGCGGCGTCCATGTCGGCGAAGTAGTGGTAGAACAATGAACGCGTGCAGCCGGCTCGCTTGGTCACGGCCGATACCGATAGGTGGGACACGCCCAGCTCGGAGCTTACGGTGCGCACGGCATCGAGGATCTCGCGACGGCGTTCGTCGCCCGTCAGGCGCTTTGCCGCGCTATCGGATGCGGGGACGGCATCGACCACAGAGGTACCTGCTGTGTTGTTGCCCATGTTTTGCCGCCTTTCATCCTCTTTTGCCTGACCGTTCGCCTAACAGTCTTGAATATTGTTGACGGTTCGTCAATACTATTTTTGACACAATGTCAACAATGGCGGGTGAACGGCATGGGGCATGCCCGGCCTGCAAAAAAAGAGGGGCGCTGCGGCCTCGTCGGGCTGTGGCAAGAGAAGGGACAACCATGATTCTCAACGGACCGGGGATTAGCTACACCGAGCCCGACATCGGTTCGGAGTTCGTGCCGCCGCTGCCGGAGCATCCGCGCGAGGCCATCGTCAAACTGTGCGAGCACTGCACCAACCGTCTGTTGCACCGCGACGAGCTGCTGGGCTACGAGTACTGGTCGTTTGCCGAGGCCGCGACCGACGAGCAGGCCGAAGTGCTCTGCAAGATGAAGGTGCGCCGTCCCTACACGCTGCCCGAGATGGTCAAGCTCACCGGCATGCCTGAGGCCCAGATCGAGAAGATGCTCGACGACATGAGCTACACGGGTCTGCTCGAGTACAACTGGGAAAATCCCGAGCGCGCCAAGCAGTGGGTGCTGCCCATGCTGGTGCCGGGTTCCGCCGAGTTCCTCAACATGCGCGTGAGCCAGCTCGAGGAGCACCCGGTCTATGCCAAGTTCTTTGAGCAGGCGTCCAAGGGACCGCTGTCCAAGGCCACGCCGATGGTGCCGCCCGGAGGCGCCGGCATCGGCATGCACGTCATTCCGGTCGAGAAGGCCATCGACGCCGCGAGCACCTCGGTGCCGATCGAGCATATCGAGCACTGGCTCGACAAATACGATGGCAAATATGCCGCTAGCACCTGCAGCTGCCGCGCGAGCCGTCGCGTGATGGGTGAGGGCTGCGCCGACGACCCCGCCGACTGGTGCATTGCCGTGGGCGATATGGCCGACTATGTGGTTGAGACCGACCGCGGCCATTACGTGACGCGCGACGAGGTCTACGACATCCTGCGCCAGGCCGAGGACAACGGCTTTGTGCACCAGATCACCAATATCGACGGCGAGAACAAGATCTTCGCTATCTGCAACTGCAACGTCAACGTGTGTTATGCCCTGCGCACCTCTCAGCTGTTCAACACGCCCAACCTGTCGCGCTCGGCCTATGTCGCCAAGGTCGAGAAGGACAAGTGCGTTGCCTGCGGTCGCTGCGTTGAGGTGTGCCCGGCCGGCGCCGCCAAGCTCGGCCAGAAGCTCTGCAGCAAAAAGGCCGGCGGACAGGTGCCCGAGTATCCGCGCCAGGAGCTGCCCGACGCCACCAAATGGGATCACACCAAGTGGTCGCCCAACTACCGCAACGACAACCGTATCGAGACGCATGAGTCCGGCACCGCTCCCTGCAAGACGGCCTGCCCCGCGCACGTTGCCGTTCAGGGCTATTTGAAGCTCGCGGCTCAGGGTCGCTATGACGAGGCCCTAGCACTCATTAAGCGCGAGAACCCGCTGCCCGCTATCTGCGGCCGTGTGTGCAACCGCCGCTGTGAGGATGCCTGTACCCGCGGCCGTGTAGACGCTGCCGTGGCTATCGACGAGGTCAAGAAGTTCATCGCCCAGCGCGATCTGGATGCCGCGACCCGCTATGTCCCGCCTGTGGTGACCCCGACGCGTGCCGGCGGCTTCGACCAGAAGATCGCCATCATCGGTGCCGGTCCGGCCGGCCTGTCCTGCGCTTTCTACCTTGCCGAGAAGGGCTACAAACCTGTCGTGTTCGAGAAGAACGAGCGCCCGGGCGGCATGCTCACCTATGGCATTCCCAGCTTTAAGCTGCAGAAGGATGTTATCGAGGCCGAGGTCGAGATCATTCGCCTGATGGGTGCCGAGTTCCGCTATGGCGTGGAAGTCGGTCGTGACGTGACGCTCGACGAGCTGCGCGCGCAGGGCTTTAAGGCCTTCTACGTTGCCATTGGCTGTCAGGGCGGCCGCCTTGCCGGCATTCCGGGCGAGAGTGCCGAGGACGTGACCGTGGCCGTCGACTTCCTTCGCGAGGTTAACAGCGGCAAGATCGATACCCTGTCCGGCCGCACCATTGTGGTGGGCGGCGGCAACGTGGCCATCGACGTTGCCCGCAACGCCTGCCGTCTGGGCTCTGAGCACGTTGAGATGTTCTGCCTAGAGAGCGAGGCCCAGATGCCCGCCAGCGAGGAGGAGCGTCGCGAGGCCGTTGAGGACGGCGCTCACATCAGCTGCGGTTGGGGCCCCAAGGAAGTTCACCTGGACGAGGCCGGTCGTGTGTGCGGCATCACCTTCAAGCGCTGCACGCGTGTCTTTGACGACGAGGGCCGTTTTGCGCCCGAGTACGACGAGAACGATCTGCGCCGTGTCGATGCCGACCGTGTCGTCATGTCGATTGGCCAGTCCATTGTGTGGGGCGACCTGCTGGCTGGCTCCAAGGTGGAGCTCGACCGCGGCCAGGGTGCACTTGCCGATCCCCAGACCTACCAGACCGCCGAGCCAGACATCTTTGTGGGCGGCGACGTCTACACCGGCCCCAGCTTTGCCATCGACGCTATCGCCGCCGGCCACGAGGCCGCGGTGTCCATCCATCGCTTTGTGCAGCCGGGCTCCACGCTCACCATCGGCCGCAATCAGCGCCGCTACACCGCGCTCGACCGCGACGACGTTGTGCTCGAGAGCTACGACAACGCGAGCCGCGAGGTTGCGCATGTGGACCGCGAACGCGAGAAGGCTGCGCCGTTTAGCGAGTACGTCGAGACCTTTACCGAGGAGCAGGTGCGCGCCGAGACCGCCCGCTGCCTGGGCTGCGGCGCTTCGATCGTCGACCCCAACAAGTGCATCGGCTGCGGCCTGTGCACCACCAAGTGCGCGTTTGACGCTATCCATCTGTATCGCGACCGCCCCGAGTGCTCCACGATGGTCAAATACGAGCAAAAGCTCCCAAGCCTAGGCAAGTATGCTCTAAAGCGCGCCATCAAGATTAAGTTCGGTCGCAAGTAAGTAGTCATAACGGGAACGGCGGAGGAAAAAGTGCACGAGCTCGGAATCGTCTATCACATCATTCGTGATGTCGAGAACGTGGCGCGCGCCAATGGCGTGCGTCGCGTTTCGAGCGTCACGCTGCTGCTGGGCGAGGTCTCGGGCGTCGTTCCTGACTTGCTACTCGACGCTTGGCGCTGGGCGGCAGATAAAAAGCCCATCACCGAGGGTGCAGAGCTTATCGTGGAGCCCGTCGAGGCCGTGACGCATTGCGAGGCGTGTGGCTGCGACTACGCGACGGTCGAGCACGGCAAGACCTGTCCCCATTGCGGTAGCGGCGAGACATACCTGCTGCAGGGCCAGGAGGTCATGATCAAACAGATCGAGACCCCCGAAGAGGATCCGGCAGACGCTGCTCCTGACGGCCTCTCCGACGCCCCCGATGCCGTCGACGCCGCCAACCCACTCCACATCGCCTAACATCCAATAACTGCATGGGCTAGAGTTCTAAACATATTTGCTTCGGTTAGTCAAGTCATGTCTGTTTAAACAAAATGGCGGCACGCAGGCGCATTGGAATCCACCTAAAAGCGGTTTTAACGAACAGTGCGCCTGCATATGTCTTTGGAAACAATCGGCAAATCACCTTTTATCAGGCAATGAGCTGTAAACCAGCAATGTAATCAATTTGTAACAAACTTAGACGTTTAAACAAATAATCCAACCTTTTGCGAATTTAGCTATAATTCCACAATCCAAACAGGTATACTCCTTTCATGTCGTGTAGGAAATACGTAGACAAAGAGGAGGTTATGTGATGGTAAGTATTGTTCTTGCTAGCCATGGGGACTTGGCAGCTGGAATCAAGCAGACGGGCTCGATGGTCTTTGGCGATCAGCCGTCTGTTGCCGTGGTCTCGCTCGAGCCGAGCATGGGCCCCGACGATTTCCGCGCCAAGGTCGAGGAAGCAGTCGCTTCCTTCGAGGACCAGGAGCAGGTGCTCTTCCTCGTTGATCTGTGGGGCGGCACGCCGTTCAACCAGATCAGCGGGCTCATCGAGGGCCACGATTCCTGGGCTATCGTCACCGGTGTCAACCTGCCTATGCTCATCGAGGCATATTCGCAGCGCTTTGACGCAAAGAACACTGCACATGCGATCGCAAAACATCTCGTGACTGAGGCTAAGGCTGGCGTGCGCGTCAAGCCCGAGTCTCTGGAGCCCGAGGAGAAGAAGCCGGCTGCGGCCGCCGCTGCTCCTGCAGGCGCCATCCCTCCGGGAACGGTCATCGGCGACGGGCACATCAAGATTGCCCACGTCCGTATCGACACCCGTCTGCTTCATGGTCAGGTGGCCACCACGTGGACCAAGCAGATCAACCCCAACCGCATCATCGTGGTTTCCGACGGCGTTGCTCACGACGAGCTCCGCAAGACCATGATCGAGCAGGCTGCCCCTCCGGGAGTCCATGCCAACGTCGTGCCCATCAAGAAGATGGCCGAGGTCGTCAAGGACACGCGCTTTGGTGACACCAAGGCCATGCTGCTCTTTGAGAACCCGCAGGATCTGCTCAAGGCCATCGAGGCCGGCGTCGACATCAAGGAAGTCAACATCGGTTCCATGGCTCACTCCAAGGGCAAGGTCGTCGTCACCAACGCCGTCGCTATGGGCGATGACGACGTCAAGACTCTCGAGGCCCTCAAGGCCAAGGGCGTCAAGTTCGAGGTCCGCAAGGTTCCTTCGGATTCCTCCGAGGATCTCGACGCCATGTTGAAGAAAGCTAAGGCCGAACTGGCCGCTCAAGCATAGTAAAGGAGGGTCCGATACATGTCTGCAATCACTATTCTGCTTGTTGCGATTGTCGCGTTGCTTGCCGGTATGGAAGGCATTCTGGATGAGTTCCAGTTCCATCAGCCGCTCGTGGCATGCACGCTTATCGGTCTCGTAACCGGTCACCTTCAGGAGGGCATCCTCCTGGGCGGTTCGCTCCAGATGATGGCCCTTGGCTGGGCTAACGTTGGCGCCGCTGTCGCGCCTGACGCCGCTCTGGCCTCGGTCGCTTCTTCGATCATCATGGTGCTCGCCCTCAACGGTGGCGCCACCGATTCGGCAAAGGCCGTTACCGCCGCCATCGCCGTCGCCGTCCCGCTGTCGGTCGCTGGTCTGTTCCTGACCATGATCTGCCGTACCCTGGCTACCGCTATCGCTCACGCCATGGACGGTTGCGCCGAGAAGGGCGACTTCTCCGGCATCGAGCGCTGGCAGTACGCTGCTATCCTCATGCAGGGCCTTCGTATCGCCATCCCGGCAGTACTTCTGTGCATCATCCCGGCCGAGGCTGTTACCAACGCGCTTAACGCTATGCCCGACTGGCTGTCCGGCGGTATGGCTGTCGGCGGCGGCATGGTCGCTTCCGTCGGTTACGCCATGGTCATCAACATGATGGCCACCAAGGAGACCTGGCCGTTCTTCATCCTCGGCTTTGTCCTTGCTGCCATCCCTCAGCTCACGCTGATCGCCCTTGGCCTCATCGGCATCTCCCTTGCCCTCATCTACCTTGGCCTTAAGGATCTGGCCAAGCAGGGTGGCGGCATGGGCGGCGGCTCCGGTGACCCGCTCGGCGACATTCTGAACGATTACGAGTAGGAGGGGAGTGATACATATGGCAGAGAACAAGATTCAGCTCACCAAGGCTGACCGCAAGAAGGTTTGCTTCCGTCATCAGTTCCTTCAGGGCTCGTGGAACTACGAGCGTATGCAGAACGGCGGCTGGTGCTTCGCAATGATCCCTGCGATCAAGAAGCTCTACACCAGCAAGGATGACCAGATTGCCGCTCTTAAGCGCCACCTGGAGTTCTATAACACCCACCCCTATGTTTCCGCCCCCGTCATTGGCGTTACCCTCGCTCTCGAGGAGGAGCGCGCCAACGGTGCCCCGATTGACGACGTCGCCATTCAGGGCGTCAAGGTCGGTATGATGGGCCCGCTCGCCGGTGTCGGCGACCCCGCCTTCTGGTTCACCCTTCGCCCGATTCTGGGTGCTCTGGGCGCTTCCCTGGCCCTGTCCGGCAGCATCGCCGGTCCGCTGCTGTTCTTCTTCGCGTGGAACATCATCCGTTACGCCTTCCTGTGGTACACGCAGGAGTTTGGCTACAAGGTCGGCTCCTCCATCGCCAAGGACCTCTCCGGCGGTCTGATGGGCAAGGTCACCGAGGGTGCTTCCATCCTGGGTATGTTCATCATCGGCGCCCTGGTCGAGCGCTGGGTGTCCATCTCCTTCACCCCGGTCGTCTCCAAGGTCACGCAGTCTGCTGGCGCCTTTATCGACTGGGCTAACCTGCCCTCCGGTTCTGAGGGTGTCAAGGAAGCACTGACGATGTATAACTCCATCGGTGCTAACGCCCTTGATCAGGTGAAGGTCACCACGCTTCAGGCCAACCTCGATCAGCTCATCCCTGGCCTTGCCGCCGTGTGCCTGACCCTGCTGGTCTGCAAGCTCCTCAAGAAGAAGGTCAGCCCGATCGTCATCATCCTGGCTCTCTTCGCCATCGGCATCATCGGTCGCGTCTGCGGCTTCATGTAAGCACGTTTCGGCTTAAGACCGAGAATTGCTAGGCAAGGGCTTTTGAGCCATTGAAACGGACCGCACCCGGTGGGTACACTGGATGCGGTCCGATTGTTTTATTTGGAGGGCGAGGCGCGCATGGCGCAATCTCAGAACAGCACGGTCGATCTGGCAACGCCGGCAACCTGCCTGATGGGGCTTACCAGCCACGGTAACGTGATGGTGGGCAATAAGGCGTTCGAGTATTACAACGAGCGCAATCCCGAGGATTATATTCAAATCCCGTGGGACGAGGTCGACTATATTGCCGCCGAGGTTTTGCGCGGCACCAAGAAGATCACGCGTTTTGCCATCTTCACCAAGGACAACGGTCACTTTACGTTTTCGACGCGCGACGACAAAGAGACGCTTCGTGCTGTCCGCAAGTACGTCGACGAGGATAAGCTTGTGCGTTCGCCCGACTTTATCGATGTGACGGCCAAGGGCGCCAAGAGCATCCCCTCCGTTATCAAAAACCTCTTCCACAAAGGCAACTAGTCGCCTGCGACGTTCTTAAGCGACTAGTCATTAAAGAACGTCGCAAGCGACTACCTCGAAGAGTGGCTATGCGCTGCATGGTGGTGGCGCAAATCTGCTACACTAGTACAACATGCCTCCGTAGCTCAGGGGATAGAGCACCGCTCTCCTAAAGCGGGTGTCGACGGTTCGAATCCGCCCGGGGGCACCAGGAAAATCGCAGGTCAGGAGTTATTTTTGCTTCTGACCTGTTCTGGTTTTGGGACTAAGAACCGCTTTCGTTTGTAAATCTGGTAAGTAAATATTATGACTTCCCGAGTTTTCCACTGAAAACAGGAAATCACCATTTTGGGGATAAAAGTTTTCAACAGCTGTTGGTCGGTTCCATTTTGGTGATGTGCTTCCCTCTTTTGGGTAAATAATTTCACCATTTTGATGATTCGGTAGCTTTGAATTATTTGATAAAAAGCCTGCTCAGAAGCTTGTGTAATACCCAGTTTGGTGAAACCAATTAATAGAGAAATGGATTAAAAAGAAATAGGGACGGCGATGCCGTCCCCTTCGCTCGCGGAGCTCGCTGCGCGGCCACGTACCGTGTCCTTGCCGCCGGCTACGCCGCCGATTTATTCGCTCACTTCGTTCGCTGATTGATGGACTAATCCGATTTATCGGATACACCAGTCATAAGTGCAGCAATTGATATGTTGAATCCATTGGCAATTTTAGAGAGGTTAGAAAGACTGACATTTCTTCGCCCGACCTCTATCGAGGCGTAGTAAGACCTGTCCATGTCAATGCGGTTCGCAAATTGCTCTTGTGAGAAACCAGACTCTGATCTGAGTTCTTTGCAGCGTAGACCAAAGGATTGTTGTAGCGGCGAGATATCCATGACAAAAAGAGTCATGGATTGTTGTATTTATGCCAACGGACTATATACAACAATCCCAGTTAAGGCGCATAATCATCTCTATTGGAAAGCACTCTGATGCCCAGTCGGATAGGGCACGAAAAAGGAATGGAACAGCACAATGACTCAGGGAAAGCATTTCGCTGCCGGTGGCGATCACTTCGCCGC
Organism: uncultured Collinsella sp.; assembly: GCA_905193815.1. Taxonomy (GTDB): domain Bacteria; phylum Actinomycetota; class Coriobacteriia; order Coriobacteriales; family Coriobacteriaceae; genus Collinsella. Next base: position 19,464 of record CAJJQF010000018.1, on the reverse strand, counting down.
ACTGCCAAACAAAAAGATTCACACTCCGAAGGGGATCGCGCGTCTGACCGTCACCGCGGCGACCATGGCCGCCATGACCGGATCGAGCCTCATCTCACCGTTCACGGCATTCGCCCAGACCGGTGACGGGGGCACGCAGCACCCCGCCGTGATGTCGCCGATCGCCGCCCACGCCGGCGCGGCATCCGGTACCGGCGCGAAATCCGTCGCACAGACCATCGCGGACCTGCAGAAGGCAGTCGACGAGGCGAAGGCGAAGGAGGACGCCGCCAAGGCATCCTACGATGAGGCCGCCGGTCCCTACAACGAGGCGGCTTCCGCCCGCGACCAGGCCAAGGCATCCTACGATTCGGCAGTCAGCGCCGGCACGGCAGCCGACCGAGCGGCAATGGACGAGTACGCCCGTCAGGTCGCAGAGGGCAAGGACGCCGCCGATGCCGCCGGCAAGGACCTCGAGCAGGCGAAGGCGGGTCTCGCAGACGCCAAGGCGGATGCATCCGAGAAGGACGAAGCGTACCAGTCCGCCATCAAGGCGGCCCAGTCTGCAAAGGACGCCCTCGATAAAGCCAAGGCCGATGCCGTAAGCGCCACCCCGGAGGCAATCAGTGCCGCCGAGCAGGCCGTGCGCGACGCCCAGGCTGCCGTGGACAGGGCACAGGCCAATCTCGCCAACGCCAACGCGACGCTTGCCGATGCCCAGTCCAAGCTGGTTGCGGCCCAGTCTGCAAAGGATTCCGCCGATGCCGTCCTCGCCGCAGCCCAGCAGAACAAGGACGCGGCGGATGCAAAGGCCGCAGCCGCCAGCGCCGCCTACGAGAAGGCGAAAGCAGACCTCGCCGCAGCGGAGGCAGGCGCGAGCGGCCCGGAGTACGATGCGGCAAAACAGAAGGTCGCGGACGCGGAGGCAGCCCTCGCTGCCGCACAAGCGACACAGTCCCAGTGCGAGTCCGAGCTCGAGCAGGCGCAGTCCGCTGCAGCAACGGCACAGACCGAACTGAATGATGCCCAGGCGTCCCTCTCCGCGAAGCAGCAGGCCGCGACCGATGCCGAATCCGGCGTGAACGCCGCCCAGTCCGCACTCGATGCCGCGAACGCCGACCTCGATGCCGCCAAGCAGGCGAACGTCGACGCCGTCGCCAAGCTGGATGCAGCGAAGCAGGCTGTCAAGGACGCTGAGTCCGCCAAGGCAGCCGCCGATGTAGAGCTTGCGAACGCCAAGGCCGCAAAGGATACCGCAGACGCCGCCGTGACCGCCGCCCAGCAGAAGGTCGACGAGGCACAGGCGAAACTCGATTCCGCCGACGCGCAACTCAAGCAGGGAGCCATCGGCTTCTTCCGTGCCATGGGTGCCGATTCAGCCATCGAGATCATCCAGAACTGCACATACAAGGACTACACCGAGGTGGGGAACAGCCTCGACGCGACCAGCCTCGACAACATGCTCGCAGCAATCCCGTACATGAAGTCCATCAACGAGTACCGCAAGTCCGTCGGTCTCTCTGAGCTCCAGGTCACGTACAAGCTCATTGCGGCGGCGATTGTCAACGCGAACTATTCCGATGTCAAGTTTGGGCATTCCATGCAGTTTGATACGAGCGAAAACCTCGCATGGAACTATGGAACCGATCCGAAACCGCAGTGGGTGGACCAAGAAAAGGCTTTCTTCGATCAGGCAGTTCAGGAGCTCTATGGCGTCACCGGTCTAATCGGTAAGGATGCCGTAGACTTCTACAAGTCGCATAGTGGGATTGAATCCTATGTCAACCAGCATTTTAAGGTTGCCGGATATCCCGCAACTGTCGGTCACTACCTGCATGTCATCAGCCCTGAAATCGGCTATATGGGCATGGCGGTCTGCAGCAAGGGAACCATGAACGGCTGGAAGACCGACAGCTTCGATACCGCAAACCTGGGTTGGGCAGGCTCCGGTTGGAACATGAACCCCATGTCCGTCGACGAGTACGAGCAGAAGCTGACCTCCTATATCAACGGCCTCAAGAACGCCAAGAGCGCACTCGACGCAGCCAAGGCCGATCTCGCATCCAAGAAGCAGGCAGCCGCCGGCGCCGCCGCAACCGTCCAGCAGAAGCAGGTCGCGGTGGATTCCGCACAGGCAGGTGTCGATGCCGCAAAGCAGGGCGTCGCCGATGCGCAGGAGGCCGTGGACGTGACAGGGTGCGATATCGCAGCAAAGCAACAGGGCGTCACGGATGCCCAGGCCGAGCTTGATGCGGCGAAATCGGACCTCGATGTCGCCAACGCGGCAGTCGATACGGCAAAGTCGACCGTCCAGCAGAAAAAGAATACCCTCGATGCTGCCAACGCAGCTGTAACAACCGCACAGTCCAAACTGGACTCCGCCAAGGCGAATACCGCATCCAAGCAGCAGGACGTCACGGATGCGAACGCCGATCTCGCGAAGTTCTTCCAGGACGTCGCCGACGCCAAGAAGGCACTCGATACAGCAAAGAGCGTCCATGACGCGGCGGCAGCCGATCAGGTCGAGAAGGCGACCGTCCTCGCCGCCGCCGAGCAAAAGGCGGACGCCACCGCACGCGCCCTCGCGGATGCCCAGCGTGCCGTCGATGCCGCAAAGGCCGACACCGGCGTTGCCGCCGACAGGCTTACCGGCTCCCAGACCGATCTCGATGACGCACAGTCGAACCTCGACATCCTCACCGGCCTTGCCGCGAAGCTCGCAGAGGCACAGCAGCGCGAGCAGGATGCAGTAAAGGCCGTCAATGACACCAAGGCCGTCCTCGATGCCGCGAAGGCGGATACCATCGCCGCCGAGTCCCTGGTCTCCGCCGCCGAACAGGCGAAGGCGCAGGCAGACGCCAAGCTGTCGAAGCTGAACTCCATCGATGCCGGCGCCGCGATCGCTTCCGGCCATGATGTGAACGCGGATGACGCCCTCAACGCGCTTTTCGCAGCAGCAGTCGAGGCACGTGCCAAGGTCGCGCCCGCCAAGGCCATCCTGGACGAGAAGCAGGTCGCAGTGGATGGGCTCCAGTCTGGCTATGATGCGGCACTCGCCGCCTACGAGTTGGCGAAGTCCGACCGCATCGCAGCGGAGCAGAAGCTTTCCGATGAGATTGCACAACAGGAGGCAGAGGAGGCGGCAAAGCAGCAGGCGGCATACACCCCGAAGCACCTCGCCGGCACGGATACCGCCCAGCCCGGCAGTCTCGCCCAGACCGGTGACCGCGCGGGACTCATCGGCGAGACGTTTGTCATCGGCGGTACCGTCCTCGTGGCAGCCGGCGTCTTCCTCGATCAAAAGAAGCGCCGCGAGCAGATGTAAAAGCGAGCCGGGCGTTGGATATCGGCTGGTGTCCAACGCCCGGTTTCATGGGCAGGGAGATCGGTGTGAGAACAAAGGCTATTATCGTTGCGCTTCTGGTGTGCCTTTCGGCACCTCAACTTGGATGTGCCAGCGTTGCAAAGCAAGAAAGCGGCTCTACGGAAAGGGCCGCCACAGCGGTAAAGAATAAAGACAAAAAGAGGCCAAGCGAAGAAAAGGCGACGCAAACCTCTGGAACCCAGACCGAGGAGAAGAAAGAATCCGACGGCAAGGACCAGAAGTCCGATGATTCCAAGAAGGAGGATAACAAGTCTTCCGATTCCTCGAAGTCCAACAGCAAGGGAAATTCCTCCGACTCCAAGCAGAATTCCGGCAATTCGCAAGGTTCCGGCAGCAACAATTCCCCTTCCAACAGCGGTAGCCAGAAGAAGTGGGTTGCCGAGCAGGGCCACTGGGAGACAGATTACAGCCAGGTGTGGGTTCCGAATGTGGTTTATACGCGTCATGAGCGCTGGATGTGCTCTGTATGCCATGCAACGTTTAACTCAGCGGCCGAAATGGACAATCATGTTATCTCTACCTACGGTGATGCACAACACCCTAATGGAGCTTCTGCAATCAATGATTCGTATACCACCTCTGAGGACCAGGGACATTATGAACAGCAGGCTACGGGACAGCATTGGGTTGTCGACGTCGCCGGTCACTGGGAGTAATGAGCATTTGTTCCCCTTCTCTTACGTTCGGTAAATGTTTATTTATTTGTGGGCGGCCGGTTCAGCCGCCTTTTTTAGACGCCCAGTCTGGGAACAAACGATAGGAAAGCAATCAAACGAGAGGCCGTTCCAAAAGAATCCGGCGGTGCCGGATGCTTTGGGCAAAACCTTCCGCAAATCGGTAAGGTCTTCCATCAACTTGCTCCAGCCCTCGCCCGGAGTCCGCTGCGCGGTAATGCAAAAACTCGGCATCCCTCGCATTCGCATTACCGCTCCGCTCTCGCTGCAGCGAATTTCTAACACTCAGCATTCTTCGCGTTAAAAATTCGCTTCCGCTCACGGTCTCCGCTGACACTACGACACCGCGAAGCCTTTCGCTCGAAACGAGGCCTCTCATTTCGTGTCTACGCTACGCTCCGCCCAATCGCCGTCCCGGTGATTGCAAGATGACTGTGGGTGGCATTTTTGTGGGCCCATCCGGACCCCGAAAACACCACGCCACAGACCTTGCTTATCGCCTGCTACGGCGATAAGGTTGTTGCGAAGTTGAAACTTCGCGATGAAGAATCGCGGAGACGATTCTTCATTGGAACGACGCCAGTCGTTCCTCATCAAAGGAAAGCGAATCGCATAGCAGGTTTTGATCGGAGGCCTCTCCGATCGCTGGTTCGTTTTCCGGAGGAATCATGAGTAGGCTCCGCCCGCACACCGTCAAGGCGTCTCTTTCAAATGACGAGAAGAAAGCCATCGCTGCAATCGCAAAGCGACATGAGATGAGCGAGGCGGAACTCATCCGCTTCGCTTTGTGCAATGCCGACGATCTCGATATCGATTTTGGTTTTTCGGAAATCGCTGACCAGAAATTCCGAACCGATGACATTCACGTCCGGGTCTCGCCGGAAGAAAAAAAGAAAATTGAAAGCAATGCTGATTCCCTCGATATGACTGTCAGTGCGTATGCACGTCGCGTACTGCTCAAAGGGAATGTCGAGAAAATCGATGTCGATCGGGCGTCGATCGACAAGATCTATCACGAACTTTTGAAGGAAGGAACAAACCTCAATCAGCTGATGTATTTTGTGAACGCCCAGGGGCTTCCTGCGTACAACGAGAAAGCTGTTTTCCGCGCACTCGAAAAGGTTTACCAAGTTGGGCGTAAGCTGGATCGTTTTATCGACGAGTTTGAGAAGCGCTATTTCGTCGGCGGTGATCAAAATGACCGTCATTAAGCAGAAAAGCATATCGAGCGAGCGCTACGCAAAGAACGTCCGCAAATACATCAACGGAAAAGATGCGATTGCGCGTGGTGGCTGGAACATCGAATGGAGCGACCGCTGGTTTTCGAAAATGGATAGAACCAGAAAGGTTTTCCATCACGACAAGCCGTCGAGAGCCGGAGCCAAAAACGTAATCCTGCTACACCAGATCCTCGCGTTTCTTCCGGAAGAATGCTCATGCAACGGAGGCAAGATGACCCCCGATGCATGTCTGGCCTATGCGGAGCAATGGCTTGCGAAGCACTATCCGCATCAACAGGTGATTCTCGCGCTGCACGAGGAGAGCGACAAAGCGGGAAAACGGTTCGCGGTCCATATGGCAATCAACCGGACAAACCTTGATACCGGCAAGCGTTGCGACATCGGCGGTCGCAAGGGAAAGTACGAACGCGCTGCATGGGTTCGTGAAATGGACGAGGCCTGGAATCTCGCTCAGCTCGAAAAGGGAAAGAAGAATTCGAAGATTCGAGATCGACAGCCGCGCGATATTGAAAAGGAGATTGTCGATCGTGGTGAGTACAGTTATAAAAACAATCTGCGTGAGCTGATCCATATTGCGATTGACGAAGGTCGCGTAAAGAATATGGAGCAATTCAAAAAGCTACTTGCCTCATGGGGCGTAGACATTTTCATCAAGAACAATCGAGTCTATGCGACAGATCTCGATATCAAAGAGGCCGGCAATCCGAAGTGCACTTTCAACCTGACCCGTCTTGACGGGCGGTTTGCGGTCAAGCAACTTGAGGCGGCCTTTAAAAATAACGTGCTGGAAGCCGAGCGAGCCCTTCCTTATGAGAGGCGTTGCGAGATTTACATTCAACGGCTTAAGAAAGCGTATTCGGCGTGGGCCGAGCAGGCAAAGGCGAGCAAGGGCGTCGCCTACAATCTCTTCCCTAAGTTCATCGCACCGAAGTGCGATGAAGATCTGCTCGAGGATCCGGCGGTTCGTGATGAGCTTCTTGCCCGGCGCGGTTACGCAAGGGAGATTCGCAACCGTTACGCCGGCGCCGTTCCCGATGCTGGCGATGACCGCGTTCGCGCCGCAGGCCGAGCCCATGGTGGCAACGTCGACATCTCGCCGCAGGTCGATCGCGCGGTCGACCGAGGCGATTACGCTCGCGGAGACACGCCTCGCTAGTTTTGGAAAGCCTATCGTCGGTGCCCTAGCGCGCTGCCATTCAGTGCCGATTCTTTCATGCTCGCAATTCGGCGAGGGTGAGGAGTATGAATTGATCGGGCGGGAGTCAGCCGCTCTGATAGAATCGTCCTTGCTGTCGGCAGCCCTCGTGCCGGGCAGAGCCCTCCATCCGATGGGAGGTGATGCCCATGACCGATTTCACCGAGCTCGTGAAGCTCCTGACCGCTACGGTCTCGCTCCTCACGGCCCTTGTCGGCCTTTCCAAGGCACTCAAGCAGGGCTCGAAGCCCAAAAAGAAAGGCCACCGTCGCTAAGACGATGACCCAACTTCATTAAGCAACGGCTCTGCCCAGCTCTCTACAACTTGGGCTGCCGTCGGCATCATTTTACCCTCCTGACGAGCAATTCGTCCATATTTCAAAAATCAAATCCTGTTCGCGCGTGGGCGTAAACTTTTAGTTGGGCAAATCCGACAGATTGGAGCTTGAAACATGAGGGATATGCACCTCATGTCGCTCATAAAACGTCTCCTGACCTCGAAGGAGAACGTTTTTTAGCGACAGAAGGAGACATAAATATGATCTGGTTTACCAGCGACACCCACTTCGGGCATGAGAACGTGCTGAAGTTCACCGACCGCCCGTGGGAGACGATTTGGCAGATGAACGACGCCATCGTCGACAACATCAACGGCAGGGTTGCCGTGGACGACGAGCTCTACATCCTGGGGGATTTCTCATTCAAGATGACCGCCCAGGACGCCTATGCCCTGCGCAAGCGGATCGCCTGCAGGCGCATCCACCTCATCCCGGGAAACCACGACAAGGACTGGACCCAGCCGGCGGTTGCTGGCGCCTTCACCGTGGAGCCGCCGATCTGCGTGCTCAAGATCGACGGGCAGAAGATCGTCCTGAGCCATTACCCCATGGCCGACTGGCAGGGTATGGGCCATGGATCGTGGCACCTCCACGGACACATCCACAGCGGCGGCGGCGCGTACAACGAGTTCAACCGCAAGCAGGGCCTTCTGCGCTACGACGTCGGTTGCGATGCCAACGGGCACTCCCCGGTGAGCCTCGACGAGCTGAGGGAATGGTTCGCCGGAGTCGACGAGCCGTGCGACCGGGTGAAATGGCCCTGGTGGGTCAACGAGACCGGCGACAGGCAGGTCGAGCGCGAGCTGGCGGCGTACAAGAGGGAAGAGGCGATCCGATGACGGTCTATGTGACGGGCGACATCCACAGTGGGCTCGACATGCAAAAGCTCCGCGACTGGGAGCTTGGGGATGGCCTTACCAGCGACGACTATCTCATCGTTGCCGGTGACTTTGGCTTTCCGCGGAACTTTTCTGCCGAGGAATGCGCTGACATCGCTTGGCTCGAGTCGCGCCCCTACACGGTTCTCTTCGTGGATGGCAACCACGAGCGCTTCGACCACTGGGAGGAGCGTCCCATGGAACCGTGGCACGGCGGGCTGACGCAACGCCTGTCGGATACTTCGTCTATTCGGCGCCTGACGCGCGGCGAGGTCTTTGAGCTCGACGGTTCGACAATCTTCACCATGGGCGGTGCCACGAGCGTGGACAGGGAATACCGCGTGCCGTATTCCAGCTGGTGGCCTCAGGAGCTCCCGGACGAGCGCGATTTCGATACCGCGCGGGCAAGGCTCGACGAGGTCGGCTGGAAGGTCGACTGCGTCATCACCCATACCTGCGCCACGCGCATGCTCTCGCCGACGCTCTACCCGGACCCAGGCTGGGAACGCCCTGATGTGGACCGGCTGACCGGATTCCTCGACGAGCTCGAGGACCGCATGGACTACAAACACTGGTATTACGGTCACTTCCACCGAGACGGCAACCCGGACGAACGGCACACGGTGCTGTACGACCGGATCGTGAGGCTCGGGGACAAACTCCTGCCGTGGGGTGCGTACTGATGACGGTCTATGTGACGGGCGACGTGCACGGCAGGGCCGAGTACGGGTCCAGCAGGTTCGCCTTCAAGTCTTGGCCACTGGGCCGCACGCTGACGCGCGATGACGCGGTGATTGTGGCCGGCGACTTCGGCTTTGTCTGGGACGGCTCGAATACTGAGAGGTATTGGCTCGACTGGTTCGAGTCGAAGCCCTGGACCACGTGTTTCGTAGACGGCAACCATGAGAACCACCACGCCCTGGCTGGGCTGCCGGTGCTGGAGTGGAACGGCGGGCTCGTCCATGAGGCGCGACCGCACGTGCTGCACCTGATGCGCGGAGAGGTGTTCGACATCGACGGGCTCACAGTCCTTGCCATGGGCGGTGCCGCGAGCAACGACAGACAGTATCGCAGGGAGGGGAGGAGCTGGTGGCCCGAGGAGATGCCGAGCGAGGAGGAGATGGAGCACTGCCGCGCCTCGCTCGACCGCGTGAGCTGGAGAGTCGATTGCGTTGTGACTCACGAGGCTCCTGCTGCCCTGGCAGAGAAGCTGTGCCGCGAGCGTGGACGCGAGTATCGAGGCGACCGGCTGCAACGATTCCTTGGCGAGCTCGACGGGCGGCTCGGCTATCGCGTCTGGCTCTTCGGGCATTACCACGGCGACAAATGGTGCGACGCCAAGCATCGCCTCATCTACAAAGATATCGTTTCGATCGAAAGTACTGCGCCCGGTCTTCAGTTCTAGAAACCCTCTAGAAATGCTCTAGAGGGTTTCTAGAAAATTAGATGCTCTGCGGCCTACTCGCCCCTCTGGGTCATGACCTCGACCTTGGCCTCGGCCACGGCCGCCCGCTGCTCGGAGGCGGCAAGTCGGTCCTTGAGGGCGGCGAGCTCGGCCATCAGGTCGCGCTGGGCCAGGAGCGCATCGCTCAGCTCGGCCTGGGCTTTCAGTGCGGCGTCACGCTCGCCGCGCAGCCGCTCGATCTCATCGACCATGGCCTCAGCCTCAGCGTGGAGCTGGACGACCTGCCTGTCGAGCTCCCTGGCATCGGTGAGATATCTGACGCTCGCGGCGTGGAGCTCGTTGTTCTCGAGCTCGAGGCTCGCGGTATCGAGCTCGAACTTCTCCTCGATGAAAGCGACCCTCTCATTGCAGTCGGCCTCAAGTCTTTCGTTCCGGTCTCTCGCCTCGCCGAGCTTGCGGTTGAATTCGTCGAGCTGGACCCTGAGCAGCGCGTTCTCGCTCCTGAGGTCGGCAGTCTCGCGCAGCAGCTTCTCCCGCCACGTCGCCTCGATCCGCTCGGCGGCCTCATCTAGGACGCTCTTCACGCCGTAGATCTCCCTGATTTTTCTCTCGTCTGCCATGGTGTGGCACTCCAATCAACAACGGCATGGCTCCGCCATGCCAAACGGCTGGGAACAATGCACGGCCGCTGTTGATTTGTGTTCGCCCTGCGATCGGTGAGTTCTAAAAGGCGTCTCAAGTCATGCGTTCACGCAGGTTTTCGGTTGGAGAAATACCGCACGTTTTCATGGTAACACGTGCCTTAAAGAACGGGCGGCCATATCGATTCGTTGTAAATAGCGTCTACGGCGTGTTGGTGGCAGGAGGTGAGGGCGTTAAAGATGTCGAGAATGATTGTGGGAGTATTTTAGATACAGGCATGAGAAAGTGTCGAATCGAAGTGTCTGGCCGGACGCCAATTGTCCGGGAACTGTTTCGGTTCGACCCTGCTTCATTTTACATCCGCGGCATGTTCTTGTGGGCATCCTGACGGTGACCGACTCTCACGGCCTCGATAGTCGGTTTGTGGGCTTAAAGTTTCGGAGGCTCCCAAGCGTTTTCAATCGCGGCGCGGTAGATTGCGGCGTAATTAAGCATCCAGCTGCCATCACCAACTTTTTGAATATACCCCTTATCCTTCAGAGAGGTATAGGCCCGGGATATAGTGTTCTTACTCAGGCGGTAGTGATCCTCAATCCATTTGCTTTTAGCGCAGAAGCCCATGGGCCGTTTGTTTTTGGAAGGTTTTCCAAACTTCCATACAAGGCCGAGGATGAGACGCTCGGCGGCAACGGTGGTGACGCAGCACGCCCACTCGGGCACTGAAATAAAAATAGCCTTATCCATTTTTCCCGTAATCTCTCGTTGCTCAGTAGCATCATCGCTAAATATGTCGGAAATCGACGGAAGCTCGCTCATGTTTACCACCTAATCAAGGTGGGCGGTACGACCTTCAAGCTGCTTGAAAAGCTCGTAGAACGAACTTTCAAACATGTAATTAGAGCGATGGATCTGGATGAGCTTGCCGGACTCTCGCATAAACTTGCGTGCGGTGTTTTCGCTCCAGCCAGTGAGTTCGCGGATATCGTTAACGCGGAGCAACCGATCGCACTGAGCGGCACCAGTGGGGAAAGTCGGTGTGGACGCCTGAGTGCTAATCTTTGGAGTAGCCATGATGAGCTATCCTTTCAATGAGGGCCCTCCCTGTGCTTGTAAGACGTACCAGGTTCATAAGCACTTGGGGGGCCGGTTTCTATGACTACATGCGTAGCCATCTGACAGCTTTAGCATGTATTAAAACTCATTAGATGTCAATCAAATAAAGCATCTACCTGCGGAAACGGTATTATAGTACCGTAATATTATGAAATAAACTATGAATGAAAAACATGCTATTTCTCGCTTCTCTGTATATAGGCGTTGATGAAGGCTTCGTAGCCTTTAACTGCTTTTATTTCTGATTGTTGAACGAGGCTTGTATACGTTTTGAGCGTGATATTGGGGTCCGCGTGGCCAAGAATACCTTGCACGCTTCTAACGTCCGATCCGTTCGCCAGCATAAAAGTGCTTACACAATGCCTGAGCTGATGCGGGCAGATGCCCTTATATAGTTTTCCGCCAGTCGAATTGTTCGGCTCATAGATTCCAAGATTGCAGCTAACTGCGAAATCGCGAAACCAATGGTTGAAGATGTAGTTTTTCATGTGACAGACAGTAGGGATCCCTTGCTCGACAGCAATATCGCTAATGATGGGAGTGCTGCCAGTCTGGGACAGCCCCAGAGAGGCCAGGAGCTCTTTTTGTATGGCTGACCATGATTGAAGACGTTCGGCCAAGGTTTCTCCAACGGGGATTTTGCGTTGGCTTTCTTGTGACTTGGGTGCCCTCAGTTCATGGTCGTTGGTGTACTGCCTGTCAATTTTCAAGGTTTTATTGGCAGGGTCCCAATCGCGCCATTCGAGGCCCAGCATCTCGCCTTTCCGCATACCCGTATACACTAGTACTAGTGTACCAACAGCTTCGGCGGTGAGCTCAATGTGTTGAAGACGTGTGCATAGGGTAGCTACTTGGTCGATTGTCAGTGATTCTCTTTTGTTGCGTGGTCTGCGAACATGAACGGTAGCGCAGGGGTTTCGGTCAATTATTCTCTTTGCGACTGCATTCGATAAAATCTGACGCAGTTTCGCATTGATTCGTACAAGCTCTGATGGTTTGTATTTTCCCGTACGACGAGCTTCGGCATATGTTTCTTCGATTAGATCGGGAGTTAGCCCCTCAATTGTCTGAAACGCACCGAATAGGTCTTCGATATGCCTGCAATCGTACGCTTCTCTTTCATAGCTCGTTGGCGCAAGCTCGGTGTCCCTATTTTCATGAAAGGACCAGCAGTAGGACGCAAGCAAAGTGGGCTTTTTAGTTTTAGTGATCGTGCCAGAGGAGTTGATTTCAGCCAGCTTGGCCTGCATTGCAGCCTTAGCTTCTGTTTTAGTCTTGCAACGAACTGTATAAGTTGGGGATCGTTTGTAGCGCCCCGTCTTAGGGTCCTTGACTCCAAGGGAAAAATAATAGCGATAGGTGTTAGGTGATCTCTTGTCTTTCCAACACGTGCCTCTTCCGCTAATTAGTGGCTGTTCTGACATCTTTGCGCTCCGTTTCTTTGAATAGTTTTCAACAATTCATTGAGTGCAGTTTAGCTAAAGCTGTTAGTAATATGTTTGTAAAAGCGTAGGCGCAGCTACCGGAGGCAAAAGACACAAACTGCTATGTTTATCTGCGGTTATATGATGTTCAATGATGCTTGATGAATGGTAGGGGGTAGCATTAAATCATATCTCCTAAAGCGGGTGTCGACGGTTCGAATCCGCCCGGGGGCACCAGGGAATATGACGGCGTCGCGAGAGCGGCGCCGTTTCTGGTTTGTGGGAGCTGTCGGTGGATTCGGACCGTCGACACCCGCGTCACCAATTTCCCTGCGGGGGAGTTTTCGAATCCGCCCGGGGGCACCAGAGATTTGTCGAGCCCGGTACCACCACGGTGCCGGGCTCTTCTGGTCTAAGGGCGGGATTCGGACCGTCGACACCCGCGTCACCAATTTCCGCACAGGGGGAGTTTTCGAATCCGCCCGGGGGCACCAGAGGAATATCGAGCCCGGTACCGCTGCGGTGCCGGGCTCTTCTGGTTTAAGGCATGCCGTAGTATTCGCTGCTTCAGATAAAGAAAGCGCCCGCTTGCTGGGGGAGCAAGCGGGCGCCTGTGAGCGAATATGTTTACGGCGAGAGCCGTAATGAGCGGTGGGGTGGCGACTAGTTGGTCGTACCGGAATCGTCGCCCGTGCTCGTGCCCGAGCCCGAACCAGAAAGTGCGACCGTCAGCGTAATCGTGCTGTCGGTGGACTGCTTGCCGGTGGGGGAGACGCCCGTAACGGTGGCATCCTCATTACCGCTTACGGGATTGCCGTTCTGGTCACAGAAGCCAATGTTATAGAAACCGGCGTTGTTGAGCGCGGTAACGGCGGCGGAAATGCTCTTGCCGTACAAGTTGCCCGGGACGGTGGCCTTGCCGGACTTCTTGGCAATGACGACGGTAATCGTGGCGCCGGGCTTCTGTTTACCGCTGGGGTTCCAGCTGATCACGGTGCCCTCGGTAACCGAGTCGTTCTCCTGGTAGCTCACGTCGACGCCAAAGCCTGCCATATCGAGGGCGTTGCGCGCCTGGGCTTCGGTCATGTCGGTCAGGTCGGGGACGGACGTGGTATCCGGGCCGCTCGAGACCTTATACGAGATGGTCGTGCCCTTCGCGACTTCCTTGCCGGCATCGGTGCCCTGCTCAAAGACCTGGCCCTCATCGGCCTCGTTGGCCTCCTCGGAGGCGTTGCCCTTCAGGCCAACGCTTGCCAACGCGGCCTCGGCCTGGTCCTTGGTCAGGCCGACAAGCTGGGGAACCTCAACCTTCTCGGAGGGCTTGGGACCCTTGGAGATTACCAAGTTCACCTTGGTGCCCTTGGCCTTCTTGGTGTTGCCGTTGGGCGTCTGCTCGGCGACCTTGCCCTCGTCGACATCGTCGTTGTAGCTTTGGTCGATGGTGCCGACCTCGAGGCCGGCTTCCTTGATCAGCTCGACGGCAGTCTGCTGGTCCTTGCCCAGCACATCGGGCACGGTGACCTGCTCGCCGCCAAAGAGCCCTGTGGCAAAGGCCACCACGATGCCGATGACGGCAACGGCTGCCACCACGGCGGCGATGATCTTGTTCTTGTTGGATTTGGGCTCTTCGACCTCGTAGGAGCCGGTGGAGCCCGAAACCGAGCTACGGGCGGTATTCTGGCCGCTCACGCCCGAGACGGGACGCACCATGGCGCGCGTCTGATCGGAAAGCTCGCGAGTCTTGGTGGCGCCCAGCTCACCGGGGGCACCGATGATGCGCGTGGGCTCCGAGACGTTGACGGCACGGCCCGACAGGTAGCTGTTGAGCACCTGACGCAGCTCGTCGGCGGTCTGGAAGCGGTTTGCCGGATCCTTCTCCATGCACTTGAGGATGATGCGCTCAAGGTCGGCGTCGACACCGGAGTTGATCTGGCTCGGCGGAATAGGCAGCTCGTTGACCTGCTTGAGTGCGACTGAGATAGCGTCGTCACCGTCAAAGGGAACGCGGCCGGTGGCGCACTCGTACATCACGACGCCCAGCGAGTAGATATCCGAGGTGGGGCCGAGGTCCTGACCACGGGTCTGCTCGGGGCTGACGTAGTGGGCGGTTCCCAGCACGTTGTTGTCTTGCGTGAGGTGGCTGTTCTTGGCGCGCGCGATGCCAAAGTCCATCACCTTGATGTTGCCGTCGGGCAGCACCATGATGTTCTGCGGCTTAATGTCGCGGTGGATGATCTCGTGCTTGTGGGCGACCGAAAGCGCGGAGCTAATCTGCGAGCCGATCTGGGCGACCTTCTTGGGGTCGAGGGCGCCGTGGCTCTTGATGCCGCTCTTAAGGTCGGTTCCGCGCAGGTACTCCATGACGATGTAATAGGTGTCGCCGTCCTTGCCCCAATCGTAGACGCCCACGATATAGGGGGAGGAGAGACCGGCTGCTGCCTGGGCCTCCTGCTTAAAGCGTGCGGCGAAGGTTGCGTCGCCAGCATACTGCGGCAGCATGATCTTGACGGCTACCGTGCGGTCGAGGACCTGGTCCTGTGCACGGTAGACGGTCGCCATGCCGCCTGTTCCCACCTTATCCTTGAGGAGGTATCTTCCCCCGAGGACCCTCTGTTCCATTCCTGCTCCTAACATAACTATTCGCTCAACGATGTGTGTAGTACCTACGATGTGGCCGCTGGGGCCGTGTGGCGCGTTGCCGCTAACTCTTCGGCCGCGGCGCGCCTCGGGTGTCCGATTCGATCATGGGCATCACGCTCCCTGTGCGGCAAGCGCCGCGGTCAGGACGATGCCGGCGATCTTGGCGGCCTTGACGTCATGCTTGTCGAAATCCTCCAAGGCCACCGAGATGGCGACCGTGGGTGAATCGTAAGGTGCAAAGCCAACAAACATCGAGTTGACGTTGGTGCCGCCGATCTCGGCCGAGCCGGTCTTGCCGGCGACTTTGACGCCGGGGATCTGGGCATCGGTGCCGGTGCCGGACTGGACGACGGCAAGCATGGCCTGCTTGACCTGGTCGGCCGTGGCGGAGCTGACGGCCTGACCCAGCGAGCGGGACTGCGTGGTCTTGACCACGGTTCCGTCCGGGGCGAGTACCTGGGCTACAAAGTACGGGTCCATGACCACGCCGCTGTTAGCGATGGCGGCGGCAATCACGGCGTTTTGCATGACGGTGGTCTGCGGGCCGGGCGTGTGGTCCATGCCGACAGGCTGGCCGGCGCCGGCCCAGGCGGTCTCCCACTCGGTCATGAGCGACGGGTCGGCCATGATGGAGGCCGCGGAGGTCAGGTCCTGGCCGAGCTTTTGGCCGTAGCCAAAGGCGTTGGCAAACTGCACGAGCGTGTTTGCGCCAACTTCGTTTGCCACCTGGCCGAAGACGACGTTGGAGGACACGGCAAAGGCCTGCTGTAGGCTGATGGTGCCGTAGCTCTCGTTGGCATAGTTGGTGACCGGTGCGTTGCCGATGTCCATGGAGCCGGGCGCCTGGTAGGTGCTGGTAAGGCTGGCGGTACCGGTCTCGAGTGCCGCGGAAAGCGTAACGACCTTAAACGTGGAGCCCGGCGTGTACAGCGCGTCCATGGCGCGATTGTACATGGAGCCGTCCTCGCCGCCGCCCGTCTGCAGCAGGGCATCGATGTTGGTGTTGTCGTAGGTGGGCGAGCTGGCACATGCGAGCACCGCGCCGGTACGCGGGTCGATGACCACTACAGCGCCCTTAAAGCCCTTGAGTGCCTGCTCGGCCGCCGTCTGGATACGCGAGTCGATGGTGAGCTTGGCGGTGTTGCCCGGCTGGGTCTGGCCCGCGAGCGACGCGATGGCGTTGTTCCAGCTAGAGTAGTCCTTAGAACCGGTGAGCGTGTCGTTCATGACGCTCTCGATGGCGGTGGTGCCATACTGCTGGCTCACGTAGCCAACCACGTGCGCTGCCAGGTTACCGTTGGGGTAGGAGCGTACGTAGGTGCCGTCCTCCTGCTGCAGCGACTCGGCCAGCGTCACGCCGTCGGACGTGATGATGGAGCCGCGCTGGATGTACTTGGAGCGGGCGATGGTGTGGTTGTTGGTCGGCATGTCCTGATAGTCCTTGGCCTTAATGACCTGGACATAGGTGAGGTTCCCGATAAGGATGGCGAACAGCGCCGTAAAGGCGAGCACCGCGCGGGTTAGACGGTTGGCGAGCGCAACGCGGCCGAGCACACCGGATTCAGGCGTGTCGAGCAGGCGACGTCGCATGCGCGAGCCGACGGAATGGCTGCCGCTGCCGTAGGAAGACGAGGTGGCAAAGCGCGTGCCCGTCGGGGCGGCGGCAGATGCGACCTGATCATCGGTGATGGCGGCCATGGTGCCGGTGCCGGTAAGCTCGGCCTCGCGTCCGGTCGCCTCGTCACCGGCGCGCAGCAGGAGCGCGACGATGATAAAGCTCGCCAGCAGCGAGGAGCCGCCCTGGCTCATAAAGGGCAGAGTGACGCCGGTCAGCGGGATCAGGCGGGTGACGCCGCCCACGATCAAAAAGGCCTGGAAGCTGATGGCTGCCGTAAGGCCCGTGGCACTAAAGGCGGCGAGGTCGGACTTTGCGCGGGCAGCCGTGGTCAGGCCGCGAACGGCAAAGAGCATAAACAGGATGAGCACGGCGCCGCCGCCCAAAAGGCCCATCTCCTCGCCGATAGCCGAGAAGATAAAGTCGGACTCGACGACAGGGATGTTGTTGGCCATGCCGTTGCCGATGCCAACACCGACCAGACCGCCATCGGCAAGCGAGAAGAGCGACTGGACGATCTGGTAGCCCTGGCCCTGGGCGTCCTTAAACGGATCGAGCCAAACCTGGAAACGCACCTGAACGTGAGACAGGAACTTGTAGGCGCCCACGGCTCCAACGGCCAGCAGCGCAAGGCCGATAACGACATACGAAAAGCGCCCCGTGGCAACGTAGAGCATCAGCAAGAAGATGGTGTAGAACAGCACGGCCGAACCCAGATCGCGTTCGAAGACGACGACGAGCAGGCACACACCCCACACGGCAAACAGCGGCAGCAGCAGTCGCAGGCGAGGGATCTTAAAGCCCAGGATCTTGCGGTTGGAGATGGAGAGCAGCTCGCGGTTCTCGGCCAGGTACCCGGCCAGGAACAGGACGATAAAGACCTTGGCGAACTCGCCGGGCTGGATGGTAAAGCCCGCGATGCGAATCCAGAGCTTGGAGCCCGAGATCGTGGTGCCGATAAAGATGGGCAGCATCAGCAGGATGATGCCGATAATGCCAAAGGTGTACTTGTAGCGCATGACCACGTCGAGGTTTTTGACCAGTGCGAGCGTTCCCACCATGAGCGCCACCGAGACAAACAGGATGATGAGCTGTGAGATCGCGAGAGCGGGGGCGAGACGCGTCACGAACGTGATACCGATGCCCGAAAGTATAAATACGATGGGTAGGATGGCGGGGTCGGCACCGGGCGCCAAGATTCGCACGGCAATGTGGGCCGCGGCAAAGGCGGCAAAGAGGCCGATCGGTACGGCGAGCGTCTCAAAGGAGATGGCAGCGCCCGCGGTGAGCACGTACATCGCATACAGCAGGATGACGGGGAACGCCGAGGCGATGAGCAAGAGCAGCTCGGTGTTGCGGCGACTCATAAGCGGCACTCCCTTTCTAATTCTTATCGGAGGCTTCGGCCTCGGCGGACTGTTCGGCGGTTTTCTCGGAATCTGATTCGGAGGTCGATCCCTGATTGGTGTTGTCGCGAATCGTTTGCGCGTCGATCACCTGGCGGGTCTGCTCCTCGTCGATCTGGTGGCGGTACTTGGATATCGTGTCCTGCGCATCGTCGACACTTGTTTGCGGAATACCCGCCTTGAGGCGGTTTTGCGTGTCTTCGGGCAGGTCGGATAGCTTGATGCTGGTTTCGCTTTCGAGCCAGTGGAGCTTGAGTCCGAGCGGCTTGCCGGGCAGGCCGCGCCAGACGGCGACATTGCCCTGGTAGGTACCCAGGTAGTACGAGCCGGTGACACCCGTGTAGGCCCAGATGCCAGCTGCCAGCACAAAGACGAGGGCCAGGATGGCGGCGATAGTAATGTTGCGGCGACGCACGCGCTGCGCCTCGCGCATAACGCCATCGTCAACCAGGTCAACGACTACTACGGTCACGTTGTCGTGGCCGCCGGCGGCAAGCGCCGCGTCCACTAGGTTGTCGACGCAGATTTGCGCGGTTGAGGACTGCGTGGCGATGTTCTCGATATCGCTATCGGGAATCATGCTCGAAAGGCCGTCGGAGCACAGGATCAGACGGTCGCCTTCCTCGATATGCAGAGTGAAGTGGTCGGCATACATAGCGGGGTCCGAGCCCAGCGCGCGGGTGATGACCGAACGGTTGGGGTGGACGCGAGCCTCGTCTGCCGTGATCTCGCCGGCGTCCACGAGCTCCTCCACGTAGGAGTGGTCGCGGGTCACGCGGATGAGCGTGCCCTCGTGGAGCAGGTAGGCGCGAGAGTCACCCACGTGGGCGATGGCGAGCGTGTCGTTTTCGATATAGGCGCAAGTGGCTGTGCAGCCCATGTCGGGCTTGCCCAGGCCATTCAAGGCAGCCTCGATTACGGCGGCGTTGGCGGCCTCGACGGCTGCCGCCAGGCGTGCGGCGTCGGCAGACTGAGGAGCTGTCTTGGCGATGGTCTCGACAGCGATAGAAGAGGCCACCTCGCCGGCAGCGTGACCACCCATGCCGTCGCATACGCAAAAGAGCGGCGACTGCACCAGGTAGGAATCCTCATTGTGCGGGCGCACGCAGCCAACGTCGGAGCGGGCGCCCCACATGAGTTGCGTGGTGGTGCCGGCATCATAGGTCGAGTCGGTCTCGATGCGCTCCTCGGTTAGGGGTTCAAAGCTCATGGTCGAGCCGGGGTCTTTGAGCTTGGCCTCAACGGCGGCAACGTCGATCTCGGCAGTGTCACCGGGAGAGACGGTGTCGGTCTCGGCGTTTGATTCGGAATCGCCGGTGTCCGGGGAGTCGGGCTCCTCGGACACGCGGGCGGTCGACTCGTCATCTTGCGGGCTGACGTCTATAGGCTCGGGCGTCGCAAAGTGCGACGGCGCGGGCGTGTTTTGCGACTGGGCGGCGGGCTCGGCCACGGCATCGGACTCGCTTGCGGGCGCAGGCTGCGGGGTCTTGGGTGCAGGGCCGTCCTCGGGGGATGTCCCCGCCTCGGGG
>CAJJQF010000017.1:0-40669 GCA_905193815.1 uncultured Collinsella sp. | reverse complement strand
CGGCGCGCAGGTGCGCCGACCGCCGATATATGGGGTCTGATATTTTCTACCAGCTAGGGCCTCTTACTCGTCTAGGAGATCTTCTGGCATGTCGTTGCCGTCGCCTAGATCGACAGGGGTTTCTTCGGAAGCAGAGCCGTTTTCCGTGGCTTCGCCTTCGGGCTTCTCTTTGGCGGCCGTCATGCGGGCCACGGCGCAGATGCGGTCGTTGTCGTCGACGGTCATCATCTTGACGCCCTGGGTGGCGCGGCCAGTCTGGCTGATCTCGTCGGTCTTGACGCGAATGACCGTCGCGCCCTCCGTCACGATGAACAGCTCGTGCTGCGGGCCCACCGTCTTCATTGCCGCGAGGTTGCCCTTGCGCTCAGTCATTTGAATGGTGTAGACGCCCTGGCCGCCGCGATTCTGCTCTGGGTAGTCCGCGACCGGCGTGCGCTTGCCGTAGCCGCGCTCGGTGATGACGAACAGATCGCCGTTGCCGTTAGTGACTTCCATGCCCAGAACGCTCACGCCGTCCTTCATACCGATACCGCGAACGCCGCTGGTATCGCGGCCGGTGGCGCGCACCTGCTCCTCGGAGAACATGATCGCCTTGCCCGCGGTGGTGGCCAGGATAATCTTGTCACCCTCGCGCACGCGGCGCACGTTCAGCAGTGCGTCGTCGTCGCGCAGGTTGATGGCAATGAGTCCATCACGGCGGCTACGATCGTAAGCGCTCATCACGGTCTTCTTGACCATGCCACTCTTGGTGGCAAACATCAGGTACTCGTCGGCAGGGAACTCGCGGCAGCTGATGACGCTCGCGATCTTCTCGCCCTCCTCGAAGGGCAGCAGGTTGACGATCGCGGTACCGCGCGCCTGGCGCGTACCCACCGGCAGCTCGTGCACCTTCAGGCGATAGACCTTGCCCTTGCTCGAGAAGAACAGCACATACTCGTGCGTGGACGCGATGAACATCTCGTCGATAACATCGTCCTCTTTGAGGTTGACGCCCGACACGCCCTTGCCACCGCGCTTCTGGGCACGGTAGGCAGCCACCGGGATACGCTTAACGTAGCCGGTGTGGGTGATGGTCACGACCATATCCTCGTCGGCAATGAGGTCCTCGACGTCCAAGTCCTTCTCAACCTGGCTGATCTCGGTGCGGCGCTTATCGCCGAACTTCTTGGAGATCTCGCGCATCTCCTCCTTGATGACGCCCAGGATCTTCTCCTCATGCGCCAGCAGGTCCTCGTAGTAGGCGATGGCGCGGCGCAGGCCGTCCAACTCTTCTTGGATCTTGTCACGCTCCAGGCCGGTCAGGCGGCGCAGCTTCATCTCGAGGATGGCCGTGGTCTGCTCGGGCGTAAAACCAAAGCGCTCGATCAGGCGGCTGCTGGCCTCGGAGTCGGTCTGCGAGGAGCGGATGATGCTAATGACCTCGTCGATATGGTCAAGGGCCATCAGGTAGCCCTCGAGGATATGAGCACGCGCCTGGGCCTTCTTAAGGTCGAAGCGGGTGCGGCGGGTGACGACGTCGACCTGGTGATCGATGTAGTGCTGCAGCATCTCGCGCAGGCTCAGGCATTTGGGAACGCCGTTGACGAGCGCCAGGTTGTTGGCGCCAAAGGTCGTCTGCAGCGAGGTGTACTTATACAGGTTGTTGAGCACGACCTGCGGAATGACGCCCTTCTTGAGCTCGATGACCAGACGGATGCCCTTCTGGTTGGACTCATCGCGCATATCCGAGATGCCCTCGATGCGCTTGTCGTTGACGAGCTGGGCGATCTTCTCCTGCAGGGTGCCTTTGTTGACCATGTAGGGAATCTCGGTAAAGACCAGGCGGCTGCGGCCGGTCTTGGTGGACTCCACATGTGCCTTGGCACGCACGGTAATGGAGCCGCGGCCGGTCTCGTAGCTCTGCTTAATGCCGGCGCTGCCCATGATGATGGCGCCGGTGGGGAAGTCCGGACCGGGCATGATCTGCATGAGCTCGTCGACGGTGGCGTCGGGGTTGTCGATCAGGTAGCAGGTGGCCTCGATCGCCTCGGTGAGGTTATGCGGGGCGATGTTGGTGGCCATGCCGACGGCGATGCCCTGACTGCCGTTGACCAGCAGGTTGGGGAAGCGCGCAGGCAGCGCCACGGGCTCGGCGAGCGATTCGTCGTAGTTGGGCTGCCAGTCGACGGTATCCTTCTGCAAGTCACGCAACAGTTCCATGGCGGGCTTTGCCAGGCGGCTCTCGGTGTAACGCATGGCCGCCGCGCCGTCGCCGTCGATGTTGCCGAAGTTGCCGTGACCGTCGATGAGCGGCGTGCGCATGGAGAACCACTGCGCCAGGCGGACCATGGCCTCATAGACCGCGGAGTCGCCATGCGGGTGGTACTTACCGATAACTTCGCCGACCGTCCAGGCCGACTTCTTGTGCGGTCGGTTGGGGTAGATGCCGCTCTCGTTCATCGCGTACAGGATGCGGCGGTGCACCGGCTTTAAGCCGTCGCGCACGTCCGGCAGGGCGCGCGCCGTGATGACCGACATCGAATACTCGATGAACGACTGCTTCATCTCGCGGCCAAACTCCGAAATCTGGAGCTGGCCGCCGTTGATATCCTCGCCGGCCGAGGCGCCGCGATCGACTTCGCCAAAGCTCTCCTCGAGCTCGGCGTCGTCGTCTTCTTCCTCATCATCATCGGCATCGGGGTTATAGGCGTCCGGATCGCCGTCCTCGCCCTGCTCAGCACGGGCAAGCAGGCGCTTCAGATCATCGGGCATACCGGCATCGCCGGCCTCGTCCATACCCTCGTTATTGTTGATATCGTCTGCCACGTTACCTCCTCATGGTTTGCGTGGTCCATTAGTTCCCAACCACGGAGACGGCTTTTCCAGGTGCCGCAGATTCGCCCGAAAGAGGAGGGAAGTGTACTTGGGTACGCGACCGACGATTGAGGGCGAAGGTGCGGTGGCTGGGAAAGCCGCAGGGATTAGGCGTCTAAGAATCGTGCGTCATGTGCATGCTTCTCGATGTACTCGCGGCGATAGCCGACCTCGGAACCCATCAGCTCGCGCACGGCGCGGTCCGCCACCACGGCGTCCTCGATCGACACGCGCTGCAGGATGCGGGTCTTGGGGTCCATCGTCGTCGAGGCAAGCTGCTTGGGGTCCATCTCGCCCAGGCCCTTGTAGCGCTGGACGGTATAGCCCTTGCGCTTTTTGGTGATCTTGCCGTCCCTGGCCTTGCCGTCCTCGTCGTTATCGTCGGGGTTCAGGCCCAGGCTCTGGATGGTGTCGCGCAGGATCTCGTCTTCGGGCTGGCGGCCGTTGGGATACACGTAGTGAATCTTGTTGCGCACCTTAATGCCAAAGATGGGCGGGCAGGCAACATAGACGTAGCCGGCATCGATCAGCGGACGCATGTACTTGTAGAAGAACGTCAGCAGCAGGATGCGGATATGTGCACCGTCGACGTCTGCATCGGTCATGATGATGATCTTGTGGTAGCGCGCCTTGGTGATATCGAAATCGCCGCCGTCGCCGGCACTCGTCGTAACGCCGCAGCCGATCGCGGTAATCAGCGACTGGATGGTGTCACTCGAGAAAGCGCGATGGTCACCAACGCGTTCGACGTTCAAAATCTTGCCGCGCAGGGGCAGAATCGCCTGGATGTCTCGGCGACGGCCGTCCTTGGCCGAACCGCCTGCCGAGTCGCCCTCTACGATGAAGAGCTCGGTCAGCTCGGCATCGCGCACCGAGCAGTCGGCGAGCTTACCGGGCAGGGACGCCGTCTCGAGCAGGCTCTTGCGGCGGGTCGCCTCGCGCGCCTTGCGGGCGGCATTGCGCGCCTTGCAGGCCTGTTGCGCCTTCTTGACGATCTCGCGAGCGGGCTTGGGATGTTCCTCGAGGTAATCGACAAGGCCGTCGGTCACAATCTTGAGCGTGAGCGCTCGCATATAGGAGCTGCCGAGCTTTGCCTTGGTCTGGCCCTCAAACTGCGGATCGGGCAGCTTGACCGAGATAACGGCCGAAAGGCCCTCGCGCACATCGTCGCCGGTCAGGTTGGCGTCTTTTTCCTTGAGCAGGTTCTGCTTGCGCGCGTAATCGTTGATCACGCGGGTGAGCGCGGTACGGAAGCCCTCAAGGTGCATGCCGCCTTCGGGGGTGTAGATGTCGTTGGCAAACGACATGACGTTCTCGCCGTAGCCGCTATTCCACTGCAGGGAAACCTCGACCTCGCCCATCTTGGCCACAGGCGCGTCCGGGTCCGATTTGCCCTCGATGTAGATGGGCTCCTTAAAGGCCTCGGGGACATCCTTGCCCTCGTTGAGGAACTTGACGAAGTCGATGATGCCGCCCTCGTAGCAAAACTCCTCCACGTGGGGAGTCGCTTCGCGCTCGTCGGTCAGTACGATTTTGAGGTTCTTATTGAGGAACGCCGTCTCCTGCAGACGGTTGTGCAGCGTATCGAAATCGTAGATGCAGGTCTCGAAGATCTCGTCGTCGGGCCAGAAGGTGACGGTGGTGCCCGTCGAATCCGAGGTGCCCACGACCTCCATCTTCTTGACGGTCTTGCCGCGCGAGAACTCCATCTCGTAGGTGTTGCCATCGCGACAAACCTGAACGACCACGCGCTTGGACAGTGCGTTGACGACGGAGATGCCCACGCCGTGCAGGCCGCCCGAGACCTTATAGGCCGAGTTATCGAACTTACCGCCGGCGTGCAAGATCGTCATGACAACCTCGAGCGTCGGAATCTTTTTAACAGGGTGCTCGTCGACGGGGATGCCGCGCCCGTTGTCGACGACCGTGATGGAGTTGTCGGCGTGGACCGTCACCTGGATCTCGGTGCAGAAACCGGCCATGGCCTCGTCGACGGAGTTGTCAACGATCTCCCACACCAGGTGATGCAGACCGCTGGCGCTCGTCGAGCCGATATACATGCCCGGGCGCTTACGAACGGCCTCGAGACCTTCGAGAATCTTAATCTCGCCGCCATCGTAATCGTTTTCGTTTGCCACACGTCCTCCTTCAGTCAAGAAAATGTGTACAGCCTTACTAGTTTATCGTAAAAAAATACCCTCGGGAACGAGGGTATTTGGCTCTACAAGGCCACCAGATGCGATTTAAGGCTCTTTTTTGCTTTGCACGCCCTTGGCCCACTCGGCACTGGCTCTCATGGCGTTCTCGAGGGCCTCGCGCAGTTTTTGGTCTTCGATGGGCGCCACCTGGCGCTCAATCTCGGTGCGCTCGGCCTCACTTAGGTCGGCGTGCGGGGCCGACGGGCGCTCGGTCGTCGCCGGGCGCAGGCGCTCCTTAGCGGCGGGCGGCGTGTGACCGGGTGCGGTGGTTTTGAACACCAGGCCGTCCACATGAGCACCGGCGCGCTCCATGCGCGCGCGGATGATCTCGCGCAACAGCGTCATTTCCTGCGTCCACGAGGGCGAATCGAGATATACCAGCAGCTCATTGGACTCGGGCAGGTAGCGCAGACCCGTCACATGCCGCCCCTCGCGCGTGCCCGAGCACACCGCGTTCCACGCGCGATAGACCGCGCGCGACTCCTCGGCAGCCTCCATCTGCGCACGGCGCTCAGGCGTCGCCGACGCCAAGATGCGCTGGCGCTCTGCGTTCAAAAACCCACTGAAGGCGACCGTCTCGCTCTCGCGCTCGTAATTAGCACGTCTCACCCATGCTCACCACCTTGGCTCGATCAAGCAGGTCATCGGTAAAATACCCCAGGTTGGTCGTGGTTATGACCGTCTGGATATCATCGCCGATCAGCCGCAGGAAAGCGCAGCGACGCTCGCCGTCGAGCTCGCTCATCACGTCGTCCAAAAGCAGCAGTGGGGCGGTGCCCAGGACATCGCGAGCCACGGCCACCTCGGCCACCTTCCAGGACAGCACCAACGTTCGCTGCTGACCCTGGCTGGCAAATGAACGAGCAGAGCGACCCGCCACGGTAAATTCAATCTCGTCGCGATGCGGTCCCACCAACGTCACGCCGCGGCGAATTTCCTCGTCGGCGTGCTCATCAAGGGCGGCCAGCATGCGCTCGTACGCCCAGCCCTTCAGCTCTTCGCGATCCTCGACCTGGGGCAAGTCCCCCAGCGTGGACGTATAGGTCACGTTGGCAGCCTCACCGGACGCCACTTGCCCGTAGGCAGTGTGCACATGGCCCGCCAGCCGGTCGAGCAGGGCCAACCGGTGCACGAGCAGGGCCGAGCCCGCGCGGGCAATCGAATCGTTCCACGCGCCGAGCATCTCGCGGCAGCACCAGGTCTCCTTGAGCAAGGCGTTACGCTGGGTCACGCAGCGCCCATAGGTGCTCGCAAGATCGGCATAGCGTGCGCTCAGTTGCATGCCAAAGTCATCGAGGGCGGCGCGGCGCACACTGGCGCCTCGCTTAACCATGTCCAGATGGTCAGGGCAAAACAGCACGCTCGGCAGAACCCCGCGTACACCGGCGGCAGAGCATCTCTTGCCGTTGCGGCTAAACGAGCGCTTACCGTCCTCCGCGCTCAGTCCCATATCAAGCACGCGGCCGTCGCCCTCGAGCCTCAGCTCGACCCTGCACGAGCCCACGCCGTCATGAACGAGCTCGGCTGCGGTCGGATGCCTAAACGAGGCGCCGCTCGTCAGCAGCTGCAGCGCCTCTATG
Source organism: uncultured Collinsella sp. (assembly GCA_905193815.1). Classification (GTDB taxonomy): domain Bacteria; phylum Actinomycetota; class Coriobacteriia; order Coriobacteriales; family Coriobacteriaceae; genus Collinsella. The sequence goes on along the minus strand of CAJJQF010000017.1, from coordinate 34,038 downwards.
AGATTGGTCTTTCCCGCCGCGTTGGGTCCCGCAAGTATCGTCACGCCCTCGTCCAAGGCAAGGCGATAGCTATCGAAGCTGCGGTAGTGCGCGACGGAAAGATCGCGGGCGAACATGGTCATGGCGCAACGCTAGATGCGGACCGGCATGACCAGGTACAGGTAGTTGATCTTGTCGTAGGACTTGAAGATGCCCGCCTGCGAGTAGCTCTTGAGCTCCAGCGTGATCTCCTTCTCCTTGGATAGGGCATTGAGGCAGCCGAAGATATAGTGGTAGTTGAAGGCGATGGTGCCCGACTCGCCCTCGGCCTCGACATCGATCGTCTCCTGCGCAAGGTCCTGGTCATTGGAGATGGAGGACAGGCCCATCTGCCCGTTCTCGACATCAATCTCGAACTTGACGGCGGGGTTGGCGCTCGCGATAACGGCCACGCGCTTGAGGGCGGCGTTAAAGGCGGCGACGTCGATCTTGACGCTCGTCACGCACGAATCGGGGATGAGCTGCTTGTAGTTGGGGTACACGCCCTCGATGCGGCGCGACACATAGGTGGTGTTGCCGGCCTCGAAAACGACCTGGGTGTCGGTAGCCCCGATCATGATGGTCGCCTGGCTGGCCATGATGTTCAGCGCGTCGTTAAAGGCGTCAGCCGGAACGTTGAGCTCAAAGGAGCCTTCGAGGGTCGAGGTCTCGACCTGCGTATCGCACACGGCCAAACGGAAGGAATCGGTCGCCACCAGGCGCACGGTGTTGTTCTCGACTTTCATGTGCACGCCACCCAGAATGGGGCGAGCCTTGTCGGTCGAGGTGACGCGCCACACGCGGCCGACCATTTCGGACAAGATATCAGTCGGCAGCTCCACGGCACTCTCGATGGCATAGGCCGGAAACTCGGGGAAGTCATTGGCATCGAGCGTGTTCAGGCGGAAAGAGCTCTTCTCGCAACTGATCAGCACCTGGCGTTCGGACAGCTCAAAGGTGACCGGGGCATCAGGGAGAGTCTTGGTGATATTGGAGAGCATCTTACAGGGGATAACCATCTCGCCCTCTTCTTCGACATGCGCCGCGATGCGATGACGGATCGAGATGGTGTAGTTAGAGGTCTGGAATTCCAAGATGCCGTCTTGGGCCTTAACGAGCACGCCCGACAGGATGGGGAGGGTGGATGCCGAAGCGACACCCTTCATAACGACGCCGATGGCTTGTGTAAGCGAGCTCTGGCTGACGGTGAACTTCATCTTTTAATACCTTTCTATAGATATAAATATCTTAATAATAGTAATAGCACTGACGAAACTGTTGATTACTCCCAAAGACGCAGGTCAGACCCAAAAAGAGAATCGACAGCAACCTGTGTGCAACAGGGGTGGTTTTCCACGTTCAAAACCTGCGCAAAACTTTTCATCACCGCGGGTTGGGTTTTAGACACCTTATGCCCGTGGTTTCGACAAGTTTTCAACAGGTGTCTCTATTTCCCTACGAGCGCAGTGTAATTTTATCGCGCAGCGACTTAAGGTCTTCGGTGACGGTGCGGTCTTCCTGGATCATCTTCTGGACCTTTTTGTAGCTCGTGCTGACGGTCGAGTGGTTGCGGTTGCCAAATTCGGCGCCCACCGCCGTGGTCGTCATCTCGCACATCTCGATGGCCAGGTAGATAGCGATATGGCGTGCTTTGGCGATATTGGCGTTGCGACGCGGGCCGATGAGCTCCTCGTGCGTCACGCCGTACTGCTCTTCGATGACGGACTGAACCGTTTGCACGTTGATCTTTTTGGCCGATGTGTCGAAGTACTGGCTGGCGATGGCGTCGATATCGTCAAAGGTGAGCTCCCCGCCCTCACGTTCGCGGTCGCCCGCCTCGCCGGCGCAGCGCTCGCAGAAGCTCTCGAGTTCGCGGATGTTGGTGCCCGACACCTCTGCCATGTGCTTAAAGTGCTCATCGGTCAGGTGCCCGCCGTCGCCCCCATAGGCCGCCAGCAGCGAGTCGTCGCCTGCCTCGGGAGCGGCGACGATGGTGTTCTCGTAATAGCGCTGCAAGATCTTGTATTTCATCTCGTAGCTGGGCTCTGCGACCAGGCAGAGCATGCCGGCGTTGAAGCGGCTGGTCAGACGCTCGTCCATGCTCAGGTCCTTGGGGGCGCGGTCTGCCGCGATGACGACCTTCTTGTTGTTGCGGATGAACTCGTCCATGAGCTGGAAAAAGTAGTCCACGCTCGCGCGCTTGCCGATGATGTTTTGGATGTCATCGATGATGAGCACGTCCACGCCGTGGTACGCCTGCATGATGGGGGCGTTGCTCTTCTTTTGACGGTCGAACTCGGTCATCAGGTCGTCCAGATATGCCTGAGAGTTGGCATACTTGACCTTGATCTCGGGCGACTTCTCGGCGAGCTCGTTTTTGATGGCAAGCAGCAGGTGAGTCTTGCCCAGGCCTGATTTGCCGTAGATGAACAGTGATGTGCATGTGCCGCGCTCGTCCGCGAGGGCGGCAAACTTGAGTGCCGAGCGATAGGCATGGCTGTTCTCGGGGCCGTAGACAAAGTTCTCAAAGGTAAATTTTGAGTTCGCGGCGAGCGGGGCTCCATCCGTATTCTGCTCGGCCGGCACGGTCGGTGCTGGCATGGGTGAAGCGGGGGTCGCAGCTTGCGTGGATTTAGTCGGCGCTTCGCCCTTCATCTGGTTCATCATGCGGCGAAAATCGTCGGCCGAGAGCGTGTTCTTGATTGCAATGCCCGAATCCGCGCCTGCCGCTGCGTCGTGAGCGATGGGCATGTGCGTGACGGGTGCGTTCGTTGACGTCGCTGCCGCGGTCGGCAACGGCGCCATGGTTTCACGGGAAACATCGCTGTGCTGGTGCTCGATTGTCGGCACGTCGCCTGCGGAGGCCGGCACCGTCGGGGAAGCAGCGGGAGCCGCGGAGGGCGCCGTCGCGGCGGCGGATTCCGTCGCGACGCCTTGCGGTGCCACGATGTCGAGCGCAATCGGTGCAAAGGCGATTTCTTCCAGATAGGCCTCAATAGTCGGCTGATGCTTTTTGAGCTGCGCGATGGCAAAGCGCGAGGGGGCCTCGATCGTGAGCGTATCTTCGGTCAGGCTTATGGCCCGCGATTGCCCCAGCATGTTGATGAGGCGTGCATCTTGGCCGTCGCGCTGGCAAAAGGCGATGGCATCCCCCAGGATGATGCTTGCTTCCTCGTCCACTGTCTCTCCCGTTCTTTAGCTCTGAGCTCGCACGCGAGCGGCGCCGAGTTCGGTCAGATGGTATTTCTGGCCATGCTTGATGACCAAGCCGGCCTGCGCCAAGTCGTTGAGCGTGCGTGACCAAGTGGGGGCCGAGTTTCCAAACGCCCTCGCTAGATCGGTTGCGCCGCACGCTTGATTTTGCGCCAGATAGCCCAGCGCGGCGTTGCCGCGATCGCTTACGAACACGTCCGGTTGTGGCTGCGCATACTGATTTGCTGCATTAGGATACATCATTTGAGCTGCTGGTTGTTGAGAACTCTGCATCGGCGGCATTTGCTGTTGAAAACTTTGAGGCCACTGTTGGTAAGGCTGCGGAGGCATCTGCTGGGCCCAGGGGTTGTACTGCTGCTGCGGCATCTGCTGGTACGGCTGCTGATATCCCTGCTGGTACTGCTGCGGGAACTGCTGGCCATACCCCAGTGGCGGCATCTGCTGATATGGATATCCCTGTTGGTACGGCTGATAGCCCATTTGCTGGCCACCCGGTGCCCCCGCCGCCTGCTGCATTGCTGCTGCATCCTGATTCGCCAGCGGCATGGCCTCTGGCATGTTTGGCGGCATCGACATCGATGCCGTCTGGGGCTCTTGTGTAGGAAGCATTCCGGGCTGCTGCATCTGTCCCACGGGGGGCTGCATCTGCTGCGTTGTCATGGGCTGCTGCGCAAAAGCTCCCGGCAGGGGATATGTGGGCTGCTCCGTCTCGGGCCGCACGGCAGCACCGCGTCCGCCGGCACGCTCGATTTCCTGCACGCGTTTAGGGTTCAGGCTTACCGTAACCACGGTGCCGTTGCCCATGTTGTCCTCGATGGATACGGCACCGCCGGCGTTTTCCAAATACTCCTGCACCATGGGAAACCCTGCTCCGGTTCCACGGATATAGCGCTTCATCTTGCTGTTTGCGCTGGTAACGCCAAAGTCGAAAGCGCGTTCCTTGTCGTCGATGCCGGGTCCTTGATCAGCAAAGCGGATGGTGTCTCCGCCGTCCAGAATCGAGATGATGGGCTCGGCAAAGTGCGCGTGGATAAAGTTTTCGACAATCTCGCGGATGACCATGAGCGAGATATGGCCACCTTGTTCTTTCATGCACTGGTAGACGGTGTTGGTAGTCTCTTCCAAATACGTGCGGACATCTTGCGGATCAATGACGATCACACGCGGTGTCGACAGCATGTCGTCATAGACGGCGATGCGTGCGGCGTACATGACTTTTGGCGCCTGCGTGGTCGTCTGCTCGCCTTCCTCATGCTCTTCGCGCACGCCGGTGATGTGCTCGTTGTCGGGTGCCGGGTCTCCAGAATCGACCATGGTGTAAAAGTCGTCAGACATGCCGCTCGCAATCTTCCAAAAGGTTTCGAACAAATAGTAGCTCACCGCGCAATGTTTCTCATCTTTCGACAACTTTTCAAAACCTGTTGAAAACTTTGGAAAACGGACGAAAAGTTCTCAACATTGCCAACATGACCTGTTGAAAACTCGATGAAATATCGTGAAAAGTTGCCATGAGGCGCAAATTTCGGTTGTGCTTATGGGGGAACCGTGTGAACTACGCAACCTTTTACCTTTGATTTCTTGACATTTGAACATTGATTTCCCTACAATCTTCAAGCTCACGTGTCTATATCTGCGTCCGCGCCCCGCGGACACTCGAAATGCAGCAGGAGGAACTTAAGATGAAGCGTACGTATCAGCCTAATAAGCGTAAGCGTGCCAAGACCCATGGCTTCCGTGCCCGTATGGCCACTAAGGGTGGTCGTGCCGTGCTCGCCCGTCGTCGCGCCAAGGGCCGCAAGCGTCTCACTGTCTAGCAGCGATACACACATCTCGCATGAAGACTATTAAGTCTCGGCAAGATTTCGAGCATGTGTTCAGTCAGGGGCGTCGTTTCAATCACCCTCTGATTCGAATGACCATATGTGAATCGGTTGGCGAAGGCGACTCCGGAAGGGTCGCCTTCGTTGGTGCTAAACGGCTCGGTTGTGCTGTCGTGCGCAACCGTTCTAAGCGTGTGATGCGCGAGGCCGCCCGCAGCTGTGGATTTCCCGTTGCGGGTTATGACATCATCTTGTTCGCAACTCCCAAGACGAGGGTTTCCTCGCCGCAGGAGATGGACAAGGCGTTGCGTTCGCTTATGAAACGCGCCGGCGTTGCCGGGGAGGAGCGATGAGCAATCACGTTTTGCGACGTGTTGCCATCGCTCCTATTCGCATATATCAACAGGTTATTTCGCCCTTATTGCCTGACGCCTGCATTTATTACCCAACGTGCTCACAATACGCCATCCAGGCGATTGAGAAGCACGGTGTTTTGAGAGGCTGCTGGCTTGCCGTGAGGCGCATCGCTCGCTGCAATCCCCTGCACGTCGGCGGTTATGACCCTGTGCCCTAGCGGGCACTCGCTATCGGAGGAAAACTTACATGTGGGATTGGATCGTTAACATCCTTTTCGAGCTGCTCAAGCTCATCCAGACCTTTGCGGTCGACTGGGGCCTGTCCATCATCATCCTGGTGGTCATCATCCGTCTGCTGCTGACGCCGCTCATGCTCAAGTCGACCAAGTCGACGGCTCGCATGCAGGTGCTGCAGCCCAAGATGCTCGAGATCCAGGAGCGCTATGCCGACGATCCTCAGCGTCAGGCCGAGGAGATGCAGAAGTTCTACAGCGAGAACAAGTTCAACCCGATGGCTGGTTGTTTGCCGCTGTTGATCCAGATGCCTGTCCTGTTCGCCCTGTTTACGTTGCTGCGCAACCTGCCGCAGTACTTTAACGACGGCACGTTCTCGTTCTTCAACATCCTGCCCGACCTGACCACCACGCCGAGCGCTTCCTTTGCCGATGGCTTTATGGTTGCGCTGCCTGCGCTGGTCTGCCTGATTCTGTTCGCTGTCCTGACCCTGATTCCGCAGCTCTATATGTCGCGCAACCAGACCGGCCAGCAGGCTCAGAGCATGCGTATGATGGCTATTGTCATGACGGTCATGATGCTTTGGATGGGCTGGAGCCTTCCCGTTGGTGTTCTGCTGTACTACGACGTCTCGTCTGCTTGGCAGGTTATCCAGCAGATTTTTGTGACGCAGAAGGTTATCGAGAAGGCCAAGGCCGATGAGGAAGAGCGCATTAAGAACGCTCCGCTGCAGGTCGAGGTTACCCGTCGCGAGAAGAAGCCCCGCCCGCACAAGAAGAAGTAGCGGGATATCAATCTTATTTAGGTACCTAACTTTTGGAGTACGTTATGTCTGAAGAGATCATCGAGGATATGCTTGAGGAGGTTGCCCCGCAGGTCGCGGGCGATTATCCCGAGATTGCACAGCGCTACAAGGCTGGTGAAGAGCTGACCGATGAGGAGCTCGACACCATTGCCGATGTTGCGATTTCCATCCTGCGTTCCATCCTTTCGCACTTCGATGCCGCCAACTCTCCTATCGATGAGTATGAGGGTGACGAGGGTGAGCTGATTCTGGATGTAACGGCTCCCGATCTTGCTGTTCTCATTGGCCGTCATGGTCGCACCCTTGATGCCCTTCAGGTTATGTTCTCTTTGCTGATGAGCCGCAAGCTTGGCTTTAGGTATCCGGTTGTAGTGGACGTCGAGGGATACAAGAGCCGCCGTCAGGACAAGGTTGCCTCCATGGCTCAGTCTGCTGCCGAGCGCGCCATCCGCACTCACAAGAGTGTTTCGCTTCCGCCCATGAATGCCTACGAGCGCCGACTGGTTCACATTGCACTTCGTGGCAATGATGCGGTCGATACTCATTCTGAGGGTTCTGACCCCGATCGCCATGTAGTGATTGTTGCTCGATAATCTACTCGAGCTTATGCTAAGGGGACGTGGTTTCCACGTCCCCTTTTTTTGTCAAAAGTTCTCGATACACTGATTTTTGTCAGAAAGGAGCTTTCGTTGTTAGTACTTACTGATCAGCAGGCTGACGAGATGCTGTGTCGTCTAACTTCCTATTGCAAAGAGTATTCCTTGAGCGTAACTGATGTTGAGCTGAGGAAATGTATTCAGCATTTGGATTTGGTTCTGGAAATAAATAAGACAACCAATCTCACCCGTATTCTTAACGTAGAAGATGCTGCAGTACTTCATATCCTTGACTCACTTGTTTTGCTCCCTTATATCAATAAGGCTCCTGAGGGAGCTTTGCTCGATATGGGAACAGGTGCCGGCTTCCCTGGTATTCCATTAACCATAACCACGCATCGTAAAGCAACTTATATTGACTCTGTTGGCAAGAAGGTTGATGCAGTCAATTCCTTTGTCCATGCTCTTGGATTGAAACATGCTCATGCGGTCCATGATCGTCTTGAAGAATATGCTCGAAGCCATAAGAAACAGTTCTCTGTCGTAACCGCCCGCGCACTGGCCCCTTTACCGATTCTTGTTGAGTATGCGGCGCCGTACCTCAAGGATGGAGGGCTATTTGTTATCACCAAGGGCAATCCTTCGGATGAGGAGCTTGCTTCCGGCATGTCAGCAGCAAAGATTTGCGGCTTCACTTTGCTTCTGAATAACGCTATCGATTTGCCTGAGGGCCTGGGCCACAGGGAGTTTATTCTTCTTAAGAAGAGTCACCCAGCATCCGTTTCATTGCCTCGTGCAAATGGCATGGCAAAGAAGAATCCGCTTGCCTAGATGTTTCACGTGAAACATAATGGATACTAACAACTTGCAGTGTTTCACGTGAAACATTGCGGTTGATATCGAATCGGAATGTTTCACGTGAAACATCCTCCGTTTGACAGCTTTAATACACACCAGGAGGGACCGTGGGATTTCGCGACGTTAAGCGTTCTAAGAGCGCAAAAGACACGCGTATCATTGCAATCATCAATCAAAAAGGCGGCGTCGGTAAGTCAACGACGGCTGTAAACCTTGCAGCAGCACTGGGTGAACAGGGTCGTAAGACACTGATTGTCGATTTTGATCCGCAGGGAAACAGCACCAGTGGATTCGGAATTGAAAAAGAAGACCTTGATCACTGCATCTATGATGCATTGTTGAATGATGTGCCGGCAGAATCACTTGTTCTTGATACAAATTGCAAAAAGGTATTCGTAATTCCGGCTACAATTCAGCTTGCAGGCGCCGAAATTGAGCTCGTAAGCGCAATTGCACGTGAAACCCGCCTCAAAGATTTGCTTGAGCCGATTCAGGACGAGTTCGATTTTATTTTCATTGACTGCCCTCCTTCGCTCGGCCTGCTTACTATCAACGCCTTAACCGCAGCAGACAGCGTTTTGATTCCGATCCAGTGCGAATATTACGCACTCGAGGGCGTTACGAAGCTGCTTGAGTCAATGAAGATGGTCAAATCACGGCTGAACAAGGGCTTAGACACCTATGGTGTGCTTATGACCATGTATGACTCGCGTACTTCACTATCGAATCAGGTTGTTGAGGAGGTTCAATCGTACTTTGGTGATAAGGCGTTTAAGACGCTAATCCCCCGTACGGTTAAAATCTCCGAAGCTCCGTCTTTTGGAGAACCGGTAATTACCTATGCACCTCAAAATAAGGGTGCAAAAGCATATATGAACCTTGCAAAAGAGGTGATCAAGCGTGCCTAGTGTAAAGAAACGTGGCGGATTGGGACGTGGACTCAATGCTTTGGTCTCAGAGGCCGAGTATGAGACCGGTGGTTCGGCTGCATCGGCTTCGAATGCTGCGTCTGAAACAAAATTACCTATTGAGGATATCGTTCCCAACCCAAATCAGCCCCGAATTCACTTTAACGAAACTGAACTTCGCGAGTTGAGCGAGTCAATTCAAGAACATGGTGTTTTGCAGCCGCTTTTGGTTCGCAAGCATGGAAACGGCTATGAGATCATCGCTGGTGAACGTCGTTACCAGGCGTCAAAACTTGCTGGTCTTGAGGAACTGCCTGTCATCATTAAAGAGGTTAATGATGAAGAGATGCTAGCTCTTGCTCTTATCGAAAACCTTCAGCGTTCTGATCTAAATCCCGTCGAAGAGGCTAAGGGCTACCGCCAGCTTATCGATGCCAGCGGTATGACCCAGGAGGCATTGTCGAAGGCGGTAAGCAAGTCACGCTCTGCAATTACAAACTCGCTGCGTCTTCTCGATCTCCCCGAAGTAGTTCAGCAGATGATTTTTGAGGGCAAACTTACTGCTGGTCATGCACGTGCAATTCTTGCGGTTCCCTATGAGGATGCTCGAATTCGACTTGCAGAGAAAGTTGTTGCAGAGGGCCTTTCCGTAAGAGCGACAGAAAATCTTGCTCCGTTGTTTTCTGCCGGAGAGACACCTAAGACTCCGAGGCCTGCAACGCCTCAGTCTTTTAAAAAGGCTGCCCGCGTGCTTCGTCAGGTTTTTAATACCAACGTGCGTGTGAAGAGCTCGCGAGGAAAGAATAAGATTGAGATTGAGTTTAAAGACGAGGAAGAGCTCTCTCGTATTCTTGGCGAAATGATTCAGTTTGATCAAGGAGACCAAGATGGGGAATAAGATTTTAACTGCGATTGCATTGGCGACAACCGTCGCAGCTGGTGCCTTTGCTGGCTATAAGATCGCGACAGACGATGAGCTTCGAGGTCGTTTGCTTCGTGGTGCGCAGGATATCGTCGATACTTCCAAGAAGAAAATGGATGTTATGACAGAAGATGTTGCTATGCGTACTGCTCAGGTAACGAAGAATCCAAAGATTAATCAAGGTTGGGTTAGCAACCAATGGGAAAATGTAGGCTATTAGGTACCTAACAATTACCCAGTATATTTTGAAGGGTCCTTGTCTGATTCACGAGACAAGGACCCCTTATTTTGCCCGTAAAAAATGGGACCAGTAGCAGCAAAGCTAAAATTGTAGTCAATATATGAAACAGTCCCGGTTGCATATCCTGCAACCGGGACTGTTCGATGTTTCACATGAAACGATTTGGGGTGCGACTCCCCTATGCGTTCTTCTGAACTTTGAAGCGCTGCTTCAGCTGTCCGCAGGCGGCGTCAATATCGTTACCACGGGAGTTACGAATCGTGGTCTCGATGCCACGGGACTCAAGACGACGCTGAAGATCCTCAACCTTATGAATCGGCGACGGCTTGAGCGGGCTGCCCTCGATGTCGTTAAGCTGAATCAGGTTAACGTGGCACAGCGTTCCCTCGCAGAAGTCGCAGAGCGCCTGCATCTCGGGATTCGTATCGTTGACGCCTTCGATCATGGCATACTCATAGGTCGGGCGGCGGCCAGTCTTCTCGGTGTAAAGCTGAAGCGCCTCGTGAAGTCGAAGCAGCGTGTACTTCTTAACGCCGGGCATGAGCTTATTGCGCGTCGACTGGATGGCGGAATGCAGGGAAACGGCAAGCGTGAACTGCTCGGGGATGTCGGCAAATTTGCGAATACCTGGAATAACGCCGCTGGTGGAGACGGTGAGGTGGCGAGCGCCAATACCGATGCCATCGGGGTCGTTGAGGATTCGCAGCGCCTTGAGAACCTCATCGTAGTTGGCAAACGGCTCGCCCTGACCCATGAAGACAACGCTCGTGGCACGCTCGCCAAAGTCGTTAGATACATGAAGCACCTGGTCGACGATCTCTTGGGCGGTCAGAGAACGCTTGAGGCCGTTGAGACCGGTAGCGCAAAAGGCGCAGCCCATGCCACAGCCTGCCTGGGTGGAAACGCAGACGGAAAGCTTGTTGCGACGGGGCATACCGACAGTCTCGACGGAAATGCCGTCGTGGTACTCGAGCAGGTACTTGCGAGAGCCATCTTTGGAAACCTGCTTGGTGAGTTCAGTCGGCGTGTCAAAGGCAAAAGCCTCTTTAAGCTGCTCGCGGAAAGCCTTGGGAAGGTTGGTCATATCGTCAAACGAACAAACGTTCTTCTCAAAGACCCATTCGATGAGCTGCTTCGCGCGGAAGGCGGGCTGGCCAAGTTCGGCCACAAGGTCGCGAATATCGTTTTGGCTCAAGTCGCGAATGTCCTGAGATTTAGTCCTGGGATTCATGGAAGCCTTTCGATTTTGGGGAAACGTAGAGGGTATCGCTACAATATGGTATCAGCTGCAGAAATTATAGAGGAGGAGTCTGCCCATGCCGGGTAAAAGCCTAGAGAACATGCACGTAGCGGTCTTGGCGGGCGGTCATTCCGCTGAGCGCGAGATCTCGCTCAATTCGGGAAAGAACGTCGTGGTTGCCTTGAAGGAGGCCGGCTACACTTCGGTGGAGCTGCTCGACACGGCTGCCGATGATTTTATGGTAACCATGGCGACCGGCGGCTTTGACGTGGCGTTTATCGCCATGCACGGTGCCGGCGGCGAGGATGGCGCCATGCAGGGCGCTATGGAGACCCTGGGTATCCCCTACACGGCCTCGGGCGTGCTTGCCAGCGCCTGCGGTGCCGACAAGGAGGTCTCTAAGCTCCTGTACGCCAAGGCGGGCATTCCCGTTGCCCCCGGCCTTGCGCTCGAGGTGGGCGATGAAGTCGATATCGATCATATCGTCGAGGTTTGTGGCGAGCGCTGCTTTGTGAAGCCGGCCGTCAACGGTTCCAGCTATGGCATTTCCCTGGTCCATGAGCCCTCCGAGCTGCCCGCGGCAATCGCCAAGGCGTTTGAGTACGGCGACAAAGTGCTGGTCGAGAAGTGCATCGAGGGTACCGAGATCACCGTCGGCGTATACGGCGAAGATGACGTGCGCGCTCTGCCGATTGTCGAGATTCGCAAGCCCGAGGACTGCGAGTTCTACGATCTGGACGTGAAATATGTCGACCCTACGGACATCCATCGCATTCCGGCGCAGATTTCACCCGAGAACTACGCTCGTGCCCAGGAGCTTGCCTGTGCCGCTCACAAGGCGCTCGGTTGCCTGGGCATCTCGCGCAGCGATTTTATCGTGAGCGAGGACGGCCCCGTTATCCTCGAGACCAATACCATTCCCGGCATGACCGATACGTCGCTGTATCCGGATGAGATCCGCCACACCGACGACATGACGTTCCCGCAGGTTTGTGACAGTCTGATCCGTATGGGTCTTCGTCGAGCGGGCATTGCATGCTAATCGAGGACGCGGTTTCGTCAGGAACGCCGCAGTTTGTCATCGACTCCTATGCCACGCTTGCCGAACGCGCCAAAACGCAGTCCTTCGGCCTTATCGAGGAAGATGTGATTGTCCTCGATACCGAGACCACGGGTCTTTCGGTGCAGGACAACGAGCTGATCGAGATCTCGGCGGCCCGTCTTTCGGGCCGCGAGGTTATCGACCGCTTCGATACCTTCGTGCATCCCAAGCAGCTGATTCCCGCCGAGATTACCGAGCTCACGAGCATTACAAATGCCGATGTGGCAGATGCCCCGTCGGCCGTTGAGGCCGTCGCCGCCCTCGCCGATTTTGTCGGTGGTTGCCCGGTGATTGCACATAACGCCACGTTCGACCGCTCGTTTATCGAGTCGGTCAAAGGCGGCGTCAACGTGAGCGATATTTGGATCGATTCGCTGGCGCTGTCGCGCATCGCGCTACCGCGCCTGGCCTCGCACAAGCTGTCTTTTATGGCCGATCTGTTTGGCTGTGACTCGGTATCACACCGTGCCAATGCCGACGTCGACGCCCTGTGTGGCGTATGGCGCGTGTTGCTTGTGGCACTCACCGACTTGCCCCAGGGCCTCATGGCGCGCCTAGCCGACATGCATCCGGACGTGCCTTGGTCCTATCGTCCTATCTTCTCATTCTTGGCAGGGCAGAACCCTGGTTCTATCTTCTCTCTCAGCGCCGCTCGTGCTGACGTTCTCAAGGCCGATCGCGCCGACGATCGGGTGGACGCCGACGAACTACCGGTCCTCAAGATGCCGAGTCGTGAGGAGATTGAGGCAGACTATGCGCCGGGTGGCCTGGTCAATCGCATGTATCCCACTTACGAGCCGCGTGATGAGCAGATCGCCATGGCGCTCGAGGTCCGCGATGCGCTGGTCACGGGCACTCATCGTGTAATTGAGGCGGGCACAGGCGTCGGCAAATCGATGGCCTATCTGGTGCCTTTTGCCGAGGCAGCACGCCGTAACAACATCACGGTTGGTATTGCGACCAAATCGAACAATCTAGCCGACCAGCTCATGTACCATGAGCTTCCAAAACTTGCCGAGCAACTGGAAGGTGGTCTGTCATTTTGCGCTCTCAAGGGGTATGACCACTATCCGTGCCTGCGCAAGCTTGAGCGCATGAGCCGCGGCCAGGTCGAGATTACCACCAAGCGCGATCCGGCGGACACGCTCACGGCGGTCGCGGTCATTATGGCGTACGTCTGCCAATCAGCCGATGGCGACCTCGACTCACTTGGCATTCGGTGGCGCAGCGTCAACCGCCCCGACTTTACGACGGCCTCGCGCGAGTGTGCTCGTCGCCTCTGCCCGTTTTTCCCTGATAAATGCTTGGTCCACGGCGCTCGCCGTCGTGCGGCGCATGCCGATGTGGTGGTCACCAACCATTCCCTGCTGTTCCGTAACGTCGCGGCCGAGGGCAGGATTTTGCCTCCGATTCGTCATTGGGTAATCGACGAGGCCCATTCCATCGAGCGCGAGGCGCGCCGTCAGTGGGCGCGCGTGGTGTCGGCGGACGAATCACGCGTTCTGTTTGAGCGCCTGGGTGGCTCGAGCACCGGTGCGCTAAGCCAGGTCTCCCGTGATTTGGCAACCTCTGAGGGCTCTACACTCTATCTGGGCCTTACTGCCAAGGCGACGTCGACGGTTGCGCGCGCGAGCATGGCAATCGCCGACGTGTTCGATGGCGTTCGCGAGCTCGGCCGCCGTGCCCGTGGGGGTTATGACAATGCCAATCTATGGATTGGCCCCGAGTTGCGCGAATCTGACGACTGGCATGATTTCTTACAGTCGGCCTACACTGCCATCGACGCATTGGAACAAGCTGACAAGAGCGTCGATGCGCTGGTGCAAGCCGTCGCCGCCGACAAGCCCGAGGTTGTTGTCGACCTGGGTGATATCTCGCGCCGCCTGCACGAGCTGGCCGAGAACCTCAAACTCATCATTGATGGCACCGATGAACACTACGTGTATTCGCTGCAGGTCAATCGCAGGTTGCGTGCCGGCGGAGAGTCAATGACCGCAGAGCGCATCGACATTGGCGAGGCCTTGGCAACCGAGTGGCTGCCCGAGGTTCACACGGCTATCTTTGCCTCGGCGACCATGACGGTGTCCAAAAGCTTTGAACACTTTAACCACGCGGTCGGCCTCGATCGCATCGGTGCTTCAACATCCTCATCGTTGCACTTGGACTCGAGCTACGACTTCGATTCGAACATGGCTGTAGTCGTTGCGGGCGATATCCCCGATCCGCGCGATCGTGAGAGCTATCTTACGGCGCTCGAGCGCGTGCTGGTCGACGCCCATCTTGCCATGGGCGGATCGGTGCTCACGCTGTTCACCAATCGGCGCGACATGGAAGACCTGTACGCCCGCGTTGAGCCCAAGATGGCCCGTGCGGGTCTGGAGCTCAACTGCCAGCAGCGCAACTCATCTCCTCGTCGCCTGCGCGACCGGTTTATCAACGAGCCGACCTCGTCGCTTTTTGCTCTTAAGGCCTTTTGGGAGGGATTCGACGCCAGCGGCGAGACGCTGCGCTGCGTCATCATTCCCAAGCTGCCGTTCTCGAGTCCCACGGACCCGCTCTCGTGCGAGCGCAACCTGCGCGAAGACCGCGCTTGGGCGCGCTATTCGCTGCCCGAGGCGGTGCTCGAGGTCAAGCAGGCGGCCGGCCGCCTTATCCGCTCGTCGACCGATTGCGGCGTGCTGATTCTGGCCGACCCGCGCCTGGTGACGAAGGGCTACGGAAAGAAGTTCTTAACGTCGCTGCCCACGAGCTCCTACCAGCGCATCGAATCGGCGCAGATCGGGCACTATCTGCAACTGTGGCGTGCACGCCACGAGCGGCGGCGCTAAAGCGGACAGACGAGGGTTTTTGCCATATCGCACAGACGCTTTGACAGGGCGGGGTCATCCAAGATGCGGATGGCTCCGCCCGCTGCGATTATCTGGCTCAGTAGCCAACGCTCGGAGCCGTAATGCACGGTTACCGTTGCCATGTCTGCCCCGCTGCGCTCGATTAGGGTGATGCCGGCCCAGTCCAGATACTCCGCCATATCGAATGGCATCAAGAGCTTTGCGCTACGCTGCGTCCGAGCAAGGGAATCGTGGAGGGATGTGACGTCCGGTGCATGAGGCACGACGGAGTCTTCCGTCAAGGCGAGTCCCTCGATTTTATCCATGCGATAGGTGCGCTGCTCATCGACCGCGATGTCCCAGGCAATCAGGTATGTTTGGTCGCCGTTTGCCGTAATGCGCAAGGGGTCGACCAGACGCTCACGTGGCCGTGCATCGTCCATCGAGCGATACGAGATGCGGCAGCGAACGCCGTCCTGAATGGCGCAGCTCAGCTGCTGCCAGTGCGACCCGTGGTTGACGGTGTCAAAGACGCGCTGGTTATAGCCGAGCTCTTCGGGTAGAAGAGCATGTCGAATCCGAGCCGCCGCCTGGGGCTCGATCCCCAACGATTCAAGTTCATGGTTGAGCACAGCGCCCTCGGCGGCACTCAGGCGCAGCGGTAGCACACGACCGGCGTCACCGGTGAGGACCACACGCTCGCCGCGGCATTCGCAGATGATGCGCGCGCCCGATTCTCGGTCCGCGAGCGTCGAGACGATCTCGAGAATCTCGTCGAGCGACACCCCCGTGATGTCAAAGCGACTGCAAATCTCGGTTCGTGTCATGCCGCTCTCGCCGGCGGCGTAGAGGGCTTCCATGATGTCGATGGCGCGCGAGAGTCTCTGCTCGCTGGTGAGTTTACGCACGGGCATACTCGTGCACCGTCCTTTCGATGAGGTGGTTCCACGCCTGCTTGAGCGATTTGGGGGCCATGGGCCTCATGCCGTCCATGGCGTGGGCCATGCAAAATGAGGCGGCGGCTTCAAGATCGCGCACGTCAACGGTCCAGGTCCATCCCACATCGGTGTGTGCGAGCTCACCTCGCCCGCGCGTGAGGCCGTTGATCATATCGATCTGCGTCTGAGGGGCGAACGAGAACGTGGCTGCAACGGGCGGTCGGTCGGCAAAATCGAATTCAAAGAACAGATAGTCGTTGAGATTGAAGTTCGCGGGGATGACGTAGGCCTTCGAAGGACGCCAAGCGCGTACGATACGGTCGCAGCGGAATGTCCTGATGTCGTCGGTGACGTTGTCGAGGCCACAGAAGTACGCCACGCCCTCGCGCTCGAACATGCCGTAGACGCAGACGGTACGTTCTTTCTGCTCGCCGCGTCCGTTCTGATATAAAAATCGCAGCGCACAACGCTCGGCAAAGGCGCTCCAAACCGCATCGACGGTGGGAGAGCGGCTGATCGGCGCCTCGTCTACCGTCGTCCTGCCGGTGAGATAGGCAATCTTGGAGCGAATATCGGCAAGCGGTGCGGCAAAAGTGGATGAGCCGGCCGCTAGTGTCTGGTCGATGGCGTTGAGCAGGATATCGGCGTCGTCTGCGGTAATGAGGCCGCCTGCCGCAAACGTGTGCTCGCGGTCGATTGTCCACGAGCTTTCCTCGGTCTCCTGCGCGCCGGTGGGGCGAACCTCCTTGATTAAGATGCCACGCTCGAGCAGTTTGTCACGATCGCGCCGAAACTTGCGCTTATCCGAGTCGATGTTGCCCGAGCCATATCCCAGGTCAGAATCCAAGACGATCTGCTCGGTCGTCAGCGGTTCGGGGGAGCTATTGAGCACAAAGAAAAGATTGAGGATGCGCTGAGCCGTTTTATCGAAACTGGGCTCCGAATTCCCCTTTTTAATTGTCGCGGTCGCGTCGCTTGCCGTCATAGAGTCCTCGCATGAGAAGGTGGTTTGCTGCCATGATTTTAGTCCGATATGGAGATTAGGCTATATCCTTGTCCGCTCGGGGCGTTAAGATGGCCCGAATTCGGTCGTTTGCACTCGCTCGGGGTATACTTTCGACTATATACGGTTCTAACGTGCATGCATTGGGCCTATTTGTCGGATTATGGATGTGGAGCGCACATGGCGAACACCCAGAACTATATTAACCACCTGCTGCAGAACACCGGCATTACGCCGGCATGCAGCGAAGAAGAGCGCTTGGCTGCCGAGGATATCGCTCAGATCTTCCGCAACCACGGCTTTGACCCCGAGGTTCAGGAGTTCAATGCCCCGGCGCCCAGTAGGTTGGCATTTGCCGTTACCGGTATTCTTGCGTTTGCCGGCGCCCTGTTGATGGGCATCGGCGGCGGTATCGGCTTGGTCGGCACCTTGCTGGCCATTGTCGGTGCCGTGCTCTACGTGCTCGAGCGCACAGGGCATCCCGTGGTTTCGCGCCTGGGCAAGACGGGCGTGAGCCAAAATGTCATCGCCTACCACAAGGCCTCGGGCCCGCTCGCGTCTCCGCGCAACCGCCCGGTGGTCGTTGTCGCACACTACGACTCTCCCCGTGCTGAGCTGCTCGCCCGCGAGCCCTATGCTTCGTATCGTGCGCTCATCGCCAAGCTGTTGCCCGTTGCCACGGTTGCCCCCGCTGCCGTTGCCATCCTGCGCATCCTGCCGCTCCCCGGCGCGCTCAAGGTTCTGCTGTGGATTGTCGCGATCCTCGCTTCCCTCGTTGCGCTTGCCAACGCGGCAAACATCATCTCTAACCGCCACATTCTTCCCTATACGTCCGGCGCGGTGTGCAACAAGTCTTCTGTCGCCGCTATGCTCGGCGTTATGGACAACGTTGCTCCCTTCCAGGGCGAAAACGAGTTTCCCGACGATGTTCCGTTCGATACCTATTTTGGGGAGCAAAAGCGTCGTGCCGAGGAAATGGCGCGCGCAGCGGCGGAGTATGCCGCGGCCCAGCAGCAAAACGACTACGGCAACACCATCGAGTATGAAGAGCCTACCTACGCCGAGGACGAGTTCGGTCAGCCGATTGCTCCCGACGCTCAGACCGAGCCCGAACAGGGTGAGGCTTTCGACGAGCAGATCGAGGGCTTTGAGGGTGCGTCTGCCGACGAGACGCTGATTGGCGCCATCGTGCCCGAGGATCAGAATCAGGCTGCCCAGGCCGAAGAGTTCAATGACGAGGTTTCCGCTGCCGAGCCGGTGGAGGAGCCTGTCGCGGCCGAGCCCGAGCCCAAGCTCTATCGCAATGCCGCCGGCAACATCCGCTTTGGTTCGGATACCATCCGTGCGCTCGGAATGCTTCCCGAGTCCTGCACGCTCGATTACGAGGAGGGCGAGGAGCCGACGTTTGAGCCCGAGCCTGCCCCCGTCGTGACTGCACCTGCGCCCGCTGTCACCGTGGATGATGAGTCTGCCGCGGTTGCCGCTGCCGTTGCCGAGCCCGAGGCGGTGTCCGCGATCGATCCCGCGGCAGGACTGGACGTTTTGGCTCCCGCCGCGCCGGCGCAAGACGTTGCGGACGAGTCTGACGACGATTACGTTGAACAGCCGAGGCGTGTGTCTTACGAAAGCGATACTGATTTCTCGGCCGAGATTCCCGCGGCAACGCCCCATGCCGACATTGCATCCGCGTTCTCGTCGATTGGCGCCAGCGCTTCCAACTTCTTTAAGGGTGCGCTTGCAAAGGGCAAGAAATTTGTCGACGATTTCGAGGAGAAGCGCGCTGCCGCACGCGAGGCTGCCGAGCAGGAGGCTATCGCTCAGCAGCAGGCAGCCGAGGCGGCACGTGAGCACGCGGCGCAAGAGTTCGAGCAGAACGAGGCTATGCAGTCCGCGCCCGTCGACGCCGCCGAAGCTACAACGTCCTTTGAGTCCCAGCAACCGGCGTCCGCGGATGTTGTTGAGGCGACGACGTCTTTCGAGGCTCAGCAGCACGTCGATAGCACCATGTCGTTTGATGCCGCGCAGTTCGATTCCACGATAACGTTTGAAAAGCAAGGCACCGCGATTGCCGAGCCCCTTCCTGTTTCCGATGAGCAGGGCGACGCGGCAGACGATGACGAGCCTATTGATGCTGCCGAAATTCAGGATGCCGCCGAGGACGAGCCCGTCGAGGCCAACTCTGGCGAAGAGCAATACGCGGCAGCCGATCAAGGTGATTCGACCGAGGCCGAGCAGGAGGAAGTGTCTGTGGTTTCCGAGACTCTCGAAACGGATGAGTCGAGGCCTTACTCCACGCAGATTTTCACCATGCCGACCCCGAGTGGTTCCGGTGCCACGGTTGCCGATGTCGCTCCCACCCAGGACGAAACGGTCGATTCCCTTATGGCCCAGATTTCCTCCCAGGCATCGCCGCGTCCGCAGATGAATGTTCCCGATCCGGCGTCGGCACCGTCGCCTGCACCTTCCTCGTCTCCGCTGGCTTCGGTCCCCGATCCGTCGCTGCCGTCTATGAAGCAGACAAGCGTTGCGTCTCGCACGTCGCTGTTCGACCTTCCCGATCCCTCTGCCCAGGTCAACGACCCCTTTGCTACCGCCCAAGGTCCCGAACCCACATCGGCACCCGTTGCGCCTCCTATGCCCGTTGCGTCGGCCGCGCAGCCGATCGAGACCATTTCGGCTCCCGCCCCGGCGGCACCCAAGTCTCGTAAGCGCGGCCTGGGTGGCCTGTTCGGTCGTAAAAAGAAAAACGAGCAGGACAGCATGAGTGACTGGCTGGGCGTCGAAGACGATTACGATGCCAAGAAGTCCGGTCGCGGTATCGGTTCGTGGGATAACTTCGAGGACGATAACGATGGCTGGAAGGGTGGCGCTATGTCTTCCGATGGCGCTTCTTCCGAAGATATGCTCTCGGCTGTCGCCTCTATGGGCGATGATGAGCTGCTCGGTCACGATATCTGGTTTGTGGCAACGGGCGCCTCGGATTGTGATGGCGCCGGCATGAAGGCCTTCTTGGCTTCGCATCGCGATAAGCTCCGCGGCGTATTCTTTATCAATCTTGAATCCGTCGGCGCCGGTAGGCTTTCGGTTGTGACGGTCGAGGGCGAACAACAACTGCTCAAGGGCGATCGCCGCATCATGAACCTGGTCAGTAAGGTCTGCAAGTCGTTCCATGTCGATTGTGGCGCGCTCGAGATGCCCTATGCCAAGACCGATGCCTATGCCGCGCTCGAGGCGAGCCGCCGAGCCCTCACCATCGCCGGCGTGGACGGCACGCGTCTGGCTTGCGCTCGTACCGAGGACGACCTGCCCCACAATGTCAACCCGACGAACATTGCTACGGTATCCGAGGTCGTGACCGAGGTTATCCGCCGTTCGTAGACGGAGCTCTAAGGAGTCAACGTGTTTTCGTATATTAAGCGCCATTGGCCTGTCTACGTGATTTTGACCTTGATTGCCATTGCGTTAGGATTTGGGGCTGCCTACATCGTGGGTGCGAAGGGCTCGACCCCCGCCTCCGCAATCAGCGAAGAGGTGGAGCAAGAACAGAGCACGGGTGCCGATGGGATTCCTGAGTCCGAGCAGGCAATCGTTGATGGTGGATCTTCGTCTGCAGAGTAGATACGGCGATTTACATGATTGAAAGCGGGCGAGCCGGGGGACTGGCTCGCCCGCTTTTTCATCGTGCTAGCGGTTCTTTGGGATCGACCTAAGGCGAGCGAACCATAGGGCTGCGGCACCCGAGGTCAGGAGCGCGGTGATGCAAGCGGCGATGGGAACTGATCCTGTTGCCGGTAGGCCCTGCGGTAGGGTACAGCGTTGAATGACACGGTCCTCGTCATGTGACTCAAGTTTATCGCCGCCGCCGTTGCGGCAAAGATCGACGCGCGCGCTGTTGGTGAGTGCGGTTTGGGGCGTATAAGCCGACGTTGCCTGCATGTGCACGACTGCGCCCCGAGCGTCTGTGCCAAGGATTGCTTTGGCATCGTCAAGGTCGTCGTGCTCATCTTTGAGATCATCGCGGGTCCAAGAATCCGCATCGCTTCGAGTCGTAAAGTCGGCAGCTACCGCACCGTATTCAATTCGAATGCCCGTTACGACGGTATTGGATGCAAGGTCGAGCTCTTCCGCCTCGAGTGTGGTGGATTCCGTGGTCGAGACATCCGCCTTCCAGAGGCGCCAGCCGTCGTAATCGACGAGGCGACAGTCCTCACCAAGGCTCTCTTTTACTTCGTCGGACTCAAGCCAAGGATTTTCGTGCCCATCGTCAAGTGTCGCGTTCGCCGGTTCATCGACGTCTGTCGAGTCCAACGGCGTCGTGCGATACCACACGTTGCACAGACCGTTGAGGTCGCCGATGGCGACGGTGGTTTCGATTGAGATGAATCTCGCCGTGCCGTCTTGGGCGCACTCAAGATCATCGGTAATCGTAAACTCATCAACCCAAGTAGCGGAATCGTTTCGAGCATCGATGGTATAGGAGAAAAGCCCATCACTATTGGTTTGCGTCCTGGCGCGGTTTTTACCATCGCCGTTAGCCAACAGGCCCTTTTCGATAGGTTGGACAAGTTCCTGACGCTTGTCGACCTGCCCCTTGATCTCGATGGGCGCATCCTTCATCGCGACGGATTGGACTTCTCCCGTATCTTTTATTTCAAACGTTATCTCCTCGGCAAGGTCATAGGTCCGCGGAGACATCATTTCGCGCAACGAGTAGGTGCCAGGTGCAAGATGTTCGACGCGGTGCGGCTTGTCGGATGAGGTCCAGGAGTCTATTTCGGTTTTATCGGGACCATATAAGGTGAGCTGTGCGCCTTCCACTTCCTGCTCACCGCTTGCATCGACCTTGGAGATATCAACCTTGGTGTAATCGTCGGATACGTTAAGCCGTGCTTCTACAACGGGTGTTTTCTGGTCGGCATAAGTAAGGTCGACAATATGGGATGTCCGATCGAGTAAGAAGCCTGCCGGCGCTTGAGTCTCGACAACCTCGTAGCGTGCGGTGCCAGATCCCAGCGGGAGGTCGTCCGCGCGTGCTTCTCCAGTTTCATCCGTCGTGACGGTAGCGACAGTCTCACCGTCGAGCGCGGCAATGCTACCGTCGGGGCGCACGATATCACCCGAGGCACGGATCTCAAAGACGGCGCCCGCGAGGCTGCTGCCGTCTACGGCATCGGTTTTAACGATCCTGATGTTTCCGGTCGCGGCGTGGTCATAATACGAGGCGATTGCAACGGGCGTTAGGTTCATTTCGGCGGGTATGTTTACCTCGATCTCCTCGCCGACAAGATAGGGCTCTTTGGCCGAGGTTTCGCGTACATAATAGGTGCCCGGCACGAGCGATTCGGGCAGTGTGACGGTCCCGGTCGCGTCAGTCGTAAAGGTGTCCATTACGTTATGTGTTGGATACCAGCAAGTTTGTGAGACAGATTCGTGATTGCTGTCGAGGAGTTGGAAGGTGAATCCGGCTAGTGGAACAGAAGCGCCTGTTTGGGCATCGCGTTTTACAATCTGGAGATGCGTCGACAGAGCGTGGTTGTCCACGATATATTGAAGCTCGGCGCCGTTGGAAATCTGATTGGCCCCGACGGTCCATTCCCCTGCACGTTTAAAACCCTCGGGGACGGTTTCCGGAACCTCGCGAACCGTGTAGCCGGCACGGTCGTATGGGACGGCTCCGTGGACACCGGCGGGTCGCTTACCTGTGCCGAACCATGCTTCGGGCTGGTCTTTGGTGGAGGCAAAGCCATAGATGTTTGTGGTCAGTGTGCCAACAACCTGCTGAGAGCTGTTGCTGACAACCTCAAAGACAACACCACCCGCCGGCTGCTCCAGGCCGGATTGGTCGCTATTGCCGTAATCCTTGAATTTGGAAATCTCAAGGTCAAACGCAATGGGGATATCGGAAATGCGAGATTCGATCTCGACCACGCCTGAATCGCCGAGCTGGTCGGCTCCGACGGTATAGGTCCAGCTGTCGTTGGATGGCAGGTAGCCCTCGGGGGCTTTTGATTCGTAGATGGTAAAGGTTCCTAAGGGGACATCGGCGAGGGTGGCCCGACCGCTTTCGTCGGTCGTGAGGATTTGCGCCCATCCAGGGGTTGATTGTGACACACACGTGAACTCTGCTCCTGCGAGCGAAGAACCCACCTGGGGGCCGGCATTCGTCGCGGCATCGAGTTTTACGATATGCAGGTTGATGATGCCGGGCTGTTCATCAATGGCGACCTGTCCACCGTCATTCCCCGTGGTAAAGGCGATGCGATCACGACGGGGGACATAGCCGGCCGGCGCCTTCGTTTCAACTAGGTAGTATGCAGTGTTGGGCAGAAGAGTTGCTTGCGCCCGACCGTTGCTGTCCATCTGGATGGTGCCGACACGCGCGCCGCTGGCGCTCTCAAAAATATCGAATGTTGCCCCGTCAAACTGATAAGTATTGTTTCCGCTGGTAATGGCAGCGTTTGCAGACTGCTTTTGGAAGGAAACAGAGACCGCCGGCAGTACATAGAGCATGTCTTGACGTCTGCTGCCGCCCGATACGGTTCCTAGATAGCGCCGCGCGCGGTGCGGTGCGGCTTTGATGCTTCCTGATTTTGCGCTGTCGTGGAGCCACCGCGCAGCCGCCACGACTTCATTGTCGGCGGTAAAGTGCCCACTCTTGGTTTTGCCCTGAGCGGTCGTGTAGGAGTAGGTACCGTCGACATGGGTAGTGCCGTTGAGCATCCATACGGCAAGCTGGGTGGCGGCGCGGGCGCGATCGGGTGAAAGATGGTAACCGCCAAACGACGTGGTGGTGGGATATCCGTGACAAACGATTGCCGCGAACTCGTCGTCGAGCCACATCCAGCCTTGATCAAAGTTGAGCCATGGGCCGCCCGGCTTGGTGGGGCCGGGGCGCTCCTGGTTCATGCAGTAGGCAATCGAGGCGTCTTGAGCTTCATACTTGCCGATGAAGAAGGGCCCACAATCATCGCTAATAGTGCGGAAGCCGAGCTGGTCGTAGCCATCGACGGCAAATGCGGCTCCCGGTGCCAGGCAGCCGAAAAGCAGGAAGAGGAGCAGGAGCAGCGGACCTGTTGCGATTGCGCTGTGGACAGAGTGCGTGGGTGCGTTGGACATGGCTGCTCCTTATCCCTCGTGCGCCGCACGGGGAGGCTGCGACGCGTAGGATGAGGCTACCCCCGAGGTTCATGCGGGTAAGTACCGGAGCCTGACCAAAAGCTTGCCCAATTCCTGACAAATTGAGCTCAAATACAACAATCAAGCAAAAGTGCAGGTAGAAGATAGGGAGAACAGGAAGTCAAAGGTCCTCGTCTCCACAATTGACGCGATTTTCAAACGAATCTCCACAGCTAAAACAAGCATCACCACCCTTGTATCGAACAAGACAACCGCGTTATACTAGCCAACACACAAGCGGGCATCGCCAAGTGGTAAGGCATCAGCTTCCCAAGCTGACACTCGCGGGTTCGAGTCCCGTTGCCCGCTCCAGTAAAAAGCACAAGCACGGCAGCGTTACGTTGCCGTGCTTTTTACTACCAAGCGCCGGGACTCGAACCCGCCAGGGTGCGAGCGTTAAGCAAACGCGAAGCGTTTGTAGCGAGCAGGCGAAGGCGCCGACAGGCGCCTGAAGCCGGCGCGGATTTGCGAAGCAAATACGCGGATGTCCCGTTGCCCGCTCCATCGACCAGGGTGGATTTTGGGAAAAGCGGATTCAACCGACGTTACCGCCGCTTCCCCGGACCGGGGCATGCCAACCGCAGCCGGTGCGTATTTGCGAAGCAAATGCGCGGACGTCCCCATGCTCGCTCCAATTCCAAAATGTTAGGTTAATGCCTGCTGCCCATACTTGCACCTGCGCACGGTACAATGGTTGGGTTACGACCAACGTGCCAATAACCAAAAAGGAGCCGCTATGATCGATCGCTATACCCGCCCGGAGATGGGACGCATCTTCTCCCTCGAGAACAAGTACGCCATTTGGCAGGAAATCGAGGTTCTGGCCTGCGAGGCCCAGGCGGAGCTCGGCAAGATCGGTATTTCCAAAGACGAGGCCCAGTGGATCCGCGACCATGCCAACTTTGAGAAGGCGAAGGTCGATGAGATCGAGGAAGTCACGCGCCACGACGTCATTGCCTTCCTGACCAACATGAAGGAATACATCGATGCCGATGTTCCCGAGGGCGACCCCAAGCCCAGCCGCTGGGTTCACTATGGCATGACCAGCTCCGATCTGGGCGACACGGCTCTGTGCTACCAGCTCACCCAGGCCTGCGACCTGATCATCGAGGACGTCAAGAAGCTCGGCGAGATTTGCAAGCGTCGCGCCTTTGAGGAGCGCAACACGCTCTGTGCCGGCCGCACTCATGGCATCCACGCCGAGCCGATGACCTTCGGCATGAAGTTTGGCTCTTGGGCCTGGGAGCTCAAGCGCGATCTGGATCGTCTTGAGGACGCTCGCAAGAATGTTGCCTTCGGTGCCATCTCCGGTGCCGTCGGCACCTACAGCTCCATCGAGCCGTTCGTCGAGGAGTACGTCTGCGAGCACCTGGGCCTGGTTCACGACCCGCTGTCCACGCAAGTTATCAGCCGCGACCATCACGCCTATCTCGCCGGCGTTCTCGCCACCACCGCGGCCACCTGCGAGCGTATCGCTACCGAGGTCCGCAACCTGCAGAAGACCGATACGCTCGAGGCCGAGGAGCCGTTCCGTAAGGGCCAAAAGGGCAGCTCCGCCATGCCGCACAAGCGCAACCCCATCACCATGGAGAAAGTCTGCGGCCTGTCGCGCGTCGTGAAGGCCAACGCGCAGGTCGCCTTCGACAACGTCGCCCTGTGGCACGAGCGCGACATCTCGCACTCCTCTGCCGAGCGCGTCGCCCAGGCCGATAGCTTCATCGCGCTCGACCACATGTTCCAGTGCCTCATCCGCGTTATCGATGGCCTGCAGCTGTATCCCGCTCGCATGATGACCAACCTCAACAAGACACGCGGCCTCATCTTCTCCTCCAAGGTCCTGCTGGCCCTCGTCGATACGGGTATCACCCGCGAGGACGCGTACGCCATTGTGCAAGAGAACGCCATGGCCACCTGGCACGAGGTGCAGGATTGTGTCTCCGGCCCCACCTTTAAGGAACGTCTCGAGGCCGATCCGCGCTGCACCGTCAGCCAGGAGAAACTCGACGAGATCTTTGATCCGTGGGACTTCCTCACCCGCATCGACACGGTCTTTGATCGTCTGGAGCAGTTGAGCTTCGAGTAGGTTCGGGCATAAC
The DNA here is from genome assembly GCA_905193815.1 of uncultured Collinsella sp. Lineage (GTDB taxonomy): Bacteria > Actinomycetota > Coriobacteriia > Coriobacteriales > Coriobacteriaceae > Collinsella. Next base: position 7,684 of record CAJJQF010000017.1, on the reverse strand, counting down.
GTTAGCTTTTTAGGGCGCTTTGCTGGTAATGTGTGTTGCCGGCAAAGCGCCTCGTTGCATTTAGGGAAAGACGGGGATAATAGTCGTCTCGAATAACATTCTGAGAGGGGATCGCATGATTTCGTTTGATTACAAGCCTCAGGGCGTGTGTGCTCGCAATATTCACCTTGACCTTTCCGATGACGGCAACAAGGTGATGGGCGTTGAGTTTACCGGCGGCTGCGACGGCAATCTCAAGGCTATCTCCAAGCTGGTCGAGGGCGCTCCTGCCGATCGCGTAATCGAGGTTCTCGCCGGTAATACCTGCGGTATGAAAAAGACCTCCTGCGCCGACCAGCTTACACGCGCTATCGAGGCCGCTCGCGCCGAGATCGCCTAATGGGTATCGCCGATCACATCAAGAACGGAATATCGCGTCGCGGCTTTGTGCTCGGTGGGGTTGCTGCGGGCGCTGCCACGGTGCTTGCCGGATGCTCGAAAAAAACGGGTACCAGCGATGATGCCGCCGGCGAGCCGCAGGTTATCAAGGATGATTCCAAAATCATCTCGATTACGGATGAGTACGAGGCAGTCGACATCGATCTTGAGCCGGCGGCGTCGTGGACGCTGCCTCTGGGTACGCTGCTGTACTACTGCGACGGCGATTACGCCGCGGCGATGATGGCGCCCGCATCGGCATTGCACGCCAACACACTCGGTGTGCTCAACCTGGGCGATGGCTCGCTTACCACATTAATCGAGGATCCTATCGAGGGCACGGGATACGCATTCTACGATGTCCGTGCCGGCGACGGCGTATTCGCGTGGGTTGAGATGAACTTTGCCAATTCATCGTGGAAGCTCTACGCTCAAAATCTGTCGGGCGCTTCGCTCTCTGGCGACGTGGTTGAGCTCGATCGAGGTGGCAAGGACTATGATCCGCCCCTGTTTACGGCGTTCGGGTCATCAGTCATCTGGTATAAAATGCCTTCGGCAGGCGGCAATAAAACGAGTAGTGATTCGTTTTGCTATCGTCGCTCGCTTGATGAATCCAAGGCCGAGATAATTTGGAAATCGACGGGCCGCTTTGCATCGGCCCCGCGCGCGAGCGACGGCATTTTGACCATCTCGCCGCGTGTCCGCAACGACGAGGGCGTCTACTATGGCATAACGGCAATCGATCTGACCGACGGCAACAACACCAAGCGTGCCCAGCTGGTCCTCCCTTCGTCAGTTTCGCCTTTCGAGGCCGTATATATGGGCGATACCTTCGTGTTTTCTATCGAGGCGACCTATAGTGGCGTGGGCAGCCTGGGCAATATGGGCACGTATATCGGTAATGAGGGAGGGCCGTACCTCTTCCTGTCACGCGAGCCGCTCGCATGTGCGGCTGGCAAGAAGAATAAATACCTTGTTAAGGTACAGGCGTCGCATTTCCTGATCGACACCTCTGCCAAGACCTATGGCTCGCTGCTGTCGCCCGACCGCGCTTTGGAGTATGGCGATTATCCAGCTACGGCGGGAAAATCGGACTCATTCCTTACGTACGCCACGGTGCGCAACAGCCAGGGTATACCAGAGACGGTCACTGCACGCCTATTCTCTCTTTAAGCTTAGAGGGGTTAAAAAGGCGCCAACAGGGGAATAAACGCGTTGTAATTGTGAGTACCGCCCGCCGAGCTGCCGCGTCATAGCGGCATCTGGCGGGCTCAGGTGCGTTAAAATGGGCTTGTTCTTAGCTAATTGAGACAGGGGGGCCGTGTTATGGCTTCAGATGCAAAAAAGATTCTGCTGGTCGAGGATGAGAAGGCAATCCGTGACGCCGTCGCTGCCTATCTCGAGCGCGAAGGCTACTGGGTTGTGGGCGTCGGCGATGGCCAGTCCGCGATCGAGGAGTTCGAGAAGCATCAGTTCGACCTGGTCGTGCTCGACCTTATGCTCCCCAAGATCCCCGGCGAGCGCGTTTGCCGCACCATTCGCGATACCTCGGATGTCCCCATCATCATGCTGACGGCTAAGGGTGAGATCGAGGACCGTATTATCGGTCTTGAGCTCGGCGCCGACGACTATCTGATTAAGCCGTTCTCGCCGCGCGAACTCGTCGCCCGCGTTCGTGCTCTGTTCCGCCGTGCCCATCAGGCCGACGAGCCCGCCGTCGAGGTACTCGACTTCGGCGATCTGGTCATCGATATCTCGGGCCACAAGATCTTGGTCGAGGGCAAGGAAGTCGATCTGACGGCTTCCGAGTTCAAGCTGCTCACCACGCTTGCCCGCCATCCTGGCCGTGTGTATAACCGCATGGAGCTGGTCGAGAAAGTGCTCGGGTATGACTTTGAGGGCTATGAGCGCACCATCGATAGCCACGTGAAGAATCTTCGCGCCAAGCTGGGCGATGATCCCAAGAAGCCCAAGTGGCTCTACACCGTCCATGGCGTCGGCTATCGCTTCGAGGCTCCGGCCAAGACCGATAAGTCGGACGAGAAATAGGGAAATCACATATGACACCTGCGCGCTTTGAAATCGGACAAAAGCACAAGCAGGAGAGCGAGGCGGGTTCCAAGGCTAGTTGGAACACGCCTCGTTCCGATTCACGGCCAACGATGAGCTATCCCTCGCGCATGGCACTTGCTTTTGCCCTGACATCGCTCATGACGGTATTGGTGTTGGTGGGCGTAGTCTCCGTTGTATGGGGCACGGTTTTTACGGATTACACGCGCTCCAATATTGTCGAAATCGCCAATTCCGCTGCCGAAAAGTTGGCAACGTCATATGAGGAAAACGGTTCCTGGACCGCGGGGGAACTGCGTACGGTTGCGACATCGAGCCTGGTGTCCGATGATCTTGGTATGCAGGTCGTCAATAAAAAGGGCGTCATCGTCTACGACGACTCATGGCCCTCGGCAAGCGCCACCGCCGATGTACGCGAAAACCAGGCTACGACCGACGACACGAGCGGCAAGAGGGCATCGCATAGCCCGGTCTCGTCTGCTCCAACCGACTCCGATAGCGTTGCTAACGTCGAGATTGTAACGTCTTCCGGCGAGCATGTCGGACAGGTAAAGCTGTGGGCCATCGGCTCCGACGCTCTGCTCACTAAGGCGGACTCTGCGTTTAGGGAGAAGACCTTTAACGCTATGGCCCTCGCCGCGGTTGTTGCAATCTGCATTTCGGTCGTTATCGGATCGCTCGTGTCGCGCATGCTCACCAAGCCGATTCATCGCATCACCAGTACCGCAAAGCAAATCCGTGACGGCGACCTGTCGGCTCGCACGGGACTGCGCGGTGATGACGAGATCGATCAGCTGGGTGAGACCTTCGATGAGATGGCCACTTCGCTCGAGAAGGATATGAAACACGAGAAGCGCCTGACCTCAGACGTTGCACACGAGCTTCGCACGCCGCTTATGGCCATGCTCGCAACGGTCGAGGCCATGCAGGATGGCGTGTATCCCACCGACGATGAGCATTTGGAGACCGTTGCTTCCGAGACGCGTCGCCTGGCTCGTCTGGTGCAGCAGATGCTCGACCTGTCGCGCATGGAAAACAGCACGGCTCCGCTCAACCTTGAGCCGGTGGACATGGTTCCTTTTGTGCGTTCCATCGTCAATGCCCAGGAGCGCCTGTTTGTCGACCGCGATCTGCGCCTGCGTTTTGCGGACGAGACCCAGGGTCACGACGATGTCGTTGAGGCCGATCCCGACATGATCACGCAATGTGTTATCAACCTCATGAGCAACGCCATGCGCTACACCCCCGAGGGCGGTTGGGTCGTGGTGTCGGTGCTCAGTGACCGCAAGCACGTCAGCATTGCCGTTTCTGATACCGGCATCGGTATTGCCAAGGACGATCTGTCGCGCATCTTCGGGCGGTTTTGGCGCGCCGATGCCAGCCGCGCCCGCGAAGCTGGCGGCCTGGGCGTTGGCCTCGCCGTGACCAAGCAGATCGTCGAGCGTCACCATGGCTACATATCCGTGGAGTCGGAGCTTGGAAAGGGTACGACTTTTACAATTCATCTGCCCCGCGAGCACACGGCGGACGCGGCATCTACTACAATGGAGCACTAGCTTTTCGCTATTCGGTGAAGGAGGGGCCGCGTCCCTGCCGCTCCGAGTTTGCGAAAACATGCGGGAAAGAACCCGCATTTCTGTCGTATTTAGGTAAGGAGTGACTCACGTGACAACGATGGAGCGTCGTCCGGATTCCCGTGGCAAGGTTCGTGATATTTACGATGCCGGTGAAAACCTGCTGATGGTCGCCACCGACCGCATTTCTGCGTTCGACTTCATTCTTCCCGACGAGATTCCGTTTAAGGGAGAGGTACTCAATCGCATCTCGGCATTCTGGTTCGATAAGTTTGCCGACATCGTCCCCAACCATCTCGTTTCCATCGACCCGGCGGATTTCCCCGAGGAGTTTGCTGAGTATCGTGACTACCTCGCTGGCCGCGCCATGCTGGTTAAGAAGGCCCAGACGATTCCTATCGAGTGCATCGTCCGCGGCTATCTGACCGGTTCGGGCAAGAAGACCTACGACGAGAACGGCACCGTCTGCGGCATCCAGCTGCCTGAGGGCCTGACCGAGGCTTCCAAGCTTCCTGAGCCGCTGTTCACGCCGTCCACGAAGGCCGAGATCGGTGACCACGACGAGAACATCTCGTTCGAGCGTTGCTGCGAGATCGTGGGCGAGGACATCGCCACGCAGATTCGTGACCTTTCCCTCAAGATCTACAAGGCCGCTGCCGAGTACGCCGCGACCCGTGGCATCATCATTGCCGACACCAAGTTCGAGTTTGGTGTTATTGATGGCAAGGTCACGCTGATCGACGAGTGTCTCACGCCCGACTCCAGCCGTTTCTGGCCTGCTGCCAGCTACGAGGAGGGCAAGATCCAGCCTAGCTACGACAAGCAATTCGTCCGCAATTGGCTCAAGGCCAACTGGGATATGACGGGGGAGACCCCGCACCTGCCCGCCGAGGTCATCGATGGCACGTCCGAGCGCTATCGCGAGGCCTTCCAGATCATCACGGGCTCCCAGTTCACAAGCATGAAGGAGAACGCATAAGTGAGTACCCGTAGCGCCACGAACAAGCGCACGCAATCCCACGAAGTTACCGGGGTTGCGCGCAAGTCTGCCGCATCTGCTAAGCCCGCCCGCCAAGCAGCGAGCTCCGTTCGCGTCGTGCCGGCTTCGTCTAAGGCACGCCGCAAAGAGCTCGAGAAGGGCGAGAACCTCGAGGGCCTCTCTAAAGAGGAGAAGCGCGCCCGCAAGGCTAAGCAGCGCGCCAAGGAGGACCGCATCTATACGGTGTCGAATATCCTCCTCAAGCAGGACGAGGACTACACCAAGCGCCGTCGCATCTGGTGGATTGTGCTCGCCATTGGCATGGTGCTCGTCGTGGCAATTTGGGCCTCGCTGTACTTCGCTCCCGCTGGCATGGTGTCCAGCCCTGTCCAGATGGTCGGCATTGTTTTGTCCTACGTCATCATTTTGGGCGACTTTATCTATGACTTCGCTCGTATTCGTCCCTTGCGCAACATGTACCGCGCGCAGGCCGAGGGCATGTCCGAGAACAAGCTCAACGCTCTTATTGAGCGCGCGGCTGCCGAGGAGGACAAGAAGGACTCCAAGAAGAAGTAGCGTTTGCATACATACTTATCGCTAAGATATAAGGCGCGTCGTTTTTGCGGCGCGCCTTTTTACTGTTCTATAGATAGATGGAGTGGCACATGATTCGAGCTGCCCTGACGGTCGAAGAGGCTCTGGAGGGCATGAAGGCCCTGGAGCCCAAGATTAAAAACTACGCGCGCCTGGTCGTCCGCAAGGGCGTAAACGTCAAGCCCGGCCAGGAGGTCGTCGTTCAGTCTCCGGTCGAGTGTGCGCCGTTTGCGCGCGTGGTGGTCGCGGAGGCCTATGCTGCCGGCGCCGGCCACGTGACGGTCATTTGGGCCGATGATGCCGTGACAAGGCTTACGTACGAGCATGTCGATAAAAGCTATTTTGAGCAGACGCCCGAGTGGAAGCGCCTGCAGCTGGATTCCCTGGCCCAGGACGGTGCCTGCTTTATCTTTATCGAGGGTGCGGACCCTGCGGCTCTCAAGGGTATCGATCCCGCCAAGCCCGCCGCGGCTTCCAAGGCAAGGAACACGCAGTGCAAGGTCTTCCGCCGTGGACTGGATTACAACATCAATCCGTGGTGCATCGCCGGCGCTCCGGTCGTGGCTTGGGCGCACGAGGTGTTCCCGGGAGACGCCGATGAGGTTGCAATCTATAAACTATGGAATGCGATTCTGCACACCGCTCGTGCCGATGGCCAGGACCCGGAGAGCGACTGGGAGCTTCATGACGCGGCGTTCGAAAAGAACTTGCGCTTCCTGAACGACAATCGTTTTGACCGCCTGCATTACACCGCGGCAAATGGAACCGATCTGACGATTGGCATGACGAAGGGTCACGAGTGGGTCGGCGGCAAGGGTAAGACGCCCGATGGACACCCCTTCTTCCCCAACATCCCCACCGAGGAGGTCTTCACCTCGCCTGATCGTATGCGTGCCGACGGTATCGTGTACTCGGCCATGCCGCTCATTCACCACGGTAACAAGGTTGACGATTTTTGGATTAAGTTCGAGGCCGGTCGCGTAGTGGACTACGATGCCCGCGTGGGCAAGGCGACGCTTGCGAGCATTATTGACACCGATGAAGGTGCCGCTCATCTGGGTGAGGTCGCGCTCATTTCCAAGAACACGCCAATTCGCGAAAGTGGCGTTCTGTTCTATGACACGCTCTATGACGAGAACGCCAGCTGCCACCTTGCGCTGGGAGTCGGCTTCCCCGAGTGCATCGAGGGTGGATATGATATGTCCAAAGAGGAGCTCCTGGAGCATGGCGTTAACGTCTCGAGCACGCATGTCGACTTTATGATTGGCACGGACGATATCGATATTACGGGCATTACGCCTGATGGACGTGAAGTTGTGATTTTCCAGAACGGCCAATGGAGTTGGGAATAGTCCCAGACCGTGGTACAATGCCACCCGCGGGCCGTTAGCTCAGCTGGCAGAGCAGGGGACTTTTAATCCCAAGGTCCAGGGTTCGAACCCCTGACGGCCCACCATAGAAAAGAAAGCGATCGACTCCGGTTGGTCGCTTTTTTGTTGCCGCGACACGGGTTCGAACCCGTCGGGGCGCGGAGCTGAGTAAACGCGCGAGCGTTTGCCAGCGCAGCGCGCAAGGCGCGAAGCGCCGCAGCGGCCGCCTGCGGAGCAGGCTGAACCCCTGACGGCCCACCATTGAATAGAAAGCGATCGACTCCGGTTGGTCGCTTTTTTGTTGCCGGTGCACGGGTTCGAACCCGAACTTCTCTATATATAAGAACGCTTGGCGAACAAAACCTGCCTTTTACCGATGGGAAACAAATAACTGATGCCTTTGGAGTAAAGTAGCGCTCCAGAGATGACCGATGTCTCAATACACATAAAACAGCTGGTCATCGCCAATATCAGAAGCCAATGCTTCAGTTTTAACCTCAGTGATGCGACTGAGGGACCTATTCATTTGTGAACAAAATATGGAGTGCGCGATTCCCGCCCACGGCGCCCCTCCGGTCTGGCAATATATCTCCTTGCCGCGCGGCCCGGTGGAACCGGATGAGCCGCGCAGGCGTGCACCTTGAGAACCGGATACTGCGAGGATGGACACACCAGATGTG
>CAJJQF010000016.1:0-40678 GCA_905193815.1 uncultured Collinsella sp. | reverse complement strand
ACCGCTGACGGTGCCGCGCCCGCGAGCGCACCCGTCGCCGTCGCGTCCGCAGCTCCGACACCGGCCGTCCCCGCGATCGCGTTTATCGGCTACCAAAACTCGGGCAAGACCACGCTCGTCGAGAAGGTCATTGCCGAGCTCACCCGCCGCGGCCTGCGCGTGGGCTCGCTCAAGCATCACGGGCATCACGGCTTTGATATCGACGTGCCCGCTAAGGATACCTGGCGCCATCACCAGGCCGGATCCAAGCACGTGGGCCTTATCTGCGCCACGCGCTGGGCGGAGTACGCCGACACGCGCGAGGAGGACGAGATGCCCGCGCGTGAGCTGCTGTCGCGCTACAACGATGTCGACGTGGTGATCATCGAGGGCTACAAGACCGAGGGCTTCGACAACATCGTGGTCGCGCGCTCCGGTGTCGACCGTCTGCGCGGCAAGAGCTCGCTCGACCTGGTCGACGGTCACACGCTGGCGCTTGCCTGCAACGAGGCCCTGGCGCGTCAGGCCTTCGACGCCGGCTTTGCGACCCGAGCCATCAACATCAACGACGCCCGAGCCATCTGCGATCTCATCCAAGACCATCTGGCCTAAAACCTGCCAAAAAGGGACAGGTTTGTTTTGGCAGGTTTTATCTGGGCAAACGTCATTTCCACCACAAAGGGGCCAAGCACCTTTGTGGTGGATTTTGCTTTAGTAGATGTGTGGGACATGCCTTACAATCTACCAAGTAGTTCGTGCTGGCAAAAACGGAGAGAAGGGGCTTGATGCGTCCTTAATGTTTCATACGGATGGATTGATTTGACAGACGGTGGCGAATGCCCGCCGCCCGCATTCGTATGAAACAAGGAGTCTCCATGCTCTCCTCTCTTTTCTCAAAGCCTCAATCATCGCTGTCCGTGCAGGCCAAGCGCCTGGTGGCGATGCGCTTTCTCATCTACACCGGTTTTCAGACCAGCTACTTTATCGGCGTCATCGGAACGCTCACCTATGCAGACGATGCCTCGGTCGTGGCGACATCGCTGGCCGTTCTGTTTATGAACGTTTTCGTGATCCTGGGGTCCTTTGCGGGTGGAGCGGCGCTCGATGCTTTGGGCCCGCGCCGCCATTTCTTGCTGAGCATCGTGGGCACGCTGGCAACCGGCGCGGCGATCATTGCCTTTGGCAGCGCGACCGGCATCGTCCTGCTCGGCGCGGTACTCCTGGGCTTTGTGATGGGATTCGCCCAGCCCATCGCCACGTCCTATCCGGCGTATCTCACCGACGATCCTGTCGAGCTCAAAGACATCAACTCCGCCATAACCATGTTCTCCAACGTGAGCATTATCGTTGGCCCCACGCTGGGCGGCTTTGTCGCGGCGGCTGCGTCGTCGCGCGCGGTGTTCGTGCTCATGATGATTTTTACCGTACTGGCGCTCATTGCCGGTTGGGGCTTTAGGCCGCAAGCAGGTCGCGTCGCCGTGCGCGAAAGTACTCCCGCGGACAGCAGCACAACGGCAAGTACTGCCAGCCAAAGCTCCAACCCCAGCACGTCCTCCCGCGTCACCTTCGCGACCAGCATCAAGACGGTCTTTACCAACAGCGTCCTCGCCCTACTGTTCTGCATCATCTTTCTTTCGAACTTCGGCTATGGCGCCTTTGACCCGCTGGAGTCGTTCTTCTACCGCGATGTTCTGCACGTTGGTGTCGAATGGATGGGCTGGCTCTCGTCGGCCAGCGGTGTGGGCGCGGTGCTGGGCGCCGTGGTCGCGCTCCGCTTGCCGCCGCACCTGGTCAACCTTAAAACGCTGCTCGTGGCGCTTATGTCCGTGGGCCTGGGAAGTTTGCTCTATGTGGGGACACCGTACGTGGGAGTAGCCCTTGTCGGCCAGATTGCCCTGGGCGTGGCCTGGGGCGTCGTCAACCCGCTCCACAACACGATCGTGCAAACGACGGCCCCGCTCGAGCAGCTCGGTCGCGTCAACTCGGTCATGGGTTTTGGCAACATGTTTGCCGGCGTGGCCCCGCTGGCGATTGCCCCCTGGCTGGCGGCGACGTTTGGCGTGCAGCAGACGCTCGTTGGTGCGGGCATGGTCGTGACGGCGGTTCCCGCGGCGTTGCTGCTGTTTGGCCGCCGGCATTTTGATCGTGCCGCGAGGCGGTAAAAACCATCACAACATTCAGCGAAAATCGCGATTTTGCCGAAAAGCGTCGAATGTTGTGATGCTTTGCGCTCCGGGCCGGGACACCCTTCGGGTCCGGCCACCACAAGGGGGGCGGGCACCTTTGTGGCGATCGGGCCCCAACGGCCTGCGCCTTGGTATACCATGTACGCCGTTCACGAATACGCCCCACACCGCCGCACAACCCAGAAAGGCCCCCATGGACACCACCTTCAGCCACATCAAAGCCGTGTTCTGCGATATCGACGGCACGCTGCTTACGAGCCAGCACACGGTGTCACCGCGCACCGTGGCGGCGATCCGCGCCCTGCGCGAGCGCGGCGTGCTCTTTGGCCTGTGCACCGGGCGCGACGCCCACGCGACCGAGGCCATGTACGAGCTCTGGGGCATCGAAGGCCTGGTAGACGTGATGGTGGGCTGCGGTGGCGCCGAGGTCATCGACCGCGCGCACGACATCAACGAGCTGAGCTATCCGCTGCCGGGAGAGACCATCGCGCGCATCTGCAAACACATGGCGGACCTTCCGGCAACGCCCGTCTGCCCCCGAGACGGCGTGTTCTACGTGCCCGAGAGCAACGCGTGCGTCGAGCACCTGTCGCGCGTCGACGGCGTGCCCTACCAGGTGGTCGATTTTGCCGAGTTCTTGCGCGAGCCGCAGCCCAAGGTGATGTTTACCATGGCGCCCGAGGTGATGCCGCGGGTGATTGAGCGGGCGTCGACGTTTGCCGATGACACTGTTAAGGCGGCGGCTCTGCAAACCACGCAGCGGCTCTACGAGTTCATGGATCCGCGCGTGTCTAAGACACGCGGTCTTGTGCGCGTGGCGGAGCTCAACGGCATGGAGCTCCAGAACATCTGCGTGTTTGGCGATGCCGATAACGACACCTGCATGGTGGCTGACGCCGGCGTGGGCGTGGCCATGGCAAACGGCAGCGATGCCACCCGTGCCGCCGCCGACTTTGTAACCGCCAGCAACGACAAAGACGGCATTGCGATCTTTATCGAGGGACATCTGCTGTAGCGCCGGGGGGAGAACTCCGCAAGGGGGACAGGTACCCTTGTGGTGGCCTCAGGCGATTTGGGCGAATTGATACCTAAAATCTGCGCGCAAATTCGGATATGGTTGTCTGAACATTACGCTTCTAACTACCGATAAGATAAAGATATTCCCATCAATTTGGTAGTCTACTCCTCCCGGTTGATGACCTACCGTTCACGGTCGATTTTCGACCGTTCGCAGGATGCATGCTCTTGAGCAAAATGTTGTGCAAATAAATAAAATGCTATTAAAAAACTGATAACTGGCTTAATTACCAGCAGAAATAGATATTTCAAAGCGAATAAACGAAGGCAAATCTGAGTAAATGTCAAGAGAATTGAGAACTGGCTACAAAAATGTCGGTTTTGTTGCTCGGATGTTTAAACAATAGTTACAATAGTATTACTACGCGAGCGCAATTACAGGTTGCGCAGATACGTTTGATAGTGAAAGAGCAAGATCGCGGTTTCTTGGGGAGGAGACATCGATGAAAGCGAATTCAGAAAAAACTAAGCAGAGTAAAAAAGCGACGCGCCGTGTACTGGCAGGCGTTTTGTGCGGAGCCTCCGTGTTGAGCCTGGTGCTGTCGCTCGTCATGCCTCCGATCTCGCAGGCAATTGCAAACGATGATCAGGCGGTTTCTACCGAGGCGACCGTTGCAGACGCGAGCGCTTTGGGCGAGGACGCCGGTGCAGACGAGAACGTTTTGGGCGAGGAGGCCGGTGCAGGCAATTCCACGGGCAAAGACGCCGAAAACCGGAAAAGTGACGACGCTGAGGGTGGCGAGGGAGAAGACGCTGCTGCGGCGGATCCGGCTGCCGATGGCGCGGGAGCCGAGAGCGCTGCGCAGCCCGCGGATGATGGACAGTCTGTCGATAAGGTCGCTACTGTTGCAAATGAAGGTGAGGTTCCGGGACTTAAAACAGATAAGGATGGGTTCGCGCTGCTGGAGGGAGATAAAGACCTGTCTACGTACCTTGACCTTCCCGCGGCGAAAAAGCCCGCAAAGCTGCGTCTGACTGCTGATATTAGTTCGAGCGATCCGATCTTAATCAATCACGACACTACGATCGACCTTGCGAATCACAAGCTTTATTACAGCAACGGTAACCCTATGCAGGAAACCAAAGAGCCTGTTCGTGCATTTATCACAATTTCAAAGGGCTATACGCTAACTGTCAAAGGTGAGGCGAATGACTCGAAGACTGAAGCTACCAGTGGTGAACCTGGTCAGCCAGCAAAGATGCAGTTCAATGGTGAAAGTGTTCCACAATCACTTACATACTACGTAACTGAAAGCACGCCTAACGGTTTTGGTACTAGGGAAACGACCTACCAGCACACTGTTGCCAATTTCGGCGCTATCGTTGCATGCAAAGAGGGCTATGTAAATCAAGTCATTTCCGTCCAGGATGGGGGCACGCTCGACCTTCAGGGTGGCATGATCACAACGCCTCGTGCCCTGGGCAACGACGGTCACGTTATTTTCTCTCAAGGCGCTGTTAATATTTCTGGCGGTTACGTCACCAACGGCAACGGCGGTGGCTGGGGCGGTGGCCTGTGCATAACGGGCGCGAATGCCAGCCTCGAAATGACAGGCGGCGTGGTCGCGGGAAACAAGGCAGCTTCTGGCGGTGGCATCTTTGCTAACAATAGAGCGGCGCTGAACCTCTCCGGCGGTGTCATCTCGGGTAATGCAACATATGGCAACGATATCACCGATGGTTATAACGTCAACGCCGGCGGCTACGGTGGCGGTGTTTATACCCAGAGTGCAATCGTAACCATCAGTGATTCTGCCAATATAACTAACAACCGAGCTGAAGCCCGCCTCGCTAATAACGAGCTTTACAACAAAGGTCTCCTCGGTGGCGGCGGAATTGCATCGCACGGTGGAACGCTGTCCATGACGGGTGGCTCCGTTACTGCCAATTACTCCCATGAGGCCGGCGGTGGAATCTACGCTGGCCTCCCCGGGCAGGGAGTTGGATTTACCATGTCCAGCGGTTTTATTGCGGGCAATATGTCCGATAATGCCGAGGGCGGTGGCCTCCGTATTTCTGGCGATACTACCGGCTATATTAATACCGGCGATATTAATGCGGAAAATGCATCAAACAGGGTTTACATCACCAACAACAAGACGATGACGGGTGAGAAACGTGGCGGCGACTGGGGCGGTGGCGGTGTCTTTATCCAGAAGGGCGGCAGGCTCAATATTTTCAAGACGCTGATCACTAAAAATCGCGCCGGTGGCTGGGGCGGTGGCGTCGGTGCTTGTCCTACGGGCGAGACAATCGTTTCGCACTCAAGTGGCGCTGCTATCTATGACAACGCAGATAACGTTGATCAAGATGGCAATAAGCTGACAACCGTTGATCAAAATGGCAATAAGGTACCAACGTATCATTATTCCGCTGGCGGCGACGGCAAAAAAGAAGACCACGATGAAGATAATTACGTTACTTCTACCTTCCAAACATCCGGCCATAAGGATTTCTTCTTGGTCCGTAATACGAATGGCGCGGATAAGACAATCGCTGTCGTTCTTGGCAAGATGCTGGGCGGCGAATCGGCTGGCTGGCAGGGCACTCGCGATGGTAAGAAGATAACCATCGATGCCAATGGCGGTGCCGAGGCTAAGTGGATGTTCGGTTTGGAGGCCCATCCGAATGGAGAGGCCGAAAAAAAGGCGCAGGCAGAGGCTACGACCATCATCAGTGGCAACTACTCCTACACCCACGGTGGCGGCATCATGACCAACGGCGATCTCATCGTCGGTGAGGTTACTTCCCTGGACGTGTATCCTGCAATCAAAGTCAAGGCAAATAAAGTCCTTATGAAGGACGGCAAAGAGCAAGGTCTTTCGGGTCACAACTATCAGTTTAAGCTGTTGGGCGCACCTGCCGATCCAACCAAGGCACCATACTGGAATGAGAACGGCACGCTTAACGAAAACGGATGCAAGGCTATGCCCGCGGTCAACGTCGATGCAAACGGAGATATTCTCATTGACACGGGCGCGAACTACCAGTCGGGCGATTACGACCTCTACCTTGTTGAAGTTCCCCCTGACCCTGTTAACGTTCCTGTCAACGAAAAAGGAACAAAGTTTGATAAGTCTATTTACAAAATACATATAAAGGTTGGTACGACCCCAGTTAAATGGACCGACCTCTTGGGAATCCATATTAATCGTTATGCAGTTGATGGGGGTGCTTCCACAGTATCCGTAAAAAAGGAGGACGCGGCGGACTTCGCTCCCTGTGACGATGACTTCTATGAGTGGAGCTGGGCTGAGGATTCGCATGGCGACGTCGTTTCGACCGTAACAATCGGCAAAGACTCCAACCCTGCGTTTTCGAATAGGCAGGCCTCGGGCTCTTGGACGCCTCAGGTGACCAAGAAGGTTGATGGCGGCGAGATGAAGGCGTTCAAATTCGAACTCGCGAACGAGAACGACCCGAACTTCACCAATTCGGAAACGGTAACAATTAATCCTGATCCTGCGAATGCCAAAACTGAAAAAAACGGTAATGCGACGAGCACGGTCAATTTCAAGCCGAAGAACTATGAGCTCACGGACCTTAAAAATGGTTCCAAGACCTTCACGTACTATGTGCGCGAGAAGAACGATCACTCGACCTATCCGCATTGCAAGTTTGATCAGTCGGTCTATAAGTTCACGGTTGTGGCAACGGATTGCACAAAAGAAGGAAAGATCAATTGTGATGTGACCTACAAGCAGATTCAGGATCGTGATGGCAAGCCAGTGACCACCGACACGCCCCACGACCTCACCGTCACCTCCACCCCCACCTTCACCAACACCTATTCCACCTCTTTGCCCCTTTCTGGTATGTCGGGCGTCACTCTGACGTACCTTGCCGGCGCGGCGGTGCTTTGCGCTGCTGCGGCCTGGATGCACATTCGTCGCAAGGCGAATGCGAAGGGAGGTAAGCGTCGTGAATAAGAAAGTTTGCTCCTTCCCGATCTTGTTTGCGCTGCTTGCCCTCCTGATCGGCACCTGCGCGGTTGTGTTCCCCGCTTCCGCGCAGGCCGCGCCGACCTCGGCCGGTTCCATCACGGTGAGCGGCACCGTGGCGAGCAGCTACGACGCCTACCAGATCTTTAGCGCCAACGTCGTCGACGGCGACAACGACGCTAAGATCGCCACCGACCTCGCCTGGGCAAGCGACGCCGTGCGCGACGCCGCGCTGCCTGTGCTGCACAGCGCCGGCATGCCCAATTCCCAGACCACCGCGCAGGAAGCTGCCGAGTGGCTCAACACCGATTCCCACCTTACGAGCGCGCTGAGCGCACAGCTCGCTCGTTCCCTCCAGAGCTCTGACGCCGAGTCCGTGGCCCTTAACGCGGGCACGGAGGCCGAGCTGCCCTGCGGCTACTGGCTCATCGTCGCCGACGACGACGCCATCGCCCAGGGCGAGGCCGGCACCTCGCCGATCATGGCCCTGGTCGGCGGCAGCGCCGTCACCGTCAAGCCCAAGGCGGCGACCCCCAAGGTCGCCAAGCATGTGTTGGAGGACAGCACCGCCGCCTGGCAGAAGGCCGCCGACGCCATGGTCGCCGACGACCTGTACTGGCGCCTCTCTGCCACGGTCCCGGTGGGCCTCACGGCCTACGACACCTATACGGTGCGGTTCGTCGACACCATGAGCGCGGGGCTCGACCCCTCCAAGGTGGCCGCGAGCATGCATGTTTACGTGGCGGCGGGCACGGACGGCGGCTTCGACGCCGTCTCGACCGGCAGGGACGGCCGCGCCGGCACCGAGCCCGCGAAGGGCTGGACCGACATCACGGCCCAGTGCGCCACCAAGGTAGCGGCCGACGGCAAGACCTTCACTGTGCGCACCGGCGACCTCATCGCCGCGCTCGGCGGGGCCGACGCCTTCACCGCGGGCGCCCGCGTGGTCGCCGTGTACAATGCGCCGCTCAACAGCGCATGCAGCCACGGCATCGCGAAGGGCAACCCCAACGAGGTCTACCTGCGCTACCCGCGCTCTTCCTTTGCCGACCAGTCCGGCGACGCCGGCTTCACCCGCACGTCGAGCGATGACGCGACCGCCTACACCTGGGGGCTCAGCCTTATTAAGCGCTCAAGCGTGAGCGACAAGCCGCTCTCAGGCGCCAAACTGCGCATCATCGATGACCGCGGACGCATCCTGACGGCCGACGGCGCGTGGTCGACAAATGCCGACGCATGCGTCACCACGGGCGAGGATGGCCATGTGAAATTGAGCGGTATAGACGCGGGCGTCTATACCGTCGAGGAGGTCACGGCGCCCAAGGGCTACACCGCCTTTGAGGGCAAGCGAACGGTGACGGTTACGGCTGAGGGCCTGGACGTTAAACAGGTGGCGGCCGCGAAGCCCAAGGTGACCGTATCGGCCGAAAGCCCCCTACGGGTTGATGCCGCCGATGCCGGGACGGGTTCGATTGAGTTGTCGGTGCTCAACACCCCAAGCAAAGAAGCAAGTCGAGGCTTTATACCCTCGACGGGAGATAGAACGTTGGTACTAGTGGCGGTTTTGGCTGCCATCGGAGCGGCGGCTATTGTTGTCGCACTCGTCATCAAGCGGGGAGGAGGTCGCCGTGAAAAATAATTGTCCCCCCTGCTCAATGGCGTACTGCCTCCGTAGCGAGTGACGCGCAGGTCTACCGACCTGATGATCATTGGTTTTGAAAAAGTTACTAGAGAACCCTCCAAGAAAAGCGGGGCACCCGGTCGATATAACCGAGTGCCCCGCCTCGTTTGTTGGTGCAAAGTAACCTGACCCCTTTGCACCACCACAAAGGTGCTTGGCCCCTTTGTGGTGGTCGGCTGCTAGGCGGTGGGGAGTTCTGGCGTGTTAGCCGGCTGCTGCGGCTTGAGGTGGGCGTTGCGCCAGATGATTTGGATGATGTAGCCGAGCATAAAGACAAAGGCCACGCCGCTGATGAAGCCGCCTACGAGGGGAAGCCCCGTGAGGGCGCCTGCGATTACGCCACCAACGGCTGCCATGGCGTAGCGGTTCTGGCTGTGTCCGACCATGCGTGCAATCGCGCACCCTGCAAAGGCATTCGACACCAGCGCGATGCCAATGACACCGCACATGAGGGCTCCGGCAAGCGACAGACCGGCGATAGAGATAATCAGCAGTAGGACGGCGGGGACGATAGCAATCGTGCCCAGAAGACCGCTCACCCACAGGGGCATGGGGCGCTGGTGGAGCATACCGGCGGCACTGGCAGTCGCACGCGGAAAGACGAGCTCGAGCAGCAGGGCGACAAAGCAGGTCGAGAGTGCCGCGGCGACGATGCCGCCGATGACATCGTTAACGGTGGAAGTATCCTCGTTCTCGGTGCGGTCGATCTTGAGCGCGCCGATCTCGGCTCCCGCGGCGCGCTCGGGGTCCTCGGAGACGTGCGCGTTCACGGTGCCGGTGATGTGGGCGTTCTTGCCCAGGATGAGCTCGTCGGCCCAAACCTCGACATCGCCATCGACGGTGCCGTCGATGGTTACCGTATCACCCGCGAGCGCCGCCGACTTGGTGGAGCCTCGCAAGGCAACCGTCTCGCCTATCGCGTAGAAACAGTTAGCGGTGCTGTCGGAATTGAGAACGATATGCTGGCCAGCAACGGTCACGCTGCCATCAACCGTGGTCTTGGCAATGTCGATGGTGCGTGCCGCCAGACGGACGGCGCCGCCCACCGTGCAGTCGCGGATGGAGAGGCTCTCGCCTGCCGCAATTATGTCGCGGTCGATGGAGGCGTCGTCCAAGTTGAGGGCCTGACCGGCCCAGTACAGGTCGCCCTCGACGCCGGACGGATTAGAGTCGTTGTCGGTTGCAAGTACGTTGCCCGCCGTGTCCGTGCCGGCAAATGACGCCGTGGGAAGAGCGGTGAGCGCGAGCGCGATGAGCGCGAATGCCATAAGCAGGCAGCGACGCATCTTGTGTGACGGCGCCGCCGCGGTTTGATTGAAAGCCATGGTTGATCCTTTTGTTAGGTGTTCGGCATATACCTAACAGGGTACCCAACGCGCGGGCTCTCTAAAAGAACCTCTCGGTTGCATTTCGAAGGATGGGCCCGCGCCATCTATTTCTTGCGGTGCAAAAAGCGTGCGATGTCTTCCTCGGTGGGGCTTTTGATGTCAAAGCGCAGCGAGAGCCAGCGCAGACCCATGGTCACGACAACGCATACGACCAGCGCGGCGACATTGCTCATGATGCCGCTCATAACGAGACACACATAGCTTGTCGATCCGGCGATGGCGGCGATGGCATAAAAGTTAGTACGTTGGAAAATGCCCGGAACCACGCCCATAAAGCCGTCGCGCAACATGCCGCCGCCCACCGCGGTAAAAAAGCCCATCATGATGCACACCGCCGGTGCAAAGCCGTAGACCAGCGCCTTGTCCGCTCCGGTGGCGGCATAGATGCCGACCGAGATGATGTCGAGCAGGGGAATGAGTTTTTCGGGTTTGTCGACGATTGCCGGGAAAATGTAGATGATGGCTGCCGTGGCGATGGAAAGCGGCAGTGCCATCGGCTGGTTGAGGATGTAGACGTTGCCCACCTGCAGCGTCATATCGCGCAAGAGACCGCCGCCCAGACCGCAGACCACCGCGAGCGCGACCGCGCCCACCAGGTCGAGCTTGTGCTCGCGCGCAACCAGTACACCCGAGATCGATGCAGCGACAACAGCGAACATCTCGAGCCAAAACGGAATAGCGACCATGGCATCCGATGCATGTGAGGTAATGGTCATAGCGGCGACGACGGGCAAGATGGGGTCCTTTGGGTTACGGATTTTGACAATGCCCGTACATAGTACATGTTCGGCGCCGATTGCGACCCTATTGCTCGGCAAACGGTCGGGACTGGGTACGGTCATAGGTTCCATGTTTGGGGATCCGGGTTGATGCCGAACGCGATGGGGGCGTGGCTGAATAGGAGGGATGTCCAAATTTTGAGCTTTGCTCAAAATTTATCCGGTCGGCTTACGCCGACCGCGCTGCGCTAAAAACGCGCCACGGGCGCGTTTTCTTTACGCTTCGCGCCCTGGCGGGTTCGAATCCCTCCTCCTGCGCGTAATTAAAATGTGCCCAAAAAGAAAAAAGCCCCATTGCTGGGGCTCATACCATCTAATGGCGGAGGAGGAGGGATTCGAACCCTCGTGACCTTATACAGGCCAAACGGTTTTCGAGACCGCCGCATTCAACCACTCTGCCACCCCTCCGCGTGGGGTAAAAACAAAGCAGGCTCGAAGGCCTGCTTTGGAATTAACTGGCGGAGAGTCAGGGATTTGAACCCTGGAGACGCTTTTGACGCCTACACGATTTCCAATCGTGCTCCTTCGGCCACTCGGACAACTCTCCGTTAAATGCGAAAGTCAGTATACACGAGGAATCGCAAAGTGCAAACAGAAAAGTTGGCATTTTTTAAAACGCTTGGCTGCGCTTGTCGTTGCAGTGGGGTTTGAGGTGCCAAAAAACGGCTTCCGACCAGCGTGGTTGATTAACTCAATTGTTCAAAAGGGGTATTCATAAGCGACTTGGCAATGAATTTAAAAATCTTTGGGTGGTGCTGTGGACCACTGGTATGCATTTTGCGACCACGGCCTTGTGCCCGTTGACCTGCGGCTTGGCTCAGCTTGTCCCCGCGGCGTCGTATCTTGTCCACAAATCCGTCAAGCTCTTGGTCGGCATTTGGTTGGAATGCGCATGAAACGTTGTGCGAGCATTGGCATATGTGGAGGTCATGAGGTTGTAGCTGCATATTCTTGCGGCCTGGGAGGTTGAAAGATATTATTACCAAGTCTTTTCCTGCTTCAGGCGCACCTTCACGACCTGAAGCCACATTTGCCCAGAGGAGGTGACAATATGAAGGCTTATGAACTGCTGTTCTTTGTTGACCCGTCGCTCGACCCCGAGACTCGTCTCGCTGTTATGAAGCGTATCGATACCACGATCGCTGAGGGCGCTGGCAAGGTTGACTCCGTTGACGAGTGGGGCAAGCGCAAGCTCGCCTACGAGATCAACGACCTCACCGATGGTGACTACACCCTCATCAACTTCCACGCAGATCCTACCCAGATCGCCGAGCTTGATCGCGTCCTGCGCATCACCGACGCTGTGGTCCGCCACATGATCGTCCGTCGCGACGACCAGGAGTAAGACTGTCGTTTTGGACTGGGCTTGTGCCCCAAGAGGAAGTAGTGAGTTATGAGCATCAATCGAGTGAACATCACCGGTAACCTCACCCGCGATCCCGAGCTGCGCGCCACCGCCGGCGGAACCCAGGTTCTGTCCTTTGGCGTCGCCGTGAACGATCGTCGCCGCAACGCGCAGACTGGCGAGTGGGAGGACTATCCCAACTTTGTCGACTGCACTATGTTCGGCACCCGCGCCGAGGCCGTGAGCCGTTTCCTGGCAAAGGGAAACAAGGTCGCGATCGAGGGCAAGCTGCGCTACAGCTCTTGGGAGCGCGACGGCCAGCGCCGGAGCAAGCTTGAGGTCATCGTCGATGAGATCGAGTTTATGAGCTCCCGTGGTGGCCAGGGTGGCTACGACCAGGGCGGTTACGCCCCCGCAGCTCCCGCGCCCGCAGCACGTCCTGCCGCGCCGGTGGCTACGCCGCCCGCGGTCGACGTCTACGATGAGGACATCCCGTTCTAAGGGTTGTTCACCTATTTTTGAGTGAGAGGCGGCTTCGGTTCGCCGAAGTTGCCAAATGAAAGGTATTTTGACATGGCTAATGATTTTTCTGCACGTCAGCCGCGTCGTAAGTACTGCCAGTTCTGCAAGGAGAACACTGAGTTCATCGACTATAAGGACACTCAGCTTCTCCGTAAGTACATGACCGATCGTGGCAAGATTAAGCCCCGTCGCGTCACTGGCGCTTGCACGCAGCATCAGCATGACATCGCCAACGCCATCAAGCGCGCCCGCGAGATGGCTCTCCTGCCGTACACCGTCCCCGTGGTTTCCTCTCGTGGCAACCGCGACCGCGGCTAAGAAGGGAGACGCATCATGAAGGTTATTCTTCTCGATGAGATCAAGGGCAAGGGCGGCGAGGGTGACGTCGTAGAGGTCGCTCAGGGTTACGCTGAGAACTTCCTGTTCCCCAAGAAGCTCGCTGTTGCCGCCACCAAGGGCAACCTCAAGCAGCTTGACGAGCGTCGCAACAACATCGCCAAGCGCGAGGCCGTCCGTCTGGCTACCGCCAACGAGACCAAGGCTGCCTTCGAGGGCAAGACGGTCACCGTTGACGTCAAGGTCGGCGACGAGGGCATCCTCTTTGGCTCCGTTACCGCCGCTATGATCGCTGACGCCATCAAGGCTCAGCTCGGTATGGACATCGACCGCAAGCGCGTCGAGCTCGGTAAGCCCATCAAGGTTGCCGGTGCCCACACCGTTGCCATCTCGCTGTACCGCGAGATCAAGGCCGAGGTTGTCGTTCTCGTCGGCGTTACCGCCGAGGAGCTCGCTGCCGAGGCTGAGGTCGAGGAGGCCGCTGAGGTCGCCGAGGCCGAGACCGCCGAGGTCGAGACTGAGGCTGCTGCCGAGTAGCATTTGCTGCAACGCAACAATCTTGTTCTAAGAAGGGCGCTCTGGGAAACCAGGGCGCCCTTTTGTTTTTTGCGCTGAGTGAGTGTCATGGTGAACGTTGCGTCGAAGTCCTATATACGGGACCGTTCATCCGTTTGGTTCGGTGATGATTGGCGGCGCGCGGCGCGTTTTGGGACCGTGGCTGATACTATGGATGCTCGCAAGCGATATGAATGAGGATGCTCATGGCATATGACGATAGGGAGACCGGGCTGACGGTTGAGGACCGCGGCTCAAAGTTGGGTCTTCCCCAAAACCAAGATGCAGAGGCCAATGTACTGGCCGCTATGCTGCTATCGCCCGAGGTGGTCGAAGAGGCCCAGGTCGAGCTGCAGCCCGATGACTTCTACCGGCCCATTCACAAGACCATCTATACCGCGATGGTCGATATGTACAACAGCCGCATTCCCATCGACTCCATCTCGCTGATCGATTACCTGCGAAGCATCAATAAGCTCGATGCCGTGGGCGGCGAGGCCTACATTTTGGAGTTGATGGGTCAGACCCTGTCGCTCGTCAACTGGCAGCACCATGCCGCCATCGTTCGCCGCGACTCGATGCTGCGCGAGCTGATCGGCGCCACTAACGAGATCAACGCGCTGGCATATAACGCCCCCACCGACACCAAAGAGGTCGTGGAGCTAGCCGAGAGTAAGCTGCTCAAAGTCACGGCACGCGAGGTCAAGTCGAGCTACAAGACGCTGACCGAGTTTATGGTCGAGGCCTATAACGAGGCCGAGGAAGTGTGCCAGGCCGGTGGCCAGGCTGCGGGCGTGCCCACGGGCTTTCCGTCACTCGACCGCATGCTCATGGGTTTTCGCGAGGGCCAGCTCATCATCATCGGCGCCCGTCCTGCTGTAGGTAAGACGTCGTTCGCTCTGAACCTGGCGCTCAACGCTGCCGCTGCTGGTTATACCGTCGGCTTCTTCTCGCTGGAGATGTCGGGCAAGGAAATTGCCCAGCGTCTGATTTGCGCCTACGCCATGATCTCGATCAGTGACTTCCGCATGGGCCGCATTAGCCCCGAGCAGTGGGCCAATATCAACGAGGCCACGCAGACCTTGTCCAAGCTCGATATTCTGATTGACGATACGCCCGGCACCACAGTGACCGAGATTCGTGCCAAGAGCCGCCGCATGCTCCATAACAAGGAGAAGGCAATCATCATCCTGGACTACCTGCAGCTGGTGAGTCCTCCGCCGGGACGCCGCTCCGAGAGCCGTACCGTCGAGGTTTCGGAGATGTCGCGTGGTCTTAAGATCATGGCCAAGGAGCTCAAGATCCCGCTCATCGCGCTGTCACAGCTCTCGCGTCAGGTCGAATCCCGTACCGGCAAGCGCCCGCAGCTTTCCGACCTTCGTGAATCGGGCTCCATCGAGCAGGACGCCGATATCGTTATGTTCTTGGACCGCTCCGCCGACGAGGCCGAAGCCTCGCGCGACGATCGACCCGACGAGGGCGTTACACGTATCGTCGTGGCCAAGAACCGTTCGGGCCCGATCGGCGACGTCGACCTGATGTTCCTGCCGGCATCCACCAAGTTCTATGAGCTTGATGGGGCACATGCCGAGGAGTAGGACAGGCGCCCGTTGCACGGGTATACTGGGAATGTTTTGTGCTTCTGCGTGCCGGCATGGCGCGTAGACAGGCCATGAATGTAAGGAGTAAACATGCCGTCAACCGTTTTGGTCGGTGCCCAGTGGGGCGATGAGGGCAAGGGTAAGATTTGCGACCTGGTCGCCGGCGACTTCGATGCCGTCGTGCGCTACTCGGGCGGCAACAACGCCGGTCACACCATCGTCGTCAACGGCAAGAAGTACGGCCTGCACCAGGTGCCTTCCGGCATCATGTATTCCGACCACGTGTCGGTGATCGGTAACGGCTGCGTCGTCAACCCCAAGGTTGTCCTTGAGGAGATCGACATGTTCGAGGCCGACGGCATCACCACCAAGAACCTCAAGATTAGCGGCAACGCGCATGTCATCATGCCGTACCACATCGATCTGGATGGCGCCTTTGAGCAGAAGCTCGGCAAGAAGAACATCGGTACCACCAAGCGCGGCATTGGTCCGTGCTATCAGGACAAGATGGCCCGCATTGGCCTGCGCATGCAGGACATGCTGGACGAGACGCTGTTCCGCGACAAGTTGGAGACCGCTCTCGCCCGCGTGAACCCCGAGCTCGAGCTCATCTACAACCTGCCCACCTACACCGTGGACCAGATTTGCGACGAGTACCTGCCGATGGCCGAGCGCCTGCGTCCCTACATCACCGAGACGAGCCTGCTGCTCAACAACATGATCGATGAGGGCAAGAACCTGCTGTTTGAGGGTGCCCAGGCGACGCTGCTCGACATCGACCACGGCACCTATCCGTACGTGACGTCTTCCAACTGCACCGCCGGCGGCGCCATTACCGGCTCCGGCGTCGGCATGAAGAACGTCGATCGCGTGCTGGGCGTCATGAAGGCTTATATCACCCGCGTCGGTTCGGGCCCCATGCCCACCGAGCTTTCCTATGAGTCCGAGGCCGGCCACACGCTGACCGAGGAGGGCTATGAGTACGGCGTGACCACCGGTCGTCGTCGTCGTTGCGGCTGGTTTGACGGCCCTATCGCCAACTATGCTTCGCGCGTCAACGGCCTCACCGACATCGCCGTGACCAAGCTCGACGTGCTTTCGGCCTTCGACACCATCAAGGTGTGCGTGGCCTACGACGTCGATGGCGAGCGCTACACGAGCGTGCCCGAGCATCAGGTGCGCTTTGAGCATGCCAAGCCCATCTACGAGGAGCTCCCTGGCTGGAAGTGCGACATCACCGGTTGCCGCAGCTTTGACGAGCTGCCGCAGGAGGCTCAGGACTACGTGGCGTTTATCGAGGATCTGGCACACACCCGCGTGACGTTCATTGGCGTTGGCGCTGGTCGCGAGCAGATCATCAACCGATTCTGGAAGTAATCGGGACTATTTGGTTATTGCGATATACCCCTTTGCAGCCCGGACGGGCGGCCGAGGGGTATATTTGCTTGCAAAGGGCTCGCGCGGAGCGGGCCATTCATCCATAGAGGAGGCACCCTTGAAGGCGGACACTCAAACCATCGACATCCTGTTGTTGGGCAGCGGCGGCCGTGAGCATGCTTTGGCAGCTAAGCTCGCAGCATCACCGCGCGCCGGCAAGCTCTACATTGCGCCGGGTAACGGCGGCACCGCGAGCTGCGGCGAGAACGTTGTTCTCGACGACTGCGATCCTGCGGCCGTGGCGGCGTTTGCGCAGAGCCACGGATGCGGGCTCGTGGTAATTGGCCCCGAGGCTCCGCTCGTGGCGGGCGCGGCCGACGCCGTGCGCGCGGCGGGTATTCCCTGCTTTGGCCCGGGTGCCGAGGGCGCCCAGATGGAGGGCTCCAAGCTGTTCTCCAAGCAGCTCATGGAGCGTGCGGGCATTCCGACGGCAGCCTATGGTTCGTTTACCGACGAGGCTTCGGCTCTCGCCTACGTGCGTGAGCAGGGCGCCCCGCTGGTCGTCAAGGCCGACGGCCTTGCCGCGGGCAAGGGCGTTATCGTGGCAACCGAGCTTGCGCAGGCCGAGGAGGCCGTGCGTGAGTGTTTTGGCGGCACCTTTGGTGATGCCGGCAACACCGTGGTTATCGAGGAGATGCTGACCGGCCCCGAGTGCTCGCTGCTGGCCTTTACCGACGGCAAGACCGTGCGCCCCATGGCTACCTCGCAGGACCACAAGCGCGCGCTCGAGGGCGACGAGGGCCCCAACACCGGCGGCATGGGCGTCTACAGCCCGGTGCCCATCGTGACCGACGAGGAGCACGCCACGATGGTGAAGGTCATGGAGCAGACCGTGGCCGAGCTCGCTGCCGAGGGTATCGACTACCGCGGCTGCCTGTACGGCGGCTTTATGCTCACGCCTGCCGGGCCCAAGGTGCTGGAGTTCAATGCCCGCTTTGGCGACCCCGAGACGCAGGTCGTGCTGCCGCGCCTTAAGAACGACCTGGTCGAGGTCATGCTGGCTTGTGCCAACTGCGAGCTCGATCAGATTGAGCTCGACTGGCGTGACGAGTGGGCCGTGGCCGTTGTCCTGACGAGCGCGGGCTATCCCGGCAGCTACGAGAAGGGCAAGGTCATCACTGGCATTGAGGATGCCGAGGCCATGGAGAACGTGACCGTGTACCACGCGGGCACTGCCGTGGTGGACGGCCGGCTCGTGACCAACGGCGGCCGCGTGCTCGCCGTGACCGCTCTGGGCGACACGTTCGAGAACGCTCGCAACCTTGCCTACGAGGCCTGCGAGAAGATTGATTTTGAGGGCAAGACCCTGCGTCACGACATCGGCCTGCGCGCGCTGCGCGGCCGCGACGCCTGGGATGCCTAAAATCCGAGAGGAATGAGACGGATGGACGAGAAGAACGAAGAGCTCGTGGACGCGCAGATCGTCGAAGAAGACAGCCGCATGTATGGGCACGCCGAGGGCGAGCCTGGTGGCGAGGTCGCTGACGAGCCGGCGCTGGTGCTGGGCGATGACGACCCGCACGATGCCGAGCTGCACGAGAAGATTCTTTCGGAGGAGTGCGCCTGGAAGGGCAAGATCCTCGACGTCCACCGTCTTGAGGTTGAGCTGCCCAACGGTCATCGCAGCGCCCGCGATATCGTTCGCCATCCGGGTGCGGCGGCCGTTGTGGCACTGACCGAGAGCGGCAAGATCGTACTGGTGCGTCAGTACCGCACCGCCATCGGCCGCGTGACGGTCGAGATTCCTGCCGGCAAGCTCGATTCAGGCGAGGACCCGCTCGATTGCGCCAAGCGCGAACTGCATGAGGAGACGGGCTTTAGGGCTGGTCGTATTCGCTTTTTGACGTCGATTGTCACGTCCTGCGGTTTTTGCGATGAGATCATTCATATCTACCTAGCCACCAAGCTCGAGTTCGACGCGCCCAACCCCGATGATGACGAGTTTGTCAACGTGGACCTGGTGCCGCTGCACGAGCTGATCGATGCCGTGCTCGACGGCAAGATCGAAGACGCCAAGACCGTCGTGGGCGCCTTGGCTTGCGACAGCATCGCGCATAGACTAGGCGGAGCCGAGCTGTAACGAGTGGGGATAGCCCTGGGACAAGAACTACTGATTACTTTGTTCCAGGGCCTTATGTTGCTGATATTTCTTTGAGGACCACATGCTGAAGCGTTTTCTTTCGTATTACAAGCCCCAGATGGGGCTTTTTGTTGCTGATACTGTTTGTGCTCTGGTGCTTGCCGCCATTGACCTGGCGTTCCCCATTATCCTGCGCAATTTGACCGGTGGGCTGTTTACTCAGGGTCAGACTGCCATTATGCAGGCGCTCGGCATGATCGCGGTGGGCTTGGTGTTGATGTATGCCGTCCGCTGCGCCTGCCGCTACTTTGTGAGCTATTGGGGTCACGTGATGGGCGCGCGCATGGAGTCCAAGATGCGCGAGGACCTGTTCGACCAGTATGAGCGCTTTAGCTTTGCGTACTTCGACCGCAACAGCTCGGGCGACATGATGAGCCGCGTGGTCAACGACCTGTTCGATATCTGCGAGGCGGCGCACCACGTGCCCGAGTGGATCATCATCTGCGGCATCGAGATTATCGGATCGTTTGTGATTCTCTTTACCATCGCCCCGGTGCTGGCGCTCGCCATGGCCGTGGTGACGGCGGCGTTTGCGGTCATCATGTTTTGGCAGAACATGCGCATGCGCGAGGTCTTTAGCGACAACCGCAAAAAAATCAGCGGCATCAATGCGCAGCTGCAGGATTCGCTGGCGGGCATGCGCGTGGTCAAGAGCTTTGCCAATGAGGAGACCGAACGCTTCAAGTTCCGCGCCTCCAACAATCGCTATCTTTCGTCCAAGGAGAACATGTATCACGCCATGGGCGTCTATACCGCGACGTATGGCCTGCTCTCGGGTGTGCTCTATGTGATCGTGGTGCTGCTGGGCGGCTGGCTGGTCGCCCAGGGACAGCTGCAGGCGGTCGATATGGCGACCTTCGCGCTCTACATTTCGCTGTTCTGCACGCCGCTCGAGACACTCGTCAATTCGGCCGAAACGTATCAGAAGGCTATCGCCGGCTTTAGGCGTATGGACGAGGTGCTCTCGACCGCGCCGGATATCCAGGACAAGCCGGGCGCCACGGATCTGCAGGTGACTGCCGGCGCCGTGGAGTATCACGACGTGTGCTTTAACTACGAGGATGTTGAGCTGGGCGAGGGTGATGCCGACGAGCGTCCCGTTATCGACCATATGGACCTGTCCATCAAGCCCGGGCAGACCATCGCTTTGGTTGGCCCTTCGGGCGGTGGCAAGTCCACGACCTGTTCGCTGCTGCCGCGCTTTTATGACGTGGCTGCCGGATCCATTAGCATCGACGGCCAAGACGTGCGCGATGTGACGCAGCAGAGCCTGCGCCGCGCCATCGGCCTGGTGCAGCAGGATGTCTATCTGTTTGACGGTACGATTGGCGAGAACATCGCCTACGGCAAGCCGGGCGCTACGGCGGAAGAGATCGCCGAGGCCGCCCGTCGCGCCAACATCGATGCCTTTATCGAGTCGCTTCCACAGGGCTACGACACCGTGGTGGGCGAGCGTGGCAGCCGTCTTTCGGGCGGACAGAAGCAGCGTGTTGCCATCGCGCGCGTGTTTCTCAAGAACCCCAAGATCCTGATCTTGGACGAGGCGACGAGTGCTTTGGATAACGAGAGCGAGGAGGCGGTCCAGGAGTCGCTCGAAGAGCTGGCACGCGGCCGTACCACAATCATCATCGCCCACCGTCTTTCGACCATTAAGCATGCTGACGAGATTGCGACTGTTGAGCATGGTCGCGTTGTGGAACGTGGCACGCATGAACAGCTTCTCGCCCGTGGCGGCACCTATGCCCGTTACTATCGAATGCAGTTCGAAGGTGCGCGTGCGCACGAGCTCGACTGATTGATATGACAGGAAGTTTATGGCTGACAAGAACCCTTTGACTCCGGAAGAAGTGACGGAGTTATTCTCCGAAATCGATGCATCCGGTGTCTTGGATCCCACGCTTGCCAAAAAGCGAACTGAGCGCATGCGTGAGAAGGAGGCCGCGGCCAAGCGCGGTGACAAAGCGGCGCTAGCGCAGCTGCGCAGCGAGGACCGCGCGAGCCAGGCAAAACATATCGACCCGCTGTCCGAGGACGATCCTTCGGGCTCGCAGGTGAGCCATACCATTACGAAGACCGCGATGGCCGTGGTCATCGGTATTTTGGTGCTGATCGTGGGCATGCAGATCGGCTACGGCGTGATGCGCCGTCTGAATACCGCCAACCTGTCCGAGAGCGTTTCGGTTGATACCGTTTCGACGGCGCTGAAGGGCGGCCTTGAGTGGGGCAACGGCTTTACGCAGTTCCCGCTCGACTTTACCGTCGATGAAGCCGATGAACGCACGGGCACGGTCGAGGTGACGGTGTTGGACACGTCTTCTGCCAACGAGCTCGAGCTGTTGTCCAACGGGCAGATTCAGGCCGCGGCGCTTGCGACCAACGCGCTGCTCAACGATAAGATCGACCGCGTGGTGTATAACGTTCACGCCTATATCGACGAGGATAGCAACATTCAGCACGATTCCTTCTTTGGCATGTTCCCCGCGCGGGGCCACCAGAGCGCCATTTTGACGTTCGTGTGGACCAAGAGCTCATCCAACGCCACGAGTATCGACTGGAAGATGCGCATCGTGAGTATGGATGACACCATCGCCGAGCGCATTCAGAAGCAGGTGAACTCGGTGTCGTCGTTGATTGAGGATCCGGTGGTGAGCCAGACCAAGATTGACGAGGAAAAGACCGAGCGTGACCTGGAGCATCGTCTGCATGGCCGCGAGATTTTCCGCGGCGGCAAGCCCGATCGCACACCGTCCGAACTGCTGGAACAGGACAAGAAAAAGTAAGACGCCATCATCCCGCGTGAGCCACAAGCCCCGCGGGATGATTTTTTAATCCCCGTCCCAGAGAAATCATTATGCATAGAAAGTCATAATTATCATTTCGTAAACATTTCGATGAAATTAACGCCATGAGGCATGCTTGCGGTTACAATACCGCGAGGCCTAACTACACACCTTTAAGCCGGTCCTGTGAGACCGGGAAGGAGAATTATGGCGAACAACCATACCGCGGGCGCTGCCGCCCGCACCTTCGCGCCCAGCGAGCTTTGCCAGCGTATGCTGGCCAAAACCAGCAAGGGCACCTGCGGTCCCTGCATCCTGTATCTTGAGGATGGGACCATTTTTTATGGACGTGCATGCGGCGCCGAGGGCACCGCGACCGGCGAAGTCTGCTTCAACACCTCACTCGAGGGCTACTTTGAGGTCATGACCGACCCGAGTTATGCCGGCCAAATCGTAACCATGACCTATCCGCAGATCGGCAACTACGGTATCGACGAGACCGACGTCCAGTCGGCCTTCCCCGGCGACGCCGTGCGCCCTGCGAGCGCTCCGGCTATGCGCGGCATGATCGTTCGCGACATGTGCACCACGCCTTCTAACTGGCGCTCGGCCGTCAGCGTGCCGGAGTATCTGCGCGCCCACGGCATCGTCGCTATCGAGGGCGTCGACACCCGCGCTCTGGTGCGCCATCTGCGCGACAATGGTTCCAAGATGGGCATTATCTCGACCGAGATCTTCGACGTCGACGAGCTTGCCGAGCGTCTGGCCGCAGCGCCCACGCTGGTAGGCGAGAACCTGGTCAAGACCGTAAGTTGCCCCGTACCTCACGAGTTTGTGGCCGCCGATCTGCCTGCCACGCATGGCTTTGCGCTTTCGGCTGCCGCTCCTGCCCGTCACAAAGTGGTCGCATACGACTGCGGTGTGAAGCGCGGCATTCTGGAGGGGCTGGTCCGCGCCGGCTGCGACCTTACCGTCGTGCCGTGGGACACGCCTGCCCAGCAGGTGCTCGACATGAATCCCGACGGCGTCTTTTTGTCCAATGGCCCCGGCGACCCCGACGCCGTGGTGGAGACCTACGAGCAGGTGCAGCAGCTGATCGGCAAGGTGCCGGTCTTTGGTATTTGTCTTGGTCACCAGATGATCAGCCTGGCCTGCGGCGCCCAGATGGAAAAGCTTAAGTTCGGTCACCGCGGTGGCAACCAGCCGGTTATGAACCTGGTAAGCCGCCGTGTGGAGATCACCGCGCAAAACCATGGCTTTGGCCTGCTGTTCCCCAGCTTGGGCAAGCTTGTCCCCGAGCTTTCCGGCGGCGAGACCGAGCATGCGGCCGATGGAGATCTGCGCGTCTGGGTGCGCCGCGGAATCGCGCCGGTCGTGATGAACGAGCGCTTTGGTCGCATTCGCCTGACACATGTGAACCTCAACGACGGCACCGCCGAGGGCATCCAGCTGCTCGACGCACCGTGCTTCTCGGTCCAGTACCACCCCGAGGCCTCGCCTGGCCCCACCGATGCCCACTATCTCTTTACCGCCTTTACGCGACTCATGGACGGCGAGGAGAACTACCTGGACATCGACACCGCGAAGGACCGCCTTGCCGGCTGGAACTTTGCTGAGTCCGAGACCGCTGAGACCGAGGAGAACTAACATGCCGAAACGTACTGACATCAAGCGTATCCTCGTCATTGGTTCGGGCCCCATCGTCATCGGCCAGGCCTGCGAGTTCGACTACTCCGGCGCCCAGGCCTGCAAGGTGCTCAAGGAGGATGGCTTTGAGGTCATCCTGGTCAACTCCAACCCGGCGACCATCATGACCGACCCGGGCTTGGCCGACCGCACCTATGTCGAGCCCATCACCGCCGAGTTTATCGAGCGCGTAATCAAGAAAGAGCACCCGGACGCGCTGCTGCCCACGCTGGGCGGCCAGACCGGTCTGAACGCCGCCGTCGAGCTGGCGAAAGACGGTACGCTCGACAAGTACGGCGTCGAGATGATCGGCTGCGACCTGGCCGCCATCGAGCGCGGCGAGGACCGCAAGCTCTTTAACGAGGCCATGGCCGAGATTGGCCTGGAGGTCGCGCGCTCGGGCTATGCCTACAGCGTGGCCGACGCCGAGGCCATCGCCGAGCGCGTGGGCTATCCCTGCGTGCTGCGTCCGAGCTTTACCCTCGGTGGCGCCGGCGGCGGCATCGCGCACACCCACGAGGAGCTCGTCTCCATCGTGAGCCAGGGCCTTGAACTCTCGCCTGCCCACGAGGTGCTGGTCGAGGAGTCCATCGAGGGTTGGAAAGAGTACGAGATGGAGGTCATGCGTGACCACGCCGGCAACGGCATCATCGTGTGCTCCATCGAGAACCTCGACCCCATGGGCGTGCATACCGGCGACTCCATCACCGTGGCGCCGGCGCAGACCCTCTCCGACCTTGAGTATCAGCGCATGCGTGTCGCCTCGCTCGCCATCTTGGAGAAGATCGGCGTCGAGACCGGCGGCTCCAACGTGCAGTTTGCCGTGAACCCCCAGACCGGCCGCTTGATCGTCATCGAGATGAACCCGCGCGTGAGCCGTTCGTCCGCGCTGGCCTCCAAGGCCACGGGTTTCCCCATCGCTAAGGCCGCCGCGCGCCTGGCTGTGGGCTACACGCTCGACGAGATCGTCAACGACATTACCAAGGCAACGCCTGCCTGCTTTGAGCCCACGATTGACTACTGCGTTGTCAAGGTGCCGCGCTTTGCCTTCGAGAAGTTCAAGGGTACCGACCCCACGCTCACCACGCGCATGAAGGCCGTGGGCGAGATTATGGCGATCGGCCGCACCTTTGAGGAGGCCTTTGGCAAGGCCATGCGCTCGCTGGAGGACGGCCACCAGGGTATCTGCGCCGGTGGCAAGGAGGGTGCCGATAAGCTGAGCGACGACGAGCTCGCTCAAGCCGTGGCCACGCCGACCGAGCACCGCATCTTCTTTGTGGTCGAGGCCCTGCGCCGTGGCTGGGACATCGCTCGCATCCATGCCACCTGCGGCATCGACCCGTGGTACCTCAACCGCATCAACGACATGGTGCAGGTCCAGGAGAGCATCCGCGGCCTGCGTGTGGAGGATATCGACGCCGACGCGATGCGCTTGCTCAAGCAGTACGGCACGAGCGACGCCGAGATCGCCGCGCTGACCGGCTCGGACGAGCGCTTTGTGCGCGCCTATCGCAAGGGCCTTGGCGTGGTTCCCAGCATGAAGACGGTCGATACCTGCGCTGCGGAGTTCTCGAGCGCCACGGAGTACCACTACAAGACGTACGAGAACATCTACCGCACGAGTCCGGATGCCAAGAAGTGCGTGGCTCCCGACGAGACCACGCCGGCGGACAAGCCCAAGGCGATGATCCTGGGCGCCGGCCCCAACCGTATCGGCCAGGGTATCGAGTTCGACTACTGCTGTGTGCATGCGAGCTATGCGCTGGCGGCCCGCGGCTTTGAGACCATCATGGTCAACTGCAATCCCGAGACCGTTTCGACCGACTACGACACGTCCGACCGCCTTTACTTTGAGCCGCTTACCTACGAGGACGTCATGGACGTTATCGATGTTGAGCGCCCCGACGGCGTCGTGGTGACGCTTGGCGGCCAGACCCCGCTTAAGCTGGCGCGCATGCTCGAGGAGAGTGGCGTCAACATCATGGGCACCAAGCCCGATGCCATCGACTTTGCCGAGGACCGCGAGCGCTTTGCCGCCCTGCTCGACAAGCTGGGCATCATGTACCCGCCGGCGGGTCAGGCCACCTCGTTTGAGGAGGCCGAGGCCGTTGCCGCACACATTGGCTACCCGCTGCTGGTACGTCCGAGCTACGTGCTGGGCGGCCGCGGCATGATGATCGCCTACGATGCCGAGCACCTGCACGATTACATGGCCGAGGCTACGCGCATTAGCCCCGACTACCCGGTGTACCTGGACCGCTTCCTGGAGGGTGCGATCGAGTCCGATGTCGACGCCCTGTGCGATGGCGAAGAGGTCTATATCGGCGGTATCCTGGAGCATATCGAGGAGGCCGGTATCCACTCTGGCGACTCCGCGACCTGCATCCCGCCGTTCAGCTTTAGCGAGAGCCTGCAGGCAAAGCTTCGCGAGACCACGCGCCGCATCGCGATGGCGCTGGGCGTACGCGGCCTGGTCAACGTGCAGTACGCCATCAAGGGCGAGACCGTCTACGTGATCGAGGCCAACCCGCGTGCCAGCCGCACCGTGCCGTTTATCTCCAAGGCCACCGGTGTGCCGCTCGCCAAGTGTGCCGCACGTATCATGGCGGGCGATTCCATCGCCAGCCTGGGCCTGCCGAGCGACGAGCGTCAGCTCGATTGGTTCTGCATGAAGGAAGCCGTTATGCCCTGGGGTCGTTTCCCCGGTGCCGACGTTATCTTGGGGCCCGAGATGAAGTCGACGGGCGAGGTCATGGGTATCGCCAAGAGCTATCCCGAGGCATACGCCAAGACGCAGCTGGCGATCGACTACAAGCTGCCTGACCCGAGCGCCGGTAAGGTGTTCATCAGCGTGTGCGACCGCGACAAGCGTCATATCCTTTCGGTCGGCCGTATCCTGCGCTACCTAGGCTTTGACATCTGCTCCACTGAGGGCACGGCGCGCGTGCTGCGTGGAGGCAACGTGACGTGCGAGGTCGTGGAGAAGATCAGCGGCCCGCACGACGGCGAGCGTCCCAATATCGGCGATCTCATCGCCGATGGCAAGATTGCGGTAATCATCAACACACCGTACGGCCCGGGTTCGCGTGGCGACGGCTATCTGTTGCGTACCGAGGCGGTGCGCCGCGGCGTGACCTGCGTGACCGCGATGTCTGCCGCCAACACGTACGTGAGTGCCATCGAGGCCGTACGCGAGGACCAGCAGGGTCACGGCAGCGCCAACGACATGGGCATGGACGTCATCGCCCTGCAGGACCTGCCGCAGTACACGGTGTAGTTGACCTGGCCGGCCGGGGCGGGAGGGGCCGAGATTTCCCCCTTTCGCTCCGGCTGCAAGCAGAGTCGCTCAGGAGGAAACTCGGCCCCTCTCGCCCCGACGCACTGTGTCTAGACGGACTGCACCTCCTGTTTTTAGAGATAAATACCATTTAGCGGTGATATTCAACCGTTCAAGATATTATGTAATGGCATATTACGTCATATGACGTAATATGCCATTAGCAGTCAAGGATGATTGTCTGTGTTCAAGTCGAGAAAGGGGCAAAATGATTAAACTGTGTCGCGTCGATAGCCGGTTAGTGCATGGGCAGACCGTGTTCTCTTGGTATCCAACGCTTGAAGCAAACGCTATTCTTGTGGTTTCAGATGAGTACGCCGCAAGCAAAGAGCGAATTCAAGCGCTGCGAATTGCAAAACCCGCTGATGCCAAATTGGTTGTCAAAAGTGTAGAAGATTCCATCGTGGCCCTTAACGGAAGCGCGGTGGATAAATACGAGCTAATTGTTGTTGCGGGAAATGTACATGACGCCTGTGAAGTTGCGCGTGCGTGTCCAAAAATAACGTCTGTGAATTTAGGCGGCGCTCGACCGTTGGGGGATAGCGTAAAGGAGCTTGGCCCTGCTGTGCGCCTTTCCCAATCCGATATTAATGAAATTAAGAAAGCCATGGCTGATGGAATCGAGTTCGAGGTAAGGCAGGTTGCTAGCGAGAAAAAAACGCATCGTAACAAGTTTTGATTTGTAGGAAGAGGGAGAAATATGCTGCTTCAGGCTTTTCTGGTTGGTCTTGCCGCTGCGATAGGTCAATCGGATTATTTACTCGGTACTGCGATGGTCGAGCGGCCGATTGTCCTCGGAGCGATCGTCGGTATTTTTTTGGGTGATATTCCGACTGGCGTTATTGTTGGTTTCCAGCTCGAACTCGCGTTCATGGGGGTCTGGCAGGTTGGTGCTGCCGTGCCGCCCAACGTAATTGTTGGTTCAGTTTTGGGAACAGCCTTTGCGATTACTATGGGTGCGGGTCCCGAGACCGCTCTGACTATTGCTATGCCCACTGCGGTGCTTGCCGGCATGTTTGACAGCCTTATGTATAGCGTTGTTACGCCTCCTATGGCTGTCTGGGCTGATCGTGGTGCCGAAAAAGACGACCCCAAAACGATTGCAGCCGCTATGTGGACCAATGGAATTCTCTACATCATTGCGCTTGGCTTGATTTGCGGCGTGGCTTTTTACGTTGGAAATGATGCTGTTCAGGCACTGATTGACGCCATTCCTGATTGGCTTACGAATGGGCTTACGATCGCAACGGGTATTCTGCCCGCGCTTGGATTTGCGCAGCTTATGTCAATCCTGTCCACCAAGGAGCTGAGCTTCCTATTCTTTGGAGGCTTCTTGCTGAGTGCCTATCTAAACATTCCGACGATCGGTATCGTGGCGTTTTCGCTGATCCTGATTGGGATTCTCAATATGGCTCACATTTTTATGCCTGCCAGTGCGGCGGTCGCTAAGGAGGTTGACGATGACAACGAATTCTAATGATGTTCTTGAGCTCTCGCCGGAGTCAAATAAATCGACCGATAAGAGAATAACCAAGAAAGACTTAAAGGCGTTATTTTGGCGCAGCTTTCCACTCAACATCATGTGGAGCTTTGACCGACAAATGAACGTTGGTTTCTGCTACGACATGATTCCGGTAATCAAGCGGTTATACGATAAGCCTGAAGACCGGATCGAGGCATATAAGCGTCATCTTGAGTTCTACAATATTCAAGTTACGTTTAATCCTCTGGTCGCCGGCATTGTGGCCTCCATGGAGGAGGAAAACGCCAACAATCAGGACTTTGACACCGCCTCAATTAACGCCATGAAAGCATCGCTTATGGCTCCGCTTTCCGGTATTGGAGATTCACTGATTGCCAGTACGCTTCGCATGATTGCGACGGGCGTTGTGACAGGACTTTGCCTTTCGGGCAGTCTGCTCGGCCCAATCCTGTTCCTGCTTCTTTATAATGTCCCAACGATCCTGATCCGCTGGTTTGGGCTTCAGTATGGTTATTCGCTTGGCAGTGGCATGATTTCGAAGCTGAACGATTCTGATGTAATGCACAAAGTTACGTCCGGCCTGGCGATTGTGGGACTAATGGTAGTTGGTGGAATGGTGGCGACCACCGTTGCAGTTACCACTCCGCTCGCTCTTAACTTCGGCGACACCGCGTTTAAGTTGCAGGAAACGCTCGATGGGATATTCCCGGCTCTTTTGCCGCTCTGCGCGTTCGGGATCATGTGTCTTTGCAATAAGAAACAGGTCAAAATTATTTGGCAGATTGTGGGCATTCTCGCTGCGGGTATTGTGCTCGGCGTCCTGGGGATTTTGGGCTAGAGAAGGCGTCCATCTTTTGAGATGCTGAACTCGAAGGACGATGCGTCTGCTCGCCAAACGGTTTTCGAATAGTGGAGCGGCATTTCATTGCAGGCATATGTGACGTGCTCGACAACGCTCACGGGGGCTCCAACGATATAACCGAGAAGGTTTGCTTCTTGGAGCCCCGCTATTCCTGCGGTGATTTTGAGTTTCTCAATACCGGTTGCGATGCTGTAATGGTTGGCGATCAGGTCGAAAAGACTGGCATTGTCTGTGAGAAGCTCCAGTAGTCCGGGTAGAGTGCCCTGCGTTGCATAAATGGTGTCGATGGCGCAGGGGGCATTTTCGATATAAACCAAGCGCGCAACTCGTTGCACTACGGTTCCGTTGTCAATTTTGAGCTCCCGTGCAATGTGGGCATCAGCCTTGATCAAGCCTGTTTCCAAGATGGACTTGGTTGTTTTATCGCCGTATTGGGGGTCGGAGCTCAAATTGAAAATGGTGCTTGTTCCTCGTTTCAGGGTGAGCTTCGATGGGTTTACGAATGTCCCCTTGCCTCGCAGGCGGTAGAGCAAGTTTTGGTCAATGAGATTCTGTACGGCGCGTCTTACGGTGATCCTGCTTACTTTGTATTGCTTGCAAAGCTCGGTTTCGGTGGGAATCTGACTGCCGCCGGGGAGTTCGCCAGAAACTATTTTCTTGAGGATATCGTTTTCAACGGTCTGATAGAGAAGCTCTGGCTGAGTGAGCTCGTCTTTTGCTGCAGGCATGGTGGACCCCTTGGTCTTCAGTTTCTTTAGTACATAGATATACGACAACTGAGGACATCATAAGCCGTTATCTCAAAAGTTATGGAAATATCGATTTGGCGTTATCGCCGAGAGGGGATTTAAGATGGGCAGACAATACGACGAGGCGTTGATTGGCGCCATCTCCGGTCGCTCGTTTATAACCGAGAAGAGGGGACTCGAGGTTCAAATTCGTCCGGTTCCTGATGATGAAAGAGAGCATGTGCTTGACCCGCGAATTCTCGAGGTATCCCGCAAGAAGATGCGGAATGTTAGCATGTCTCCGAGCTGGACGAGCCTTATTGGAATGCGTCATCGCCCGGATAAGCCGACATACCGCCTACTCGATGGTGAGGTTCAGCGCGATGAGGTCCTCATGGAGGCAGCCGATCGCTATATAGATTTATTCGTCTGGACGCCACCAAATCATAAGGAGGCAAGTCCAGCGCTAGTTTACCTGCATGGCGGCGCGTTTATTGCGGGGAATGTTCTGCAATTTGAACATCAGCTCGAGTTCATCGCCGAAAAGTCTGGTGCAGTGGTGGTTTATCCGGAATACCGTTTGGCGCCGGAGACGGCATTTCCCGGGCAGATCGAGGATTGCGTTCTTGCTCTTGATTATGTGCGCGAGCATGCCGGGGATCTCGGAATCGATCCTCATAAAATAATGGTCGCCGGCGACTCTGCGGGAGGAAGCCTTACTAATGCGTGTGTTCAGCTCAGGGGTGCTGGAGCTGTAGCCCATGCCTTCGAAATCTATCCTGAAGTCGACCTTGCGGGCGAACAGGGCGAGGGATATGAGGATTTTCCTGCGATAGCCGATCAAGAGGACGTTGCGCGTTTTCGCATCGACCATCTTCGCGATTCGGACGGCCCGATGGTCGAACTTTGTGCACACGGAAAAATGTCTCCTCATGACCCGTTGATTTCTGCGCTAATGCTTGAGGACTGCACTGATTTCCCCCCGGTGACTATCGTGACATCCGAATACGATCCGCTTCGTATCCCCGATGAAAAATGGGCTACAAAATTACGGTCTTCAGGAATCGATGTCGAGGTCATCGAATATGCCGGATGTGACCATGGTTTCTTCGATCATTTTGGCGTGTACCCGCAATCGGAAGACGTGTGTTTGTTGATGGCTGAGAAGCTTAAAGAAATGGCTGTACAATAACGTCTCTCGGCGATAAGGGACTGAAGTCGCCTGTGTTTCTGCATTCGTGGTTCTCAGTCTGATTAAAAATGAGGCTTGCTCCTTGCCCGAGTGGGTGGGGAGCAGTTTGTTTTTTGTAGCGATACGAGGTGAGTGCCGCGCACTTTAGATCGCCATTTTGCTTCGCTGTATACCACTTGACGTAATAAAAGAGGCAAGGGCGGTGCGAGGGCCAACAGTCATTCTAAGCTCGGATTCGTATCCTAAAAGGTTGTTTCGGTTGCGTGGTACAATATAGCAAAAAAGAATGATAAAATGAATTCGAAAAAGAATTCATTTTTAGGAGGTATGTATGCCTGCTTTGCAGATGCTCGACAACCTTGTTCCAATTAGCGATTTCAGCCACGGTAAGGGCTCGGCTGCATTTTCGAAGGTTGGGGACGACAATCCAGTTGTGGTTCTCAAACACAACAAGCCAGCGTTTGTGATTGTGACACCCGATGAATATAGGGAAGCGAAGCAAGCGGAGGAGGACCTCGCCTTGTTAACGTTGGCACTTAAGAGAGTGGCTGTGGCACGTGACGATGCGCTTGTTTCCCTGTCTGATGTTATGGAAGAGCTGGGTGTGAGCCAGGACGAACTCGATCAGATGGATGAGGTCGAGTTTGAATGAGTGGGTACGAAGTCGCTTTCTACCCGGATGCTCTCAAGGATATTAAGCGTCTGGACGGCTCCCAACGAAAGATCGTCCTTAAGGCTATAGAAAAAATCAGAACGAACCCATTGCCGCAGAACGAAGGTGGATTCGGCAAGCCTCTTGGAAACAAGGCAGGTACGGATTTGACTGGCTTTATGAAAATCAAGCTCAGGGGAAGTGGCATTCGAATCGTGTACCGCCTCATCAGAATTAAAGAAAAGATGGCCATCGTAGTGGTAGGCGCTCGCGAAGACATGGAAGTCTACCGAACTGCTCAGAGACGAGAACTCGATTTCGAGAAATGGGCGGAAGAGAATATCTAGCTTTAACGATGAACGACGAGTGAGCGTTGGTGGGGCCCTGACGAATTAGATTCGTCAGGGTTTTTCGCTGAACCAATTGCCTTCAGTCTCCGTTGACCTTTCCTTCCAATTCATCAGCCAACGTACGTCATGGCAATTCCCGGTAGGTCGCAGGGCGCTTCGCGGGCGGGCCAGGCTTTATCTGAACGACTTTGCGAAGCAACCGGAGTGAAGATAAAGCCTGGCCCGCCCGCGAAGCGCCACAAAGACCGCAGGGACGGGAGCAGCTATACTACTCTCAGTAGTTAAGGGTCGCGGATCCGCCGCGTCGCCGTTCTCAACAGGAGGTCTTTGTTTATGGCAGATCAAAAGCCGGTTGTCGGGATCATCATGGGTTCCAAGTCCGACCTGGGCGTTATGGAAGGTTGCACCGCCGAGCTCGAGGCGCTGGGCGTGCCCTATGAGCTTGTCATTGCGAGCGCACACCGCACACCGGCGAAGATCCACGAGTGGGCTTCGACTGCCGCCGATCGCGGTATCAAAGTGATTATCGCCGCCGCCGGCAAGGCTGCTCACCTGGGCGGTGTCGTGGCTGCGTTTACGCCGCTGCCGGTCATCGGCGTGCCTATGAAGACGAGCGATCTGGGTGGTATGGACTCGCTGCTGTCGATGGTGCAGATGCCTTCGGGCGTGCCCGTTGCCTGTGTGGCCATCAACGGTGCCAAGAACGCTGCCATTTACGCCACGCAGATTCTGGGCGCATGCGACCCCGAGTACCGCAAGGTTATCGAGAAGATGAAGCAGGAGATGGCTGACGCCTAAGCGCTCTGCCAGTCCATTTGCAGCATAAGGAGAGCCATGTCCGACTATCAGGGAAAGCGTTTTTCGGCTTCTCGGATTCCCGATCCAGCCAAGTCGGGAGCAGCCCGCGCGCCGCAGCAGGGTCGGACATCCTCTCCTCAGCAGTCACGTGCGCCGCGCCCCGTGACGCCGGCGAAGCATCGCCGTCAGGATACACCTGCTGCATATCGCCCTTCGTCATACAGTACGGCCAAGAAGTCACCTCGCTCTTCGGCGCATGCCGCGCCATCGAGCTATACCGAGCCGCCGCGCAAAAATCGCCGCTCCGTCATTCCCATTCTGCTCATCATCATCGGTATTGGCCTGATCGTTGCTGCGGCCGCTATCTTTATCAACGCGCAGATTGGCTACAAGCAGGCGAGCGAGTCGTATCAAAAAATCGAAAAGCAATATGTGAGCGACAAGGACGCCAGTGGCGTGCCAATTATCGACTTCAATGCGCTTGCCCAGACAAATCCCGAGGTTGTGGGTTGGATTTACGCGCCCGGCACCAACATCAACTACCCCGTGGTGCAGACCAACAACAACTCCAAGTACCTCAACACGCTGTTCGACGGCACCGCCAATGCGTCGGGTGCCATCTTCCTGGATAGCGACGACACCGCGCCGGGCATGGTGGATCAGCAGACCACGATTTACGGTCATCACATGAACGACGGTTCGATGTTCAACGTGATTTCGGATACGACCGATCAAGCGACGTTCGACAGCATGGACTATGTGTACTACATCACACGTGACGCGACGTATAAGCTGCGTCCGCTGGCGACCAAGGTGGTCGAGGACACGTATGCCAAGGCGCGCACGCCCAACTTTGAGGGCGATGACGGACTGAAGAATTATCTGTCCGAGATGCTTGACGGTGCCTCTGCCGTGGCGAGCGATGCCACCGATCGTGCCGCTTCGGCAACCAAGGTCGTAACGCTTGTGACCTGCCGTTCGCTGTCATTTAGCAATACGCGCGCCGTCATGGTGCTCACGCCGGTCGAGGAATAAAGTGTCCGGGCCCCGTCCCAAAAAGACTACCCTGGAAATCAAAAGGAGAAATGATGCTTGAGAACGGCAAATCGATGCCTTCGGTTGATGCTTGGCTGCGCGAAGCCAAGGCCGATGTTTCGGCGGCTGATTGTGGGATGTACCTGACACACAACGGCGTGGTGCGCGCGACGCCCAAGGCCGAAGTGCGCGGAGTCGAGACCGATGGCGTGGCGCCAGGCCACAAGGTGGGCGGCATGGTGTTTGGCTTCGATGCCGAAAAGGTGCAGGCCGCTATCGAGGCGACGCGCACGATGCCGGGTATCGGCTATGTGCGCGTGTGGCTGGCGAGCGGCGAGCTTACCGTGGGCGACGACATCATGCTCGTGCTCATTGGCGGAGACATTCGCCCGCATGTGGTCGATGCGCTGCAGTCGCTCGTCGGCACCATCAAGAACGAGTGCGTGAGCGAGGTCGAGCGCGAGGCGTAAGGCCTCGTCGGCAATCCGAGTCTGTCTATAGCGAAAGCCCGCCGGCAGTTCATGTAGATCTGCCAGCGGGCTTTGATGTGTTGGAGCTATTTTGCTCTGGCGTTTGCTACACGCGTGTGGCGTCCTTGGGGCTCATGGTCATACTCTGAAAACGGTTCTCCATATATTCGTTATCGAAATGCTTGTCATAGAACTGTGCGACGGTAATATTTCGAACGGTTCCGTTGACGCGCTGATACCAATAGTCGAGCGATTGCAACGTCATGACGCCGTCGATCAACATGACGGCGGTCAGGATGACGGTAGCAGAGTAGCGGCGTTTCCATGGAATCATATTGATGAGCTTAAGCAGGCGCGGCAGCAAGACCTTGATCCAGATGAGGCCACCCAGGCCCCACATGCAGGCAAACGGCGTGCATGTGCGTCCCCCGGTCAATACCGCGATGGGATCGGGCATGCCGAATAGCCTAATGTGTGAATAGCTCCACGACACCACGCCAAATGAGGTCTGCATAAACCAGCCTACAAACACCTCGAAAGCGCCGCCGATCAGGGCACTTACCAGGAAAATGATCAGAGGATTCTTTTTATAGAAGCGGTTGAGCGCCATGGTCATGAGCACCGCGCCAAATCCGTAGATGGGGCTAAAGGGGCCAAATAGCATACCGGCACGGTCCTGATAGACGCCGGGATCGACGACGACCATATGCCAGACTTCCTCGAGAATGAGACCTAACACGCTGCAGACGAAGAATACCCAGAACA
Source organism: uncultured Collinsella sp. (assembly GCA_905193815.1). Lineage (GTDB taxonomy): Bacteria > Actinomycetota > Coriobacteriia > Coriobacteriales > Coriobacteriaceae > Collinsella. The sequence goes on along the minus strand of CAJJQF010000016.1, from coordinate 5,573 downwards.
GGTTGAAGTAGTTGAGCTTGATGTAGCCCTCGCCGGTTTCGTCGCGGCCGAGCATCCCCTCGGCGGCGGCATCGCGGTCGAGCATCTCTTGCAGACGGCGCTGCAGTTCGCGCTCCTGGCGTAGCGTGGGGTCGACGGTGGCCGACAGCGCAATGAGGATGACAAGCTGGACGGCGGGGCGCAGCAGGAAGGGTCCGATGCCCTGGAGCATCACGTCAACTAAAAGCTCCACGACGGTAAATGCGATGAGGACGTAAGACAGGCGGGCGGCATTGCGCCGCTGGTCCTTGATGAGGTCCAGGCCAAAGACGATCAAGATGATCGCGCTTGCCGCCGAGAGCATAATGCCGGCGACGATAAGGCCAACCGCGACTAGGGTGTTATCACCGAGCTTAGCGGCGACGTTGCCGTTAATGAGTGCGGTGATGACCTGCCACATAAAGACGGCGACTGACGGGAGCGTGCCCACGCCAGATAGGGTGCACAGGACTGCGTAGACCTTGATGATAAGGGGGATCTTCTTGGCCTCCGTGGTGCTGGGGACACTGGGGTCGAGTTGATTTCGATCCATACGCTACCTTTCTCGTCTTGTAGTAGCCTACAAGGATACGCCGACGACCAGCTAAAAGACAGGACGAACGTCCCAATTGCAACAATGTAGCCCCTAGCGCGGGCGAGACACGGCGCACGGGAAGTCTTCGAGGCCGTTGCCCCTGAGAGTGGACTACCCAATAAAATGTTTGGTCGCAAAACGGATAATAAGCTCGGTGGGCTTTTAAAAAGCGCTGTTCATGCGCGGGAGTGCTTGTCTTGCCGTGCGTATAATAGGGCAGGTAACGCCAAATAACGAGGCTCTGAGGGGATGCCATGTCTCAAGAAACCATCCGCGCGGCCGAGCGTGCCGCGGGACAGGTGAAGACCATGTCGACGTATGATCCGGACTCCGACCAGCTGCATGAGGAATGCGGCATTTTTGGTGTGTGGGCGCCCGATCGCGACGTGGCTCGACTGACGTACTTTGGCCTGCGTGCGCTGCAGCACCGTGGCCAGGAATCGGCTGGAATCGCCGTGGGTGACGGCGGCACGGTTATGGTTCGCAAGGATCTGGGCCTGCTCGATCGCGTGTTCTCCAACGCCGACCTGTCGACGCTCTCCGGCCAGCTGGCCGTGGGCCACGTGCGCTATGGCACCGCCGGTGCCAAGAGCTGGGAAGCCTCTCAGCCGCATCTTTCTACCATCAACAGCGTCATTATCGCGCTTGCTCACAACGGCACTCTGGTCAACACCGACGAGCTGCGCCGCCAGCTGATCGAGCTGGGCGTGCCGTTCCTCTCCAATTCGGATTCCGAGGTCGCGACCAAGCTTATCGGCTACTTTACCCAGCGTACGGGTCATCTGCGCGAGGGCATTCGTAAGACCATGGAGCTCGTGCGCGGCGGCTACGCCATGACGCTCATCAACGAGCAGGCGCTCTACGCATTCCGCGATCCGCACGGCATTCGCCCGCTCGTGCTGGGCAAGCTGGTGGACGAGGGTCTGGACCAGGCCGATGCCGCATCCGTTTCGCAGCTGCCGTCGCAGGACGGCGCCGCGACGGTCGACGCCACCACCCATGTCACGCGCGCCGGCGGCTGGGTCGTTGCTTCCGAGACCTGCGCACTCGACATCGTGGGTGCCGAGTACGTCCGTGACGTCCGTCCCGGCGAGATTTTGCGCATCAGCGCCGAGGGCCTTGTGTCCGAGCAGGGCGTGCCTGCCGCCGAAGAGCCTGCTAACTGCATCTTTGAGCAGGTCTACTTCGCTCGCCCCGACTCCATCATGAACGGCAAGAGCGTCTACGCCTGCCGTTATGACATGGGTCGTCAGCTGGCACACGAGGAGCCCGTCGAGGCCGACCTGGTCATCGGCGTGCCCGACTCCGGCCTGCCGCCCGCGGAGGGTTATTCGCACGAGAGCGGTATTCCCTTTGGCGAGGGCCTTATCAAGAACCGCTACGTGGGCCGTACGTTTATCGAACCCACGCAGGAGCTGCGCGCCATGGGCGTGCGTATGAAACTCAACCCGCTGCGCGACAACATCGAGGGCAAGCGCCTGGTCGTCATCGACGACTCCATCGTGCGCGGCACCACCATGGTGCAGCTCGTCAAGATGCTGCGCAACGCCGGCGCCAAGGAGATTCATATCCGCATCAACTCGCCCGAGGTCATCTGGCCGTGCTTCTACGGTATCGATACCGACGTGCAGTCGCAGCTTATCAGCGCCAACAAGACGGTTGATGAGATTTGTGAGTATATCGGCGCCGATTCGCTGGCCTTCCTTTCGGTCGAGGGCCTGCTTAAGGTCATGCCCAAGGGCGGTTACTGCGATGCGTGCTTTACCGGCCGCTACCCCGTGGCGATTCCCGAGAGTTTTGGCCGCGACAAGTTCATGGAGGGCTTTAAGCCCCGCAACCTGGACAAGCCGCTGCACTTTGACGACGACGCCGTGGTCGAGAAATACGACGACCGCAGCTGGGAAGAGGAACACGGCGAGGCCTAAAACCTGCCATGTAGGGACAGGTTTATTTTGGTAGGTTTTACCTGCTGTTTTGTTGATATGACGGCGCGCGTTGTTATGGCGCGCGCCGAAATGAACGCAACTATGAGCACCGTTTGGCGCCCGGGCGGCGCCACGGTAGTGGGAGAGGAAGGCTCAGATGAGCGACAGCAAGCATGTGACGTATGAGGATGCCGGCGTCGATACCGCCGAGGGCGGCCGCGCCGTTGACGCTATTAAGCAGATGGTTAAGGACACCAACCGTCCCGAGGTCATCGGCGGCATCGGTGGCTTTGGTGGCCTGTTCTCGGCTGCCGCGCTTAAGGATATGGAAGACCCGATTCTGATTAGCGGTACCGACGGCGTGGGCACCAAGCTCGTGCTCGCCCAGATCATGGACCGCCACGAGACGGTGGGCCAGGACCTGGTTGCTATGTGCGTCAACGACATTCTGGCTTCGGGCGCCGAGCCGCTGTTCTTCCTGGACTACGTTGCCATCGGCCACATCGAGGCCGAGCACATGGCAAAGATCATCAAGGGTGTGGCCGACGGCTGCAAGCTCGCGGGCTGCGCGCTCGTGGGCGGTGAGATGGCCGAGCACCCCGGCGTCATGGCTCCTGCCGACTACGACCTTGCCGGATTTACCGTGGGCGTTGTCGACCGTCCCAAGATGCTCGACCCCGCGAACGTCCGCCCCGGCGACGTGATCCTGGGCCTGCCTTCCACTGGCGTGCACTCCAACGGCTACTCGCTCGTGCGTAAGGTCATCGGCGTCGACGGCATTAAGCCGGGCACGCCCGAGGCCGCCGCTAAGGCCGAGGAGCTGAGCCGTCCGCTCGAGGAGCTCGGCGGTGCTTCGCTGGCAGACGCCCTGCTGGCTCCCACGCGCATCTACGTCAAGCCGATTCTGGAGCTGCTGCGCGGCGGCGCTCCGGTGCACGCCATCGCCCACATCACCGGCGGCGGCATCACCGAGAACCTCAACCGCGCGCTTGCCGGCGACGTTGACGCCGTGGTCACCCGTAACGGCGCCGAGATGGGCTGGGACGTTCCTCCCGTCATCACCTACGTCTCGTGCCAGGCCGAGCTCGCGCCCAATGAGGCATGCAAGACCTTCAACATGGGCGTTGGCCTGTGCCTGATCGTCGCCCCCGAGGACGAGGCCGCGGTGACCGAGGCTCTGGTCGCGCTGGGCGAGAAGCCGTTCCGCGTGGGCGAGTGCGTCGAGGGTTCCGGTAAGGTCGTGTACTCCGATGAGCGCTAACGAGCAGATGACTGCTGCCGCGAGCCTGGGCTTTGTGCCCTACACCCGTCCGACCGGCACCGATACGGCCGAGCCGCTCAAGATCGGTGTGCTCATCAGCGGTTCGGGTACCAACCTGCAGGCGCTGATCGACCTGATCGCCGCCGGCAAGCTCAACGCTTCGATTGAGCTTGTGGTGTCGAGCCGTCCTTCGGCTAAGGGTTTGCAGCGCGCTGAGCGCGCGGGCATCCAGACACTCACGCTGTCCAAGGATGTCTATGCCGACCCCATCGCCGCCGACGAGATCATTGCGCACGAGCTGCTCGAGCGCGGTTGCGAGTATGTGGTCATGGCCGGCTACATGCGCATGGTGCACACGCCGCTGCTGGCGGCATTCCCCAATCGCGTGGTCAATCTGCATCCCGCGCTACTGCCGAGCTTTACCGGCGCGCATGCGATCGACGATGCCTTTGCGCGCGGCGTCAAGGTAACTGGCGTGACCGTGCATTTTGCCAACGAGATCTACGACAACGGCCCCATCATCGCCCAGCGCGCGCTGGCTGTTGAGGAGGGCTGGGACGTCGATACGCTCGAGGAGCACATCCACGCGATTGAGCACGTGCTGTATCCCGAGGTCGTGCAGATGCTCGCCGACGGTCGCGTCCACGTGCTGGAGAGCGGCAAGGTCGCAATTGACGCGCCTCGCGGCTAGCGGCGCACAGTACAATTTAGCCGAGTAGCCAGGGTGGTCATTGGCGCCAAGGCGCGCGTGGCCACCTTTTGTTTTGGGTAGCCATTGGGAACGGTCTTTAACGACTGGTCATTCAAGAACGTCGCAGGTGACTAGGTGAGAGAGGTGAGCGCATGGCGGATAACGAAGCGCTGTTTACGCCTGAGCTGGTGTTTTTTGATTGGGAGTGTGCAACGCCGGATGAGGTGTTTGCGCGGCTCGAGGGCGAGCTTGCACCACGTGGCTACATTGCGTCCGGTTGGCTCGACGCCGTTCGCACGCGCGAGGATGCCTATCCCACGGGTCTTGCCATGCCGGCGGCAAACATTGCCATTCCGCATACCGATCCGGGGTTTGTGGCCAAGCCCTATATCGCGGTGGTGAAGCCCACCGCGCCCGTGACATTTAACGCTATGGCTGGCATGGGCGCTCCGGTGCCGGCGCAGATCGTCATTAATCTGGGCATCGCCGAGCCGGGCGGCCAGGTCGAGGCCCTGCAGGCGCTCATGAACATCTTTATGGACGCCGATGCCGCAGCCGACGTGCTCGGCCAGACCACGTCCCAGGGCATGGTCGACGCCATCCGCCGTCATTTCTAGGATGGGGCTGAGCCGGCACTTGGGGACGTTCCTTTTAATATGAGCAGGACATTGTCAAGAGGCAAAATCGGGCCTGGCCCCAACGATATGGGGTCAGGCCCTCTCCCTATATCAGCCCGTCCGCGGCGACCTCGGCGTGTCTTACCGACGCTCGTCTTTGCAGTTTAATATCCGCCCGCGGCGATCTCTCGCTGGGCAATCCGTTGCTACGGCTGAGGCTTCTACGTCGAACCGACAGTCTGTGCACGCGTGTGGCGCCCTGGGCGCTCGCAGAAAAGGGACCTGAGGTTCGCCTCAACGGCTTCGGATCGAACCGCTTCCGGGGTGACTGGCTTATGTGCGGGGGACCGCCCCCCCCTACGCCTCCTCGGCCATGAGGCCGACCGCCCATACCCAGCAGGCGAGCTCGCGCGCCGTGGCCACGTTCGCCTTGTTGCCGTGGACCCCGCGCGCGAGCAGCGACTCC
>CAJJQF010000015.1:0-41948 GCA_905193815.1 uncultured Collinsella sp. | reverse complement strand
GCGCACGGGCAATGGCTACTCGCTGCTGTTGACCGCCTGAGAGCTGATTGGGCAGGGCATCCAGACGGTCGCTCAGTCCAAGCGTCTGCACGATCTGCTGCACAAAAGCCTTGTTTACCTTTCCGCCATCCAGTTCAGTGGGTAGAATGATATTTTCATATACATTCAGCACCGGAACAAGATTGTAGCTCTGAAATACAAAGCCGATTTTTCTGCGGCGGAAGATGGTCAGCGCTTCTTCCTTCAGGGAGAAAATATCCTGTCCGTCCACCATGACCGTACCGCTTGTAGGGCGATCCAGCCCGCCCAGCATATGCAGCAACGTGGATTTTCCGGAGCCGGACTCACCCACAAGGCCCATGACATCCCCATGGTTGATGGTCAGGTCCACGCCATCCACTGCCCGCACAAACCGGTCTTTTCCCACAGGAAAGTACTGCTTCAGGTTCTTTAATGTCAATAACTCATTCGACATGGCCGTCTCCCCTCTCCTTGGCAGGTCCCTTGTCCTCATAGAGGAAGCAGGACACCGCATGATTTTCTGCAGCCATGTATGTGCCCGGTTTTTCCTGCTTGCAGCGTTCTGTGCAATGAGGGCAGCGGTTAAAGAACCGGCACCCCTTTGGTGGATTTACATAACTTGGAATGTAGCCGTAAATGCCGGCTGAAATTCCGCCGCCGGTAAGCCGCGGCACACATGCCAGCAAGCCTTGGGTATACGGATGCAGCGGATTTTTGAAAAGCTCAGCGGTATCGCAGTTCTCCACGATGTTTCCCGCGTACATGACGTAAATACGGTCCACCAGCTCTCGGACCACGCCCAGCGAGTGAGTGATCATGATCAAAGAGCGCTTTTCCTCCTCCACCAGCCTGCGCAGAAGCTTGTGGATCTGCCCCTGAACCGTGACGTCCAGCGCGGTACCGGGCTCATCCGCGATCAGCAGCTGACGGGGCGTCAGAAGCGATGTGGCAATGCAGATTCTCTGCCGCTGACCGCCGGAGAACTCATGAGGATAACGGTTGATGTGCTCGGGGTTCAGTCCGACAACGTCGAGAAGCTCGCGGACGCGCTCAATGCGTTCCTCCTTGGTGCCCACGCCGTGAATGGTCATGGGCTCGGAGACGATCTCACCGATGGTCATACGAGGGTTGAGCGAAGCATAAGGATCTTGGAAGATAAACTGCATCTCGCGACGCATGTCCTTGATCTCATGCTTGCTCATCTCGGCAACATTTTTACCCTGGAAGAACACCTTACCGGCGGTCGGCTTGGTCAGGCGCATGATAGTACGGCCCGTGGTGGACTTACCGCAACCAGACTCGCCAACCAGACCGAAGGTCTCGCCAGGATAAATCTCAAAAGAGATGTCATTTACAGCAGAGACGACACGCTTGGAGAAGCGCTTGGCGAACATGCCGGACTCAGCGGGGAACTCCTTAGAGAGGTGCTCGACCTTCAGCAGCGGAGTACGCTCGTTGGTATCTGCCATTACGCCTCGCCTCCCTTCTTGGAATCCTTGCGCGTACGGGACGTCACAGGAGCGTTCTTGAGGAACTCGGGGTCGCCAGCGTAGTGGCACGCAGAATAGTGACCAGACTCGGTAACAAAACGCTCGGGGCGCTGCTTGCGGCACTTATCCGTCGCATAGGGGCAGCGAGGAGAGAACACGCAGCCCTCGGGCAGGTTCATGAGCGAAGGCGGGTTGCCATGAATCGGCGTAAGCGGCTTCTTCTCATCGATGGCCTGCTCCGGGATGGAGCGGATAAGGCCCCAGGTGTAGGGGTGGCGGCTCTCGTAGAAGATTTCCTCAGCAGTACCGAACTCGACGGGACGGCCGGCGTACATAACCATGATCTTGTCGGCCATATCAGCGACAACGCCCAGGTCATGGGTGATCATGATGATGGCGTTGCCGTTCTTCTCCTGCATTTCCTGCATAAGCTCAATAATCTGAGCCTGAATGGTAACGTCCAGGGCAGTCGTGGGCTCGTCGGCAATCAAAATATCGGGATCGCAGGCAAGAGCCATGGCAATCATGACGCGCTGACGCATACCGCCAGAGAACTGGTGCGGATACTCATTGACGCGCTTCTCGGGCTCGGGAATACCAACGAGGTCCAAAAGCTCGGTGGCACGCTTGAGCGCCTCCTGCTTGGAGTAGCCGCGGTGCAGACGAAGACCCTCGCCCACCTGCTTGCCGATCTTATAGACCGGGTTCAAGGAGGTCATAGGATCCTGGAAGATCATCGCGATGTCGTTACCGCGAATGTGCTGCATCTCTTCCTCGGTCATCTCGAGGATAGAACGACCGCGATAGCGAACGTCGCCGCCCTCGATCTTTCCCGGAGGCATCGAGATAAGACCCATGATGGTCATGGCGGTCACGGACTTACCGGAGCCGGACTCACCGACGACGCCCAGGGTCTCGCCGCGATCGAGCGTGTAGGAGACACCGTCGACAGCGCGAACAACGCCATCCTCGGTGTGGAAATACATCTTAAGGTCATCGACCTCGAGCAGATGCTGGCCCTCGGGAACCGGCTGGTCCTTCAGGTCCACATAGTTCTTGTTCTTCTTCATCCTTATGCGTCCTTCATCTTGACGTCGAGGGCGTCGCGCAGACCGTCACCCAGCAGGGTGAAGGCGAGCACCGTCGAGAGAATTGCCAGACCGGGCATGATCATCATCCAGGGAGCAGTCAGAAGATACTGCTGACCGTCCTGAATCATGGAGCCCCACGAAGGCGTAGGCGGAATAACGCCCATGCCGAGGAAGGACAGAGCGGACTCGGTCAGAATGGCGCCACCAATGTTCATGGTCGCGTAGACCACAATGGAGGCGACGGAGTTCGGGAAGATGTGACGCACGACGATACGAGCATCAGATGCACCCATCGCGCGCGCAGCGTCAACATAATCGTTTTCCTTGACCGTCAAGATTGCAGAGCGGAAGACGCGCGCAATCGAAGGCCAGCCGAGAATGCCGATGGCAAAAAAGACGTTCTGAAGACCACGGCCGATAACGGCGATCATGGCGACAACGAAAAGCACGTACGGGAATGCCAGGAAGATATCCGCGCAGCGCATGATGATCGTATCCCAGATGCCGCCGTAGAAACCGGCTAGGGCACCCATGACCAGACCAATCACCGTGGAGATCGCAGTGGCCATAATACCGACGGAAAGCGAAACACGTGCACCGTAGATAACGCGGACGAGAATGTCACGACCAAGGGCGTCGGTGCCAAACGGGTGCTCTGCACACGGAGCCATCAGCGACGTCTGGGCCATGGTGGTTGAGTCGGAAGCCGTTGGCGAACCGAGCCAGGGCTTAGCCCACAGATCTGCGGTCAGGGCAACCACAACGACGATGATGATCCAGCAGACACCGATAACGGCGAGCTTGTTCTTACGAAGACGCTTAAAAGCGTCGCCCCACAGCGTGCGGGACTTGGCGGGAGCAGATGCGGCATTGGTGGCGGTAGCCTGCTCCTGAGACTGAGGATCAGTTTCCTGCATGAGACGTACCTCCCTTAGGCCTTATCCGACGGACCGCCAAGGCGGATGCGCGGGTCGAGGAATGCATAGCTAATGTCGACGAGCAGGTTGATCACCATGACGACGACGACGATGAGCGTAACGCCGCCCATAACGATGGGCCAGTCACGCATGCTAATGGCGCGATAGACCTCATAGCCGATACCGGGCCAGTTGAAGACCGTCTCGGTCAGGATGGCGCCCGAAAGCATGCCGCCAAAGTCGACACCAATATAGGTAACGACGGGGATGAGTGCATTCTTAAGCGCATGCTTGATGATGATCGCGCGATTGGAGAGACCCTTGGCTTTTGCCGTACGAATGTAATCCTGGTTCATGACGTCAAGCAGCTGCGAGCGCATAATGCGGGCAGCATAAGCGGTCGAAACCGAAGCCAGCGTAATGGTCGGAAGCACATAGTGCATCCAATCCTGATACTGAGAGCTGGCACCGCCGGCACCCGAGATCGGCATGGAGAATGCACCGCCCGTGGCGTCCTTGAGAATGACGCCAAAGAACAGTTGCAGCAACATACCGAGCCAGAAGGCCGGGACGGCAACGAGGATCGACGTGGTGAGCGTTACCAAAATATCCCAGAAGGAATAACGCTTTACCGCCGAAATGATACCCGCACCGATACCCATGATTGCCTCGAGCACGATGGCGCACGCGGCAAGTTTGACCGTATACGGATACTTCTGGGCAAAGATTTCCGTAACCGGCAGCTTGCGCTGATACGAATTGCCCAGATCGCCATGAAGCAGGCCGTTCATGTAATACAAGTAACGGTCCACGAGCGACGTTTGAACGGGGTCGCCGTTCTCGTCAAGGATCGCGTTGCCGTCCTCGTCCGACTGGACCAGGTGATAGCGGACGCGAAGCTGAAGCTCCACCTCGGGGGACAGAGCCTTGTCTCCACCGATCAGCTTGATCGGATCTCCCGGCACGATATTCTGGAGGGCGAACAAAATCAGCGTAACGCCCAAAAACACCGGGATGAACTGAAGCACACGTTTAACGATGTACTTACCCATACCACTCCCCTATCTAGGGATTAACCTAAATGGGATGCCGATCGCCAGACCGGCATCCCAAAATTACCATCAGCCAGTTTACCCCAGGTTAGGGAGAACTGTATGTTTCCCATGAGGTCTACGTAAATACTTGACCCTCACGGAAGCTGCAAACTCTTAGGCGAGCTCAGCGGTACCCAGATCGGCGTGCTTCTGCGGATCGACATAGAGGTGCTTGATGCGATCGGAGCCGGCGATGGTGTGCGTGTAGAACATCACCGGGATGACCGGGCAGTCGGCAGCGACCATTGCATCGGCCTCCTGCATCTTAGCGACGCGCTCTTCGTCGTCAACCGTGGTACGGGCCTCATCGACCTTGGCGTCGAACTCGGGGTTGTTGTAACCAGAGCGGTTGTCGCCACCGAGGGAGTCGGAGTGGAACAGCGGATACAGGAAGTTGTCCATGATCGGGTAGTCAGCAATCCAACCCAGACGACCGAACTGATAGTTAAAGTTCTGATACTGCTCGAGCAGGGCAGACCACTCGGGGGTATCGGAGACAGCGGTAACGCCAACCTTGGCGAGGTCGCCGATGATGGACTCCATGATCTCCTTGTGGCCACCGTCCTGGTTGTAGGACAGAGTCACGTTAATGCCACGATCGCCGTTAGCACCAGCGGGAGCAACCTTGTCGAGGTACTCGTTAGCCTTGTCGACGTCGTAGGCGCAGAACTCCCATGCGCCCTCCTTGTAGCCATCGATGCCCGGAGGAACAATGCCGTCGGCAGGGGTACGGGTACCCTTGAAGATGGTCTTGCAGATGGCCTCACGGTTGATGGCCAGGGAGATACCCCTGCGCAGGTCGGCGTTGTTGAACGGCTCGGCCGTGTTGTTGCAGGTCAGGTAGTAGGTGGAAGGCTCGGCGCCGAGCAGCATGCGCTCGCCGTCACCCATGGTGTAGCCGTCCTTGGACACGCCGCGATCCTTCTTGGCAGCGTCGATCTGAGCAACGGGAACGTCGCAGACATCGAGGTTACCGGCCTGGAACTCCTTGTAAGCGGTCTCCATATCCTTGATGACCTGGAAGTGGATGCCATCGATCTTGGCCTTGTCGCCATAGTAATCGTCGAACTTCTTGAGGTTGATCTCCTGACCATCCTCCCACTTGCCGTCCATCATGAACGGGCCGTTACCGACCGGTGCAAGGTAGAAGCTCTTGACATCGGACTCGGCGCACTCGGGAACCGGGGCCAGAGCCGGGTGAGAGGCGACGAAGGGGAAGTCGGCGTAAGCGGAAGACAGCTTGACGACGAGGGTCTCATCGTCGGGGCAAGTAACACCGCTGAGCTCGGTAGCGTTACCGGCAAGCAGGTCGTCATAGCCCTCGACCATGGAAAGGTGATAGGAGACCTCGGAAGGGCCGTACTCGGTAGCGATGGCCGACTTGGTGTTGACCAGACGCTCCCAACCGAGCTTGAAGGACTTGGAGGTAACGTCGTCGCCGTTGTGGAACTTGGCCTTCTTGATCTTGAAGGTAAACTCGGTGGCGTCGTCGTTGGCCTCAAAGGACTCGCAAGCCAGCGGAACGATCTCGCCCTTCTCGGCGTCATAAGAGGTCAGAGCGTCAAAGAGCTGGTACTCGACCTGAGTGCCCTGGTCCTCCTGGACATTGTAGGGGTCGATGCAGACCGGGTTGTTGATGTAGAAGTTCAGCGTCGAACCGGACTCAGAACCGGAAGCGTCGCCGCCCTTCTTGCCGCATGCGGCAAGAAAAGCCATGGAGCTCGCAGCGAGGGTGCCGCCAACAAAGGCGCGACGACCCATAACGGGCTGGTGGAACATAGAATCAGCCATGCCATCCTCCTTATGAGATAAGACAAAGAAATGTTCAGTCGGACATATGTCGAGACGATCCGATCCGAACCATCAAAACGCCGCCCGCTGCTATGGCTGGTTATGCACAACGGACCAACGTTTCGTAATACAGTAGCGCATTTTATGCACGATTTGGGGCTAATTCCGGTTAACGGTCGAGAATTTCTTTAGTTGGGCGAAGTATGTGGGGATATTTTGACTCTGTTACAAATATGTAAACAAAAAGGGTCCCGCACCTGCGAGACCCATTGCAAACGTATATACGCCGATGCTTAGTAGCCGACGATGCCCTGCGGGAAGAAGAACATGCACAGGACGACGCACACGGCAAAAACAACGGCCATAATTACCGTCAGGCGATCGAGGTTCTGCTCCATGACGCCCGTGGCAGAGCTGGAGTTATACAGCGAGCTAGCGATCATATCCGAAACGCCGGTGCCCTTACCGGAATGCATCAGGACGAGAATCGTCAGCGCCACGGCAGAGACAGCCCAAACGACAAACAGAAGAATCTGGAACGGACCCATAGATAAGCTCCTTAATAGAACAGTTCAAACTCCAGTACTGTACCACAATCCCCCGATCTCCCCTACCTGCCACTCAAGGACGGGGTGGAAATGGCAGAAATACCAAAAAGGGGGTTGTCCGGTTGTGGACAACCCCCTTACTAGAAAACGGTATTTGTTTTCTATTAGGCCTCGGTGGCGAGCACGCGGCCCGTCATCTCGGCGGAAGGCTCAATACCAGCCATGGTGAGCATGGTCGGAGCGATATCGGAAAGACGGCCGTCCTCGATACCGGTGAGCTGTGCCTTCTCATCAACGATGATGAACGGCACACGGTTGGTGGTGTGAGCCGTAAACGGATGCTTGGAACCGTCGGAAGCAACGTCAAACATGTGATCGGCGTTGCCGTGGTCGGCGGTAATCAGCGCAAAGCCGCCCTTGGCGAGAATCGCCGGGACAACCTTGGACAGGGCATCGTCAACAGCCTCGACAGCCTTAACGGCAGCGTCGAAGACACCGGTGTGACCAACCATGTCGCAGTTCGCGAAGTTCACGATGTAGAAATCAGCGCGATCCTCGTTGATGGCGGCGACGAGCTTCTCGGTAACCTCGGGAGCGCTCATCTCGGGCTGCAGATCGTAGGTAGCAACCTTGGGGGAAGCGACGAGCACGCGCTCCTCGCCCTCCTTGGGCTCCTCGATGCCACCGTTGAGGAAGAACGTCACGTGGGCGTACTTCTCGGTCTCGGCAGTGTGCAGCTGCTTCAGGCCATTGGCGGCGATAACGTCGGCCAGGACGTTCTCGGGGAACGTCTTGGGGAAGGCGACCTCGACGTCAAACGTCGGATCGTACTCGGTCATCGTCACAAAGTGCGAAAGCTTGATCTGCTCGCGCTCAAAGCCGTCGAACTCCTTGTCCGTGAACACGCGGGTCATCTGACGAGCGCGGTCGGGACGGAAGTTGAAGAAGATGGCCGCGTCGCCCTCGTGAATGCCCTCGTTGTGGGCAGCGAAGGGCTCGACGAACTCGTCGCCGCGCGGATCCTTCTCGTAGTAGGCCTTGATACCGGCAACGGGGTCGGTATCGGCATCGGACGCGTTGACCATGACGTCGTAGGCGCGCTGGATGCGCTCCCAACGATTATCGCGGTCCATGGCCCAATAACGGCCCGAGACGGTGGCAACGCGAGCGTCGCAACCGGTCTCCTCGGAGATCTTAGCCAGGAAGGCGCAGAACTCACTCATGTAACCGGCACCGGACTGCGGGTCAACGTCGCGACCATCCATGAAGGCGTGGACGCGAACGGTCTTGACACCGTGCTCGGCAGCCATCTTGACCAGAGCCTCGACGTGGTTCATGTGAGAATGAACACCGCCCGGGCTCATAAGGCCCATGAGGTGGAGAGTCTTACCGTCAGCCTTGACGTCGTCCATAGCCTTGACAAAAACCTCGTTCTTGGCGATGGAGCCGTCCTTGATGGCGTTGTTGATGCGCGAAAGCTCCTGGAACACGATGCGGCCGGCACCGATGTTGAGGTGACCCACCTCGGAGTTGCCCATCTGGCCGTCGGGAAGGCCCACGTCCTCGCCCGAAGCACCGAGCGTGGTGTGGGGGTACTTCTCGTACAGGCCATCAAGGAAGGGCGTCTTGGCAGCGGCGACGGCATTCTCGCCATCGGCCGGAGCAAGGCCGCAGCCATCCATGATAATCAGGAGTGCAGGAAGATGACGTTGTGCCATATGTCCTACTCGCCTGCCTTGACGACCATAGAGGCGAAGTCGGCAGCCTTGAGCGAAGCGCCGCCCACGAGGGCGCCGTCAACGTCGGGCTTGGCGACGAGCTCGGCGATGTTGCCGGGCTTGGCGGAACCGCCATACAGCACGCGGATGCCGTTAGCGAGCTCCTCGCCGAACATCTCTTTGAGGGTCTCACGGATAGCACCGCAGACCTCCTGAGCGTCCTCGGCGGTAGCGGTCTTGCCGGTGCCGATGGCCCAGATGGGCTCGTAGGCGACGACGACCTGCTTGGGGCAGGTGATCTCAAGGCCAGCAAGGCCAGCCTTGACCTGGTTCACGACGTGCTCGACATAGGTGCCAGCCTCGCGGACCTCGAGGGACTCGCCGCAGCAGAAGACGGGAACAAGACCGGCGGCAACGAGAGCCTTGGCCTTCTTGTTCTGGTCCTCGTCGGTCTCGTGGAAGTAGTCGCGACGCTCGGAGTGACCGATGATGCAGTAGGTGCAGCCAGCGGACTTGAGCATGTCGCAAGAAGACTCACCGGTGAAGGCACCCTTGGCCTCCCAGTACACGTTCTGTGCACCGAGGGCGATGGGGGCAGCCTGAATGCGGTCATGAACCGTGGTGATGTCGATGGTCGGAGGGCAGACGAGCACCTCGACGCCAGTCGGAACCTCGGGCAGAGCCTGAGCCAGCTCGTCGGCGAGCTTGGCGGCCTCGGCGACGTCGTTGTTCATCTTCCAGTTACCAGCGATAAGAAGGGTGCGATTAGGCATCGAGAAGCGCCTCCACTCCGGGCAGGGCCTTACCCTCGACGAGCTCCATGGAAGCGCCACCACCGGTGGAGATCCAGCTCATCTTGTCGGCCAGGTTGAACTTGTTGACAGCTGCGACAGAGTCACCACCGCCGATGATCGAGGTGCAGTCAGCCTCGGCGAGAGCCTCGGCGATAGCCTGGGTGCCGTGAGCAAAGTTGTCAAACTCGAAGACGCCCATGGGGCCGTTCCAGAACACGGTCTTGGCGCCCTTGACAGCCTCGGCATAGAGCTCCTCGGTCTTGGGACCGATGTCCATACCCTCACGATCGTCGGGGATAGCGTCGGAAGCAACAACCTCGGGGACAGCGTCCTCGCCAAAGTGATCGGCAACACGGTTGTCGATGGGGAGCAGGATCTTGACACCCTTCTCCTCGGCCTTCTTGAGCATCTCGCCGGCGCGCTCGACCCAGTCCTCTTCCTTGAGGGACTGGCCAACGGACAGGCCCTGAGCCAGGAAGAAGGTGTAGGCCATGCCGCCACCGATGATCAGGGTGTCAGCGGAGTCGATGAGGTGATCGAGAACGCCGATCTTGGAGGAAACCTTGGAACCACCGACGATGGCGACGAAGGGACGCTCGGGCTCGGCGAAGATGCCGGTCAGCGTGTCGACCTCCTTCTCGAGAAGGAAGCCGGCGACGGCGGGCAGATAAGCGGCGGGGCCCACGACGGAACCCTGGGCGCGGTGAGCGGTGCCGAAGGCATCGAGAACGAAGACGTCACCATAGGAAGCGAGCTTCTTGGCGATCTCGGGATCGTTCTTCTTCTCACGCTTATCGAAGCGGACGTTCTCGAGAACGAGAACCTTGCCCGGCTCGACGGCAGCGACAGCCTCGGCAGCCTTCTCGCCGTAGGTGTCGGCGACAAAGGCAACGTCGAGACCAGAGAGCTCAGCGAGCTTCTTGGCGACGGGCTCGAGGGACAGCTCGGGCTGGAAGCCGGTGCCCTCGGGACGGCCGAGATGGCTCATGAGGATGACGCGAGCGTTGTGCTCAACGAGGTAGTTGATGGTGGGCAGGGCAGCCTTGATACGGGTGGTGTCGCCAACGACGCCATCCTTGATAGGCACGTTAAAGTCAACGCGGACGAGAACGCGCTTTCCGTCGACATCGATGTCGCGGACGGTCTTCTTGGTAAAGGCCATGTTTGCTTCTACCTTTCGTACGTGTCTGCCTCCCATTACGGCAGACGATTTCTTATAAAAAGGGCGCGACCCTAGGGTGTAAGCCCTATAAGGCCGCGCCCTTCTTTAGACGCTCAACGAGCTATTCGCTAAAAGCTAAATTAAGCAACGAACTTCTCGAAGTACTTGATGGTGCGGACCATCTGAGAGGTGTAGGAGTTCTCGTTGTCGTACCAAGAGGTGACCTGAACGAGGGTCTGGCCGTTGCCGAGGTCAGAGCACATGGTCTGAGTGGCGTCGAAGATGGAGCCGTGGGTCTCGCCGACGATGTCGCGGGAGACGATCTGGTCCTCGTTGTAGGCGAAGGTCTCGGGGATGGTCTCGGCGTAGGCCTTCATGGCAGCGTTGACCTCGTCGACGGTGACCTTCTTGTCAACGACGGCGTAGAGGTTGGTCAGCGAGCCGGTCGGCGTCGGGACGCGCTGGGCGGCACCGATGAGCTTGCCGTTGAGCTCGGGGAGAACCAGGCCGATGGCCTTGGCAGCGCCCGTGGTGTTCGGGACGATGTTCTCGGAGCAGGCGCGGGAGCGACGGAAGTTGCCCTTGCGCTGCGGGCCGTCGAGCGGCATCTGGTCGCCGGTGAAGGCGTGGATGGTGGTCATGATGCCGGACACGATGGGAGCGAAGTCGTTCAGACCCTTGGCCATCGGGGCGAGGCAGTTGGTGGTGCAGGAAGCAGCGGAGATGATGTTGTCCTCAGCGGTCAGCGTCTCATGGTTGACGTTGTACACGATGGTGGGCAGATCGCTGCCGGCCGGAGCGGAGATGACGACCTTCTTGGCGCCAGCGTTGATGTGGGCCTGAGCCTTAGCCTTGCTGGTGTAGAAGCCGGTGCACTCGAGAACGACGTCGACGTCAAGGTCGCCCCAAGGCAGGTTGTTGGCGTCGGCCTCCTTGTAGATCTTGATCTCCTTGCCGTCAACGGTGATGGAATCCTCGCCAGCAACGACCTCGTGATCGCGAGCGTAGTTGCCCTGCGTGGAGTCGTACTTCAGCAGGTAAGCGAGCATATCGGGAGAGGTGAGGTCGTTGATAGCGACGATCTCGGAGCCCTCATGACCGAACATCTGACGGAAAGCCAGACGACCGATGCGACCGAAGCCGTTAATAGCAACCTTTACTGCCATTGTGTCTCCTTTCGTAAGGCCCCCGCGAGCTACAGCGCCCGCCGTTGAGGCCCACAAACTAACCACTCGCCTAATATACCTTTTTTTTGACTTGAATTTCACGAGAATGCTCGAAATTGAAAATCAAATTTACGTTAAAACGTTTTAAAGACTAAAATAGCAGCTAAATCCATATATAAGTCGTTACTTCAAACTACCTGTTTGCTTCAATGAGCTTTTCAAGCCGTAAAACACGATGGTAGAGGGCTGACTTCGACAAGGGAGGGTCAGCCATCTCCCCCAAATCACGCAGCGACAGATCAGGATAGCGCTCGCGCAGGTCGCAAAAGACCGCCAAGGCATCCGGAAGCGCATCGCGAAGGCCACGCTGCTCGAGCTCATCGATAAGCGCAAGCTGATGTTGGGCAGCACCGGCGCTTCTGGTCTGGTTGGCGAGCTCGGCATTCACGCGACGGTTCACATCGTTCTTAACCAACTTGACCGCGCGCGCCTCCTCAATCTCGGCAACGCTGCGCTTGGCACCAATCAGCTTTAATAGATGCTCGATTTCCTCGGCGCTCTTAATGTACACGGCATATGACCCCCGCCGTGCATTAACACGAGCATGGACCCCAATCTGCTCCAACAGCTCGCAAAGTCCCTTGGCATATTGCTCGCCCTGCACAGCGATCTCCAGATGAAAATCGCCGCGTGGATCGGCCACGAAGCCGCCCGCGATGAGCGCGCCGCGGATATAGGCAAGTCTACAGCATGGACGGGCGACAATGTGACGCGGCACACCTGCGACGAGCCCTCCCCTACGGTCGAGAATGCCCAGCAGCACCAGAGCCTTATCCAAATCGGGCTGATCAGGCAAGGTGATGAGGTAGTTTCGAACCTTATGCAATACAGATTTACGGACGGTGAACTCCGTTTTGAGCTTAAGGATACGATGCGTCAGCGTGATCATCGTGCGCGCGACGGCTCCCGTCTCAGTCGCAACCGTCAAACGATACCGCCCAGAGCCGGTAAGCGAGAGCGTACCGCTCACGCGCGTGAGGGCGGCAAGCGTCGACAAGTCGCAGTATTCACATTCGGGTTCGCAGCGCGCAAGCTCGTCGCGCACCTCAGCGGTAAACGACATGCAGGCCTATGCCTTCGTGTTGGCGCGCGACAGGTCGCGGTGGGAGATGCTCACATGGTACTGAGCGCCTTCCAGGTAACGGGCCGTGGCCTCGGCAATGGCAACGCTGCGGTGCTGGCCGCCCGTGCAGCCGATGGCGATAGAAAGCTGCGGCTTACCCTCCGCGATATAGCCCGGCATCACCGTATCGAGCAGCTGTGTCCAAGCCTTCCAAAACTCCTGCGTCTTGGGATGGTCCAGAACAAAATCGGAGACCTTTTTATCGAGACCGGTCATCGTGCGCATCTCGGGATCGTAGAACGGATTAGGCAGGAAGCGGACGTCGATCATAATGTCCGCCTCGACGGGCATGCCGTGCTTAAAGCCAAACGAGAACACGTGGACGTCCATGAGCTGCTGGTCGGACAGCTCGGAAAATGCCATACGTAGCTTGTTGCGCAGCGCAGAGGTGCGCAGACGGCTCGTGTCGATAATCATATCGGCTCGGTCGCGCACGCCCTGAAGCTGAAGGCGCTCGCGCTGAATGGCATCGGCCGTAGTCTCCCCCGGCTTGGCAATGGGATGACGGCGGCGATTTTCGCTGTAGCGACGAATCAGCACCTCGTCAGAAGCCTCCAGGAACACGATGTCGCAGCTCATCTCGCGCTCTTCGAGCGCGGCGACCGCATCGAGCAACTCGTCAAACAGTCCCTGGCTACGCAAATCGCAGGTGACGGCGAGATGCCTGCCCACGCCCGTATTGATGCCGACGAGCTCGGCAAGCTGGGCGATGAGACGCGGAGGCAGGTTATCGATGCAAAAATAGCCCATGTCCTCGAACACGTGCATGGCCTGCGTGCGGCCCGATCCGGACATTCCGGTGATGATGACGATATCGGGGATGCGCTCCGAGCGCTCCGCCGCATCCATGGCATCTCCCTTTTGCATGTGCTGCCTCCCGAAAACAAGCGCGGGACCCAGCAACCCGGATCCCGCGCGGTCAATTGCCTATATTGAGTATACCGCCCCGAGCGGATACGAGGCCTGTCTTACGCCTCAAGCGCAGCCTTGAACCAACTCGTAATACTCGTGGGGTGCGTGATGGCGGTGCCGACGACAACGGCCCAGGCGCCAGCATCGATCGCGGCGCGAGCCTCCTCGGGCGTATGCACGCGACCCTCGCAAATGATGGGAAGGCCGGGGAATTCCTCGGTCGCCTGACGCAGGAGCGGCAGATCGGGGCCATCGGCCATGGTGCAGTCGATGGCGGCGACGCCGTGAGAAAGCGTGGTGGATACCAGGTCAAAGCCCATATCAACAGCACGGCGAATATCCTCGATGGTGGCACAATCCGCCATCAGGAGCACACCCTCCTCGTGCAGCGGGCGGAAGGTATCCTCGACCGTCTTGCCATCGGGGCGCGGACGATCGGTGGCGTCGATCGCCACGATATCGGCACCGGCAGCAACGCAGGCGCGAGCGTGACGCAGCGTCGGCGTGATATAAACGCCCTCGTGCCCATCCTTCCACAGGCCGATGACGGGAACCTCACAGCGACCCTTAATGGCGGCAATGTCGGCAAGGCCCTGGCAGCGAATGGCGGCGGCGCCGCCAAGCTCGCAAGCGCGAGACATTTGAGCCATGGTCTCGGGCGTACGAAGCGGCTCGCCCATATACGCCTGAACGCTCACGACGAGCTTGCCCTTCAGGGATTGAATCAAAGGATCGACGGTCATGTTCGACTCAACCTTTCTAAAAACAGCCTTCTGAGACACCGCACCTTGACGTTCAAACCGTCGCTCACGTACCGAAGTACGCTTCGCTCCTCTTTCACGTCAATCTGCGGCACCTCAGAAGGCGCACTTGGTAGTTATGTTTACTTCAACGATGCAAGAAGGTGTTCGGCGGCACCGATGAGCGGAGCATCGCCCTCCAGAGAACCGATGAGGATCGGCGTGTCCTGAAGCGGATCGAGCGCCTGGCTGGCATAGCCCTCGTGCACCGAATCCTTCCACGTCTGCGAACGCCAATCGGGACCTTGGTGAATCACGCCACCCGAAAGCACGATGACCTCAGGGTCCAGGATGTTAGCGAGCGAGCCCAAGCTGGCACCCAGCGCAAAGCCGGCGTCATGGATGACCTCGGTCGCCTTTGCGTCGCCCGCACGGCACAGGTCGTTCACATCGCGACCGACCGAAGGACGGCTGGGGTCGACGCGACCAAAGCGCTCATCGTACATACGACCAATGGAAGTGCCCGAAGCAACCGACTCCAGATGGCCGGAACGCCCGCAGGCGCAGGGAATGCCGGCGGCAGCCGAGCACTCGATGTGGCCCATATGACCGGCAGCACCATGGAAGCCCTGCATCACGCGGCCGTTCTCGACATATGCGCCGCCGATGCCCGTACCGATGCCAAGACACAAGACGGAGAACTTGCCCTTGCCGACGCCCCAGTGGGCCTCGCCCAGAGCATGAGCCTGCACGTCGCCTACAACGGCAACGGGAAGACCGAGGTCCTCGCGCAGACGCGGCCCCAACTGAACGCCGGACCAGCCGGGCATGATCTCGTTGGCATACGCAATGGCACCCGTCTTGGGATCGACAACGCCGGCGGCACCGATACCGACGCCAAGGACCTCGACATCGGGATTCGCCTCGAGAGCAGCCTTGATGGACGCCTCGATACGCTGGAAGACGGCCTCGCCGCCCTCTTGGGCCTCGGTGGGAACCTCGGCCTCAAAAACGGGATGGGGCACACTACCGTCAGCCGGGTACTCCATAATGGCGGTCGCAATCTTGGTGCCGCCGATATCGACAGAGCAGACGTACTTGTTCTCCATGTCGCTCTCCTTAGGAGATAAAAAACAACTACAGGAAATGAAGGCTGCGTTATCGCCGCAGCTTGGTAAAGGTTTCCCGGGTGCCCGAGGTTGGGGTGAAAGCGGTCGGGCGTTGACCTAATGGGTCACGCTCGACCGCTTGAGCCCCAAGATCGGGTGCCCGGGAAAGCTTTAAAGGAGACCGTTGTCCTGAAGGACCTTCTTAATCGCCTCGACGTTCTCGCCGGTCATGGCCTTCACCGGGCGCGGCATGGTCGGGCTGTCGAAGATGCCCATGAGGTTCATAGCGGTCTTGAAGGCGCCGACGCCACCGGCATAGCCCTGGACGCCCGAGGTGACATCCCAGATGTGCGAAATCTCATTGAGGCGGTCCTGCTCGGCCTTGACGGTAGCCCAGTCACCAGCCTGAGCGGCCTTCCACTGACGCACGTAGCCCTCGGGCTCAACGTTGGCGAGACCCGGGACGGAACCGTCGGCGCCACCGAGGTAGGCGCCGTCGACAACAACCTCGTGACCGGTGAGAATGCTCATCGGATGGCCGTTCTTCTCGTTCTCCTGAACGAGGTAGCGGAACGAGATGTCATCACCCGAGGAATCCTTGACGCCGGCCAGAACGCCCTCGGCACCGAGCTTGGCAAGGAGCTTCCAAGGGAGCTTGGTGTGGACACACACGGGAATGTCGTAGGCGAAGATGGGCAGGTCGAGTTCCTCATGCAGGATGCGGAAGTGCTCCTCGACCTCAGTCATGCCCTGCAGGGCATAGAACGGGCAGGTGGCGACAAGCGCATCGGCGCCCAGCTCCTGAGCGACCTTACCGTGCTCGATCATGCGCTCGGTCTCGGTGTCGATGATGCCGACCAGAACGGGAACGCGGTGGTCGACGATACGGACGGCCTCGGCGATGATCTGACGGCGACGCTCGTCGGTGGAGAAGACGACCTCGCCCGAGGAGCCCAAGAAGAACAAGCCATCGACGCCGGCATCGATCATGCGGTTGATGCTGCGCTCAAAGGAGGCAACATCGAGCTGGTGGTCTTCGGTATCGGGAACAACGACGGGAGGGATAACGCCGGTGAATTTCTGAGTTGCCACAAGAATCTCCTTAGTTGTCTGGCGGGCAGCCCTATGCCGCCCACTCTTGTTGGCAGTGTCCAGGCCGTCTAGGCCAAAGAACACGGGTAGAACGTTTGGTTAAAGAAGTCGACGACTTCGTTTTCGAACGCATTGATGCGCTCGTGAGCGTATTTGGCATAGATGATATGCCTCCGGTCACACTCAAGACCGTTGAATACGGCAAACTGATCCTTGGGATCGCTCACGGTATCCATAAGCGATGTGCCCATGAGCACCGATCCGCGCACCCGAGACGACAGCGCCTCGAGGCCGTCAGGAAGCGGATTGGCAACCGCCGTGCAGGCGAGGCCCCGCTCGTCCAGAGCAGAAACCGCCAGCGCGACTCCGCCGCCAAGACCCTCACCCCATGCAAAGATGCGGTCGGGGTCCATGCCATCAAGATTGCGCGCCACCTTCGCCAGCGCGCAACCCCAACGGACGCGCTCGACAAAAGCGGGCGAAGAAATCCCCCTCTGCAGGTCGTCCGCACCAGCAACATCGTCATCCAGTGCAAGCACGGCATACCCCATGGCGGCAAATCTCGTCATGTGATGCCAGCCGCGCACAGGCCGATCGATGTCGTGGAACATCAGGCACAGCGGCACGCGCTCAGATACTCGGGCACGACCGACAGGCTCGATCAAACGAGCGTGAATCGCATCGTCACCGAGCTCAAAGGAGACCTCCGAGTAACGGGCGCAGGGATTAACAAAGTCAATCGCCGTAATGGCCGGACCTTGAATCTCAAGATTCGAAGCGCATGTCTCTAAATCGGAAACATCTGCTTGGACATCACCGCGCCAGTCCCGATATTCTGCGAGCCTTGACGAAACCGTCCCAGCAATTCCCGCAAGCTCGGGGACAATCAGCTCATCGATATTGCTCTCGCACTTAGACATGAGCCTCCCCTCCCTTACAGAAAAACGGAATGATCAGATCGTCAAAATCCTGAATCTCCTCGTGGCCAAAGCCTTCAAAGAACTCATGACGCTTTTCACAGGTCAGGTTGTTGTAGACCGCAAACTGCGTCGCCGGAGGACAGACGATATCGGCTGTGCCCGTGCCAAACAGCACGGGGCATTTGACCATAGGGGCAAAGTTCTTGGAATCGAAGTACGCCAGCTTGGCATAGGCTTCGTCAATACGAGTCGAGTCCTCGTCAAACCAGCGAGACCAATAGCGCAGGCCCTCGTAGGCAATGTCGTCGGCATCCAAATCCCAGACCAGACGGAAATCCGACAGGAAGGGATAGAGGATGGCGGCGCGATTGATAAGCTCGCTGTTAAGCGCACAGGTCGCAATGCCCAAACCGCCGCCCTGCGACGCGCCGTTCACAAACACACGGGAAAGATCGATGCCCTCGAGCTCGCGAACGATGCGGCACAGGATGCGAATATCTTGGTGCAGGCGGACATAGTAGAGATTGGCCGGGTCGCCGTCGATACCGGCAACGATATGCCCGGCAACCGTCGTGCCTTCAAATCCACCAATATCCTCGGAGGGACCTCCTTGGCCGGGGCAGTCGAGGGCGATGAGTGCCATGCCCATGCCCGCAAACGACGCCTGCTCAAACCAGCTGCGGCTTGCACCCGGATACCCATGAAACTGAAGCACCAATGGCACGGGCTCGTCCGAGACGGGTTTAAGGTACTTGGCATGCAGGCGAGCGCCACACATGCCGGTATACCAGAGGTCGAAAAGCTGGCAGGTCGCGGCATCGGTGACCGATGCCGTCTCGATCGCATAGTCAAGCCCGACGGCGTCGGCCTCGGCCATGCGATCCTTCCAAAAGAGATCGAAATCTGATGGACGGGGCATGGCGCCTCGATATTCACCAAATTGATGTTGTAGCTCCTGAGCACTTGGCATGGCTCGTGAACCCAACCTTTCGAAATCGCAACGGAGGTGCGCCCGGCAAGGGAACCGGGCGCACGGGAGGGAAAGCGAGGCTACTCGCCGAGCTTGGGGTGCAGCAGCGACGGCGCAGCGCCGAGCAGCATCTTGGTGTAGGGGTCCTGGGGGTGCTGGAAGACCTGCTTGGCCTCGCCCTGCTCGACGATCCTGCCGCCATTCATAACGATGATGTCGTCAGAGATATAGCGGACCGTCTGGATGTCATGGCTGATGAACACCATGGCCAGGCCGAGCTCCTTCTTAAGGTCGGTCAGCAGGTTCAGAATCTGCGCGCGGACCGAAACGTCCAGAGCCGAGGTGGGCTCGTCGGCGATGATGGCATCGGGGTTCAGCGACAGGGCACGGGCAATTGCGACGCGCTGGCGCTGGCCGCCCGAAAGCTGGCCGGGAAGAACCTCGGCAGCGGAGCTGGGCAGACCGGTGAGCTCCAAGAGTTCCTTGACGCGCTTCTCCTGCTCGGCCTCGGTAC
This sequence comes from uncultured Collinsella sp., assembly GCA_905193815.1. Taxonomy (GTDB): domain Bacteria; phylum Actinomycetota; class Coriobacteriia; order Coriobacteriales; family Coriobacteriaceae; genus Collinsella. The sequence continues at coordinate 22,716 of CAJJQF010000015.1, read as the reverse complement.
CCAGGTTGTGGACGCGCATGGGGTCGAGCAGCTGCTCGCGAACGACCATGCGGGGGTTGAGCGCCGTGGCCGGGTTCTGGAACACGACCGAGATGACGCGACCCATGTGGCGACGGTCCTCGGCGGTACGTTTGGTAACGTCCTTGCCCTTAAAGTAGACCTTGCCGCTCGTGGGGGCCTGCAGGCCGCACATGACGTTGGCGGTGGTGGACTTACCGCAACCGGACTCGCCGACGATGCCGATCGTCTGACCGGGCATGAGCTTAATCGTTACACCCTGGACGGCGTGAACCAGGTTGGGGTGGAGAATCGAGCCGGTACGGGTCCTAAAGGTGACGTGGACGTCATCAAGGAAGATGATCGGCTCGACGCCGTTGACTGCGGTCTCGCTCATCTACATCACCTCCGCGTGAGGGGTCAAACCATTTGCCTTGAGCACCTCGTCGGGGAGCTCGGAATAGAAGTGCTCGGTGCCGGGCACGCGCTTGAAGACCGGACGGGTGTCCAGGCCGATGCGCGGATGGCTCGAGCGGGGCGCGAAGCGATCGCCCTTGGGGAAATCGCGCGGGCTCGGAACGGCGCCGGGCACCTGGTGCAGACGGCCCGAACCGCTCTCGATGGACAGAACGGAGCCCAGAAGGCCGCGGGTGTACTCGTGGATCGGGTTGGTGAGCAGTTCCTTGGTGGGCGCCTGTTCGATAACCTGACCGGCGTACATAACCGTGATGTTATGGGCGACCTCGGCGACCAGCGCCAGGTCGTGCGAAACGAAGATCATGGCAAAGCCGAGCTTGGCCTGAAGATCGTTGAGCAGCTTGATGACCTGCTTCTGAACGGTAACGTCCAGAGCGGTCGTGGGCTCGTCGCAGATGACCAGCTTGGGGTCGCGGGTAAGGGCCATAGCGATCAGGACACGCTGACGCTGGCCGCCGGAAAGCTCGTGCGGATAGCTCTCGAGCGTGCGTTTGGGATCGAGGCCGACGAGCTCCAGGAGCTCCTCGGCGCTACGGGTTCCGCCGCGCTTGGTGAGCTGCTTCATCTGGGCAGAGATGAGCATGGAGGGGTTGAGCGAGGACAGGGCGTCCTGATAGACCATAGCGATATCGGTACCGCGCAGGCCGAACCACTCCTTCTTGCTCATCTTGAGCAGGTCACGGCCCTCCCAAAGGACCTCGCCGGAAAGGTGCTCGTCATCGTCGGTCAGGCCCATGATGGCCAGCGTGGTGATGGACTTACCACAACCGGACTCGCCCACCAGGCCCATGGTCTGACCAGGACGGACGTCAAAGTTGACATGGTCGACAACGTTGATATCACCGTGATGCTCAAACTGAATACAGAAGTCACGGACCGAGAGAATCGGTTCGACAGACTCGTCGGGCACATGGCGATCGTCACGCTTGAGCTCGACATCGCGCAGGGCGCCAAGGCGAGCGGAGAGGGACTGGGCCTGCTCCTTGTAGGCGCGAACGGGGTCGGAGACCAGCAGGTCGGCCTCGCGACGCTTGGAGGAATCGGTCGGATCCAGGGCGGCGGAGGGGGCAGCGGCCATAGCGTCGGTAATGCCCTCGGAGAGGATGTTGAGCGCCAGGCAGGTAATCATGATGGCCAGGCCCGGGAACAGCGCCTGCCACCAACGGCCAGCGAGCACGCCGCCGCGGGCGTCGGCGAGGATGTTGCCCCAGGTAGCGGTGGGCTCCTGGATACCAGCGCCGATGAAGGTCAGCGAGGCCTCGAAGATGATGGCGTCGGCGACCAGGGTAACGGTGAAGACCATGATCGGGGCGATGCAGTTACGCAGAACATGCTTGATCAAAATCCACGGAGCCTTGGCGCCGGAAACGATGACCGCACGAACATAGTCCTCGCCGTACTCGGACACGATGTTGGCGCGCACGATACGGGCAATCTGCGGAGTGTACATAAAGCCAATGGCGAAGATGATCGACGGCACGGAGTTGCCCAGGATGGAGACGAAGACGGCCGCGAGGGCGATGCCCGGGATGGACATGATGATGTCCAAGATACGCATGATCGTCTCGGAGACGGCCTTGCGCGAAACCGCTGCAAGGGCGCCCACGACCGAGCCGCAGACCAGAGCCATGGCAGTGGCGCCAAAGCCGATAATCAGCGAGTAACGACCACCGTAGAGCATACGCGACAGAATGTCGCGACCCTTATCGTCGGTACCGAAGATAAATCCGTTGCCGGGAGCCTGGCGAGCCGTAAAGATCTCGACCGGGCTATAGGGGGCAAGAAGGGGCGCCAGAATCGCAGTCAGGGCGACCAGCACCAGCACGACGGCGGCAATCTTAGAAGACAGCGTCATCTTCTTCCAGCCACCGAGCTTGAGCCCCTTGGAGGCAGCCTTCTCGAGCTGCTCGGTTTGCTTCTCTCGAATCTTTACCATAATCTACACCGTCCTGATGCGCGGGTTGATGAGCAGGTAGAGCATGTCAACCACGATGTTGATGATGATGAAGGCGAGAGCAACGACGATGACGACGCCCTGAACCAGGTTCGCCTCGTTGCCCTGAACGCCCTGCAGAATCGCGGTGCCCATGCCGGGGAGGTTGAAGATAACCTCGATGACGACAGCGCCGCCCATGAGGTAACCGATCTTAAGACCGAGGGTGGTGACCGGGGTGATCAGCGCATTGCGAAGAACGTTGATGCCGACGACGACCTTCTCGGGAACGCCGGCGCCGCGAGCCATACGGACATAATCCTTGTCGAGCTCCTCGACCATGGCGGTACGCACGATACGAGTCATCTGGCCCGTCAGCGGAAATGCCAAGGCGATGGCGGGCATGATCATACGTCCCAGATAGCCAACCGGATTCGTGGTGAAGTGAGGCAGAGCACCCGATGCCGGGAGCACCTTAAGGTAGGAAGAGAACAGCAGGATCAACAGAACGGCAAGCCAGAACGACGGGGTTGCCAAGCCGGCGATGGAAAAGACGCGGATCACTTGGTCCGGCCATTTGTCGCGATACAGTGCCGCGATGACGCCGAGCAAAAACGAAACGACCGCACCGATGGCAAGACCGATGAAGGTCAGCTGCATCGTGACGGGCAGGGCCGTGGAGATGCGCTTGGCAACGGAGTTGCGAGCAGCACCATAGGTGCCCATGTCGCCATGGATCAAATCGCCCATATAGCGCACGTAGCGCACGGGCCAGGGGTCGTCCAGACCATACTTCTCATGGTACTCGGCAACCGCCTCGGGCGAGGCACCGTCACCCAACGCCGTGTAGGCGGGGTCGGTCTTGGAGAACGACATAAGGAAGAACACCAGGACGGTGACGCCCAATGCCATAATCGGCAGCGCCACAAGACGCCTTCCAATCAAACGTAGCAAGTTGTTCACGTTCTCTCCCCTTTCTTTTGTCGGTAGGACCAACTGGTATATGAGTACGGATACTCATTACAAGACCCGAGCGACATCGTTGCCGCCCGGGTCTTTGTTTCAACTATGAGGATACGATCCCAACGACCGACATCCTGCATACAGACTCAAGCGAGTCTTACGCCTTGACGGTCGCAACGCCCCTGAAGGACATGCTCGTCGTGCCGATGCCCTTGAAGCCATCGAGGGCCTCGCCGTTGGGCGCAGTGGACGGATCGTCCCAGGAAGCGGAGACGGTCTTGACGTGGACAACGGGGTACAGAACGGCGTTGTCGGCAATGATGTCGAAGCACTCGTTCCACTTCTTCTGCTGCTCGTCGCCCTCGGCGGCAAGAGCCTCGTCCATGAGACCGTGGAGCTTCTGCCACTCAGCGGACTCCTTCCACGGGCAACGGGTCTGCATCCAGACGTTGTCGCCGTACCACCAGTTGAGCAGCAGGTCGGGATCAGCGCCGAAGCAGGAAGGATCGCCAGGGGCAAGGAGGATATCGTAGGCCTCGCCGCCGTCAATGGCAGCGTAGGTAGCCGGCGAGGTATCGGTCTGGATGGTCACATCGAAGCCGAGAGCGTCGAGGTCGTTCTTGACCTGGGCGGCCATGCCCTTAATCTGCTCGTTGTCGGTGGTGCGCAGGGTGATGGCACCCGGGGTGATGCCAGACTCCTCGATGAGCTTCTTAGCCTTCTTGGCGTCGGTCTTGTACACCGTGGAAGCCTCATGATAGTTGGTGAAGCTCTTGGGCAGGTAGCAGCTGGCAGCGGTGGCAAGGCCGGCGAAGGTGTTGCTGACCATCTTCTCGGTGTCGAGCGCATACATGACGGCCTGACGGACCTTGACGTTGTTCCAAGGCTCCTTGGCGACGTTGAACATGATGAAGCGGGTGCCGAAACCCTGAACGTTATCGATCTTGCAGCCGGCGCTCTCGAGCTGGTCGACGGCGTCAGCGGTAACGAGCTCCATAACGAGCGTGGAGCCCTCCTGCTGAGCGGTAACGCGAGCGGTGGGGTCGGTCAGGATGCTGTACTGGATCTTCTTATCCTCGGCAGCATACTCACCGTTGTACTCGGGGTTGGGAACCAGAGTGATCTCGGTATCGGAGATAGAGTCGTACATCCAGGGGCCGGAACCGATCGGCTGCTTGGCGCGATCCTCCTCGGTCTGGGTGGCCGGGGTAACGCGGACGATGGCCAGACGATCCTTGAGCAGGGAGAAGTTGGGGACCTTGGTCTTGACCGTCACGGTGCTGGCGTCCTTGGCCTCGATGGACTCGAAGGGCTGGAAGAACGGAGCATAGGTAGCGGAAGCGGCGCAAGCGGTGTAGGAGGCAACGACATCGTCAGCGGTGACCTCGGTGCCATCGGAGAACTTGGCACCCTTACGGATGGTGACCTCGAAAGTGGTGTCGTCCACAGACTTGGGATCGTCGGTGGCGAGCTCGTTGAAGGTGCTGTAGTCGTGGTAATCGATGCCGTAGAGGCCCTCGACGACGTGCCAGTTAGCACCCAGGCCCACAGCGGAGCCGGTGCTGGCGGGATCGAAGCTGGACGGAGCGTAAGCGGAACCAGCGGTGATCACGCCGCCGCCACGGTTGGCGGAATCGGTGGAACCGGAAGCGGAACCCTCGTCGCTAGAGCTGCCACCGCAGCCGGTGAGACCAAGCCCTGCGACAGCAGCGACGCTGCCGGTGAGGCCGAGGAACGAACGCCTGGACATACCCTTGTTGATGATGGCCATGTCTTCTCCTATCAATAGAGAATCTTACTCGGGAGCACCTAGACTTGCCCCCGCGCAACTTGCGGACGATATATACCTTACCTACCGACGAACCCAACTGAGGTGCCGCGCTCGGCGACCGATACATACATACGCTTGAACGGTATTTACTACCGTTCACCGAATTCGTTGACAAACGATTCGCCAGACTGTATGTATCGGCGAGGTGAGATATCAGTCTTCGTCAACCCGCAGGATAGCAGGGTTTTCGCTTGGGTTAGTCAAACGTTTTAGCGTTAATAAAACCCGAAACCAGCAGGCAATCATGGCGTAATAAATGGTTGAAAATCGCGCAATCATGTATATCAGTTGTTTAGAAGCGCATTTAGTTTTCGGAACGGTTGGCCGATGTCTGGGCGCGCTCGGCATTCCATGCAACGAGCGCCTCGTGGACCGCCTTGGCAACATCGGCAGGTATGCCGCGAACTTCCGCGATCTCTTGCTCGCTCGCCGCGCGCAAACGCTTCATCGAGCCAAAATGGCGCATAAGGGCACGTTTTCTGGTGGGTCCCACGCCCGGAACGTCATCGAGTACCGAAACCGTCATGGCTTTATCGCGCAACTCGCGGTGGAACGTGATGGCAAATCGGTGGGACTCATCGCGTACCTGTTTAATTAGATAGAGCGACGCGGACCCGGTCGGCAGCACGACGGGAGTCTCGTCCCAAGGCACAAAAACTTCCTCATCGGCCTTTGCCAAGCCACAAACTGGTATATCGAGCCCAAGAGCCTCAAGTTGCTTGATCGCAGCGGTCAATTGCGGCTTACCGCCATCGACAACGAGCAAATCGGGGCGCGAGCCAAAGCGCTCGTCGGCCATGCGCTCGGGAGCATAGCGTCGTCCCAAAACCTCGGACATCGACACGAAGTCGTTTGCCTCGTCCAATTCGGCCTGAATTTTAAAACGACGGTACTGGCTCTTGTCGGCGCGCCCGTTGGTAAACACCACCATCGAGGCGACGGTAAAGGTTCCGTGCAGCGTCGAGATATCGAAGCACTCGATACGCATCGGCGGCGCCGGCAGCGCCAGCGCGCTTTCGAGCTCTAGGAGCGCTTGATTGGTGCGGTCGTCAGCGTACCCCGTTCGCATCATGTAGCGCATGAGGGCATGGCGCGCATTTTTGGATGCCATATCGAGCAAACGGTGCTTTTCGCCACGCTGCGGCCTATGGAGATGGCAGGAACGCTCGCGCTTACCTGCAAGCCACTCCCCCAGCGCCTCCGCATCCTCAAGCTCGACAGAGAGGTTTATCTCAGCTGGAATATCAGCCGTCTCGTCGTAATAGCGCTTAAGAAAGCCCGACTGGAGCTCTTCCTCGTCAACATCAAGACCCTTGTCGAGAATGAACTCGCAGGTGCGAACTGTTCGGCCCTCACGCACGACAAAGACGCAAGCGGCAGAGATGGTCTCCTCGCGATAGAAACCGATGACATCGATATCGACACTGGAGGGAAAAACGACTTGCTGACGGTCGTCCAGACCCCTGATGACCTCCAAACGACGCTTGACGCGTGCCGCGCGCTCAAAATCGAGTGCCTCGGCGGCATCCGCCATCTCGGAAGTCAGCTCGTCGACGACATCCTTGCGATGGCCCGACAAAAAGCGCTCGACACGCTTGACGTTCTTGGCATAGTCTGCCGGGGAAATCGCGCCGACACACGCACCCGGCCCGCGCCCGACATGGTAGTCGAAGCAGGGACGCCCGTTTTGTGCGCAAATCATATTGACGATGTCTTCCTCGCCCTTGTGGGACTCGATGATACGGCGACAACGACGCCACTCCGCACAGGATGCAGAGCAGATGGGGATAACCTTGCGCAGCGTATCTATCGTCTCACGTGCCGCACGGCTATCGGTATAGGGTCCAAAATAGCGCGTTCCCGGCTTATGACGCTCACGCGTGTATTTGATAGCGGGATACAGGTCGCCCTTTGTAATGGCGATAAAGGGGTAGCTCTTGTCATCCTTGAGGTCGACGTTAAAGTACGGATGGTACTGGCCGATCAGGTTGCGCTCGAGTACAAGCGCCTCATGCTCGGTTTCGACAACGATGTAGTCAAAGCTCGCAACCAATTGCATCATGAGCGGTATTTTTTGGCGCTCATCCTGCAGCGTCACGTACTGGCGCATACGGGAACGCAGGTTTTTCGCCTTGCCAACGTAGATGACATCGCCCTTGGCATCTTTCCAAAGGTAGCATCCGGGCTGCGTGGGAACGCGCGAAACCTGCTCGGCGAGTGTTGGAATGTTGTCGTGACCGGCCACACGCACCTACTTGCGACGAAGCAGCGCCGAGACCTCGGGCATCTTAAGGACAACGGCAAGGCCAAAGGTAACAGCAAGCGAGACGACACCCGCAACGCAAACGTAGCCAAGAGTAATCAGAATCGAGCCGCCAAGTGCCCCGACAAAGTGTTCAAGCGCCCACATGACGCCGGCGCCTGCGGCAGCACCCAGGCCGCCGAACAAAAGGCCAAAGAAACCGCCATGCAGGATAGATTTGACCTGAAGGCCACGCAGACGACGACGCAGCCACCACAGCGAGCAACCGACCAAGATCACGTAGTCGACGACATACGAAAGCGCGATTGCCGGCATACCGAAGCCCAGCACAACGCCAAACAGCAGAACCGAGCCGGCCTGGCCGATGGCGGAATACAGGCAATAGCGGCTATAGGGCTTCATGTCGAGCAAGGCAGAGAAGCTCTTCTGCATCAACACGACCACGCCGTAGAGCGGCAGCGAGAGCGCCAGGTAGACAAGGTACTCGGACACCAGCGTCACGCCGGATTCATCGAACTTGCCAGCACAGTAGATCATGTTGAGCGGACGTGCGAAGACAATCAGGTACAGCGCGAACGGAATCAGGAAGAGCAGCATCTGGGCGACGCCACGCGAAATGCCCGTGCGAACGCTGTCGTAATCCTTCTCCTGTGCGTCGTGAGAGAGCTCGGTATAGAGCGCCGTCGAAAGCGAGGCGGCAATCAGCGCGTAGGGCAGCGTGTACCACAGGCGCGCATAGGCGATAACGGAAGGACCAGTCTCGGGCTGGACCACCAGCGCGGCAGCGTTGGTGATAGAAGTCGAGACAAACATGCACACCGTGGCGAGCAGCGTCGGGATACCGAGCGCAATCGTCTGGCGCAGTGCGGGGTCCTTAAAGTCGATATGGATATGGGGATGCACGCCGTGCTTGCCAAGCGCGGGGATCTGACATGCCATCTGAACAAAGACACCGAGGGTCGTACCGGCCGCAATCAAGATGATGCCGGCACGTTCGCCAAACTGTGCGGACACGGGCGCAAAACCCATAAAGCTCGCAATGACGATCACATTGTTGAGGACCGGGGCAAACGTCGACCAGAAGTAGTCGCGGTGTGCGTTGAGAACGCCCGAGAACACCGAGCCCAAACCATAAAACAGAATCTGGATGGCAAAGAAACGGAACATGAACGCAGCGGTATCCATGCTGCCGCCGTCACCCGAAAGGAACGATTGCGTCCAGATAAAGCCCGGGGCGAACACGGTCCCCAGCAACGAAATGCCACCCAGCACCAAAAGCAGAATGCCGAGCAGGTTGCCCACGTACTCGTTCGAGGCCTCGCGACCCTGCTCACGCCTCACGCCCATGTACACGGGCAAAAACGCCGTCACGAGCATGCCGCCCATCACGAGTTCGTAGAGCATATTGGGCAGGTTGTTGGCGACCTGATAGGAGGACGAGAGTAGCGACATGCCGATAGCGGCCGCCATTGCCCACGTGCGGATAAAACCGGTGACGCGAGACACGATGGTCAGGATGGTCATAAGCCCGGCGGAACGACCAACCGTGGAGTAGTCCGACGAGCCCATGTCGTCAGTGTCATCTCGCGACGAAGGAGCTTCGGACGAGGGTGTCTGAGGCGCAGATTCTCTTGCAAAATGAGCTCCGCGCTTCAATTCTTCCTGCGGCATCGCTCAGTCCTCTCTCGTAATCGCGGCAACCGTCGCCCCGCAAAATGCAATTAAATCATCGGGTGCAAGCTCGAGCTGATAGCCGCGCTTGCCTCCCGAAATAAAAATGGTATCCCAAAGGACACATGTCTCATCAATGAGCGTCCGGTAGCGTTTTTTCATACCGACCGGGCTGCAGCCGCCGCGAACGTAGCCAGTCGCCGCAAGCAAATCCTTCACATGCATCATGGCCAAGGACTTCTCCCCCGCGGCACGCGCGGCGGACTTTAGATCGAGCTCGTCGGCAACAGGGATGCAGCACACGACATAGTCGTTGGACGGTGTCACGCAGACCAAAGTCTTAAATCCTTGACCGGGCTCCTCGCCAAGCTGCTCCGAAATCGCGACCCCCAGGCCCACCGACTCATCACCATCGTCTTCGTACGTATGTAGAACATAGGAAATGCCGGCACTTTCCAGCTCGCGCATCGCATTGGTTTTTGGCGTCTTTACAGCCTTTGCCATGACATATCCTTTCCCTCGCATTCGGACGCAAAGATTAAGTATATGTCCAATTCGGCTGCATACGTCACTTCGACACAGCAAGCGCCATCGAATCACGAGGAGTCGATGGCGCCCATAAACTGAATCGCCTATTTATTGAGCATCAAGTTGAGCCTGGCGCTCCCGGTCACGCCTGAGCAACGGCGCCAAAAACTTGCCCGTATAACTCTGCGGACAGTCCGCAACCTGCTCCGGTGTACCCGAAACCACGACGGTTCCGCCGCCGTTACCGCCCTCGGGACCCATATCGATCAGGCGGTCGGCAACCTTGATGACATCAAGGTTGTGCTCAATCACCAGCACCGTGTTGCCCGCATCGACCAAGCGCTGCAGCACATCGAGCAGCTGGCGGACGTCCTCAAAATGAAGCCCGGTCGTCGGCTCGTCCAAAATATAGAACGTCTTGCCCGTCTGGCGTCGATGAAGCTCTTTGGCGAGCTTCACACGCTGCGCCTCGCCGCCCGAGAGCGTCGTGGCGGGCTGGCCCAGGCTCACGTAGCCTAAGCCTACATCGTACAGCGTCTGGAGCTTGCGCTTAATCTGCGGGATATTCCCAAAGAAGGCCAGCGCCTCGGTGACGCTCATGTCGAGCACGTCCGAGATGGTCTTGCCACGGTAGGTGACCTCGAGTGTCTCGCGGTTGTAGCGTTTACCGCCGCAAACTTCGCAGGGAACATAGATATCGGGAAGGAAGTGCATCTCGATCTTGATCTGCCCGTCGCCCTTGCACGCCTCGCAGCGCCCGCCACTCACATTAAAGGAGAAACGACCCGGCGAGTAGCCGCGCGCCTTCGACTCCGGCGTACTCGCAAACAGCGCGCGAAGATCATCCCACAGGCCGATATAGGTAGCAGGGTTGGAACGCGGCGTGCGGCCAATCGGCGACTGGTCGATATCGATAACCTTATCGATACACTCGATGCCCTCGATTTTCTTATACGGACCCACGGGGCGCGTCGAACGGTGAATAGCATTCGTAAGGGCAGGCGCAATGGTGTCGGTAACCAGGGAGCTCTTGCCTGATCCCGACACGCCGGTAACAACCGTAAGCGTACCAAACTCGATCTTGGCAGTAACGTTTTTGAGGTTGTTGGCTCGAGCGCCCGTAATTTTAAGGCAGCCGCGACCGGGCTTGCGCCGTTCATCAGGCACCCGAATCATTCGTTTGCCGGTCAGATAAGCGCCCGTCATCGACTCAGGACACGCCATGATATCAGCAGGCGTTCCCGCCGCGACTACGTGCCCGCCGTTGACACCGGCGCCGGGCCCCATGTCGATCACGTAGTCGGCGGCACGGATTGTATCCTCGTCGTGTTCGACGACGATAACGGTATTGCCGATATCGCGCAGGCGCTCGAGCGTCTTGATCAGGCGCTCGTTGTCACGCTGATGAAGACCGATCGAGGGCTCGTCCAGAATATAGAGCACGCCCATGAGACCCGCGCCGATCTGCGTTGCCAGTCGAATACGCTGTGCCTCGCCACCGGAAAGCGTCGCCGAGGCGCGATCGAGTGTCAGATAGTCGAGTCCAACATCGACCAGAAAACGCAGACGTTCCAGAATTTCCTTGACGATACGGCCGCCGATAAACTGTTGGCGCTCGGTGAGTTCCAAGCCCTCAAAAAACTCGAGCGATTCACGGCACGACAGGCAACAAACCTCGTAAATGGACTTACCGCCCACGGTGACGGCGAGCATCTCGGAGCGCAAACGAGCGCCGTGGCAGGTCGAGCACGGCTCCTCGCGAATGTACTTCTCCAAGCGCGCCTTGGTGTTCTCGTTCGTCGTCTCGGTATAGCGTTCGTACAGGATGTTGCGAACGCCCGAAAACTTGGTATCCCACTGGCTGCGACGTCCGTCGAGCTTTTGGTAGTCGACCGAGATCTTCGTATCGCCCAGGCCATCCAAGAATGCACGACGCACGCGAGGGGGCAAGTCCTCCCACGGCGTATCAGCGCTCACCTTAAAGTGTTTGCAGACCGCAGCAAAAATCTGCGGATAGTAGTTCGAATTGCCAAACAGGCTACCAAAGACTCCGTCGGCAATGGACTTCGAGGGGTCCTCGATCAGCGCCTCGGCATCAACGGTTTTCTTAAAGCCCAGGCCGTCGCACTCAGGACATGCGCCATAGGGAGCGTTAAATGAAAAATCACGCGGCTGCAGGTCATCGATGGAGTGTCCATGCTCCGGGCACGCTAACGCCAGCGAATACTCCAGCAACTCGCCTTCGGTCCCCTCGGGAGCGTCGCGGTCGGGCAGCAAGTATACGTTCACATTGCCGTGCGCCAGCGCAGTCGCCTGTTCAACGGACTCGGCAATACGGCCCAGCGAGTTCTCGCGAATCACGATGCGGTCGACCACGACCTCGATATCGTGCTTGAATTTCTTATCCAAATCGATAGGGTCATCAAGCGAGCGAACCTCGCCGTCGACACGCACGCGGCTAAAGCCCTCGGCGCGAAGGTCCTCAAACAGCTTGGTGTACTCGCCTTTTCGCCCGCGCACCACCGGTGCCAGCACAAACGCGCGGCGGCCCTCCCCCGCCGCCAAGACCTTGTCGGCAACCTGGTCGGTCGTCTGGCGCTCAATGACGCGGCCGCATTCGGGACAGTGCGGGGTGCCCACACGGGCGAACAGCAGGCGCAGATAGTCATAAATCTCGGTTACAGTGCCAACCGTCGAGCGAGGGTTTTTAGACGTCGTCTTTTGGTCAATCGACACCGCCGGCGAAAGGCCGTCGATTGAATCCAAGTCGGGTTTGTCCATCTGGCCCAAGAACTGGCGCGCATAGCTCGAAAGACTCTCGACGTATCGACGCTGGCCCTCGGCATAGATAGTGTCAAATGCCAGCGAACTCTTGCCCGAGCCAGAAAGACCGGTAATGACCACGAGTTGGTCACGCGGAATGGAAACATCGATATCACGGAGGTTGTGCTCACGAGCGCCGCGAATAACGATAGAAGAATCAGACATGGAAGCTCCTTGCCTCCTATTGCATCGAATCATACTGCCGATGAGTTTAGCGCACTCGACGCGCACAGATGTTCGTAATACAAGATTCGCAGACCTTTAGCTTTGCGTATCGGGCGCTTTGTTTCTCGAAATGCCGTGGAAAGGTTACAGTAATCTAATACTGAACTTAATTTGCCGTAACAGAGGAACGTCCATGACCGAAGATATCCCCCTTGAAATCACTTCGAGCGACATGGCCAATCTGCCCATATTCATCGCCGTCCTTATCGTGGCCATCGTCGTGGTGCGCGTATATTTTTCAATCAAACACAATGAAAAGCCGCCCATTGCCCGCGTCTTTTGGTGCGCGACGCTCCTCATCCCGCTCGGCATGGTAGCTGCATGGATTACGAATCAATTGCTCGTAAATGAGGACAATTCCCTATGGGTCCTTTCTTATTCGGCGCTCGGTGCTACCGCCGTCATACTTCTTGTCGAGCCCTTGGTTTCGGGACTTATCGACCAAACCGATCTTGCGACGGGAACGGTTGCCTGTATTTGCCGTGACATCCTTGTCATCGCCGCTGTTTCAGCGCTCTCGTTCGTTTCACTCGAAATTGCCTGTAACGAAACGTTCTATCGCATTCCCGCCAACTCATTCGGGTTTTCCGTCGGGCTGCTCGCGACGGTTCTGCTCTCCCTTTATTTGCTGGGACAGCGTCATGGAGGCGTCATGGCCCTCGTGCCCGTCGTCTGTTGCATCCTTGGCATTGCCGAGCACTTCGTCATAACGTTTAAAGGCGAGGCCATCCTGCCAAGCGATATCTTGGCCCTTGGCACCGCAATGGAAGTGAGCGAGGGATACGAGTTTACCTTTACCGCCGGAATCGTAACCTCTCTAGCCCTGCTGGAGATTTCCCTGGGGCTTCTTTCGCTTATCCGACCGCACAAGCTCCGTACGCCCACCCATGTCTTCCCCGCAATCGCCGCTAACCTCTGCGCTTTTCTGCTAGTGACCGTTGTGGGGCTCTCGGGCTTTTCCAGCATCGACTTGGAGCAGGCGCTGAATTTTGGATTTGACCGTTGGCAGCCCATCACCACGTATGCGTCTCAGGGTTTTATCACTTCGTTCACCGAAATGGTCAACGAGTTGCCCATTGAGAAGCCCGAAGGCTATACGCCCGATGAGGCGCAGAGCATCGAGCAGGAGCTCGCCGCCACCTACGACAGCACGTATGGCTCGAGCGAGCAGCGCGCGGCGGCCGTTGCCCAGTTCAATGAAATCAAGTCGACGATTGTTGCCGTCATGAACGAGAGTTTTAGCGACCTTTCGTGCTTTGAGCAGCTCCAGGCGGCCGGGTACACCGGCCCCGCATTCTACAACTCGCTTCCCGACACACTTGTTCGCGGCACCATGCTCGCTTCGGTCGCCGGTGGCGGAACGGCGAACTCCGAATTCGAATTTTTGACCGGAGCGACAACGGCCTTTGTCGGATTAGGCAAAATCCCCTATCAGCTATATCAGATGAATGGCGTCAACAGCTTGGCAAAGGACCTTAAGGAGCTTGGGTATACCGCTACCGCTATGCACCCGCAAAACCCCGTCAACTACCATCGAGATAAAATCTATCAGCAGCTGGGCTTTGGAGACTTTCTTTCAATCGGCGATTTCGAAGGTGCGCCCTGTTACCATGCCGGCGTATGCGACTACGCCACCTACGACAAGATACTCGACCTGCTTAGAACCGACGAAGCCCCGCAGTTCATCTTTGACGTCACGATGCAAAATCACGGCGGCTACGACTATGGCACCGTTCCCGCCGAGGAGCTGACAAACTATTGGGTCGAGGGAGCCAGCGAGGGTGCCAATAGCGCGCTCAACACCTATCTTACCTGCATCGACGCATCCGACCGGGACCTCGAGTACTTTATCAACGAGCTCCGCAATATCGGCAGACCGGTTGTCCTTGTCTTTTTTGGCGACCATCAGCCGAGCGCCGCAACGACTCTCAACGACGAGCTGTACCCTCAGGAAGATACGGCAAGCCACGCTTTCCGTATCTATCAGTCGACATATTTTGTCTGGGCTAACTATGAAATCGCCGGCAATACCGAGCTCAACGTCTACGACACCGTCGGGGCAAACGAGATTGCAGCCATTACCCTTAATAAGATCGGCGCCCCGCTCACCGACTATCAAAAGGCTCTGCTTGCAACAAGGTCAGATGTGCCCACCATCAATGTCGCCGGCTACCTTGGTGCCGACGGGCTGCGCTACGACTTGGAATCTGAAGACAGCCCATACGCCTCGACGATCGACAAGCTGCAGCGCATGCAATACCTCGAGTTCGCCAGCAAAGTTCAGTAAGCCCGCCCATTCGCTTGGACCCATCGTATTGCAAGCACGCTCGGCCCAAATGCATCGCAAATGACTCCCGCTCGCAAACGAGGGTACAATGACGCTCGTGTCACATCACGGGGCCCCGGCCCCAACATATACAAAGGAGTCATACATGGGTTGCGAGCATGCACAGGCCGCCGGCGGACAAACGTCGCCGTCGCAATTTGAGGAGAACACGCTGTCCGAGGTCAAACGCGTCATCGCCGTGCTTTCCGGCAAGGGCGGTGTCGGCAAGTCGTTTGTCACCGGTGCCATCGCCACCGAGCTTGCCCGTCACGGCCACAAGGTCGGCGTCCTCGATGCCGACATCACCGGTCCCTCTATCCCCAAGATGTTCGGTATGAGCGGACGCCACGTCCATGCCCTTGGCAACCTCATGCTGCCTGAAATCTCCGAGCACGGCGTCAAGGTCATGAGCTCCAACCTTCTGCTCCAAAACGAGACCGACCCCGTCCTTTGGCGCGGTCCGGTCATCGCAGGCGCCATCAGGCAGTTCTGGAGCGAGACCTCGTGGGGCCCCATCGACTACCTGCTGGTCGACATGCCTCCGGGAACAGGCGACGTCGCACTCACCGTCTTCCAGTCACTGCCCGTCGACGGCATCGTCATCGTCACGAGCCCGCAGGATCTGGTCTCGATGATCGTCGCCAAGGCGGTCAACATGGCCGAGAAGATGAACGTCCCCATTCTGGGCATCGTCGAGAACATGAGCTATATTGAGTGCCCCGACTGCGGCAAGAAGATCGAGGTCTTTGGCAAGAGCAAGCTCCCCGAGGTCGCAGAGCGCTATAACCTCGACATCTTGGGCACGCTTCCCATTAATCCGGCACTCGCCGAGGCCTGCGATAAGGGCGAGGTCGAGACCGCGCTGCCCGATGGCATGTTGCCCAAGGCAGTCTCTGCCGTCGAGGCTATTACCCCGCACGAGACCGACGAGGCCTAAGTGAACACGAGCGCCTTCTATGACGTCCTGGTAATCGGCGGCGGGGCTTCAAGCCTCGCCGCCGCCATTACGGCCGCACGTGCTGGCAAAAGCGTCTGCATCGTTGAGCGCGATGTCGCCTGCGGCCTTAAGCTCCTTGCGACCGGTAACGGCCGCTGCAACCTCTCCAACGAATCGATTGATCCTCAGCGGTATAACCACCCCGCATTCGTCGAATCTGTCATGGGCCCCCAACCCGAACAAGAGCTTATGGGTTTCTTCTCCTCGCTGGGCATCATGACAACCTCCGAGGAAGGCCGGCTGTACCCGCGCTCCCTTCGCGCCGAATCGGTGCGCGACGCACTTCTCAATGTTTGCGACCGCCTGGGTATCACCTTAATCTGCGGAGCCAACGTTGCCTCGGCACACAAAGCTTCCGAAGGCTGGGCACTCCAAATAGACCGTCCAGCGCGGGCGCTCAAGGCAAAAAAGCACGACGACCGAAAATCGGAGCTCCGCTCGCTTCGGAAAGCGCTCGCCGATGTCCCTCGCAAGAACGAGGCCCTGGAGGCACATGCCGTAATTATCGCCACGGGTGGCAACCCCACCGGTATCGCCGATACGTTTCGCCTCCCCCTCACTTCGCTGCGCCCCATCCTCTGCCCCGTATCGGCAACGGTCGTCGGCGATCGGGCGGCACTCAAGACGTTGGATGGCCTGCGCGTCCGCGCCCGCTTGACGCTCGCCCGCAATCATAATGAGCTCTGGCACGAAGACGGTGAAGTCCTGTTTCGAACCTTCGGTATCTCGGGCGTCGCTGTCTTCAACCTCTCCCGTCGTATCCAGCGCGGCGATACGATCCTGCTCGACGTTTTCCCCGACCTCTCTAAAGACGAGTTGCTCGATATGCTTAACCGGCGCGTTGAGCTGCTCGGCGGCTTTTCGCCCCGCGATCCCCGTTGGCTCGACGGTATGCTTGCCCCGCAACTCTCCCGCGTCGTCTGCACAGCGTTCGAGCAGTGCCATCCAGGCTCCAACGATGTCATCCACCTGGTCTCGATCCTCAAGCACTTTAAGTTGCTCGTCGAAGGAACCGCCGAGGAGCGCTCGGCGCAGGTCACGCGTGGTGGCATATCTGTCGAGAGCATCTCAACACCCAGTCTACGCGCGCGCAGCGTTGTCGACGCCCCGCTTTACGTCTGCGGCGAAGCGCTCGACATCGACGCCGATTGCGGAGGCTTTAACCTTGCGTGGGCATGGCTCTCGGGCATTCGCGCTGCAAGCAGCCTGTAGCCGCGCAGTCTATAATCAAAAACGCATTCGGGCCGTCTGGGATACCGGACGGCCTCTTTCTTGCCTCTAAGGAGACCTCGATGATCGAAATCACCCAAGTCAACGCGTCGCTCGATGAAGCCGGCGATGAAAATGCCTGCCTCATTGTTGGCAAGCGAGTCGCCAAGCGCGTCCTACGTTGCAAGGGCTCCGAGATCAAGTCCATCGAGCTCCACCGCAAGTCAATCGACGCTCGCAAAAAACGAGACGTCCATTTTATCCTGAGCTTTCGTGTTGAGCTGACCAGTCCCCACCTCGAGCGAGAGGCGGTCGGCAGCGTTTCCGAACGTGACCGCTCGCACGTACGCGCGATAGATGACGATGAGCCTTCATTCCCCTTCCCCGTTTCCGGCGCACCCAAAGAGCGCCCCGTCGTCATCGGCGCCGGATGCGCTGGCCTTTTCGCCGCGCTAACGCTCGCCAAAGCAGGTCTTAAGCCCTTGCTCATCGAGCGCGGCGACCCGGCATTTCGCCGCTCGCATGCGATCGACCTCTTTCTAAAGGAGCGCATCCTCGACCCCGAGAGTAATATCCAGTTTGGTCTGGGCGGCGCGGGGACCTTCTCGGACGGCAAGCTCAATACGGGAACAAAAAATCCCGCCCATCGCCTTATCCTCGAAACCTTCGTCGAGGCGGGTGCGCCCCGCGATATTCTGTGGGATGCCAAGCCGCACATTGGCTCCGACATCCTTCCCACGGTTGTCACCGCTATATCCCAGCGCATCGAGCAGCTCGGAGGTATCGTCCGTTATCGAACAAAGCTCGTCGACATTCACATCGACGCGTCTGGCGCCATCACCGGTATTGATGTCCAATCGTCCCAAGACGCCGCTTACGAGCCAATCGAGACAAAGCACCTCATCCTCGCCTGCGGGCATTCTGCTCGCGATATTTTTGAGCTCCTTAAGGACCACAACGTGGCCCTCGCACAAAAGACCTTTGCCATGGGCGTTCGCATCGAGCATCCGCAGCGCGATATCGACCGAGCCCAATATGGAGCCTTGGCGGGACATCCTGCCCTCGGAGCAGCCCCCTACAAGCTCGTCGCCCATCTTCCCAACGGCCGCAGCGTGTTCTCGTTTTGCATGTGCCCCGGCGGGCAGGTTGTCGCCGCCTCTTCCGAGCAGGGCCACCTGTGCGTCAACGGCGCCAGCCTCAATGCCCGCGACGGACGCAACGCAAACGCCGCCCTGCTCGTTAACGTCACGCCTGAGGACCTTCCCAACGATGACCCGCTCGCCGGCATCGAGCTCCAGCGCGCCTGCGAGGCGGCCGCCTATCGCCTGGGCGGTTCCAACTGGAACGCACCGGCACAACTCGTCGGAGATTTCCTCGCAGGACGCGCCAGCAAGGCGCCCGGAAAGGTAAAGCCCACCTATCCGCTCGGTGTGACCTGGACGGCAATTGACGAAGCCCTGCCGCAGCATATCGTCGAGTCGCTCCGCCTGGGACTTCCCCTACTCGGAAAAAAGCTACGAGGCTACGACCGCCCCGATGCCGTTCTTACCGGCGTGGAGACTCGTTCGAGCTCACCTGTCACTGTCACCCGAGACCGAACGTGCCATGCCGTGTCGACCCCGGGCCTCTACCCTTGTGGTGAGGGAGCTGGATATGCCGGCGGCATCATGAGCGCGGCCACCGACGGCATCCGTTGTGCCGAAGCCCTGATTGCAGACCTCTAACGCACGAATTCCAGTGCGCAAAAGACACAGGCCCCGAGCTCCACAGGGAACTCGGGGCCTGTTCGCTATTTCTTAAACCGTGCGCCCTGGCGTTTTCTGCCCGATGCGAACGTGGAACCCTTGCGGGCCTGTGAACGTAAGCGCTCGATCGTCTCGTCCTCAGACGCGCCCTCGAGCATCGCCCGAATCTGAACGACGGCATCGCGCAGGCGCGCCGCCTCCTCAAAGTCCATGGCGGCAGAAGCGTTACGCATATCCTCTTCCATGGATTCGACAATCCGCACAAGCTCGTCATGCGGCAGTTCTTCCATCTGCTCCGCAAGTGTCTGCTCGGGCGCCACCGTTTCCGGCACGCCGCCCTCGCCCGACTCATCGGGCGTATAGAATGCGCCATGGCCAAGAGAGTCGCCCTTCGAGCGCCCCTTGGAACCCACGGTTTTTTCGGCCTCGGCAATAAAACTTGAGATGTCGTTGATGGCCTTGCGCACTGTCTTGGGCACAATGCCATGCTCTTCGTTATATGCCATCTGAATCTCACGACGGCGCTGCGTCTCCTCGATGGCCTCTTTCATCGAATCGGTCACAACGTCTGCATACATGATGACTTCGCCATCGGCGTTACGGGCCGCGCGGCCAATCGTCTGAATCAGCGAACGGCGGTTGCGCAAGAAGCCTTCCTTATCGGCATCGAGAATTGCCACCAGTGAGACCTCGGGGAGATCCAAGCCCTCGCGAAGCAGGTTGATGCCAACGAGGACATCGATCTTGCCCTCGCGCAGCGTTCGCAGGATCTCGACACGGTCCATTGTCGCCGTATCAGAGTGCATGTAATTGACCTTAATGCCCGCGTCGAGCAGATGGTCGGTCAGGTCCTCGGCCATGCGCTTGGTCAACGTGGTCACCAGCACGCGCTCCTTGCGGGCAACGCGCTCGCGAATCTCGTCCTCAAGATCGTCAATCTGCCCACGAACCGGACGCACATCGATCTTGGGATCGAGCAGACCGGTCGGACGAATAATCTGCTCAACGTCGTTCTGGCTAACCCGCAGCTCATAGTCGCCCGGTGTTGCCGAAACGTAGATGAACTGGGGAATCCTCGCCTCAAACTCATCGAAACGAAGCGGGCGGTTATCGAGCGCCGAGGGCAGGCGAAAACCGTGTTCCACCAGCGTCACCTTACGCGAGCGGTCACCTTCGTGCATGCCGCGAATCTGCGGCACCGTCACATGGCTCTCATCGATGATGCAGAGCATATCCTTGGGAAAGTAATCGATTAGGGTAAACGGCGGCTCACCCGGCTTGCGACCGTCCAGATGACGCGAGTAGTTCTCGATGCCGTTGCAAAAGCCCATCGTCTCGAGCATCTCAAGATCATAATCGGTGCGCTGCTGCAGACGCTGCGCCTCGAGCAACTTGTCGGTCGCCTTGAGCTCCGCCACGCGCTTCTCGCACTCTTCGCTGATCGATTTCAGAGCCGCCTTGACCTTCGGCTTCTCGGTCACGTAGTGCGATGCCGGCCATACGGGGATGGCCTCGTACTCACGAAGCATCTCACCGGTGACCTCATCGATCTCGGCAATCAGCTCGACCTCGTCGCCAAAGAACTCAAACCGCAACGGATGCTCGGCATAAGGCGGATACACGTCGACAACATCGCCGCGCACGCGGAACGTGCCGCGTGCCAGGTCATAGTCATTGCGATCATATTGAATGTCGATAAGTGCATGGATAAAGTCATCGCGCTCGAGCGGCACCTTCTTGTCGACGTTTGGAGCCAGACCCGCATAGTCCTCAGGAGAGCCAATGCCATAGATACACGAGACCGATGCGACAACGATCACATCGCGTCGAGAGAGCAGCGATGCGGTCGCCTGATGTCGCAGCATCTCAACCTCTTCGTTAATCGAGGAGTCTTTCTCGATATATGTATCGCTTTGCGGCACATACGCCTCGGGCTGATAGTAGTCGTAGTACGAGACGAAGTAGACCACAGCGTTGTTGGGAAAGAACTCTTTGAGCTCGCTCGCAAGCTGAGCGGCGAGCGTTTTATTCGGAGCCATGACCAGCGTCGGCTTTCCCAGGGCCTCGATAGTCTTTGCCATCGTGAAGGTCTTGCCCGAACCAGTCACGCCCAGCAAAACCTGATAGCGGTCTCCGTCCCTCACGCCCTGCACAAGCGACTCAATGGCCTTAGGCTGGGAACCGGCAGGCTCATAGGGAGACACGACCTTAAACGGCACGTCAGAGCCTTCAACGCCAAAGCGCTTAAGTTCACCACCAACGCGTTCTACTTCAAATTCCGCCATGGATACTCCTAACTCATATATCTGCAGTATACGCAGGCGGCAGGCATAGTCCTATACGAACCGATCGGGATAGAGGGTCTTGTAGCGAACCCAGGCATTATTGACACGAATCAGATACGCCTGCGTCTCGGGAAAGGTGATTGCATTATGAAGCGACGTACTCTGCTGCGCCCATCCGTCGACATTGCCCATGCCGGCGTTATAGGCGGCAATGGCACTGTCAGTCGACCCGTTAAAATACGCTAGAAGATACGAGAGATACGCACAGCCAAACTCGATATTCGTAGCCGGATCGTTAAGGTTGTCGGCCGAATACTCGCCACCGTCGACAAGGCCCTTGGCGATCATATCCTGGGCAGTCTCGGGCATCAGCTGCATCAATCCCTGAGCACCCTGATTCGACTCGGCCTCGGGATCCCAATTCGATTCAGACTTAATGACAGCGCACACCAGATACGGATCCAGATTATGCGAAATACTGGATTGCTTTACATACGCCTCGTAGTCAATCGGATACAGCGGCTTAAAGAAAGCGGCAGGAGCATACGAGTAAACGAATGAGATAAGGCCGAAGGCAAAAACGGCAACCAGCGGTATAAGGCGATACCACGTAAGGAAACGTGTCTTAGGCATCGGCCTCCTCCTTATCCACTACATCCCCGAACCCATGGCGCGAAAGCCATGCGTCCAGTTGTTCAAAGAGCGAGTTATCGTCTGCCGCATTGTCAATCACAGTTGTAGCGAGATTGCACAGCGCAGACTCTTCGGGCTGGCAAGCAGAACGGGCATCGAAATCAGATGGCTCCATGCCACGTTGAATAGCGCGCTCGCGACGAACTGACAAAGGGGCGCTGATGACCAGAATTTCATCAGCCAAGCCAAATGCATCCTCAAAACCAGTCGGAGCAGAAACCTCGACCACTGCAAAGCGATAACGAGGAGATGAAACCGTACAACAAACCGGATCGAGAATCCTAAGCGAAAGCTGTTCAATGAGAACGGGATGCACAATGCCATTGAGCCGTGCGACCGAATCAGGAGAAGCAAAAGCTCGAGAAGCGAGGATGTTGCGGCGAATGCCGCCATCCTCATCCAAAATGTCCCAACCGAATTCATCCGCGAGAGCATTGACGATATCAGAGCCCGGCACATACAGCGATTTTGCAAGCTCATCCAGATCGATTAGCATAGCGCCACGAGATTCGAAATAGCGGCAGGCAGTCGACTTACCCGAAGCAATATTGCCCAAGACAAATACGGTAAACATCAAGCCCTCCCTAACGCCAATGCGAGTAATTATCGCTCAAATACACTAGAAGAACTCAAAATACAGCCAAACAGTAAGAGCGAATACGGGGGAGCTAGGTCCCAAAGTACAACGTGTATATAACGCAAAAAGGGGGAGGCCGCGAGGCCTCCCCCTTCTCAGTTCAAGCATACGGC
>CAJJQF010000014.1:0-43182 GCA_905193815.1 uncultured Collinsella sp. | reverse complement strand
CCGCCGCAGTTGAAAGGCAGATTGCCGCTCTGGCGGGTTTGCAGCGTCGGCTGGTTACGCGGTTTGGTAAACCGCGTAACCCTACAGTTCAGTCACGACAACGCTGTTGTAGACCTCGTCCCAGCGGTCCATAACCAAATGCCCGGTCTTGGGATCCATGGCGTTGAGCTTGCCGCAGGTATTGGCGGTCTTGAGCACCGTGACGTCGTCGGCGCCGGCAGCAATGGCATGCGCAAAGCCGGCGATGGTCGAGTCGCCGGAACCCGTCGCGTTCACAGCCGCAATCGCGGGCGTCTTGGCGCGGAACGCGCGACCCTCATGGAAGCCCACCGAACCGGCAGCGCCCATCGAAACGACAACCCAGGGAATACCGGCAAAGCGGCCATCGGCGGCAAGCGCCTCGCGCAGGGCATCGACATCATCAGTCGTAAAGGACGTACCCAGCAGGCCGTTAATCTCGGTCAGGTTGGGCTTTACGAGCTCAGGCTTAGCGTCGGACTCCAGCGCGGCCTCCAGCGATGCGCCCGAGGTGTCGAGCAGCACCTTGGCGCCCGCCTCCTCGGCGATCTTGACGAGCTCGGCATAGTAGCCGGCATCGACACCGCGCGGCAGCGAGCCCGAAAGCGTCACAACGTCCGCCTTCGCTGCAAGCTCGGCAAACTTGGCCGTAAAGGCCTCGAGCTCGGCCGGGGCGATCTGCGGGCCGCTCTCCAGCAGCTCGGTCTGATTACCCTCGTGCAGAATATTCAGGCAAATGCGCGTCTCACCGGCGATGGACACAAAGTCGTTCTTGACGCCATCGGCATCCATGAGCTCGGCCATATAGGCACCCATGTGGCCGCCGAGCAGACCGGTCGCGAGCACGTCGTCGCCCAGCTGCAGCAGCACGCGGCTCACGTTGAGGCCCTTACCGCCAGCGGTCTTTTCGGGCGTCACACGGTTAACATCGTCGATGATCAACTTGTCGAGCTGATAGCGCGTATCAATCGACGGGTTCATGGTAACGGTCAGAATCATATTGAACTCCTGTTTCCGGGGCACGACACGCGCGACCCCAAACATACGATAGCTCGTTAAAGGATCTCGATCTCAAAGCCGCGGGTAACGGTCTCCCCCGGCTTGGCCACCAGGCAGCCG
Organism: uncultured Collinsella sp.; assembly: GCA_905193815.1. Classification (GTDB taxonomy): domain Bacteria; phylum Actinomycetota; class Coriobacteriia; order Coriobacteriales; family Coriobacteriaceae; genus Collinsella. Next base: position 42,045 of record CAJJQF010000014.1, on the reverse strand, counting down.
CGCTTGTGCTCCAGAATATCGTCCTCGTCGGAGCAGGTGGACAGACCACCCCACGGTTCCACGGCCACAAAGTCGCCCTCGGGCTTGCTCCACACAATCAGGTATGGCATATCGGGGAACGTCAGGCGCACGCCCTTGTCCTCGGTTTTCTTGGTAAGCGTAACCACGCGGCTCTCGAGCACGTCAAAGATGGTCTCTGCGAAGTCAAAGAGTTCGTGGGTCAGCGGCAGGTCATGGCCAACCATCGGGTTCTTGCTGCGATGCTCAACATCAATCAGGCCCGTCGAGGGAACGGCAGCACAGAGCTCGGCGGCCTCGCGCTGCTCAAAACGGAGCTCGTAGTCGTCATAGGACTCGCCCTCGTCAAGCGGGCACTTAAAGCCAGGGTGGCCGCCCACAAAGAACGGCATGTCTTCGGTGCCCTCATTGGTCACCTCGTATGACACGGCCACCTTCTCCGCATCGATCGTGTAACGAGCAACGATCTTAAACGGATACGGGTACTGATCGAGTAACTCGGCATGGTCGGCAGAGCTTAGGCTCAGCGCGACCATGTTGTCGCCCTGCTCCTCGAGTTTCCACTCCTGTTTGCGAGCAAAGCCGTGACGGGCAAGCTTGACCTCGCGGCCGCCCATGGTCATTGCGTGACCGTCACGAAGGCCACCGCAGATCGGGAAGCAAATAGGTGCCTGCCCCGACCAGACCGACGGATCACCCTGCCACAGGTACTCACGGCCGTTGGCCGCAATAGAAGTGAACGATCCGCCAGCCGTGCTCAACGCAATGCGGACAGAGCCGTTATCAAGAACAAACTCCATGGGAATCTTCTCCTTCACATATCATCTCGCACAATCCATTGTGAACGTCGTGCCTTTAGCAGAAAGGTAATGAGGCAGCGCCGCAAACAAAAGAACAATGCACGTCCAGCCCGCTGGGCCAATTGGGCTGATAGCAAACCGGCCCGCGCCCCATCACAGAAACGCGAGCCGTCAACGGACTAGTTAATTACGCCGGATACCCGTTAATCATGGTATTCGCCGCGGTCCCACTTCTCGAGGAACTCGTCAAAGAAGTGCGGGTCGGCCTGAGCCTCGGCGTCGGCCTTATTGCAGGCATCGATCTTGGCGATCAGGGCATCGTGCTCGGGGGTCTTCTCGTAGGGCTCCTCCAGGAAGGCAAGCATGATATCGGCCATCAGGAACTCGCCGGTGATCTTGCCGCCAAAGCCCACGATGTTGGCGTTGAGCTCGCGACGGGCATACAGGGCAGAGGTCATGTCGCGGACCAAGGCACAGCGGGCGCCGGGAACCTTGTTGACGGCGTTGGTGATGCCGATGCCGGTACCGCACAGGGCCACGCCAAAGTCGGCCTTGCCGCTGGCAACAGCCTCGCCCACGGCCTTACCGTAGATGGGGTAGTGCGTACGGGTGTGGCTGTAGGTGCCGCAGTCGAGCACCTTGTAGCCAGCCTGCTCCAGGCGGTCGGCCAGATAGATCTTCTCATCCGTAACGATATGGTCGCAACCGATTGCGATGGTCTTCTTCATCAGAACGTCCTTTCGTCTGAATTCACAAGTTGAGGTAGAAGTTCGAGTTCTCGGTGGCTCTCGTTAGGCCATCTTGTTGAGCATGTCGACACGGATCTGGTGACGGCCGCCGGCGTACTGGGCGCGCAGGAACTCGCGGGCGATCTTCTTGGCGACCTCGGTGCCCACAACGCCCGGGCCCATGGTGACCATGCGCGAGCCGTTGTGCTCGCGGGTCATGTAGGCGGAACGCTCGTCGGAAATGTTGGCGACGACCATGCCCTTTATCTTGACGGCGGCCATATAGGAGCCGACGCCGTACTTATCGAATGCGAAGCCCTGGGAATCCTTGTGCTCCAGCAGGTCCTTGGCAACGGCGGTCGCGGAATCGACAAAGTCCGCGGCAGGGGTCTCGGAATAGTCGACGACCTCGTGACCGTCGGCGATGAGCATCTCCTTGATGGACTCCTTCATCGACATACCGTCGGCATCGGAAGCGATTACAACCCTCATGACATCCTCCTTGAGAGATACGCAGGTGCGTAGTTTCTGTTTGGAAGTGTTGAATCGCGTTCAGGTCCGGGCATCTGAATGTGCGGTTCTTCACTGTTCGTGTTTATTTGAACACATTCGAACATCAACTGCAAGAATTATTTGTTTATCTTTGTTCTTTTTTGAACAAATACCGTTCACGGATGATTGCTGACCGTTTGAGCCCGGCGCGGACGTAGCGACCGCGTATTCAACAAACAAAAGGGCGGCCGAGAACGTGTCTCGGCCGCCCTTCTTACGGTTAATCTTCCAAAGAACGCTTTGCCGCCTACTCAGACTGCCTGCCCTTCTTGGCATGCTTGGACGGAGCACTCAGAAAGCGGCCCGTCAAATAGTTCGCGGGACCGGAGATATCAATCCCCAGCAGGGTGTGCCCCAGCCACAAAAACGCCGCGAGCACCAGCAATGGAATCACGCACGAGGTCACGATCATCACGATGACGCCTTCGATAAGGTCGGTCACCTGCTGCACGATCTCGTCGGTCATCTGCTTGGCGCCGCTGGTCACCGACGTGACGAGGCCCGAGGCACCGTCGGCAAGCTGCTCGAGCACGCTCTTGGACTCTGCGGACTCGGTCTTTTTCTTGCTTGTTTTGGAGCTATCGCTATCTGCCGCACTCGCAGCGTCGGCCGCCTTTTGCTCGGCCGCCTCGATGCTAACGCGATACGTTTCATCGACCTTCTGCGACACCCATACGCTCGCGGGCACGAGCGCCATGCCGATCACGGCAACCACCAGCACGCGCGTCGCCACACGGCGCAGGACAGTGCTCGTGCTCCAGCGCCCGTGAATGCCGAGCGACGCCGCAAAGAGCACCAACGCAAACGGGATTAAGATGCCCAGGCCAACCGACCACAAAATCGTGAGCAAATATTTCTCTAGGTATAGCACGGCAAGCACGATACCAAGGTTGCCTGAAAGCTGTGCGAGCTGCTCGGCAACCGGCGTTCCCGTATCACCCGGCAGCGCGGTAATGCCCGCAGACAGCGCCACGCACGAGGTCGTGAGCGCCAGTACGTTACCTTTCTTTTGATCGATGACCTCGATGGTGGAGTCCCAAGTTTTGGTATCGGCAAAATGCGGACGAGCTACAAAGCCCGACAGCAGCGCCAGTACCACGAGCGCAACGATAAAGCCAATCTGCAGCTTTTTGTTTGCGCACACGACATCGGACAGGCTGGGCTGCAACTCTGTTACCGTCGTGCGCTCGGTTATCTGGACAGGACGCCCATAAGCCATCTCGTGCGCATCTGTCTTTTGAATCAATCCGTTGTCCGGCATTTGGACACCTCCTCATTCCGGCCTGCATTGCGGATGGAAGTATACCCACCCATCGAAAAACCGAACGGGAGGGCGTGCAGAAGCTCCAAGACTGCCCCCAACGACTAGTCATTTAAGAACGTCCTCAATGACTATCTCGGGATGAGTTGCGGTGGAATAGGGATTGTTTTGCGCCCGCCGGCCCCTATTCAGTCCCCATTTCACCGCAACTTGGAGGAGGACAGAAAAAGCCCTGCCGCGGGTAGCGGCAGGGCTTTTGGAAGGGGACTTGGTTGTGAGGCTCGTTAGGCGAGCTTGGCCTCGAGCTCGGCGATGCGCTTGTAGGCATCGATGGTAAAGCGGGTCTGCTTCTCCAGGATCATAGTGGTCATGAGAGTGTCCTGAGCGTGAGCCATGATGAAGGTCATCTCCATCTCGCCACCGCCGGCCTCCTGCGAAAGCAGTTTGGTCTGCGTGTCGTGGGCACCGATGAGCGCATCGCTGGCATCCTTGTGCAGCTGTTCGGCCTTCTCAAAGTCACCCTCGCGAGCAGCATCGAGCGCTGCAAGCAGATCGGTCTGGGCGTCACCTGCGTATGCGACGATCTCGAATCCAACCATCGAGATTTCTTCTTTGGTTGCCATATTGCGTTCCTTTCACATATGAACCAATGGAGAGCATCGCGTCCGGGCATACGCGCTGCGTTGTGTATGACAGAAACAATAACATTCAAACAAAAAAGAACAGCTCAAAACGTAATTTCGAGCTATGAACGGTCACTTTTCGCCCGTGAACGGTTTTTAAACCAATCTGAACAATATCAAACACAATTATCGGCAACCCAAACAGGACCGCACCCTAACACAAATCGCGCACCGTATCGCCCTCTACAAGCACACCGGGGATCAGCATGTGCTCCACGCCAGACGCACCCCCATCGGCGCCGGCAATCTTGTCGACCGCCCACATGCCGACGCGCTTGTTGTCAAAGCGCACCGTGGTCAGGCGACGGTCGGGCACGATATCGCCCAGGCTGTCATCAACACCCACCACGCTCACGTCCTCGGGCACACGCTTTCCGCACGACTCGAGCCCGCGAATGCAGCCGTATGCCATGGCATCGTTGGAAGCATAAATGGCCGTACAGGTCGGATCTTCCGCCAGAGCCTGACCGGCAGCATATCCGCTCTGTGCCGTCCAATCCCCACGGACGAGTCGCGGCGGCTCAATTCCATGCGCGCGCAATGTCTCGCGCCAGCCTTCCTCGCGCCGCATGCCCGAAAGCGAGCGCTCGGGACACGAGATAAAGTGCACGGTTTTGTGCCCCCGCCCCAGCAAGTACTCGACCACCTGGCGCGAGCAATCGAACTGGTCGTTATCGACCGTTGAACAGAGCGGGTGCTCCAGCATCGTAACGAGCACCGTCTGCATGCCGGGCAGCGGCTCGAAGGTGCCAAAGTCCGCCGGCATGCGATTCATGATCACGACCATGCCGTCTACCGGCAGCGCGCTCATGCGCGACGATGCGCTCTCGAGGGTATACGGATGCCCATCTACTTTAGTGAGGGTGATGGCATAGCCATGTTTGTCGGCCGCGGCGGCAAAGCCCTCCATACGGTCGAGGTTGCCGGTACCGGTAATGTTGAACATGGCGACGCCGACGGTCTTAAACTTGCCACGGCGCAGCGATCGACCGGCAAAATTGGGGCGATACCCCAGCTCGCGCATGGCGGCACGCACGCGTTCCTTGGTCTCGGGGCGCACACTGGGCGAATCGTGCACGGTGCGCGAGACCGTCTGCTCCGAGACGCCCGCGAGGCGCGCCACGTCTTTGACGGATACCGATTTTTTAACAGCGGCCATAGGTCGATCTTTCTATGTCAACGATGCCATTGGTGGCACCCTACGCAGTCAAATGAAACGTCTTCAAGTATATCCAACGCCTCCCCCACCATACGCTCACCACCCAAAACCTACCGTTCACCGACATTTTTGCTTCCCCGAACGGCTTTTGTCGCCCAAATGTTAACGTTGCCATTATGCAAACACAGAGCCACCGGGCGGCTCAAACGTTTACGCGTAAGGAATCGACGGTTCGCAGGCACAGGAACCACCGGTTCGCGTCTTTTTTTGTGTCACAAAATGGCAACGTCAACATTTTGGCAACCGAACGTCAAAAGCTACCATCGTTGCTAACCCACCGACTCTTAGGAGCATTGCATGGAGCAACTCATCGCCATCATCGAAAAGGGCCAGCCCTTTTTCAACGCGATCGCCCGCAACAAGTACCTCAAGGCGATCCGCGACGGCTTTATCTCCGTCATCCCCATCATCATCTTCTCGTCCATCTTCTGCCTGGTAGCCTCGGTCCCCAACATCTGGGGTTTCTACTGGCCCGATGACATCAACAACGCTCTGTGGAAGTGCTACAACTACTCCATGGGCATCCTGGCCATCGCCTGCGCCGCCACCACGGCCAAGCACTTCGCCGACGCTCAGAACCGCGACCTGCCCAAGAATAACCAGATTAACTTTATCTCATGCATGTGCGCGGCCATCATCGGCTTCTTGCTCCTTTCGAGCGACGCCATCGCCACGGACGCCGCCAGCGGCTTCAACACCACCTACCTTGGTTCCAAGGGCCTGCTGACCGCCTTTATCGCTGCGTTTGTGACCGGCATCATCTACAAGTTCTTCATTAAGCGCAACATCACCGTCAAGATGCCCGAGCAGGTTCCGCCCAACATCTCGCAGACCTTTAAGGACATCATCCCCTTCTCCGTCTGCATTACCGTCTTTTGGGTCTTTGACATCGTCTTCCGCGCTGCTTTTGGCTTCTGCTTTGCCCAGGGCGTCATCCAGGTGTTCCAGCCCCTGTTCACCGCTGCCGACGGCTATATCGGCCTCGCTGTGATTTACGGCGCCATGAGCCTCTTCTGGTTCGTCGGCGTCCACGGCCCCTCGATCGTCGAGCCCGCCATCGCCGCCGCTCTCGTTGCCAACATGACCGACAACCTAGCTGCGTTCCAGGCTGGCCAGCACGCTTCCGCTGTCCTGACCCAGGGTGCCCAGTACTTCGTCGTCTGCATGGGCGGCACCGGCGCCACACTCGTCCTGGTCTTTATGTTCTGCTTCCTGGCTAAGTCCCAGGAGATGCGCGCCGTCGGTAAGGCCGCCATCGTCCCTGTCTGCTTTGCCGTCAACGAGCCGCTGCTGTTCGCCGCGCCCATCGTGCTCAACCCCGTCTTCTTTGTCCCGTTTGTCTTTGCACCGATCGCCAACATCTGGATCCTCAAGATCTTTATCGACTTCTTGGGCATGAACGGCTTTATGTACACTCTGCCTTGGACCGTCCCCGGCCCCATCGGCACCATCATGGGCCTGGGCTTCCAGCCGCTCGCCTTTGTGATGCTCGCCCTTATCCTGGTCGTCGACTTCGTTCTGTACTACCCGTTCTTCCGTGCCTACGACGCCCAGAAGTGCGCCGAGGAGGCCGAGATTTCCGAGGAGGAGCTCGCCGCCAAGAACGCCGAGAAGGCCGCCAAGCTCAACGATGCCTTCCAGGGCAAGGCTGACGCCAAGAGCGTTGCCGCCGGCGCTGCTGCCGAGGCCGTGAAGGCCGACGCCCCCGCCGCTGTCGCCACCGAGGCAACGACCGCCAGCGACCTCAACGGCAAGCGCGTGCTCGTGCTCTGCCAGGGCGGCGGTACCTCGGGCCTTCTCGCCAACGCGCTGGCCAAGGCTGCCAAAGAGCGCGGCATCAATCTTGAGACCGCTGCCGAGGCCTATGGCAACCACGTTGACATGCTCCCCGACTTTGACCTGGTCGTCCTGGCCCCGCAGGCCGCAAGCTACCTGGCCGACCTGCAGAAGGACTGCGAGCGCGTGGGCAACAAATGCGTCGCCTGCCGCGGTAAGCAGTACATCGAGCTCTCCCAGAACGGCGACAAGTCTCTCGCCTTCGTAAGCGAGCAACTCTCGAAGTAAGTAACGCTCAGGGCCAGCCGACCATCCAAGACCGGCTGGCCCTTCGATTTAGACGATTGGATCATCATGTCCGTTAACCCCGCTAGCGTCACCAACCCGCCTGCGCAGTTTCCCGAGGACTTTGTCTTTGGCGGCGCCACCGCTGCCTACCAGGTAGAGGGCGAGACCCGCACCCACGGTAAGGGCAAGGTTGCCTGGGACGACTTCCTGGAGGCCCAGGGGCGCTTCTCCCCCGATCCCGCTTCGGACTTCTACAACCAGTACCCCGTCGACTTGGAGCTGTGCGAGGAGTTCGGTATCAACGGCATCCGCCTCTCCATCGCCTGGAGCCGCATCTTCCCCAACGGCACCGGCGAAATCAACCCCGAGGGTGTCCAGTTCTACCACGACCTCTTCGCCGAGTGCCACAAGCACCACGTTGAGCCGTTTGTCACGCTGCATCACTTCGATACGCCGCTGCCCCTCTTTGAGAAGGGCGACTTCCTCAACCGCGAGACCATCGACGCCTTTGTGGACTTTGCCACCTTCTGCTTTAAGGAGTACGCCGACCAGGTGACCTACTGGTTCACCTTTAACGAGATCTGGGCCGACGCCTCCAACACCTACATCGAGGGCACCTTCCCCGGTGGCGTTAAGGCACATCTGGCCGAGGCCTTCCAGTGCGAGCACAACATGATGCTCGCCCACGCCAAGGCAGTACTGGCCTTCCACAACGGCGGTTTTAAGGGCAAGATCGGCGTCATTCAGTCGCTGGAATTTAAGTATCCGCTCAACGAGAACGACCCCGCCGACATCAAAGCCGCCAACAACGAGCACGTGCTGCAGAACCAGTTTTTGCTCGACGCCACCTTCCGCGGCGACTATGCGCCCGATACGCTCGAGTGCGCTAACCGCCTGGCTGCCGTCTCGGGCGGCACCATCGAGATCCTAGACGAGGATCTGGAAATCATGCGCGAGGCCGCGCTCTACAACGACTACCTGGGCGTTAACAACTACCAGTGCCGCTTCTTGAAGGCCTACGATGGCGAGAACGACCTGCACCACAACGGTACGGGCGAGAAGGGCACTGGCCGCTGGCGCGTTAAGGGCATTGGCGAGCATGTGAACAAACCCGGCATCCCTACCACCGACTGGGACTGGATCATCTATCCCGAGGGCCTGTTCGATCTGCTCGTCTACATTAAGCAGCGCTACCCCAACTACAAGCAGATCTTCATCACCGAAAACGGCATGGGCTACAAGGACCCCTACAAGGACGGTTTTGTGGACGACCAGCCGCGCATCGACTACATCGAGCAGCACCTGCGCTGGCTGCTCAAGGCCATGGAGGTGGGTGTCAACGTGGGCGGTTACTTCCTGTGGAGCCTGCAGGATCAGTTCTCCTGGACCAATGGCTACAACAAGCGTTACGGCTTCTTCTACGTTGACTTTGAAACCCAGAAGCGAACGCCCAAGGCAAGCGCATACTGGTACAAGCACGTAGCGCAGACCCGTCGTCTGGACTAGCGGCTTGCGACGAGCGGTTGGCGGAATTGCACCGCCCACATAACCTGTCCCCATTTCTCAGCCGGGGGCGGCACGTCACACGGCGCGCCGCCCCCGGCCTTTTTGGGCGGTTCGGGGTCCGTTTGTCTCAATCTGTAACATCTAGCCGAGTTTTTGGGTCCTAGCTGTTGCAGATTGAGACGAACAGGATTGCTCTTTCCGAAGAATCTAAATCTGTAACACGTAGCCCGCTTTTGACCGTCTACCTGTTACAAATCGAGACAAACGGAGTAGGACCTAACCCCGTATGTCCCTAACAGTCGAGCGTTCGACCAGCGTGCTCGGCACATGAATCGCCTCGATAGACGAGCTCTCTCCAATCGCCGCCTCAAACGCAAGCTTACCGACACCGCGCAAATCAAATCGCAGCGTCGTCAGCCGATTGTGAGGAACAAGTCCCTCGAGTGCGTCGTCGATACCAACCACGCTCACGTCGTCGGGCACGGACAGGCCCGCGTTCTCGAGCGCGGCGATAACGCCCAGCGCCATCTGGTCATTTGCCGCAAGCACGGCAGTCGGCGCCTGCGACCCGCCGGCAAGCACCTCGGCCGCAATCCGCTCGCCCATGGCGTACCCACTGTCCGCACTCCAATCGCCGCGCAGCATCGGAGCGGCATCGACATGAGCACGACCCAGCGTATCGCGCCAACCGGCCTCACGAAAACGCGAGGAAATCGAGTTTTCCGGACCCGCCACAAACCGCATATTCGAGTGACCATGTTCCAGCAGATAATTGGTCAACAGCTCGCACGAACCATACTGGTCGGAGTCGATCGTCGTGCAGCGCGGATGCGCATACATGGACAGGATGACCGTTCGCACTCCCGGCTGGGGAACAAACTCCTCAAAATCGGGAGCCATGCGGTTCATGTTGAGAATCATGCCGTCGACGGGTCGCTCGACCATGCGGCGCGAGGCATCGGCAAGTGCATAGGGCTTGTCGCCGCCCATCTCGATCATAGTGACGGCAAAATCGTGCTCGCGCGCCGCTTGCATGATACCCTCGAGCGTCGCCAGGTTACCGACACGTGTGATGTTGTACATGCACAGGCCAATAGAACGATACGACCCGCCGCGCAACGCCGCTCCAGCAAAATTGGGACGAAAGCCCAGCTCTTCCATGGCGGCCAGCACACGCTTGCGCGTCTTTTCCGTCACGTTGGGCATACCGTTGACCACGCGAGACACAGTCTGGCGGCTCACGCCAGCGAGCGCCGCAACCTCTGCCGCGCTCGCCGAACGACCATTCCTTGTCTGCTGATCCATGCCTTCCACGCTAACCTGCTTCCCAACTATTCCCCGCGCCCATGGCGCATCGTACATACATTGATAACGTGCTCATGATACCCGAGCCATATACCACAACATGAAAACTTCTGTCAATCAAAACCGCTTACCGAACAAATACAACCGTTCGCGGCTGTTTGAAGTTGTTTTGTTTCTATACATCCCAGCCGGATATTAACGTGCTTATTGTCAAATGTTCACGTGCTCATTTTGGTTCTAATCATTTTAAGATAGTGTTTATCGGGCTTTTTCACCGCTGAACGCTAACCAGGGAGCCTCCTGAGCGCAAACGCACAATATCGAACAGCGAGACGAGAGGGTGTATGCATATGTCTTTGCTAAACCGCGTACAGCAGCTGCCGAAGGGCTTTGTTTGGGGCGCCGCAACCGCCGCGTACCAAACGGAAGGTTCCACGAAGGTGGCAGGCAAGGGTAAGACCATGTGGGACGATTACCTTGTCGCCCAGGGTCGCTTTTTGCCCGACCCGGCCAGTGATTTCTACAACCGCTACGAGGAGGATATCCGCCTTTCTGCCGAGCATGGACTCAACGCCATTCGTGTGTCCATCGCCTGGACCCGCATCTTCCCCAACGGCGACGATGCCGAACCCCTCGCCGAGGGCGTTAAGCACTACCACGAGCTGTTCGCCTGCTGCAAAAAGTATGGCGTCGAGCCCTATGTGTCCCTGCATCACTTTGACTCCCCCGCCGCCCTGTTCAACCAGGGCGACTGGCTCAACCGCAAGACCGTCGACGCCTATGTGCGCTATGCCGAGTTCTGCTTCCGCGAGTTCCGCGAGGTCAAGAATTGGTTCACCATCAACGAGCTCATCAGCCTCTCGCACTCCCAATACATCCAAGGCAACTTCCCGCCCAACCATCACTTTGATGTGACGAGCGGCATCCAGAGCCAGCACAACGAGCTCGTTGCCCACGCCCGCGCCGTCAACCTGTATAAGGATCTTGACGAGACCGAGCACCTGGGCGGACGCATTGGCATGGTCAACGTCCTGACGCCGGCATATCCTGCCACCGACTCGCCCGCCGACCAGCACGCCGCCGACCTGTACAACGCCTTCTACACCGACTTCATCATGGACGGCGCCTTCCTGGGTCACTACTCCGCGCGCACCCTCTCACTCATCAACGAGATTCTGCGTGCCAACAACGCCACACTTACGGTTGAGGACAGCGACATGGAGGAGCTCGCCAAGGCGGCGCCCCGCAACGATATGTTCGGCCTCAACTACTATCAGTCGGCGTTTATCGCCGCCTACGATGGCGAGTCCACCAACAGCTTTAACGGCACCGGAGACAAGGGCACCTCGTGCTTTAAGTTTAAGGGCGTCGGGCAGCAGGTCGATATGCCGGGTATCCCCACCACCGACTGGGATTGGCTCATCTACCCGCAAGGCCTCTACGACACGCTCAAGCACATCAGCGCCACCTATCCCAACCTCCCCGTCATCTATATCACCGAAAACGGCCTGGGCCACAAGGACCCCGAGCCCGACGCAAACGGCATCGTCGCCGATCCCGAGCGCATCGACTTTGTCGACCAGCACATGGAGAAGGTGCTCCAGGCGCGCGCCGAGGGCGTCGACGTCCAGGGCTACTTTATCTGGAGCCTGCAGGACCAGTTCTCGTGGGCCAATGGCTATAACAAGCGCTACGGCCTGTTCTACATCGACTTCGACACGCAAAAACGCTACATCAAGCAGTCGGCACTCTGGTACAAGGAGCTCGCCGACACTATGGCGGACGCGCAGTAGCGCATCGCCTCGCTTTCCCCCGAGAAGGGAGCGGCCCTATGCGATACAAACCCAGCCGCCCCCCCTCTCTCCCCCTGGGACCGGCCCCGCCTGCACCCGGGCTTTTAGCAAGCGGGAGACCATATAGGTTTTCAACGTCCATGCCATTAAGATTTCATGCAAAGAGGAGCGTGAACTATGGAATCGATCGTTAAGTTCTTGGAGAAAGGTCAGCCGTACTTCGACAAGGTCTCTAAGAACATCTACCTTCAGGCCATTAAAGACGGCTTTTTGGCAGCAATGCCCATCATCCTGTCTTCTTCTGTCTTCCTGCTTATTTCGACCCTGCCGGGCGTTGTCGCCACGGTCGGCGGCTTTACGCTGCCCGACTGGTGGAACGTCGACGTCGTGAACTTCTGCAACAAGGTTTACAACTTCACGATGGGCGTCGTGGGCATCATGGTCGCCGGCACCACCGCAAGCGCGCTGACCGGCTCCAAGAACCGCCGCATGCCTGCCGGCAAGGCCATCAACGCCACGAGCACCATGGTCGCCGCCATGTGCGCTATGCTCATCTTGGCCGTTACCCAGACGAGTGCCAAGATCGACGGCGCCGATGTCTCGGTGTTCTTTACCGACAACATGGGCACCAAGGGCCTGCTGAGCTCCTTTGTCGCCGCATTTGCCACGGTCAACATCTATGCCTTCTGCATTAAGCGAGACATCACCATCAAGCTGCCCAAAGAAGTCCCCGGCGCCATCGCCCAGAACTTCCGCGACATCTTCGCCTTCAGCTTCTCCATCCTGTTTGTCGCCGTCATCGACGTTATCTGCCGCACCTGCTTGGCCGTCCCGTTTGCCAACGTCATCTCCACGCTGGTGAGCCCGCTGTTCGCCGCTGCCGATTCCTACGCCGGCCTCGCCCTCATCTGGTTCATGATCCCGCTGTTCTGGTTCATGGGCATCCACGGCCCCTCGGTCGTTAAGCCTGCCCTCAACGCCGCGCTGTTTGGCAACATCACCACCAACCTCGCCACGCTGCAGGCCGGCGGTCACCCCGCCCTCGCCCTGACCGAGAACTTCGGTAACTACATCGGCGAACTCGGCGGCACCGGCGCCACGTTCATTGTCCCGATCATCTTCCTGCTCTTTATGCGCTCCAAGCAGCTCAAGGCCGTCGGCAAAGCCTCTGTCGTACCCGTGATGTTCGCCGTCAACGAGCCGCTGCTGTTCGCCGCGCCCATCATCCTCAACCCGTACTTCCTGATCCCGTTCCTGTTTGCCCCCGTGGCCAACGTCCTCATTGGTAAGTTCTTCATCGACTTTTTGGGTATGAACGGCTTTATCTATGCCATGCCGTGGGCACTCCCCGGACCGATCGGCACCTTCATCGACACCAACTTCCAGCCGATCTCTCTGGTCCTGGTTGTCGTCCTGCTGGTCGTTGACTTCTTGATCTACTACCCGTTCTGCAAGGCCTACGACAACGTCCTGTGCAAGCAGGAGGCCGAGACCCTGGCCGAAGAAGAGGCCGAGGAGACCAAGGCCGTCAAGACCGCTGCCGCCCCCGCCGTTGAGGCTCCTGTTGTCGAGACCGCTTCTGCCACCGAGGCCTCCGCAGCTCCGTCCGCCCTTAAGGGCAAGGATCTGAGGGTTCTGGTTCTGTGCGCTGGCGCCGGCACCTCTGCACTGCTCGCCAACGCGCTTAAGGAAGGCGCCGACGAGCTGGGCATCGACATTACCGCCAACGCCGGTGCCTACGGCAGCCATTACGCCATCATGGACCAGTACAACGTCATCGTCCTGGCTCCGCAGGTTCGCACCTATTACAACGAGATGAAGGCCGACACCGACCGCCTGGGCATCACGCTGCTGTCGCCCAAGGGCAAACAGTACATCGACCTCACTAAGGATCCCAAGGGTGCCGTCGCCTGGATCGAGGAAAACCTCAAGGCATAAGACGCTGACGCCACCTGCCGCTCGCAGACAAAAAATGGCCCGTGCATCGATGCGTGATGCGCGGGCCATTTTGTTTAGACCGCACCCGTCCTCCTGTTCATCTCGATCCGTAACATCTAGCCGAGTTTTTCGGTCCTAGCTGTTACAGATCGAGGTGAACGCACAGGCCAAGCCGAAAATCTCAATCTGTAACATGTAGACCGCTTTTGACCGCTTAGATGTTACAGATCGAGACAAACAGATGGGTCAATCCAATCAATCTAGATCTGTAACATCTGGCTGGTCATTTCACCCCTAACTGTTACAGATCGAGACAAACGGAATAAGCCGAGTCGAAAGATCTCAATCTGTAACATCTAGCAGGGATTTTCGGTCCTAACTGTTACAGATTAAGATGAACGAGCCGAGCACGTCTACGCCCGCAGGTCCTTTACGCTGGAACGCTCGACCAACACGCCCGAGACGAGCGTACGGCTTCTGGAGCTCGGGGCTTCCAGACCTGCGACGACCTCGTTAAGCGCACGGATGCCCAGCTCGCGGTGACGGAACTTCACCGACGTCAGAATCGAGTTGGGAATCGTCTTGTAGAGCTCATCGTCGAAGCCGATCACGGACACGTCGTCGGGCACACTCAGACCCTTGTCACGTAGAGCCATCATCACGCCGTTTGCCATGCAATCGTTAGCAGCGAGGACCGCCGTGCAATCGGGCTTATCGGCAAGCACAAGGCCCGCGGCATAGCCACTATCCGCATTCCAATCGCCTTGCAGAGGCTCGGGCGGCTCAATGCCACGCGCCTCGAGTGCCGCACGCCAACCTCTCATACGGCACTGGCTCGACAGCGACTCTTTCTTACCAGAGACGAAGTACACGTTCTTGTGCCCGTGATTCAAGAAGTACTCGCACGCCATGCGCGCGCCGCCCTCTTGGTCGTCACTGACGGTGGAGCAGGTAGGATGCTCCATCGGCGTAATAATCACCGTCTTGAGGTCTTTCGGCGCCTCAAAGGTATCAAAGTCATCGACCATCTGACGCAGGTTGAAGATCATGCCATCAACAGGCAACTGCGACATTCTGCGCGCCGCATCGGCAAGAGTCATCTTCTCACCTCCGCACTTCTTAATCATCGTGAGCGCAAAGCCGCGTTCTTCGGCGGCATCGGCGATACCGTCAATCATGTCCACGGCACCGCCCGACAAGTGGAACAGCACCACGCCGATGCACCCGTAACGACCCAACTTGAGCGAACGCGCGGCAAAGTTGGTTCGAAACCCGAGCGCCTCCATTGCGGAATGGACCTTATCGCGTGTCGACTCGCGCACGCTATCGGGCTCGTTGATCACGCGCGACACCGTCTTAAGAGAAACACCCGCGGCAATCGCTACATCGTTCATCGAGACGTTTTTCTTGTCCATCGTTGCCACTGCTTCTCCACTCGGTTCTCTATCGCTCGTTTTTTGCGTTCTAGCATACACTACCTGCCTGACTGATAAATCAGCCGTTTATCGGACGATATCGACCGTTCACCTGTAAATCCTTGTTGCTCTTCCAAATATGTCTTACGTTGTCATTAACGAAATGACAACGTTGTCATTTCGCAATGCCTTCCTTAAGCAGGAAGGTTTCCGGGCAGTCCTGACCATCCATCGACGACCAGTTCCATCCACATGCATCGCGCATCAAGTAGCAAAGGAGCTCTATGGACGCCATCGTAAAGATGCTCGAAAAGCATCAACCGTTCTTCGAGAAAATCTCGAGAAACATCTACCTCCAGGCCATCAAAGACGGATTCCTTGGGTGCATGCCCATCGTCCTTACCTCTTCGATCTTTCTGCTGATCGCCACCCTTCCCGGCGTAGTTGGCATCACGTTGCACCAGCCGCTCATCGACTGGTGCAACAAGCTGTACAACTTCACCATGGGCGTCATGGGCATCATGGTTGCCGGCACCACCGCCAAGAACTTCACGGCTTCCATGAACCGTCGCATGCCCGCCGGCAAAGTGCTCAACGACGGCTCCACCATGGTTGCTGCCCAGTGCAGCATGCTGCTGCTCGCTGTTACGCAGTTCACCACCAAGTTCGACGGTTCCGAGCTTTCGGTCTTCGATTGCACCAGCATGGGCACGCGCGGTCTGTTCTCGGCCTATATCGCCGCGTTCATTACCGTGTGGGTCTACAAATTCTGCGTCTCGCGCGATCTGACCATTAAGCTGCCCAAGGAGGTTCCGGGCGCCATCGCTCAGAACTTCCGCGACATCATCCCCTTTGGCGGCGCTGTCATCATCTGCGGCATCATCGATGTTGTCGTGCGCAACCTCATGGGCGTTCCGTTCTCCGAGCTGCTCATCAAGCTGCTCTCCCCGCTCTTCACTGCGGCAGAAACCTATCCTGGCCTTATCCTTATCCAGGCAGCCACCGCGTTCTTCTGGTTCATCGGTGTCCATGGTCCTTCGATTGTCCAGCCGGGCATCGACCCCATCCGTCTTGCCAACCAGGCTGAGAACCTGCAGGTTCTGCTGGCCGGCGGCCACCCCGCCCACTCCCTCACCTTTAACATGTCGCTCGTGGGTGAGTTCGGCGGCACCGGCGCCACGTTCATCGTGCCGCTTCTGCTGATTCTCTTTATGAAGTCCAAGCAGCTCAAAGCCGTCGGTAAGGCCTCGATCGTTCCTGTTGCCTTCGCCGTCAACGAACCGCTGCTCTTTGGCGCGCCGATGATCCTTAACCCCTACATGCTCATCCCCTTTGTTGCCGCCGGCTGCGTCAACGTAAGTGTTGCCAAGTTCTTTATCGACAACGTGGGCATGAACGGCTTCTCCTTCGTGGTGCCTTGGGCTACCCCTGCCCCCATCGGCATCTTCATCACCACGAACTTCCAGCTTATCGCCCTGGTATTTGTCGCGATCATCATCTTGCTGGACGCCATCATCTACCTGCCGTTCTTGAAGGCATACGATAAGCTGCTCTGCGACCAGGAGGCCGAGCGCGCCGCCGAGCTGGGTCTCGAGTCCGATGGTGCTGCCACCATCACCGCCAGCACCTCTGCGCCCGCTGTCGAGCAGACCGCCGCTTCCGTCGAGCCGACCGCCGCTGCCGCCGACAGCGAACCTGTCGCCGATCAGCCCGAGCCCGCAGCCGACGCATCCGCTAAGAAGGATGTCGACGGTCTGAAGGTCCTCGTCCTGTGCGCCGGCGCCGGCACCTCTGCCATGCTTGCCAACGCCATCAAGGAAGGTGCTGCGCAGACCGGAGAGAACATCGCTTCCTCCGCAGGCGCTTATGGTCAGCACACTGCCATCATGGATCAGTACGACGTCATCGTGCTCGCCCCGCAGGTTCGTAGCTACTACAACGACATGAAGGCCGACACCGATCGCCTTGGCATTAAGCTGCTCGCTCCCCGCGGTAAGGAATATATCGACCTTACTCGCGACCCCGCTGGCGCCATCAAGTGGCTCCGCGAGAACCTCGACTAGTTCCTCCCTCTGTTGGTGCCCGGATTCCCGGTTCGGGCACCTCTCCCTATTCGTATCCCACAGAAAGGATGACTCATGACCAACCCCATGCAGTTCCCCGACGGCTTTGTGTTTGGCGGCGCCACCGCTGCTTACCAGGTTGAGGGCGAGACCCGTACGCACGGCAAGGGCAAAGTGCCCTGGGACGATTTCCTGGCTGCTCAGGGTCGCTTCTCCCCCGATCCCGCAAGCGATTTCTACAACAAGTACCCGGTCGATATCGACCTGTGCCAGCGTTTCGGCATCAACGGCATCCGTGTCTCCATCGCTTGGAGCCGCATCTTCCCCAGTGGCACCGGCGAGATCAACCCCGAGGGTGTTGCCTTCTATCATGAGCTCTTTGCCACCTGCAACAAAGCCGGCGTTATCCCCTATGTCACGCTCGATCACTTTGATACGCCCGAGGCCTTTTACCAGAACGACGGCGAGGGATTCCTGACGCGCACGACGATCGACGCCTTTGTCGAGTACGCCAAGTTCTGCTTTGCCGAGTTCCCCGAGGTCAAGCACTGGTTTACCTTTAACGAGATTCCCGCGACCGCCGAGGGCAGCTTTATCGTCGGCAACTGGCCGCACGGCGAGAAGTATCGCTTGGACAAGGCCTTCCAGCTCATGCACAACATGATGGTGGCCCACGCCAAGGCCGTCGTCGCCTTCCATGAGGGCGGCTTTGAGGGCGAGATCGGCATTGTCCAGAACCTGGAGCCCAAGTATCCCCTCGACCCCAACAACGCCGCCGACTGCGAGGCGGCTCGCATGGCCGACGTCATCAACAACCGCTGGGTACTCGACGCCACCTTCCGCGGCCACTATGCAGCCGATACCATGGAGGCTGCGACCAAGCTGGCTCATATCGCCGGCGGCGAGCTCGACGTCCGCGACGAGGACATCGCCGCGCTGACCGCCGCGCTCCCCTACAACGATTGCCTGGGCGTCAACACCTACAAGTGCCAGTTCCTGCGTGCCGCCGAGGGCGAAAACGACATCAACCACAATGGCACCGGCGACAAGGGCTCCTCGCGCTGGTTCCTCAAGGGCGTGGGCGAGTCATGCGTGCGCGAAGGCATACCCACCACCGATTGGGACTGGATCATCTATCCCGAGGGCCTGTACGACCTGCTGCTCCGCATTAAGAACGATTACCCCAACTACAAGAAGATCTACATCACCGAGAACGGCATGGGCTATAAGGACGACTTCGAGGATGGCTTTATCGATGACGCCCCTCGTATCGACTACATGCGTCAGCATCTCGCGTGGATCCTCAAGGCAATCGACGGCGGCGTAAACGTCGACGGTTACTTTGTGTGGTCGCTGCAGGACCAGTTCTCCTGGACCAACGGCTACAACAAGCGTTATGGCCTGTTCTACATCGACTTTGAGACCCAGAAGCGCTATCCCAAGGCGAGCGCGTACTGGTACAAGAACGTCGCGGAGACCGGCCTGCTTATGGCCTAACTTTTGCCGCATACCCCCTGTCGGCCGCATGCGAATCCCTCCACGGGTTCGCATGCGGTCTTTTTGTTTTTGGTGAGCCCGTGCGGACCGTTTATCTCGATCTGTAACATCTAGCAGGGATTTTCAATCCTAACTGTTATAGATTTAGACGAACGGGCGACCAGGGCTGAAAGATCTCAATCTGTAACACGTAGCCCACTTTTAACCGTCTAACTGTTACAGATCAAGACAATAAGATAGTCAAATCCGAACTTTCCAAGCAGTTATGAACCATGGTTTCCAGTTTTCGGTATCACGAACATACTTTCGGTATCATTTAATGGTATTATGATATCGAAAGTATGTTCGTGATACCGAAAGGAGCCGCATGCGCCAGTTCGATTACACCACAGTCCCAGCGGAACTCGAAGCAACTCCAATCACCAACCTCCTCCTCTCGATACGCGAGCATAAAGGCCGTCAGCTTGCTCTGAGTCAAGTCAAACCCGAGCTTCTATCGTCCCTAATGGAGGAGGCTAAGATCCAAAGCACCCGATCCTCCAACGGACTTGAAGGAATTGTTACCACCCAAAAAAGACTCAAAGCGATCATGGCGTATTCCGCCAAGCCAAGCTCCCGCGCAGAGGAAGAAATCGCTGGATACCGAGATGTGCTGTCGCTTATTCACGAGCAACACGATTCCATTCCCGTAACGCCATCGGTCATTCTGCAGTTGCATCGTGACCTCATGGCGCACACGGCAATCTCGTATGGAGGCCATTGGAAAGATGGCGATAACGAAATCGTCTCCATTGACGATCAAGGTAATCGATTTGTGCGCTTTAGGCCCCCTTCGGCTCTAGCAACCCCGGGACTTATTAAAGAAGCCTGCCAGTCCCTCAACGATGCTTTATCTCGCCAAGTTTGCGATCCCCTCCTTATATCGCTCCGCTTTATCTTCGATTTTGTTAGCATTCATCCCTTCAACGATGGCAATGGCAGGATGAGCCGGCTCCTTACAACGCTGCTGCTCGAAAAGACTGGATACGATGTTACGCGTTACATCAGCATCGAACGACTTATTGAAGACAACAAAGCGCTTTACTACAACGCCCTCGCTGCAAGCTCCACTGGATGGAATGAAAATCAAAACACCGAAGTACCCTTTATCCGTTTCATGCTCGGAACAACCCTGGCCGCCTACCGACAGCTCGAGCAGCGTACCTTAATTGAATCAAGCACTCGTCCCATGTCGAAGCAAGCGCGCATCGCTGTTCTATTTCAACAGAGACCCGGCGTCATTAAGAAATCCGACATCCGGTCCAGCTGCCCCGATATCAGCGAGGTAACCGTTAAACGAACCCTCGGCCAGCTTGTTAGTTGCAGCGCAATCGAAAAAACAGGAGCGGGTCGTTCGACGGGCTACATACCCAAAGACGTCCATGCTCTAGAACTATTCTTGCAAGCCACAATACCCGATGGCGAGGCCGCAATAACAAAAGAGGCTTCAAAGGATAAGCTCCTTGAACGTGTAAACCACGCCGAGGATGAAAGCAGAGAAGGGCTCTATGAAGACTACGATTCATTCTCAAGGGACATAAAGACGAGATACGGAGTCTAGTCATATCTCAGAATAGCCTCATCCTTGTTGCCCAAAGCTATTTGCACGTCATTGTGAAGCGGTAACCCCGCGCTGGCAAGGGCAAAAGTCCTCCTGCTGCGCTAGCTAGCAAATGACCTGCGTGTGCTCCTCGATGGCGGCGCGATCCTCGGCGGTAATACCCGGCTCGCACACCACGGCGTCCAAATTGTCCAAGCGGCAGAAGGTGTAGAAGTCGCGCTTGCCGATCTTGCTGGAGTCGGCGATCAGATAGCGCGAGTCCGCTTTGCTAAAAGCGAGCTGCTGGATACGGCCCTCGTCCATGTTGGACGTGGACACGTCGCCGTCCAGAATGCCGTTGGCACCGATAAACGCCGTGTCAATCCCTAGTGCGCGCAGGGTATCCTCGGCCATGGGGCCCACAATGGCGTCGGTGCGGCGACGGTACATGCCGCCCACCGGGCACAGCTCGCAATCCTCGCGCGCCTCGAGCAGGCTAAAGGCCGAAAGCGAATTGGTCACATAGATGGAAGACAGTTTGTCGGTGACTCGGAGAGCGCCAATGCGATCTCACGACGGTTGCGCGCATTGTCTCAATTAGATACTCAACGAAATACGGCCCCGCAGCTCAATAAGCTGCGGGGCCGTACCATACACCGACGAATCAACGACGAAGTGCATCCACTATTTGGCCAGCTCCTGAACGATCCAGTCAATTGCACCTTCGGGATCGTTGGTAAGGTCGATATACTCCTTGCCCCTTGTGGTGAGCAGTTTAATTCCAAGGCGATCGGTATCGGCCTTCATAGCGTCATAGTACATGCGTGCCTGGGGCGCCAGAACAATCACGTTGTACTGATCCATCGTCTCATAGTGGCTTCCGTACGCACCGGACTGAGAAACCAGATCGATACCCTTAGCAGCGGCACCTTCGCGAAGAGCATTTGCCAAGAGAGTCGAAGTGCCGGCACCCTGGCAAAGCACAAGCACGCGGATCTGCTCCGCCTTGTCCTTTACCGCCTCGAGAGCTTTTGCGACATTTTCCTGTGCGGCAATAGCATCTGCATCCGAGGTTCCTGCAGTCTCCTTTGCAGACTCTTCCAAACAAAGCTGATGGTCATACGCCTTGCAGAACGGATAGTAAATCACAAAGTCGACGACCAACAGCACTGCCATCAATACGAGAGAACGCAGATCGAGACCCGTGGTGAGGAACGCACCAATTGGGCCGGGAAGCGCCCACGGCATGGTATACATGGGGGCGTTCATTCCAATGACGTCAATGAAAAATTTACCGATAATGGCGTTGACCATAGGAGCCACTAGGAAGGGCACGAACATATAGGGATTGAGAACAATCGGCATACCGAAGATAACGGGCTCGTTAACTCAAAAAATCACCGGGATAATCGATGCCTTGCCCATGGCTTTAAGCTGCTTGGAGCGCATAAGCATGATCAGGATAATAGGAACGATGAACGTGCAGCCAGAACCGCCCAGACCGCCGATGAAGCTTGTAAAGTCCTGCGTGAGAGCAATTGACGGATGTCCACCTGCTTGGAAAACCTCAAGATTGGTAACGGTATTGCCGTAGAGCGCAGCATTAATCGGACTCATGACAACCGAAGCACCGTGGATACCCATAAATTGGAAAAGTGCGACCGCGCCTTCGATAAGCGCCATGCCAGGATAGGTGTCGACCGCGGAGAACAGCGGCGAGATGAGAGCGGATACCAAATTGGCGAACGGCACAGCAAGCAGCTTGCGGCTCGCAAGATCGATAAAAGCGCACGCAAGGATCGAAAACCCAAATGCAAAGATATCGCGAAAACTCTGCGCAATAGAGCCAGGGACCTCTTTGGGAAGCTTGATCGTCACATTATGGCTAATGCACACCTTATAGATATTAACGGTCAAGAATGCGGCTACGAACGCAGCGAGAAAACCCTTAGTTCCCATATAGCCGGTTTCAAAAACAGATGTATCTGCTCCGCCAATCGAGACAACATCGTTCGTCACCGATAGCAAGAGCATGCCGCACATGGCACAAACCATGCACGAGGTGGGGTTGAGAGATTTACCCGAAGGCATGCGACGGTTCATCGACATGGCAAGTGAGCTCGCCGTGGTGCCGGCCACCATAATGCCAAGAAGTCCCATGGTATATGCATAGATTTTATTGAAGAAATCCAGCACCTCAGACGGAAGCGTGATGCCTACATAGGCAGGGAGCGTCGAAAGAAGAAGGAACAGGCTCGAGAACAGCACAATTGGCATATTCGAGAGAAAGCCATCCTTAATCGCCACCAGATAAATGTTCCTCGAGATTTTGTCGAATAGAGGCTGGTGTTTTTCAAGGAATTTGACGATAGCGTCCATAACACATCCTTTCATGATTCCCGGGCACACAACGATTTATCCGGACTCAACCGTCGTCGTCCCCGTTTGTATCCACTTATGTAAGTGAATACGTTCTTGTGCGAAATGTAATATCATTTGCGCGATTTGTCATAACCAATTCTTTTTCCGCTTTTTCGATATGTCAAGAATTCAAATACTTATTCGGTGAACGGTAGTTGATTAATATAAGGTTTTCCCAGCTAAAGGCTATTTTTTCCGAGCAGTACAATAAGTTTGCAACCGTTCACCGATTGGATATAACATATTGAATATATTGTTGTAACAATATTAGAGACAATGTCACAAGCCTGTCGTTCTAGTCAAAGGAAGTAACAATGCCCAAACGATTACTGAACATGTCCGCATCCGATTTTGCCGCCACGTCACCCATGGATCTAAAACAGGCAATTCTGGCTTCCGAGGGACGTACCATCATGGCGGAAAACGTACCCTCTTCCCAATTTCTCGGCGGCGTTACTAATGCAGAAATCGAACGTGCCGCAGGTGCCGACCTGCTTCTGTTTAACGCGCTCGATGTGTTCGATCCAGTTATTGCCGGTATTCCAGATGATCTCAATGAAAACCCGGTCACTTGGGTGAAGCGAGCATGCGGAAGGCCCATTGGCGTCAATCTGGAGCCAGTTGATAACGAGGCAGAGATGTCTGAATCCCGAACGGAAATCCCCATGGGTCGTCGCGTCTCTCCCAAGACCTTAGAAAAGGCTAACGAACTCGGATTTGATTTTATCTGCCTGACGGGCAACCCTGGAACCGGCGTCTCCAACGATGCAATCGCCCATTCGATTAAACTCTCCAAAGAGCATTTCAATGGCCTGGTCATAGCCGGAAAAATGCATGGAGCGGGCGTTGCGGAACCTGTCATGACGCTCGAAATTGCGCGCAAGTTTGTTGACCTCGGCGTCGATATCCTTCTCGTGCCAGCCCCCTACACCGTCCCTTGCTTCCAAGAAGCAGACCTGCGCGCCATCGTAGACTTTGTACGATCCCACAACGTAGGCAAGTCAATTGAAGAGAAGGTTCTCGTCATGGCGGCGAACGGGACGAGTCAAGACTCCTGCGACAGCGAGACCATTAAGAAAATAGGCCTTGCAGCAAAAGCAGCCGGCGCTGACCTCCAACATATCGGGGACTCCATGAACGGTATTTGCCTGCCCCAGAATATCTTCACGCTCGGACAAGCCCTTCGTGGATACAGGCATCAGATCGTCATGCTGAGCCGCTCTGTGATACGTTAAGGTTACCTTGCCCACGTTACATCCCGACTGAGGCAACCATCAGGTATAACCAACATGCAAACTGAGGCTCTAATGCTCGATACACACGAAAAACGGCCACTCTATTTACAGCTCACCGACGCGCTGCTCAAGCAGATCGTCGATGAATATCAAGCAGACGATAAACTTCCAACAGAAATGGAACTCTGCGACGAATACGCCGTAAGCAGAACAACCGTCCGACTTGCCATGAGTGAGCTGGAGCGTCGTGGAAGTATCTATCGAATCCAAGGTAAGGGGTCGTTTGTTGCACCGAAACGCGTTAGCGAGCTCAATTCACTTTTAGACTTTGACTTTGCAAGCCATTGCGATGGCGTTGATCCAGATGCCATTACCAAACATTTCGGCGGCCTCACATCAGGTCGTCCAATTTCCGTAATGATGCTCCAACAATTTGGATGTCAAAGTCGCGACAAAATTCAGCGTCTTGAATTGACCTACGAACTTGAAGGCAGCTTCATAGGCGCTGATACGTTCTTCATTTCAAAGTCGCGCGTTCCGAATAACCAGTTAGATTTTCAGGCATTTAGCAGAATCATGGACGACTTGTCCAAGTCTATCCAATCTGTTAGGGAAAGCTATAGAGCACGTCAGCTTAGCGATTCCGAAGCCAGTAATTATGGTGTTGCAAAACTTCCGGTCATCGAACTGACTCATTATGCTTACGACTCCGGAGGCAAACTAATCTCAATTGTCTGCCGCACCGTCTTAACTGGGCGAATCCCTTATCAAAACTTTATTTTCAAGTCCTAATGTTCTTTTTCTTTTGTCTCGATCTGTAACACGTAGCCGAGTTTTTAAGTCCTAACCGTTACAGATCGAGACAAACAAGGTAGGCCCCGCCGAATTGTCTCAATCTGTAACATCTGGTTGGTGGTTTCACCCCTACCTGTTACAGGTTGAGACGATTTGATAGTGGAGTCCTTATTTGCGCGTCATATCGCGTAGCGCTGACGCGCTGGTTTCCACAATGACAGGAGGTAAAAGTCCTCCCGCATCACCCGTTGGCAATCCCGTAGCGATAACTAGCAAATAACCTGCGTGTGCTCCTCGATGGCGGCGCGATCCTCGGCGGCGATGCCCGGCTCGCACACCACGGCGTCCAAATTGTCCAGGCGGTAGAAGGTGTAGAAGTCGCGCTTGCCGATCTTGCTGGAGTCGGCGATCAGATAGCGCGAGTCGGCCTTGCTAAAGGCG
The DNA here is from genome assembly GCA_905193815.1 of uncultured Collinsella sp. Lineage (GTDB taxonomy): Bacteria > Actinomycetota > Coriobacteriia > Coriobacteriales > Coriobacteriaceae > Collinsella. The sequence continues at coordinate 16,732 of CAJJQF010000014.1, read as the reverse complement.
AGCTGCTGGATACGGCCCTCGTCCATGTTGGACGTAGACACGTCGCCATCCAGAATGCCGTTGGCGCCGATAAACGCCGCATCGATGCCCAGCGCACGCAGGGTATCCTCGGCCGTTGGTCCCACAAAAGCGGCGGTGCGGCGACGGTACATACCGCCCACGAGACACAGGTCGCAGTCTTCGCGCGCCTCGAGCAGGTTAAACACCGAAAGCGAATTGGTCACAATGCGCAGGCGAAACGCCGGCAGCATCGAGGCCATCTGCTCAACCGTGGTGCCCGTACCCAAAAAAATGGTCGAGCCCTCCTCGATAAGCTCCACGGCGCGGCGCGCAATCTGCAGCTTTTCCTCGGCATGCTTAGTGCGCTTTTCGCTGTGCGAATACTCATGGCGCAACATAGCGTGAGGACGGCCCTGTGCACTGCGGGCTCCGCCGTGTACGCGCTCGATCTCGCCCAGGCTCGCAAGCTCCTCAAGGTCACGGCGGATCGTCATATCCGAGACGCCCAGCGCATCCGAAATCTCCTTGACCGAGACCGTGCCCTGCTCCTCGAGCAGCTGACGAACCTTATCCTGTCGCTCTGCCTTAATCACGATGAATCCTCGCCGTTCTTTGCGCGCATATCATTCAAACAGTAACGAACAAATTATATCAGACTCGCACGCGTCAAAAATGAACGCCCGCACAGCTCCAATCATCACTTTTTTGAGAAAAATACCCCCTGCTTTAGTGGGGTGTAGTGATAATCTCGCCTGTTCGCGCTACAGTTTGTCGGAAATACCTCGATGTTAGGAACCAAATGATCACTTCCGAGCTTTTCGGCACCGCGCCGTGCGGTACCCCCGTTCATCGTTACACCCTCAACGGGCCCGAGATCTGCGTTCGCATTATGGACTATGGCGCCACCGTGCTGGGTATCGATGTGCCCGACATTCCCGGCAACGTGCGCGATGTGGTGCTGGGCTTCGATAAGCTCGAGGATTACTTTGACAACCCCGCCTGCTTTGGCGCGACCATCGGCCCCGTGGCAAACCGCACCGCGGGCGCCACGATCACCATCGACGGCACGGACTGGCATATGCCGGCCAACGAGGGCGTCAACAACCTGCACAGCGATCTTGAGCACGGCCTGCACAAGCGCGTATGGGATGTTGAGCTCGACGAGGTCCACAATGCCGTGCGCATGACCACCTCGCTTGAGGATGGCGAGCTGGGCCTACCCGGCAACCGCACCTTTACGGTCGTGTTTACCGTGACGCGCACCGGCGTCTTTCGTGTCGAGTATGGCTGCGAGAGCGACCGCGCCACCTACGTGTCCATGACCAACCACACGTACTTTAACCTTGCCGGTCATAACGCCGGCATGGACTGTGAGCACTTCTTTGTCGCCAACGCTGCCCATTACCTGCCCATTAACGAGCAGAACATCCCCACCGGCGAGATCGCTCCGGTCGAGGGCACGCCGTTTGACTTTCGCGAGCTGCGCCCCGTCGCACCCGGCATGGAGACCGACGACCCGCAGATTAAGCAGGCCCGTGGCTACGATCACTGCCTGTGCATCGATGGCTATCAGTACGGCCGCAACCTGCGTCGCGCCCTACATGTCGAGGAGATGTGGACCGGTCGTGAGCTGGACTACTACACCACCGCCCCGGGTGTGCAGCTCTACACCGGCAACTGGCTGGGCGACGAGCACGCCAAGGACGACGCCAACTATGGCTGGGGCGCCGGCTTTGCCCTCGAGGCCGAGATGTACCCCGACACGCCGCACCAGCCGCTGTTCCCGCAGGGCATTGTTGGTCCGGGTCACCCCTACAGCAATGTGATCGAATACCACTTTATGAGGCACTAGGCCCACAACGCGACATCTCGCACAGCAGCGCCCGCCGGCACCACCGCCGACGGGCGCTGCTTCATGCCTAAATCCTTCTTTTCGATGCCACCGAATTGGTGACATAACAAAACTATGCCGAATTACTACGATGAACCCACCATGTCCGACCACGCGCTGGTTTATAATAAATTAGCAACTCGTCTACCTGCGGTTTTATTCTCTGCAAATTTGGCATGCTCGGCAATAAGCAATTCATCGTAGTAAACCGGCATAGTTTTGGCGGACAGCGCCGCACAGATCCCCTACGAAGGCAAAATGATCCGTTTTCCTCCGTCCCCAAGGGATCAGTTGAACAGATTGCCGATGGGATCGGGGGCGGAACTGGGGAGATGGCGGATTTCTAGCTCTATACCGAGCTTTTGCAACTCTTTGAAGGCGGCGATGTCTGTATCGCCTACGGCAACGGCAGGCGTTGCAGAGCGCTTGCCCTCCCCCGCCCGCATATGGCCGATACTAATCTTGGTTATTGGCACACCGCCCTTAACCAGCGCGAGCGCATCGGAGGGTGAGGCCACCATGATCAGAATCAATTGGCGAGGCGTTGCGGTATGAATGATGTCGATGGCCTTTTGTACCGAGAAAAACCGCGTCCAAACCCCTTCTGGCGCCGCCACCCTCATGGGTGCCCATTGGCGCGAATCCGCCGCGATCTCATCGTTGACGATTAGGACAAGGTTGGAACCCACGGCTTCGTTCCACAGCTCAACGTCTTGCCCGTAAATGAAACGGTCATCGATACGCGTGAGAAGGATATTGGGTTGAGCCATGGCTGCCCCATTCTGTTTGAGACCCATACGAGCGGGACGTCGGCCACCAACTCAACAGCAGGTCAAACGCCAAATGGGTGCCACAGACATCACGTCTCCAATATTAGTGCATTTAAAGTGAGAAAAGCCGTCAGAACACTTGCGCGGATGTGCGATGTCCCGTATCATAGACAACCGTTGACGCCTCAGTTGCGTCAGCACATGGCCGCCAGCGTAGCTCAGTTGGTAGAGCACCGCTCTCGTAAAGCGGGGGTCACCGGTTCGAGCCCGGTCGCTGGCTCCATTGCACAAGATAGCCGCCTTCGGGCGGCTTTTTTGTTTTCGATTTTGAGTCTGTGTGTGCCAATCCAAGCATCGCCACGTCGACATCTTCCTTATTCAAAAACAGAAAACCCCGCCAAACGTGATTCCCCTAGGGAAACACGTTTGGCGGGGTCCTAGCGTGATATCCCTAGGGGAATCACGCCATCAGACGAACAGCTCAGCCGAGCAGCGCGTTACTCCTCCCAGTAAGCATCTGCAAGCAGCTTAAAGCAGATCTTCTTGACCGGCTGCGCGCCATCGCCCGGGAACTCGAGCGTGGGCATATGAGGTTCGCCGGCAACAAACAGCGCAAACTTGTCGTCAGCAAGATCGCCAGCGATCGAGGCGTCGGAATCGACAAGATCGTAGTCATCCTTCTCGTCAAACTCCTGGACCAGCGTCAGGCTGCCTGTAGCGACCTTAAAGGCCTCGCGACCCTCGACGTCGATCTGCAGGTCGTGATAGCGCTGATGCGTCTCATAGTGGGCCTCGGCCTCGGGACGCGTCGTGGGGGCCATGACGTTCGCAAAGACCTTGTCGTCCAGAATCGGATGGCTGCCGACCTCGAGCTCCGCCGGGTCGTTCTCCTCGAGCCAGTCGATCAGTACGTCGAGGCCCTTGAGCATTCCGCGATACTCCTCGATATCGCCCAATGCACCGTAAATCATCTAAATCCCCTCTCGGATCGTTTCCTTGGCGGCTACTCGGCAAACGCGTTACCGACGCTGTTGCCACCCACATACGTCTCGACCAGGGTAAGGTCGGGACTGAACACGACAAAGTCGGCGTCGCGCCCCGGCATAATGCTACTGCACTTGCCGTCGGCATGAGCTAGCAAGCAATGCCGGGGCCGACGCCCAAGCTCTTACAGCTCGGTCACGACAACGCCGTTATAAACCTCGTCCCAACGATCCATAACCAAGTGGCCAGTCATGGGATCCATGGCGTTGAGCTTGCCGCAGGTGTTAGCGGTACGCAGTACCGTCTCGTCATCCGCACCAGCAGCAATCGCATGCGCGAAGCCGGCAATGGTCGAATCGCCAGAGCCCGTGGCGTTAACGGCAGGGATATCGGGCGTCTTTGCGCGGAACGCACGGCCATTGTGGAAGCCAACGGAGCCGGCAGCGCCCATGGACACGACGACCCAGGGGATATCGGAGAAGCGGGCGTCAGAGGCGAGCGCAGCGCGGAGCTCATCCACATCGTCGGTGGTAAAGTTCGTGCCCAGAAGGCCGATGATCTCGGTCAGGTTAGGCTTGACCAGCTCGGGCTTAATTTCGGACTTAAGGGCGGCCTCGAGCGAAGCACCCGAGGTATCGAGCAGCACCTTGGCGCCGGCGTTCTCGGCAATGCCCGTGATCTTGGCATAGTAGTCTGCCTCGACACCGCGGGGCAGAGAACCCGAAATGGTGACGACGTCGGCCTTGCCCGCAAGCTCAGTAAACTTGGCGGTAAAGGCATCGAGTTCCTCGGGGGCAATTGTCGGGCCGCTCTCGAGCAGCTCGGTCTGGTTGCCGGCGTGGAGGATGTTGAGGCAAATGCGAGTCTCGCCCTTGATGGGCACAAAATCATTCTTAATGCCGTTAGCGTCCATGAGCTCAGCCATATAGGCGCCCATATGGCCACCAAGCAGGCCGGTTGCCACAACGTCGTCGCCCAACTGACCAAGGACGCGGGCTACGTTAAGGCCCTTGCCGCCAGCGGTCTTTTCGGGCGTCACACGGTTGACGTCGTCGATAACGAGCTCATCGAGCTGATAGCGCGTATCGACAGACGGGTTCATCGTAACGGTGAGGATCATTTTTAGCTCCTTATCTCGCAGGCTCCTTGTGCCTCGCGATACGAGTCGACAAAACGGAATTACAGAATCTCAATCGTGAACGAGCGCACGATGGTTTCTTTGGGCTTGGCGATAAGGCAGCCGCGCTTGTGCTCAAGCACGTCGTCCTCATCGGAGCAGGTCGAAAGGCCACCCCAGGGTTCAACCGCCACAAAATCGCCCTCGGGCTTGCTCCACACAATGAGATACAGGAAGTCCTCAAAGCTCAGGCGGACGCCCTTGTCCTCGCCCTTTTTGGAAAGCGTGACCTGACGGCTCTCGAGCACGTCAAAGATGGTCTCCGCAAAATCGAAGAGCTCGTGCGACAGGGGCAGCGTCTTTCCCACCATGGGGTTCTTGGAGCGGTTTGCCACGTCAATCAATCCAGTCGAGGGAACGGCGGTGCAGAGCTCCGCAGCCTCGTCTTTCTCAAAGCGCAACTCGTAGTCCGTATAGGCCTCGCCCTCATCGAGCGGACACCTAAAGCCGGGATGACCGCCGATAAAGAACGGCATGTCCTCGGTTCCCTCGTTGGTCACCTCATAGGAGACGCGCACGGCATCCCCCTCAAGCGTATAACGGGCGACAAGCTTAAACGGGTACGGATAATCGCTCAGCAGCGCGGCGTTATCCTCCGAAGCCAGGCACATCGCCAGCTCGTTCTCGCTCTGGCTCAGCAGCTTCCACTCCTGTTTGCGCGCAAACCCATGGCGAGCGAGCTTCACGTGATGCCCGGCAAACGTCATGGCGCTACCATCGCGCAGGCCTCCGCAAATCGGAAAGCAGACCGGTGCCTGGCCGGACCACACTGCAGGATCGCCCTGCCACAAGTACTCTCGACCTCCGGCCTCAATCGAGGTAAACGAACCACCAGCCGTGGACACCTTAATAGAAATCGAATCGTTGGAGAGAGCGTATTCCATTGCCCATCCTTTCGAACAATTACTTTTTGCTCGCAAGAACCCGTCTCGGCCCTGACCAAAGGACAAACCCGCACGTTCATCGATGCGTCCGGTATCCCAGCCATGCAACGGGGTACCATACAGACATTGATGCAATTACAGCTGAAAGGCCTTCTTATGCGAACCATCATCCTTTATGCCTCGCGCCATCACGGCAATACGAAAAAGCTCGTGGACGCCATCGTCGAGGCACACCCCGAAATCGATACCCTCGACGTCAAGGCGCTTGGCAAAAACGAGTACCCCAACCTGCACGAATATCATCTGATCGGTGTCGCCACGGGCATCTATTACTCCGAGATCGACAAGGACATGGCACGCGTGCTCACGAACGTGCTGCAGCCGCAGGACAAGGTGTTTGGCCTTATGACCTACGGTGGCAAAAACAAGTGGTACGGCAAGGATATCGATGGCATCTGCCGCATGAGGCAGGCCATCTTTATGGGTGTCTACGGCTGCCCCGGCTTTGATACGTGGGGACCGTTCAAGCTCGCCGGCGGTGTCCAAAAGGGACACCCGACCGCTGAGGAAATTCAGGGCGCCGTCGACTTCTTCGACAAGATCGAAGACGAGTATGGCGACATCATCGTCGAAGAGTACGCCAAGCGCGAAAAGCGCCTAGCATACGAGAAGGAGCATCCTGCAGGAGGCTTGGTGGCCGGCGTCAAGCGCACGGCAAAGAAGATCGCTAACAAGCTGTAACTGTAAAGGTGCTTTTGAGCGTTTAACCCATACGGCGGGTCCGAGCAGATTCGGGCCCGCCGTCTTTTTCTATCGTTACTCGGTAAAGGCGTTGCCGACGCTCTGGCCGCCAACATACGTCTCGACGAGGGTGAGCTCATGGTCGAACACGACAAAGTCGGCGTCGCGACCCGGCATGATGCTGCCGCACTTATCCTCGATGTGCGCGGAGCGTGCCGGCACCTCGGTTGCCATGCGAATGGCGATATCGGCGCTGGCGATGCCCCAGTCGACGATATTCTTGACGCCCTGGGCAAGCGTGAGCACCGAGCCGGCAATGCTCTTGCCGTCGGCGAGCCAGCACAGGTTGTCCTTCATGATGACGTCCATGCCGCCACTGGTGTAGCTGCCCTCGGGCATGCCGCCGCAGCCAAGGCAGTCGGTGATGAGCACCGTATGCTGCCAGCCCTTTGCCTGCAGCAGCGCCTTGATGGCAGCGGGGTTTACGTGCTTGCCGTCACAGATGATCTCGGCGTAGGTCTCGGGCGTGGACATGGCTGCACCCACGACACCGGGCTCACGGTGATGCAGCCCGCGCTGGCCGTTATAGGTATGCGTAAAGCAGCTGGCACCGGCGTTGATAGCGGCGATGCACTCATCGTAGGTGGCGTCGGAGTGACCGATGCTGGTCACCACGCCCTTGGCGTTCAAAGCAGCCGCATAAGCAGCGGCACCGTCGCGCTCGGCTGCCATGGCGCTCTTAACGATGCGACCACCCGCAGCCTCCTGCCACTGATCGAAAACCTCCTCGGAGGGATCGATCAGGTAAGCGGGGTTCTGCGCGCCCACGTGCTTCATGGTAAAGAAGGGGCCCTCCAGGTAGATGCCCTGAATGCGTGCACCGCAGAAGTCGGGGCCGCGACCCTCGTCCGCCTGAGCGATGGCGGCGCAGGCGTCCTTGATCTGCTCGACGCCATCGGTGAACGTCGTGGGCAGCCAGCTGGTGGTACCGCGACGGGCGAGCTCGGTCGAGCTGATATCGATGCCCTCGGGATCGTTATCGGTAGTTGAGTGGTTGTAGAAGCCATGGATGTGAGTATCGACCATGCCCGGTGCGATCCACGATCCCGTGTAGTCCTTAATCTCGCAAGAGGGCTCGTCGGCCTGCCAGGCGCCAAAGACGCCATCCTCGACCATAAGATAGCCGCCCAGTTGCGGGCCTGCCGGCAAGAAGAACTTGTCAGCCTTAATTGCGTACGTGCTCATATGCACTCCTTGCTTCTAAAGCAGTTGACTGTAGTGATGCTTATACCCAGCTCACGTAAAACAAAAAGCGCCCGCCCGCCGTTATGAGCGGACGGGCGCCCTTACAGGGGGACGCGATTAAGCGGTGAAGGGGTGAATCGTCACGCCCTTAACCACGCGGTTGACCGTGCCGGTGGGGCTCGGCGTATCGGGCGTGTTGCCCACGCGCACGGAGTTGAGCAGGCTGATAGCCTGGGCAAACATCACGAACGGCAGAGCAAGGTAGCCCTCGGGAAGCGCCTCGTAGCCCTTAAAGGTGAAGGACTCACCCTCATAGACGGTGGCACCTTCCTGCTGAACGGCGATGGTGTGCTGAGCGATCTCGTCGCCACCGATCTCGTTGAGGATGTCGATGTCGTACTGACGGGTGTAGGCGTCGTTGTTGACGAACACGAAGACGAGCGTCTTATCGTCGACGAAGGACTTAGGTCCGTGACGATAGCCCATGGAGGTGTCGTAGGAGGTAGCGACCAGACCGTGAGCGAGCTCGAGGATCTTGAGCTGGCTCTCCTGGGCAAGGCCACCGAAGGAGCCAGAACCCAAGTAGGTCACGCGGTTGAAGTCGCCAGCAAGGTAATCGGCGACCTCGGACTCGCGAGCGATAACCTCCTCGCCCATCTTGGCGATGGTCTCGACCCACTCGGCCTTCTGCTCGTCAGAGGCGGTGTCGAAAATAAGGGTGGAGAGCAGGGTCATGCAGGTGTAGGAACCGGTCATGGCGAAGCCCTTGTCGTTGGCGCGCGGGATGAGCAGCGTCAGCGCATTGGGATCATCGGCGGACTCGACGGCGAGCTTGCCCTCGGGAGCGCAGGTGATGTTGAGGAACTTGACGTTGTGGACGAGCTCCTTGGCAACGGCGACGGCGGCAAGGCTCTCGGGGCTGTTGCCAGAGCGGGCAAAGGAAACCACGAGCATGGGGTCCTCGGCGCGCAGGAAGTCGCGCGGGGCGCTCACGATGTCGGTCGTGGCGATGGGCTTAAAGTCGTAGAGATCAGTGTTGCCAGCGTGACGCAGGTACGGGGCGCAGGTATCGCCAACGTAGTCGGACGTACCGGCACCGGTAAAGACAACGGACAGGCGACCCTCGCCCATAGCGCGAGCCTCGGCCAGAAAGGCCTCGATGGCCTCCTTGTTCTCGCGATAGATGTTGAGCGTATCACGCCAAAGCTCGGGCTGCTGAGCAATCTCGGCCGTGGTGATCTGGGCGCCGAGCTCGGTGAGCTCCTCGACACTCTTCTCGAACATTTCTAATACCTCTCTCTAGAAGTAATCCTCTGACGTGCAATTATACACTTCGGTTGGTTATCTGGTAGTAACCAGTTAAATGCAAAGAATCATCATATGGAAACAATGCGAACACTAGTCGCTACGCTGGTGGTAAACCTTGTATTTAAACTGATCGGCACGAGCAACCGAGAGTGTATACTCCACAACCTCGTTTGACTCGTTATATGTAGTTCTGACCAAATCGAGCACAGGCGAACCCTCGACAATTCCCAAAAGGTGGGCATCGGTGGGACGGGCTATGCTCGCATAGAACTCCTCTTCGGCCACGCGTATCTTTTGCTGAAAGTCTTGCTCAATCACATCGTAAAGCGGCTTACGCTCCAGCAGTGGTCGCTTTAGGGACAGAAATTGACGAACCGGTAGATAGCTGCGTTCGACCATCATGGGCATGTTGTCGGCAGAACGAAGGCGCTTGAGCTTAAAAATGCGATCACCGATACGCAATCCCATATGCTCGGCCAGATTCTTATCGGCCTCCATCTCGCAAAACTCGAGAATCGTGGTCTCGGGGTCGCGACCCATCGCGCGCATCTGCTCGGTAAAGCTGTAGGACTGCATAAGATTGGTTGCCTTTGCCGAACGGTCGGTCACAAAGGTACCGCGACCGTGCTGCCGAACCACCAGTCCTAGACGCTCCAGTTCCTGCAGAGCCAGGCGTACCGTAGTGCGCGAGAGACCATAGCGCTCTGAAAGTTCGCGCTCGGAAGGAATCATGTCACCGGCGCGATATTCATGGTCAATCTTTTCGGTCAGAATATCGACCAGCTGATCGTACAGCGGTTGCTTACGCGCTCCGATCGCCATCCTATCCTCCCTTTTGCTCGAATTCGGCTAACTACCTAGGGTGTTAAGCATTATTTGTCTACCACACCCGAATCATCAAGAAAACAAAAGCCGCGCGCTCTTTCGAGCACGCGGCTTTTAACATACACATGGCTTAAGGGGTCGGGGTGTGAGCCGCGTAGGGACACACCCCTCAAGCTAGAGCCTTACCAGATGCTCGGCCAGAGACCAAGCGGGCCAGCGCCCAGGATGCCAAGGACGAAGAGCAGGAGAATGCCCTTGGTCGGGGTCCAGCTGTGCTTAGCGAACATGTAGTAAAGCAGCAGCGTAAGCATAAGCGGGACGAGCTTCGGGACGATGGTGTTGAGGGTATCGGCAACAGAGAAGTTGACCGGATCCTCGGTGACGGTGCCGTAGGTAACGGACTCCATGCCGTTGCCCAGATCGGTAACGCCGCACTCGACAGCGTTGCCGTCGGCATCGGAAGCGGTGAGGGCGTTGCCGTCCTCATCGGTCATGGCGATGGTACCGGCCTCAGCGGTCTCGGTATCGATGCCCTCCATACCGGTGAAGTTCTCGGCCTCCTTCTCGGAGACGATCACGGTAGTAGCGGAGAGGCCACGGGTGGTGCCGTTGGGGATCTGGAGGTTGATCTGGGTGCCACCCATGGTGACGACCAGGCAACCGACGACGAAGACGCCCATGATGGAAGCGGCACGCGTGAAGGCCTGCATGTTGGCGGTCAGAGCGTCAATAGCGCTGGTGCCAAGCTTGTAGGACCAGTTCATGAGCCAGAAGCGCAGAGCGAACTGGACGACGTTGAAGATCACCAGGAAGATGATCGGTGCAGCGGCGTTGCCGTTGATGGCCATGTTGGAGGTGATGCCGGCCGTGATAGGCACAAGCGTCAGCCAGAACAGGGCGTCACCGATACCACCGAGCGGGCCCATTGCGGCGACGCGGACGGCGCGGATCGTGGGGATGTCAACCTTGTTCTGCTCGAGCGAAAGCACGATGCCCATAACAAAGGTGACAAGGAACGGGTGGGTGTTGAAGAACTCCAAGTTGTGGCTCATGGAAGCCGCGAGGTCGTTCTTGTTGGTGTGGATCTTCTCCAGACCGGGGATGATGGAGTAAAGCCAGCCAGCGGCCTGCATGCGCTCGTAGTTGAACGATGCCTGCAGGAAGCAGGAGCGCCAAGCCATCTTGTTGAGGGTCTTCTGGTCGAGCTGCGGAGCAGGAGTGAGATCCTCGTAGTGCTCCGGGATCACATACTCATTAGATGCCATCTTCGAAGTCACCTCCGTCAGAAACAGCTGCACCCTTCAGCTCGGTCTGCTGCTGGAAGTCCCAGAAAGCGATGCCGAAGCCGATGAGAGCGAGGATGAGCAGAGCAGGGGTTGCCAGCGAATCGTTGGCAACGGTGATGAGCGCGAGGCCAAAGCCCATGAGGAAGAAGCCCCACATATCGCGGTTCATCATAACCTTGAGCAGGACGGCGAAGCCGACGAAGCGCATCATGCCGCCTGCAGCGGAGAGACCGGTCTGCAGCCAAGTCGGGATTGCAGAAGCGATGGTCTGACCGATGGTGGCGCCAGCGATGAAGAACAGGGTGACGACGACAGCGAAGATCAGGCCGAGCAGAGCCATGGCGAAGTAGTTCAGGCGCTCGATGCCCTTGGTGTCCGCGTTGTGAGCCATGTTATCGGCCGTGGACATAAGCGGGGACATAAGCGTGAAGACCAGGGTAACGCCAAGCTGGCCAAGCAGAGCGAACGGAATGGCGAGGCCGACTGCCGCGTTGGGCTCGAGGCCCGTGGCGATAGCGAGAATGGCTGCCATGATGCCGCCGATGACGGCGTTAGGCGGCTGAGCGCCTCCGATCGGCATGTTGCCGATCGTCATGAGCTGATAGGTACCACCCACGAGAAGACCGGTGTTGAGGTCGCCAAGGATAAGACCGATGACGGCGCCGGTGACGATGGGCTGATAGAGAGACTCGAGGAAGTCAAACTGGTCGATTGCCGCGATGAACGTGACGACGAAGACCAGAGCGATCTGGATGATCGAGTATTCCATCTTGCTCCTCCTTTCAAAATGTATGTACGCACTTTGGATTTCACGTACAGAACGTCAGGGTTTCACTCCTGACAACGTGGATCACGAGGATTACGAGAAGAGCTTGCTCGTGTCCTCAACAGGCGTGCTCGGAACGCGCCTGATCTCCAACTCCACCCCCAATTCCTGCAGCTCTTTAAACGCAGCGACATCCTCGTCGTTAACTGCGACGGAGGTGGCGACTTGGCGCTTTCCTTCCGACATGTGCATGTTGCCGATGTTTACCTTCTTTATAGGCACACCGCCCTTGACGAGCGTAAGCACGTCTTCCGGTGTTTCGGCCACGATGAAGATCTTCTGGCGCGGGCTCGCCTTGCCAATGACGTCGATAGTCTTCTGCAGAGAGAAGAAACGCGTAGCGACGCCGGCGGGAGCGGCCATCTTCATGAGGTTCTGGCGCATGGTGTTGGACGCCACGTCGTCGTTGGCGACGAGGATGAGGTTGGAGCCCAGGGTGGAGTTCCACTGGGTGGCAACCTGACCATGAACCAGTCGGTTATCGATGCGGGTAAGAAGAATGTTGGGTTCTGCCATGTTGATCAGCTTCCTTTCGTTATTTGCTGACGACAGTTACTTGATCTCTTGAATCGCGTAACGCGAAACATCTACGACGGCTCCGGATCGGACTTTGATCTGGACCTTCTCGCCTTCGATGCCTTTGACGGTTCCGTAGATACCGCCGGCGAAAAGAACCTCCTGACCCGGCTTGAGCTCGGTGTGCAGCTCCTTGAAGTACTTCTGCTTCTTCTTCATGTTGATTTGCGACCAGATGGTGTAAATCAAGCCCATGATGACAAGCAGGCCTAAAAGGGCGACCGAGGAGCTCAGGACGTTGGCTCCGAAATCGGCCATTAGATGCCGTCCTCGTCGCCGAAGATATCCTCTTCGTCGGAGCCGGCAACGGATGCGACCGTCTGGGCGGTGATGCCCGTCTGGCCAACGGTCACGGCCTGCTCGCCAAGCTCGGCGAGAGTAGCATTGCCGCGGAGGAACAGAAGCTCAATAACCATGGGAAGGTTGGTGCCAGTCAGAACCTCGACGTTGTCGACATCCTGGGCAATCATCATCGACTGGTTGAACGGGGTGCCGCCAAGCAGGTCGGTAAAGACGAGCACGCCATCGCACTCCTCACGCATGGCGGTAATAGCGGCGCGGAGATCCTCACCGTAGGATGCAGCCTGGTCGCCCTCAAAAGGAACAACGGTAAAAGCGGGCTGGTCGCCGGCAACCATAGCGATAGCGCTTGCAAGGCCGGGTGCGAACTGTCCATGACCGGTAAGAATAAAGCCAACCATTCAAATTTCCCTTCCGAAGGTGTGTACAATCTGAGTCCGATGATTTTCGGAAGCCAGCGGGCGCTCGCCCTTAAAGCTTCTTGGAAAGCGTTCTTTAAAGACCAGTGGTTTCTAAACTGGTAGTAACCACGTGACGTGCTGTTGCCACTATATCACCACAGAAGAGGTCGCTTTTGATGATTCATACAGTAAAACGTTTTTGCACCGCTCACGGTGATATTTCGACCGTTTACCGGTCGTTAACACTTCTACCTGCGGTTTTGAAACCGTTTCGAAATGCTTTGGCAAAAAATCGGAACTCTTTTCGTGTCAATACAACGCAGGGCGGCTAAAAATAGCGTAAAGAAAAATTGCAGGTCATTGTGAAGATATGTGAATTGGTCTTTTTGACTTAATACCAGTTAGAACCAGTTTTGAGATTATCGGTGAACGGTAGTTTTCGACCGTTCACCGGTTACTTGCAATCGTTTGCAGTTGTTTTCCCAGATGAATTAGGGGAACCCGATGGAGCATTGTGCGGGCTCGAGGCCTACCCCAGTGGTTTCGGTAACAAAAAGCCCGCTAGAACGTTGTCCGTTCTAGCGGGCTCAATCAGGTAGATCGGTTAGCGCGCAGTAGTGCAGGCAAACCTTACGCAAACAGGCCGTAGATGCTGATGTTGGCCTTGGCATAGAGGCCGTTAGCATACTCGGTCCACTTGGAGCTGGCGCTCGAAGCCTGCGAGGAATACTGCTGGTAGGCGGTGTAATAGGCGGTCATGGCCTGCTTGTAGGTGGCGCTATCGGCCGTAAAGGCATCGTCAGCGAAGGCCTTAGCGTAGGTGCTATCGGCGTCCTTCCAGGTGCCCTTTTCGCTATCCCACTCGTCGCCGGCAAGGTTGATGATGTAGTCGGCGTAGTCCTTGCTCGCGGTCTCCTCGTTGCCGTCAGCAGGCTCGGTCGGGGCGGTCGGCATGCTTGCAGAGCTATCGCCCACCTTCTTCTTGTAAAGCTTCTGCAGCGTCGCGGACTGACGGACGATCTGCTTGGCCTGGTCCTTGGACACGCCGTACTGCGTGGCCATGGTCTTGTAGTCGGAGGTGCCGATGGAATCCTCGGCGTACTTCTTCATCTCCTTGGAAGAGACGGTGATGCCCTCGTCCTCGGCAGCATCGAGCAGAATCTTGTTGCGCACGTAGGACAGGATGACGTCGGCAGAGGGAGCGGTGTAGTTGCCATCGCCATCCTTGACGGTGTCGAGGCTGTACTGGCTCTCGATGGCCTCGCGCGCGGTGATGTCGCTCTTCTTGCCGTTGTAGCTATAGCTTGCCACGGTCGAATCGAGCTGGTCCTCGGTGAGGGTCGCCGAGCCGACGCCCTTGCCGCCAAAACCACCGTTGCCGATAAAGAAACCGACCACCGCAGCGATCACGATAGCGACCACAAAGGCGGCAATCATCGTCTTCTTGTGCTTGGATGCATGGCCATCTTCGTCGGAACCCAGGATATCGTCGTCCTCATCCTGGGCCTCGGGCATCAGATTCTCGTCAGCGGCGTCCGCGGCAATCTGAGCCTCCAGACGGGCGTCCTCCTCCTCGGCCGTCGTACCAGCGGCAATGTGCTCGGCAGACGTACCGGCGACCAGATCAATCTTCTCGTCCTCGTCACCGTCGGGGCCTTCGCCGCGCTCGATGATCTGGATGCCGTCGATCTCGTCCTTCTCGTCCTTCTTTTGGATCAGACCCATATCAGTTACTCCTTGTTAGGAAACATAGTCCTCAATAGAATACGCCCGACAGAGCGCCGGGCGTATTGATTCTTAGGTTATACGCAAACACTTAAGTACTATTTAGGCGTTTGCAGCGTGCATGCCTTAGGCCAGGTGCGCAATAACAGCATCGGCAAAGGTCTGCGTGCCCACGGCGCCCTCGACGGAGCCGGTCTGGGCACGACGAACGTCACCGGTAACCTGCTCGCCCTCGTCGAGCGTGGCAGACACCGCAGCGCGGATACGATTGGCCGCATCGTTCTCGCCCAGGTGATCGAGCATCATCGCAGCAGAGAGGATCTCGGCCGTGGGGTTGGCGATATCCTGGCCGGCGATATCGGGCGCGGAGCCATGCGTAGCCTCAAAGATTGCGCAGTCGGCACCGATGTTGGAGCCGGGGGCCATGCCCAGACCGCCCACCAGGCCGGCGCACAGGTCGCTCACGATGTCGCCGTACAGGTTGGGCAGCACCAGGACATCGAAGTCGTTGGGGTTCTGGACCAGGCCCATGCAGGTGGCGTCGACGATCTTGTCGTTGAACTCGATATCGGAATAGTTGGCGGCCACCTCGCGCGCCACGCGCAGGAACAGGCCGTCGGTCGCCTTCATGATGTTGGCCTTGTGCACGGCCGTCACCTTTTTGCGGCCGCAGCGGCGGGCATACTCAAAGGCATACTCCACAATGCGGCGGCTCTTGGCGATGGAAATCGGCTTAATTGAAATGGCGGAATCAGCGGCGAAGGTCTTCTGGCCCGAGCGCTCGACGAGCTGCGAGAGCTCCTCGACCTCGGCAGCGCCCTCATCGAACTCGATGCCGGCGTAGAGGTCCTCGGTGTTCTCGCGCACGATAACCAGGTCGACACCGCGGAAACGAGAGCCGTCGCCCGGCTGCGACAGGCAAGGGCGCACGCAGGCGTACAGGTCAAAATGCTTGCGCAGAGCCACGTTGACGCTGCGGAAACCCGTGCCGACCGGCGTGGTGATGGGACCCTTGATGGCAACCTTGGTCTCGGCGACCGCATCGAGCACGTGCTGGGGCAGCGGCGTGCCAAACTCGTCCATGACGCCGGCACCGGCCTCCTGGACGTTCCAGTTGATCTGGACACCGGTGGCCTCGACCACGCGGCGCATGGCCTGCGTAATCTCGGGACCGATACCGTCACCGGGAATCAGGACTACATCGTGCGCCATAATCTGTTACTCCTCGTCTTCGGCGGCCTCAGATTTTTTAACGCTAGCACGCTTCTTCTTTTTGGAGAGATCCAGGCCAAAACGTTTAACAAGCATTTCGCAAATCTCGCTCGAACGGGCCTTGAGATAGCTGCCCTTGCCGTTCTCGGCGTCGAACTTAAGGCGCAGCGCGAGCTTCTCGGCGACCTCGGCGTCAATCTCGCCCTGGCCAAACTCGTACAGGCAACCGAGCATGTCGCGATACTCGAGGTCGCCGTGGTAGCACTGGATGGCCTCGTCCAGGATCGGCCAAGCCTCGCGCGAACGCTCGACGCTCGTGGCGCCCCACACGCACAGCAGGCGGAAGGCGGCATAGCGCAGCGTGGAGGAAATCTCGTCGAACAGCGCGGTCTCGGCACCCTCAAAGGCATCGCCCAGCTGCTCAGGGCAGGTGGTGGCGAGCGCCGCCAGGGCATCGAGGGCCTCCCAGCGGGTCTGAGCCTCGGGGCGGTCGAGTGCCTCGATCAGCGCGGGCACGCAGGGCACGACGCGCTGCGGATCGCGCTCGGCAAGCAGGTGCAGCACGCGGGCGGCAAACTGAC
>CAJJQF010000013.1:0-44270 GCA_905193815.1 uncultured Collinsella sp. | reverse complement strand
GTCCGAGCGGGCCCCTGCATAGATTTTGGAATAAAAGGGCGCCGCGGATGGAGTTCCGCGGCGCCCAAGCCACACGCTAACAGCTTTAAGGAGTCAAAGCTGGTTTAGCCAAAGAAGCGCTTGATCTCAATCTCGGCGTTCTCCAGGCAGTCGGAGCCGTGGATCACGTTGGCGTTGACATCGACGGCAAAGTCGCCGCGGATGGTACCAGGAGCAGCCTCAAGCGGGTTGGTAGCGCCCATGAGGGTGCGCATCTTAGCAACAGCGGAGAGACCGGAAACGACCATCTTGACGACCGGACCGCTCGTCATAAAGTCGCAGAGACCGCCAAAGAAGGGCTTGTCGGCCAGATGGGCGTAGTGCTCCTCGACGGTAGCGCGCTCGAGCGTGGTCATCTCCATGCGCTCGATGACAAGGCCGCTGCGCTCAATGCGAGCAACGATCTCGCCGATCTTGCGGTCGCGCACGGCGTCGGGCTTAATCATGATGAAGGTCTTCTCGATAGCCATAAAAGTAGCCTTTCAAGTAGGTTCGCGCGTGCCCAAGTCCCATTCCGGCACCCGCCTGGACTGCATCGTAACAGAGTTTTAGCTGCAGTTAAACAAAAAGCTGTTTATTGAAACGTTGCAATTTATTAAAGCGCTCCATATGTGTCACTTCTGTTTCGAAGCCCGATTAGAGTACCATCCGACCGCCCATCAACCGCATCGAACAGAGCAGACGGTCGGTTGCCACCCGCGAACGTACCCCTTCACAACCTGCCCAAAGGTCCTACAGAAGTTCTCGACAAGCCCCTCCCCATAGCAACAAAATACGGACGCCCACATCAGCAGACGCCCGTAAAGCAAAAAATAATTCCTCAATAAATGGCAAAAACGGCTTCGGCCAGATTTCTACTTTACCCCGTGACCCATCTCGACGACCTTGGTCAGCGATCCAAACACGCCCTCGTCAGCCACGAGCTGCGCCTCAGCGCGCTCAAGCTGCACGGCAACGGCGGCAGGGGCGGTGCCGCCCTCGGTCGTGCGCGCAGCGACAATCGACGGGATGTCGAGCGCCTCGGTAATGTCGCGCTCAAAGAGCGGGCTTGCCTCCTGGAACACCTCAAACGGCAGGTCCTCAAGATTGCAGCCGCGCTTCTCGCACATCAGGACCAGATGGCCCACCACGGCATGTGCCTCGCGGAACGGCAGACCACGCTTAGCCAGGTAATCGGCAACATCGGTGGCGGCAAGGTGCCCCACGCCGCACTCGCGCGCCATGGCATCCTCGTTGACGGTCCAAGTCGAAATCATTCCGGCCATAACGGACAGGCACTGCATGAGCGTATGGGCGGTATCGAGCGCGCCCTCCTTGTCCTCCTGCAAGTCCTTGTTATAAGCAAGCGGCAAGCCCTTCATGGTTACCAGCAGCTGCACCAGGTTGCCGTACACGCGACCGCTCTTGCCGCGGATAAGCTCGGCAAAGTCGGGGTTCTTCTTCTGCGGCATGATAGACGAGCCGGTGGAGTAGGAGTCTGAAAGCGTGATAAAGCCAAATTCGGAGCTCGACCACAGCACGATCTCCTCGGAAAGACGCGACAGGTGCATGGCCATGACGGAACCGGCGTAATGCAAATCGAGCAGGAAATCACGGTCGGAAACAGCATCGAGCGAATTGGGGATCACGCCCGCAAAGCCAAGTTCGGCAGCCGTCATCTGACGATCGAGCGGATAGCTCGTACCGGCAAGCGCGGCAGCACCCAGCGGGCAGTTGTCGGCGGCATCAAAGGCGGCCTTCAGGCGTGTAAAGTCGCGCGCGAACATCCAAGAATACGCCAGCAGATGATGCGACAGCAGCACGGGCTGAGCGTGCTGCATGTGCGTGTAGCCCGGCAAAATCACCTTGTCGTACTTCTTAGCCGCATCCACCAGCACATGGCGCAGCTCTAGATTGGCCTCCATGAGCTCCTTGGCCAGCGCCTTGACGCCCAGGCGCGTGTCGGTCGCCACCTGGTCGTTGCGCGAACGTCCGGTATGCAAGCGCTTGCCAGCCTCGCCGATGCGACGCGTCAGCTCGCTCTCGATGGACATATGAATGTCCTCGTCGTTGATGTCGAAGGTGAAGTTGCCGGCATCGATATCCTGTTCGATTCCGGTCAGACCCTCGGCAATCGCCTGCTCGTCCTCGGCACTGATGATGCCCTGGGCCGCCAGCATTTTGGCATGCGCCTTAGAGCCGGCGATATCCTGTTTATAGAGATGTTTGTCGACCGGCAGCGACGCGCCAAACTCCTGCGTGACCTCGGCCACGCCTGCCTCAAAACGACCACCCCAAAGAGCCATGGAACCGTCCCCTTTCTCCAAATACCAAAACAAGCGCCCAAAGCAATGCGCCATATCGCTAAAGCGATTTTTCAACCGCTAGTTTTACACATTCCCCACCGTGAGCGGAGCCATGTAGCTAATTTGCAAAGAAGTGACGCGCCATGCACTTGGCACCCAACGTCTCCCTCCGGATGTTGCCCTGCGAACCATCGATCCAGGCCTTTAGGCTCATAGGAACGTCCTCGACCTTTGCAGCATCGAACTCGGGCGCGAGGGCAAGTAAAGCATGCGCGAAAGCATTGAACATAATGGATACTCCTCATATATATAGGCGCAGAGCCGCCAAATTGATAGAAGGAGCCCCGCCGGACAACCCCGGCGGGGCTCGGACTCAGCCGCAGACGCGGCATCATATATGCGGGCGGAACGTAGGGGCCACCGATGTTAAGAAGTGTCAGCAAGCATAACGAAAGGTAGGGACCCCGTGCGCCCGTTATGTATCACGCGGATGGGCCGCGCGGATACCAAGGGAAGGAGGCGCTAGGCCTGGGCGGCAGCAGAGCTGGGGCCCTGGACCTTTGCCCACGTCTTGAGCGACAGCGTATCGATCTCGATAAAGCCGGCGCTGGCCTTCTCGTCAAACGTGGTGTCGCGGTCGTAGGTAGCCAGACCGTAGTCGTAGAGGCTGAAGGGGCTCTTGCGGCCGACGACATGGCAGTTGCCCTTAAAGAACTTCAGACGGACGGTGCCGGTCACGAACTTCTGGGTATCGGCCATAAAGGCATCGAGCGCGTTTTTGAGCGGGCTGTACCACTGGCCGTTGTACACGGCGGTGGCCCAATCCTGCTCGAGCTTGATCTTGGTCTTGAGCAGGTCGCCCTCGACGCAGATGTCCTCGAGCGCCTTGTGGGCGGTGATGAGCGTCAGGGCGCCGGGAACCTCGTAGCACTCGCGGCTCTTAAGGCCCACCAGGCGATCCTCGACCAGATCGAGACGGCCAAAGCCATTGTCGCCGGAGATCTTGTTGAGGGCGATGACGATCTCGGAGAGTTTCATCTTCTTGCCGTCGACGCCGACGGGCTTGCCGGCCTCAAACTCAATCTCGGTGTAGGTCGGGGTATCCGGCGTGTCCTCGGGGTTCTTGGTCATAACCCAAGCGTCGTCGAGCGGCTCGTTCCAGGGATCCTCCAGGTGACCGCACTCAATGGCACGACCCCACAGGTTGTCGTCGATAGAGTAGGGGTTGTCGTTGGCACCCTCGGGGACCGGCACGTTGTGGGCGTGGGCATAGGCGACCTCGTCGGGGCGGCACTTCAGGTCCCACTCGCGAACCGGGGCGATAACCTTGAGCTCGGGGTCGAGGGCCTTGACGGCGGCCTCAAAACGGACCTGGTCGTTACCCTTGCCGGTGCAGCCGTGGGCGACGTAGGTCGCGCCAAACTCGTGGGCGACCTCAACAAGCTTCTTGGCAAGCAGCGGGCGAGACAGGGCGGAGAGCAGCGGATACTTGTTCTCGTACATGGAGTTTGCTGCGATGGCTTTGGTCAGGAACTCATCGGAGAACTCGTCGCGCAGGTCGAGCACCTGGCAATCGAGAACGCCCAGGTCGAGCGCCTTCTGCTTCTTGGCATCCAGTCCGGTCTCTTCCTGGCCCACGTTGCCGCAGACACAAACGACATCGAGATTCTTCTCGTCCTGGAGCCACTTGACACATACGGATGTATCAAGACCACCGGAATATGCGAGAACGACTTTTTCCTTGCTCATGGCTGTTTCCTTTCGCCCTTGGTAGCTAGTTAGAACATCGGTCAGTTGCAAGTCATTTCAAGGTCATATACCGTGCAATATCAGGTTAAATAGCAAAAATCAGCACATACATGCCCTAGAAACATGCAGCAATGTCGTGCTAAAACCCAACGACCTCAAAATGACTCTGTTGAGGCAATTCGCCCCATGCGGACAGAGACGATTGTTATCGTCGTCGGGAAATTGCGCGCTGGCGTCGGATGGCATTGTCTGCAGTGGTGATGATCGTTACGAACTGCATCTGCCTCTCCTTTCACCTATCGCCGGGCGCAATTCTAATATCGTAAACGGTACCTTTTCCTCGGTAAGCGGTTGTTTTTCCGTCTCCGTTTTCGATGGTCGCTATATTACGCTAAAGTGCTCGCAGCACAAGCGACAAATTCAAATTTCTGAAAAGTTTTTTCATTACTTTGTGAAGCGTGGTGCAAATACGCTCCGTTCCTGCGAAAATACGCCCGACTACGAATTGATGGTTATAACGTCTGAAACAATCTCGAAACGAAAGGCTCGCTTTTATGCAAACTTACGAATCGGACGCCAACATCGGCAACATTAAGATTCTCGCCGTCGATATGGACAAGACGCTGCTGACCGACGAGCGTGTGCTGCCCCAGGGTCTTGATGAGCGCCTGGACAAGCTCGCCGACGCCGGCATCGTATTCTGCCCCGCCAGCGGACGTCCCGCCCCCAAGCTCGAGGAGATGTTCGAGGGCATCAAAAACCGCCTTGCTTTTTGTCCCGACAACGGAGCGTGCGTGATCTATCGCGGCAGCTATATCTATAAGAGCATTATCGACGTGGAGCTGTACCAGCAGGTCTTGAGCCGCGCCTCGGAGGATCCTCGCGCTGTCCCCGTCCTGTGCTGCTTCGACGAGTTCTACGTGCTTGCCCGCGACCATCAATACCACGACGAGATCAGCGTCTACTACAACACAATCAACTACGTCGATAGCTTTGAGGGCATTGATATCGAGTCCAACAAGATCTCGATCTTCTTCCCCGCCTACGATGCCGAGCCCGCATTCCGCGAGACCTATAGCCCCGAGTTCTCGGACAAGCTCTACGTCACCAACGCCGGGCGCGAGTGGATCGACTTCATGAACTTGGGCGTCGACAAGGGCGCCGGCGTCGCGCACCTGTGCGAGCACCTGGACATCGATATCGCCGACGCCGCCGCCGTGGGCGATACTTACAACGATATCCCCATGCTGGAGCGCGTCGGACATAGCTTTATCGTGGACAATGCCGAGGAGCACATGAATGCACACGCCAAGTGGCGCATTCCGAGCAACAACGACGGGGGCGTACTGACGCTCATCGACGCCATCTTGGCGGCTCGCTAAACTCGCCGCCATGCCCGGGGCCGGCCGTTTGATTTTTGTTCGGTCAGGTCCTGAGCTCGCTCGGAAAGCACATTAAGTGCTTTCCGGCTCGTGCGGAATCTACAAAAATCAAACGGCCGGCCCCGGGCATGACTACGTTGACTTGCTTGCCGCATGGATGGCGTCTTGGCGCCTAGATACTTTGGCTGATTTTTATTGAACGAAGGACGCTCCTTGTTGATGAGGGGCGTCCTTCTGGTTTTGTATTACTTTTGAATTGTGGTCGTGCCCCTACTTGGCGTCTGCCCAGGTCACTCCAGTCGAAGCTTCGGCGATTAGGGGGACGCGGAGGTCTACTACGTGCTCCATGACGTCGCGGACCATGGTGGTTAGGCGCTCGACTTCATCGACGGGGCACTCAAAGTCCAGTTCGTCGTGTACCTGCAAGATCATGTGGGCGGCAAAACCCTCTTCTTCCAGGCGGCGGCTTACGCGGGCCATGGCGATCTTGATGATGTCGGCGGCGGTTCCCTGCATGGGGTGGTTCATAGCCGTACGCTCGCCAAAGCCGCGGAGTTGCGGGTTTTTGGCCTTGAGCTCCGGAATATGACGACGGCGGCCGTACATGGTCTCGGCGTAGCCCGTCTGCTTGGCACGTGCTACCACGTTGTCGAGGAACGTGCGCACGCCCGGGTAGGCCTCGTAGTAGCGATCGATCATGACGCGCGCCTCGGCCATCGAGATATGCAGCGACTGCGACAGGCCATAGGCCTGCTGGCCATACACGATGCCAAAGTTCACGGCCTTGGCGCGACTGCGCAGGTCGGGCGTTACCTCGGACACCGGCACACCAAACACGCGCGCCGCCGTCTCGGCATGGAAGTCCTCGCCCTCGTTAAAGGCGCGCACCAAGTGCTCGTCACCCGAGAGATGCGCCAGCAGACGCAGCTCGATCTGCGAGTAGTCCACCGCCAAAAAGACGCTTCCCTCGCCTGCCGAAAACGCCGTCTTGACGGTACGACCCAGCTCCGAGCGCGTCGGGATGTTCTGCAGGTTTGGGTCGCTCGAGGACAGACGCCCCGTTGCCGTGATGGTCTGGTTGTACGTAGTGTGTACGCGACCGTCACCACGGCGCAGCGGGCCCAGCGTGTCCAGATAGGTAGACTTGATCTTGGACTTCTCACGCCAGTCCAAGATCAGACGCACGATTTCGTGGTCACGGGCAAGGTCGCTCAGTACCTTGGCGTTGGTCGAATAATAGCCGCGCTTAGTCTTCTTGAGGCCCTTGGTCGGAAGCCCCATCACATCAAAGAGCACATGCGACAGCTGCATGGGACTGCCAATATTAAAGGTCTCGTCACCCGCCAGGTCGCGAATACTGCGCTCAACCTCGGTAATCTGGGTCGCCAGACCCTCGGACAGACTGTGCAGACGGTCGGGGTCCACGAGCATGCCCGCGCGCTCCATCTTAGCAAGTACCGGAACGAGCGGCATCTCGATGCCATCGAACACGTTGGCGGCATTCTCACGGACCGTGCACTCGCGCAACGGCGCCACGAGCGCCAGCGTCAGAGCCGCAGTACGGGCGGCAGGCGCCGAAGCGTCCTCACCAGTACCCTCTGCGCCGCGCGCCGCAGGCAGCGCCATCTGCAGATAGGTATCGGCCAGATACGCCTCGTCAAACTCGGAGCGGTCGGAATCCAGCAGGTAGGCGGCAACCACGGTGTCGAAGATGCGCGTGGAATCGACTGCCAGCGGATCCATAAGCTCGGGCTCGGAAGAATCGATGGGCGAAAGCTCATGCAGCAGCGCTTTCATATCCGGGCTCGCCACGCGGCCCTCCACAAACAGGCGCGCAAGCACGCCGGCAATCATGCCGTGGGCGAAGTTGAAGCCCTCAACCCCAGCCGCCGCACAGCCGTCGCCCTCCTCGAGCGCGAACAGGCCCTTGGACGTCGCCAACCACAGCGTGCGCGTCAGTCCAAAGAGCGCGCCCTCTTCCTTGTCGTCGTCCACCACGGCGGCGACCCACTCGCCGGCATCAATCGCGCGGGAGACCTCAGCCGCAACGGCACCAAGCGCGTCAGCATCGCCGGCGGCTGCGCGGACCATCGCAGGTATCTCAAACACACTGGAGGCAGCAGCAGCCCCGCCCTCGCCGCCAATCAGCGCCAAGAAACGGTTCTGCATGGCGGTGATACCAAGCGTACCCAGTGCCGCAGACACCTCGTCGGCAGAAAACGCCGGGAAGGACGTCGCCTCAAAATCGAGCTCAACGGGCGCATCGGTGCGGATGGTCGCGACCTTGCGGCTCAGCAGGGCATCGTCGATGTGCGCGCGCAGGTTTTCGCCCATCTTGCCCTTGACCTCGTCGGCATGTGCGATGACCTCGTCCAGGCTACCGTACTGTGCGATGAGCGCGCTCGCCTTTTTGGGGCCGATGCCCGGTACGCCGGGAATGTTGTCCGACGTATCGCCCTTTAGACCGTAAAAATCGGGCACGAGCGCCGGCGTAATGCCGTGATACAGGTCGTCCACGCTCTCGGGCGTCATGATCGCCACGTCGGACAGGCCCTTGCGGGTCGAGACCACGTTGACGTGCTCGGTCACGAGTTGATACATGTCGCGGTCGCCGGTCACCAGTAGCATGTCGCAGCCGGCCTCTTCACCCAGGCGCGCCATGGTTCCCAGGATATCGTCGCCTTCCCAGCCCTCGGACTGCAGAATCGGCACGTTGAGCGCGGTGAGCAGCTCCTTAATCATAGGGAACTGCGCATGCAGATCGGGGTCCATGGGCGGGCGTTGCGCCTTATACTGCGGCAGCATCTCCATGCGCACGCGCGGTTTGCCCTTGTCAAACGCCACAACAACGCCGTCGGGGTTAAAAGCGTCGATCATCTTAAGAAACATGTTCAGGAAGCCGAAGATCGCGTTGGTGGGGCGACCGTCCGGCGCGTTCATGGTCGGCGGCACGGCGTGGAAGGCGCGATGCATGAGCGAGTTGCCGTCGATGACGGCAAAGGTACGGCGCTTGTCAGACATATTGAATACCTCGCTTTGGGCTGGGCACGGTTTGCTCACTCCAGTTTACACGCTCCCCGCCCCGCGGCCACCGCACATCAAGCTCCCCCGCCACCGTGAGCCCGCGCGTGATACGATGGCTCACGACACATCAACCAGCACGATCGATCCGAAAGGAGCCTGCGTCATGGAGCGTCCCTGTGCATGGAAAAAGTACACGCCACAGCAAGTCGAGGAGCTCGAGGAGCTTTGCCGCGGCTATAAGCAGTTTTTGAGTGAGAACAAGACCGAGCGCCTGTGCGTCAAGGCCGGCATCAAGATGGCCGAGGAGGCGGGATACGTCGACCTGGAGACCGTAATCGACGAAGGCCGCGAGCTCAAGGCAGGCGACAAGGTGTACGCCGCTAACCACGGCAAGGACCTTATGCTCGTCAACCTGGGCACCGCCCCGCTCGAGCAGGGCTTTAACATCCTGGGCGCCCACGTGGACTCGCCGCGCCTGGACCTTAAGCAGAACCCCGCTTTCGAGGCCGGCGACATGGCTTATCTCGACACGCACTACTATGGCGGCGTCAAGAGCTACCACTGGGTCGCTTCCCCGCTCGCGCTCGTAGGCGTCATCTGCAAAAAGGACGGCACCACCGTCGACATCAATATCGGCGACAAGGCCGACGACCCGGTCTTTACCATCTCCGACCTGCTGATCCATCTCTCGAGCGAGCAGATGGCCAAGCCCGTCAAGGACGCCGTCGACGCCGAGATCCTCGACGTGATCGTGGGCGGCCGTCCCGTCAAGTTCGATGAGGACGACAAGGACGCCCCCAAGGAGCCCGTCAAGCAGATGTTCCTGGACATCCTCAAGGAGCAGTACGACGTCGAGGAGGAGGACTTCCTCTCCGCCGAGATCGAGGTCGTGCCCGCCGGCCCCGCCCGCGACATGGGTCTCGACCGCTCCATGATTCTGGGCTATGGCCACGACGACCGCGTCTGCGCCTATCCGTCCATGCTCGCCCAGATCAATGTGGCCAATGTCGAGCGCACGAGCATCACGCTCATCGTCGACAAGGAGGAGATTGGCTCCGTGGGTGCCACCGGCATGACAAGTCGCTTCTTCGAGAACACCGTCGCCGAGATCATGACGCTCGCCGGCGAGGATAGCCCGCTGGCCCTGCGCCGCGCGCTCGCCCGCAGCCGTATGCTCTCCTCTGACGTGTCCGCCGGCTTCGACCCGGGCTATGCCGGCAAGTTCGAGACCAAGAACGCGGCCTTTATGGGTCGCGGCCTGTGCTTTAACAAGTACACGGGCAGCCGCGGCAAGGGCGGCTCCAACGACGCCGACGCCGAGTACGTGGCCCTCGTCCGCGACATCATGGACGAGGCCGGCGTGGACTTCCAGACCTGTGAGCTCGGCCGCGTCAACGCGGGCGGCGGCGGCACCATCGCCTACATCATGGCCAAGTACGGCATGAACGTCATCGATTCCGGTGTTGCCGTCCTGTCCATGCACGCCCTGTGGGAGGTCGCCAACAAGGCCGACATCTACGAGGCCTATCGCGGCTACAAGGCCTTCATCGAGCGAGCCTAACCAACCCTTCATCAGTTGCGGTGAAATACGGACTAAACTGGCCCATAAACGGCCAAAACAGACCGTATTCCACCGCAACTTCCTTTTTGGCAGAGGAGAGTCCATGCTGCAGGTCATCATTTCGCCCGCCAAGCAGATGCGCGCGGCCCAAGATGCTTTTGAAGTCCTGGGCATTCCACCTTTTGCGCACGAGACTTCTCGCCTCCACCGCGCACTGCTAGATATCGAGCGGAATGAAGGCAGCGGCGGCCTGCAGGCGCTGTGGAACGTGAGTGACAAACTGCTGGGGCCTTGCCTCAACACCCTGCATGAGTTCGGGCCCATCCTGAAAAACGGCGATCTTGACAATCCCGCACTCGCCCGTCACCTCTCCCCTGCTGTCATGTCCTATCACGGCATTCAATACCAGAGCATGGCACCCGAAGTGATGGATTCCGCGCAGCTCGCATGGCTGCAAGACCATCTGTGGATCCTCTCCGGCCTCTACGGGTGCGTTCGTCCCTTTCATGCCGTCGAACCGTATCGGCTGGAGATGGGCGCGAAGCTCGCCGTTGACGATGCCCGAGACCTCTACGCGTTTTGGAGCGACAAGCTCGCGCGGGCTATCGCCCCGGCAGGCTCAAACACCACGATCGTCAACCTCGCCAGCGTAGAGTATGCCAAAGCCGTTCTGCCCCACCTCGCGGGCGACGCCACGGCCGTCACATGCCTCTTTGGCGAGGGTGTCCGCAACGGGAAGCCCATCCAACGGTCGACCGCCAGCAAAAAGGCGCGCGGCTCCATGGTGCGGTGGATGGCAGAAAACAAGCTCGAGGATGCAAGCGAACTTACCGCATTCAACATCGGCTATCGGCACATCCCTGAGCTTTCAGACAAAAACACCCTGGTTTTCATGAACGCGCAGGCACAATAGGCCCGCCGTTTCCAAACACCCCGTTACTCCGCCAAGCCATCGGCCTTTGCAATCTCGCTCGTCGAGCCATCTTGGTAGGTAATCTTAACGTGCTCCACCTCGGATACCGCAGCGCCCGCCAGGGGCTCCAAGCGCCATTCCGTCAGCGCAATGTCCATGGTCGTGGGCACGTCCCCTTGATCTTTGAGCTTCACCGTCAGCGTTTTGAGCGTCGCATCAAACGTCACGCGTTCGATTTCTTCGCCCGGAATAGACCCGCCGCTCAGCTGCAGCTGCACAAACTCGTCGCGCGGATACCAATAGTCGCCCGGCGCGGCAACGGTATTGCCGCCCGTGACCTTCACTGTCATGATCGGCAGGGCATCGTCGGCCTCGAACTCCCATGCAGCGCCGCCGCGACCACCAAACGTCCAGATACAAAAGGCAATCACCAGCACGGCAAGCACCGCAAAACCGATCGCGACAAGGCCATGGTGCGCACGGCTTTCCTCGGCCGATACGTCCCATTGCGTCTCTCGATATAGATGCTTGTCTTCCATGTACGCCTCCCCACAGGCACGCTCGTTGGCCCAATCGTACCCATTCAGGCTATACTTGAGCCCATAACATAACGGGGAGCTTGCAGGACAAGACGGCAGGCTGAGACTGGGCGCGCCCGCCCTGACCCGCAAACCTGATATGGGTAATGCCAACGAAGGGAGCCGTGCCAATGAGCACACAGACCGAGCCCAAGCTCGTCACGCAAATCGACTTCGCCCGCGCCGGGCAGATCACGCCGCAGATGAAGGAAGTCGCCGAGCGCGAGCATCGCGACCCCGAGTACATCCGCGAGCGCGTGGCCGACGGCCGCATCGCCATTCCCGCCAACATCGTGCACATCAAAAAAGGCATGCGCGCCTTTGGTGTCGGCGAGGGCCTTTCCACCAAGGTCAACGTCAACCTGGGCATCTCGGGCGACAAGGCCGATGCCGCCGAGGAATGGAAGAAGGTCAAGATCGCCGAGGACTTTGGCGCCGACGCCATCATGGACCTCTCCAACTCGGGCAAGACGCGCCAGTTCCGCCAGCAGCTCATCGACGAGACGCCGCTCATGGTAGGCACCGTCCCCATGTACGACGCCATCGGCTACATGGAAAAGCCGCTGGTCAAGCTCACCAAGGACGACCTGTTCGAAGTCGTGCGCGCGCATGCCGAGGACGGCGTGGACTTTATGACCATCCACTGCGGCATCAACAAGTCGGTCACCAAGACCTTTAAGGAGACCGGCCGCCTGATGAACATCGTGAGCCGCGGCGGCTCACTGCTGTTTGGCTGGATGGAGGTCACCGGTAACGAGAACCCGTTCTATGAGTTCTACGACGAGTTGCTCGAGATTTGCCACGAGTACGACGTGACGATTTCGCTCGGCGACTCCTGCCGCCCGGGCTGCCTCTACGACTCCAACGACGCCACCGAGACCGCTGAGATGATCGAGCTGGGCAAGCTGTGCAAGCGCGCTTGGGCCGCCGGCGTCCAGGTCATGGTCGAGGGCCCGGGTCACATGGCGCTCGACGAGATCGCCGCCAACATGAAACTGCAGAAGCGCCTGTGCCACAACGCCCCGTTCTATGTGCTCGGACCGCTTGTGACCGATATCGGCGTGGGTTACGACCACATCACCGCCGCCATCGGCGGCGCCATCTCCGCCAGCTCCGGTGCCGACTTCCTGTGCTACGTGACACCGGCCGAGCACCTATGCCTGCCTAACGCCCAGGATGTGCTCGACGGCCTCATGGCCACCAAGATCGCCGCACACGCCGCCGACATCGCCAAAAAGGTGCCCCACGCCCGCGACATGGACGACAAGATGGGTCAGGCACGCCGCAAGCTCGACTGGGATGCCATGTGGGAATGTGCGCTCGACCCAGTTACAGGCAAGAAGCGCTACGAGGAGTCCCCCGCCGCCACCGAGGGCACCTGCACCATGTGCGGCAAGATGTGCGCCGTCCGCACCGTCAACAAGATCTTCGAGGGCACCACGATCGACCTTGGCATGGAGGACTAGCCCTGTCGCCGCGGCCGCTTCTGGCGGCGAGCTGGTGCCTATCAATTGTTGACGTGTGAACATTTGCTTGCATTTGCGTAAAGATTGCATCGCCCGCCCGGGTTCGACATAGAGTCGGCCCGGGCATCTTTATAATGCTGGCTTATAGACCCATTTGATTCCGACCGAACAAGGGAGCGAACATGGATCGTAGTAAGGTACCTGCCGTCCTGTCCATCGCGGGATCCGATTCCAGCGGCGGCGCCGGCATTCAGGCTGACATCAAGACCATCACGGCGCACCGCCTGTATGCCGAGACGGCCATCACCGCCATCACAGCGCAAAACACACTGGGCGTTACCGCCGTGCAGGACATCTCGCCAGATATCGTAGCCGCGCAAATTGACGCCGTTTTTGACGATATCCGCCCGAGCGCCGTCAAGATCGGCATGGTTTCTTCTGTCGAGATTATCGATGTTATCGCCGACCGCCTGAGCGCCTGGAACGCGACAAACGTGGTAGTCGACCCCGTCATGGTAGCCACCTCGGGCGCACGGCTGATTGCCGAAGATGCCGCCGAGGCGCTCACCCGCCGCCTGTTCCCGCTAGCGACGGTTATCACGCCCAATATTCCCGAGGCCATGGCCCTGCTCGACTACGAGGTCGACTCCGAGCGCACGCAGCAAAATGCTGCCATGCTCCTCACCCGCCGCTTTGGTTGCGCATCCCTCGTTAAGGGTGGACATCTTGTCAACGAGGCCAACGATGTACTGGCCGAACCCGCGCCACTCGATGACGAGGGCAACCATCTGGGAGATCCACTCACCACGTGGTTCCGCCACAAGCGCATCGAGACCGACAACACACACGGCACCGGATGCACGCTCTCGTCCGCCATCGCCTGCGCGCTGGCTCAGGGCATGGATCTTGCCGACGCCGTCAACGCCGGCAAGGCCTACCTAACGGGCGCTCTGGCCGCCGGCCTGGACATGGGCAAAGGCTCTGGCCCCGTCAACCACATGTGGCAATATTAAGATTCGCAGCCCAAAACCACCGCAAAGGACACCTTTGTGGTGGTTCCCATAAACATCTCGATCCGTAACAGTTAGAGTCCATTTTTCGGCCCACCTGTTACAAATCGAGACATCCAAATTCCGCTGAGAAGATAATCTCGATCTGTAACAGTAACTCGGCAAAATCGACCCTAGATGTTACAGATCGAGACAAACGACCGATATCGACCTAAATAATCTTAATCTGTAACATCTAGCCCGTTTTCGGCCTTACAACTGTTACAGATCAAAACAAACCAACGAAACAAGCCGTCGCAAGGGGAACTACTGTACTGCTTTGGGTCGCGCTACTCACCAAGCATCTCTTGGAGCTTGGCTGCCACGGCGTGGCCCAGGCTCTCGTGGCTTTCGGGCATCATGTGCAGATAATCGATATCGCCCGGCTCGGCAAAATCAGCGGCATTCAAAAAGTCGCAGCCAAACTGTTTAGCAGCATACGCATAGTATTCGGCAAAATGCTCCGAGGCCTCGACGGAGCGCTCGTCAAAGTCGGTCATGTACACATCGGCGATCTGCGGTTTAATCTTGATAGGCGCCATCAGCAGAATGCGCGGGCAGGGCGCGGCTTCGGTCCAGGGAAACGCGCGGACGGTGCGAATCAGCGCCATGGCACCGTCAGCGATATCGGCAGCCCCCACGCTAAAGACCGTCTTGCAGTCGTTGGTGCCCAGCATAATCACGATCGCATCCAGCGGCTTATGAGCCTCGAGCAGCATCGGCAACGCGCGGATGCCGTTGAGATTAGTGTCCAGATGGCACATGTCGTCGCGTACCGTCGTGCGGCCGTTGAGGCCTTCCTCAATCACGTGCCAGCCCTCGCCCAGGTCTCGCTGGGCCACGCCGCACCAGCGCACATCGTACGCATAGCGTACCGCGGTGCCGTCGCGCATGCCCGCCGGATCATAGCCATAGGTATTGCTGTCACCAAAGCACAGAACGTTTTTCATCGTAAGCCTCTCCTTTAGTAAAAAGCCGACGGGAGCAGCCCTCCCGCCGGCTCGACCTATCTGTCGGCCCGTACCGATTACAGGTACTTGCGCCAATCGTCATCGTCCTCATCGTCCTCGGCGGCAGCCTGGGCCTGCTCGGCGGCGCGAGCAGCCGCAGCGCGTGCGGCAACCTGGGCATAGGACTCCTCGTTGCGCTCGGGGAAGTTTGCCAGCACGTGCTCGAACTTGGCAAAATCCTCATCCCATCGCGTAGAAGGCACGGCAAAGAACACCTGCTTGACCTTAAAGTCGCCCGATGCGAGCTCCTTGCGGAAGAGCTCGGCCGCGGCCTCGGCGTCAAAGCCGTTGTTGTCGCAACCCCAAGCACCCAGTACGAGCTTCTCGCGACCCAGCTCGTCGCAGATGGCAAGCACAAAGCGGATGCGATCGCGCAGAGCGTCAAGCAAGGCATCGTCGCTCACGCGATACTCCTGGCGAGCGCGCTTGGCGTTGGGCGCGGCGGCCACGATCACGTCGGCATACGCATGCACGTGGTTGCGGTCGAAGCGCACCGCAGGCACCACCAGCGCACGGTTGCGGTAAAGCTCGCAGTTGATGTTGCGGCGACGGTTCTCGCCGTACCATTTGCGCTGTTTATCGAGCACGTTGTACAGGTACGAATCGGCACAGAGCGTGGCCTCCTGACCCAGATAGCCCTGGATGTAGCCGCCGCCCGGGTTGGTGAACGAGGCAAAGGCGAGCACGGCCATGTCGCAGAATTGCGCGTAGCCTCGGCCGTTATCCAGAATGGCCTGCGTGGCAGAGGCGTCGAGCACGGTGACCTCGGGCAGGACCGGAGCGGGCTCCTCGGCGGCAGGCGCGGACTCGGTCTCCGTGGCCTCCTCTGCGGGTGCAGGCTCGGCCGTAACCTCGGTCTCGGCGGACGCAACCTCAGCGGTCTCGGCCTCGGCGGCCTCAGACTCCTCGGCAACCTGTTCCTCGACAGCGTCGGCCGCTTGGGCCTTGGCCTTCATCGCCGCGACAAAACCGGCAGGCATACCATCGAACTCGCACACACCGGCAAGCGAACGCTCGATATCCTTGGCGCACGCTTCGGACACAGTTGCCACGTGACGCTCGGCGGCCTTGGCACGGGCCTCGCGCTTGGGATTGGGCTGACCCGCTCGGTTGGACCTGCGGTTACGGTTCCTGTTGTCGACGTCTGCCATAAGTGGTCACCTTTCTCGGTCTCTGCCGCCATCGGCTTTTCCCATCCATGATACCCCGCCGCGTACAAAAAAGACGGCCCCGAAGGACCGCCTTTCGCATCGTTTTACCGTGTCCGGCAGGAAGCGTCGCAATGCCGCGCTTTAATCGCGACGGCCGAGGATGTTCAAAATGCGCAGGAACACGTTGATAATATCCACGAACAGGTTAGAGGCCATAAGCACGGCGTTGGGCAGTGTGGGCGGCACCGTCGTGGCAACATAGGTGTCATAGCCAATAAACCCGGCGAACACCACGATCACGATCAGGTCGGTGATGGACTGCGAAACGCCCATGAACATCAGCACGACCTCAACCAGAATCGTGGCGAGCAGAATGCCAAAGCCGATGCCATATACGCGCTGGAAAAACTTGGGGAACGTCACGCCCAAGGCGCCAAAGACAAAGGTGATGGCAGCGGTGGCGATAAAGGCGGTGTTGATGGTGGGCAGGTCATAGTTGGCAAGGCCAAACGACGCGGTCAGGCCAAAGGTGCTCGCAAAGATCACGTAACCCACGAGCGACAGGCCCACGGACTGTTTGCTGACAGCAGCCGACATCATGACGATGCCGACAATAGTCAGGATAAACGAGCCAAAGACCAGTGGCAGGGCGGCGCCGCTCATCATCATGCGGGCAAACGCCATGGTGCTCGTAAAGTAAGCACCAGCGCCCATGGCACAAAAGCCCAAGAAGATGAGGGCAGACATGGAAAGATTGTACGCACGCGGCGACATCTCCTTGGCACGGCTTGCGCCAGTTTCGATGGGGCCGTTCTGATAGCCCTGGATATCGTTCATACTTCGTCCTTTCACAAAGCGCCGTGAAAGACGGCGCAGCAGATGACAAGATTCCTGTCATTGTACCCGAATGCCGTACGTCCTTACCTACGGCGCTCGCCCTCGAGCGTGCGATCAAAGGCCCAGACCCACCAACGCATCACGTGTGCCTGCGAGCCGTCCGCCCGCTCGCGCGTCTGGTCCTCCAGATACAACTCGGTCGCGTGCCCGCCAAAACGCACCTTATAGGTCGCCGTACGGATGCCGTGGACCGTCAGGCCAAACCCGGTGGTCGAGATAATTTCATCGATTGTAAAACAACGTCCGTCGACCCAGCAGACGGTGACCGGCACGACTTGTCCGCCCGCGAGGATGCGAGCCACGACGTCCACATACTGCTTGTGTACGCGCCGAGTTTTGCCGTCTGTCTGTCGATATTCCATGCCTCCTATTATCGAACGCATGTTTGCATGTTGTAAAGCGAACAGACTGTGGTTTTGGGGTGTCGTAGTAATCGCACGTGTCCGCATGGCGTGTTAGCAAAAAGAACACCCGCGGTCAACAGGGCTAATATTCAATTTTAGTGCCAAAAAGTTCACTTCTCCCATCAGAACTCGGTAAAGAGACCCGCAGGAGGTGATACGATTTATCATGTTTTTGTAACGTGTCTGCAAACTTCGAGAAAGCCCATATATGGACGTAACGTTCTCAACCTTCCTCGGCCAAATTGTGTCGAACCCAGTCCTTGCCGTCACCGTGATCCTCGCGTTGGGCGCCATCTTCGTCAATGGATGGACCGACGCGCCCAACGCCATCGCGACCTGCGTCACTACGCGTTGCATGCCCGCCCGCGCCGCCATTCTCATGAGCGCCGCATTCAACTTCCTCGGCGTGCTCATCATGACGCACTTTAACGCGAGCGTCGCCAACACCATCTCACATATCGTCGACTTTGGCGGAAACAGCACCATGGCGCTCGCCTGCCTATGCGCGGCGCTGTTCTCCATCGTCGTCTACGGTGCCACGGCGTCGCGTTTTGGCATCCCCACCTCGCAAAGCCACAGCCTTATCGCCGGCCTGACCGGTGCCGCCATCGCCCTCGGCGGTGCGAGCAGCGTCAACGTCCACGAGTGGATGAAGGTCATTTACGGCCTGGCGCTCTCCATCGGCCTGGGCTTTGTCATGGGCTGGGTCCTGTGCAAGCTCGTCTCGATTCTTTTCGCCGCCGCCAACAGGCGACGTGCCAATGTCTTCTTTAAATACGCTCAGATCGCGAGCGCTGCGGCCATGAGCTTTATGCACGGCGCGCAGGATGGACAGAAGTTCATCGGCGTGCTCTTTTTAGGCGTGGCCTTTGCCAGCGGCCAGACGAGCGTCGGCGATGCAGGCATCCCCATCTGGATTATGCTGCTGTGCTCGGCCACTATGGGTATCGGCACCAGCGTGGGCGGCGAGCGCATCATCAAGTCCGTCGGCCAGAGCATGGTTAAGCTCGAGAAGTATCAGGGCTTCTCCGCCGACCTCGCGGGCGCCGCGAACCTGCTACTTGCCACCCTTACCGGCATCCCCGTGTCCTCCACCCACATCAAGACCTGCGCCATTATGGGTGTCGGTGCCGTCAAGCGCCTCTCGGCCATCAACTTCGGCGTCGTCAAGGACATGATGTTCACCTGGTTCTTCACCTTCCCCGCCTGCGGACTCATCAGCTTTGTCATGGCCAAGCTGTTCATGATGTTCCTCTAGTCAAACCGAACGTCCATCCGGACTGCATTACCTCGCCCGCTCATCTTCACCTCGAAAGGACCACTCATGGCAAAGAAACCCGATTCGTTCTACTTTGACAACTACGTCGCCTGCGCCGACCTCGCCGTCCAGGCCGCAGAGCTGCTCACCAAGATTTTTGAGAACTTTGACCCCGCGCAGATCCACGACATGCTCGACAAGATGCATGCGATTGAGCATGCGGCAGACAAGAAGCACCATGAGCTCGAAAACGCCCTGCTCACCGCCTTTATCACCCCGCTTGAGCGCGAGGATCTAGACCTGATGAGCTGCTCGCTCGACACCGTGCTCGACCGCATCGAAGGCGTCGTGCAGCGCGTCTACTTCACCAACATCCAGAGCATCCACCCCGATGCCATCGTCATCGCTCACAAGGTAACCGATGCCTGCCGCGCCATGAAGGACCTTATGGTCGAGCTTCCCAACTACCGCAAGTCCAAAACGCTGCGCGAGCTGGTCATCCAGATCAACACCATCGAGTCCGAGGCCGACGAGCTCTACATCAACGCCATGCGCAACCTGCACGTTAACGGCAAGGACCCGCTCGAGGTCATCGCTTGGCGTGACGTGTACGCCTTCCTGGAGTACTGCGCCGACTGCTGCGAGAATGTGGCCGATGTCGTGGATTCGATTGTCATGAAGAACAGTTAATTGGGGGTACGTGTCCCGGCGGCGAAGGGCCGGCCACGGTTTGCTTTCTCACTCCGGCTGCTTTGCAGAGTCGTTCGAAAGTAAACCGTGGCCGGCCCTTCGCCTTACGTACCACCATTGGGAACTTTGGCTGATACTTTGAAAGCGATGGGGCCTTTGTTGACAGAACCTTGGGGCCCGATTGGAAACTTTGGGACCGCCTTAAACGTTTGGGTGGATGGGGCTTTGGGTACCCTTTGGTTTACTTTGGATTGATTTGCTGACTTTGGAGGGTTTGGTTATGGGGTATTTGGATCTGGCTCGGGGTCGATATTCTTGTCGTGAGTTTGAGGATCGTTCTGTTGAGCAGGCTGTGGTGGATACCATTGTTGAGGCTGGGCGGATTGCTCCTTCTGCTTGCAATAATCATCCTTCTCGTGTGATGGTGTTGGATACGCCTGAGCTTCTGGAGAAGGCTGCTGCTTGTCAGCCTCGGTTTGCTCGTGATGGGTCTATCTTTGGCGCTCCGCTCATCTTCCTTATTTGTAGCGTTACCGAAGACGCTTGGGTGCGCCCGTATGACCAGATGAATTCCAGTGAAATCGATACGTCCATAGTGTGCGATCAGATGATGATGGAGGCCACCGAGCAGGGCCTGGGAACGTGCTGGGTATGCCATTTTAAGCCCGAGGTGGCACAGGAGCAGTTCAACCTGCCCAAAGGCGTTTATCCCTATCACATGCTCGTCTGCGGATATCCTGCCGACCACATCGCCGATCCCGAGCATCGCGAGGCCCGTACCATTCCCCTCTCCGACTTCCTCCTCAAGTAGATTTTGGGACATGCCCTAAAACCTATCCTTGACCGCTCACCGGTTCGCCGAGTTCTGCGCCACTATGTGCAGGGCTCGGTTTTTTATGTTGCGCGCCCCGGTACAGTCATAAAAAAGGACCCGCAAGCTGCGGGTCCTTTCTAGGCACTAAATTGTAGGCCGAATGTTAGTCCAGGTCGTCGGCAGCGAAGTTGTCGATCGGGGCGAAGGGATCGGCCACGGGGACAACCGGGTCAGCGACGGGCAGCGGCTCGGCGGGAACAGTCACCGCAGGAGAAGCGGCGGAACCGACCGGCGTGGAGGCCATGAGGTCGGCCGGGAAGGAGTTTTGGGCATCGTCCATGAAGTGCTGGATGAGCTTGAGGTACTCGGCCTTGAACTCCTCACGGGAAGCCTTGAGACGATCGATCTCCTCGAGCTCGGCCTGCTTCTCGGTCAGAGCCTGGCGGATAACCTCGCGTGCCTTGGCGTCAGCCTCGTTGCGGATACGCTCAGCGTTCTCATTGGCATCGTTGACGATGGTCTCAGCGGTCTGCTGGGCAGCGATCAGGGCAGCGGAAATCTGGCGCTCCTGAGCGGAGAAATCAGGGGCGGGAGCAGCCACGGGGGCGGCAGGAACGGCCTGGGCGGGGGCATCCTGAGCCTGGGCAAGCTGAGCCTGCGCATCGGCAAGCTGCTGCTCGGTAGCAGTCAGACGACCCTTAAGGTCGACGATCTTAGCGAGCATAGCGTCAACCTCAGAGGACAGCGTCTCCAAGAAGACGTCGACCTCGGCAGGATCGTAGCCACGCTTGGCCTCAGAGAAAGTCTGAGCCTGGATGTCTGCAGGGGTAATAGCCATAACAAGTCTCCTTTTTCATCGCCTCGGCGCTACACGCCCGACGTAAGTTACTAAGTCAGTTCTACACGAGTATACCTATAAGAAGCTGCAGAACCAGCCTCTGCACCAACTGCAACGCAATAATCGCAACGACCGGCGAAAAATCGATACCGCCCATCGGCGGGATGAAACGACGGAACAGGTTGAGCCACGGACCGCACACGCTATCAAGCACCGCGGCAATATCCTGAAGCAAACCACCCTGCTTCATGGGAATCCACGTCATAAAGCAGTAGACGACAATAAGCGTGGAATAGAAGTTGAACAGCGTGTTGACCAGCTGGACGATAGTGTAGATGTTGATGGGAATCTCCTCGTCTTGTCTTTACTTAAGGTAGCCGTCCGCACGAAGCTTCTTGAGATCGGAATCTTTGACCTCGCAACCGGCGGGCAGCACCATGAACACGCGGTCGCCCACCTCCTTGACCGTGGCACCCAGACCGCAGGCAAAGCCGTAAGAGAAGTCCAAGACGCGCTTGGCAACTTCGGTGCGTACGCCCACAAAAATCAGTGCGACAGGCTGCTTGGTGCGAACGCGGCGCACCACGGTCTCCACGTCGTCATAGCTCTCGGGGCGCAGGACATAGGCCGGCAGCTGCGGTGTGGCGTTGATGATATTGCTCGCATAGGCCGAGGCATCGCTCGGTGCAGGCGCGGGCGCAGCGGCGGCACGGGCGCGGGTGTTCTCGGCGTAGCTCGACGGCGTGTCATAGGCACCAGGACGATAACCGCTCGCAACACTGTCCTGCGAGCGCGAAGGCGGATTATACGTCGTGGCATGGCGGGAGTCATCGCCGACCAGCTGACCGGAGCGCGTATACACGGCAACCGACTCAGCTTCACCGCGGCGCGTCTGACCAAGCAGGCCGTTGCTCGGCTCGTCTTGGGTGTAGAAGCCCTCGCCCGAAGCACCGCTGTAGCCGTTGCCCTGATAACTATCGTCATAGCCGTCATCGTAGCCGTAGTCGTCGTCCTGGCCATAACCCTGGTCGTAACCCTGCTGGCCGCCCAGGTGCATTTTATTTTTAATCTCGTCAAGGAAGCCCATGGTTGTGTCCTCTCGCGGTTTAGTGCAGGCGCCCCGATAATCAGTGCGCACTTCAGAGCCTTATTTTACTGCAAACTCCGGGCTAAATACTACCCTGCCCAGGCGAACGAGCGTAGAGCCCTCCTCAAGGGCAGACTCAAAGTCCTCGCTCATGCCGCAGGAAAGCTCAGGCAGGTTCAAATCGGGATGCGCCGCCTCCAGCTCATCCCTCAGCTCACGAAGCCCCGCAAAGGTGCGGCGTGCCACATCCTTATTCCCCCGGGGCGCCATAGTCATAAGCCCCTGCACGCAAATTCCCTCAAGTTCCGCAAGCTCACCCGCGGCGGCGCGAATCTCATCGGGCGAAAAGCCTCCCTTCGACTCCTCACCACTCACATTGACCTCGATGAGCACACGCTGGGGGCCAGCGAGCTCGCCTGCCTCAATCTTGCGGACAGCACGGCTCGAGATCGCCTGCGCCAGATGCAGCGAACCCACCGAGTGAATCAGCTCGGCTGAGCCCAGCACCGCATTGATCTTATTGGTCTGCAGGTTGCCGATCATATCGAAGCGCACCTCGGGCAGCTCCGGATGCTCCGCCAGACCCGTGAGCTTGCGAACCAGCTCCTGCGGGCGGTTCTCGGCAAAATGGCGATACCCCGCCTGGATGGCGGCAACGGTCTCATCGACACCAACGGTCTTGGACACGGCAATGAGGCGCGCGGCGTCGTGGGGACGGCCTGCGCGATCGAGCGCCGCATAAAAACGTTCCAGAATCTGCTCGCGGCGAGCGCGCATCAAGTCCAAATAGTTATCCATTGCTAATCGCCTCCGCTGACAGCCAAACAAGTAGTCCCATGCTAACGCAAGAGCGCGGCCCCGCATGTGCAAGGCCGCGCTCACTTAGGTATTTACAATCTTTCGACGAACGGGGTTACTTACTCCTCGTCGTCCTCGCCATCGTCCTCATCCTCAAGATGATCGAGCAGGTAGCGAAGACCCTCGCTGACCTCGTTAGCGGGCACCTTGGCAACGTAGCGAGCGTCGACGGCGGGCCTCATGATAACACCCTCGCCCGAAGGCACGCGCATGCTCTCGAGCTCATCCTCATCAGTGCGGGCGATATCGCCGGCATTCATGCGCTGACCAGTCAACAGGAAGGTCAGACGGCAGGCGGCATCGATGGAAATCGAGGCGATGCGATCGAGGTAGCGCGAAACCATGATGGCGCGGCGCAGGTCGTCATAGTTGCTGTCGTCGTCCATAAAATCGCCCGTGTCCATGCGGTTAAAGGTGCGGAAGAACTTCTCGTACGCCGCATGCACCGGCTCGTCCTCGACGGCCAGGCTGCAGATGATGGACATGTCGTTAGTGACGAGCGCAGAAAGCGAAGAGCCCAGCACCTGGTAGACGGCCTCAGCCTCGGCCTCGACCGTACCGACGAGCTCCTGGGGCAGCGAGATGTCGGCCTTGATCATATGACGCGTGGCGCGGCAGATCTGGCGAACCTTATCGGTCATGCGCTGCAGGTTAAAGTCGACGTAGATAATCGTCTGCAGCAAGCGGAAGTCGGAGGCGACCGGTGACTGCGTGGCGATCAGGTTGTAGCACACGGCCTCCAGGTTAGCGCAGCGCGCGTCAATCGAAAGCGTGCGCTTCTTGGTCTTGGTGGCGAGCTTGCGGTCGTCGGTCACATAGGCCTTAACGGCATCGTGGAGGGCCAGATCGACGGCCTCATAGATGCTCAGCATCTCGTGACGGGCCTCGACGAGCTGACGGGAAAACAGTTTGCGCATGGTTCACTCCAATCAGTTGGGTGCGGTCATGCCGCCCGCACAGTGAATATACACCGGACCAGGTCCGATCAGCTTGGGACTAGTCGCACCGATCAGCCAAAGCGGCCGGTGATATAGTCTTCCGTCCGCGAGTCCACCGGACTGGTGAAGATCGCGTCGGTTTGACCATACTCGATGAGCGTGGCGGGCTCGCCGGCAACTTCCTGCAAGAAGAATGCGGTGTAGTCGCTAATACGAGCTGCCTGCTGCATTGAATGCGTGACGATGATGATCGTCATCTCGGGCGCCAGCTCGGCCATCAGATCCTCGACCTTAGAGACGGACGTGGGGTCGATGGCGGAGCAGGGCTCGTCCATCAGGAGGACATCGGGTTGCACCGCGAGCACGCGCGCGATGCACAGACGCTGCTGCTGACCGCCCGAGAGTGCCAAACCATCCTTGTTGAGCTGATTGGATACCTCTTTCCAGAGGTTGGCGCGCTTGAGCGATTCTTCCACGATGTCATCGAGGTCACTTTTGCTAGTCACGCCCTGCAGACGAGGGCCAAAGGCGACATTCTCGTAGATGGATTTAGGAAACGGGTTGGGCTGCTGAAAGATCATGCCCACGCGACGACGGAGATCGACCGGGTCGACACCCTCGGCATAGATATCGTTGCCGTCGAGCGTCATGGTGCCCTCGATGCGCGTGCCCTCGATCAGGTCGTTCATGCGGTTGATGCAGCGCAAAAACGTCGATTTGCCGCAGCCCGAAGGGCCAATAAACGAGGTGATGGCGTTTTTGGCGATGTTGAGGTCGAGCCCCGTCAGCGCATGAAAGTCACCGTACCAAAAGTTGAAATCCTTGGCCGTAATGGCCGCTTGCTCCAGCGTGGGAGCGGACTGATAAACGGACATGGGACTCCTTAACTAGCGACGCTTGCGCGACAGGAAGCGCGCAAACAGGTTGAAGGCCAAAATGATCACCATCAGCAAGAGCGCGGTGCCGTAGGCTGCGTTCATGTTGATGCCGTCGTTGGCAAGCAGGTAC
The DNA here is from genome assembly GCA_905193815.1 of uncultured Collinsella sp. Classification (GTDB taxonomy): domain Bacteria; phylum Actinomycetota; class Coriobacteriia; order Coriobacteriales; family Coriobacteriaceae; genus Collinsella. The sequence goes on along the minus strand of CAJJQF010000013.1, from coordinate 19,271 downwards.
AGGTGAACCGTCATGGGGCGGCCGGAATCGAGCGGCGAAATAGGTAGATTGATGGCCTGCCCCATGGTGTAGAGCACCACCGCGGTCTCGCCAATGGCACGGCCGATGGCGAGGACGATGCCCGTGGCAATACGGCCAAAGGCAGAAGGAAGCACGATCTTGGAGACAACCTGCCACTTGGTGGCGCCCAGGCCGTACGCGCCCCAACGGATATAGCGCGGAACGGCGCGAATGGCCTCTTCGGTGGTGCGCATGACGATGGGAAGCATCAAGAGCGCGAGTGCCAGGGCGGCAGAGACCATCGAAAGGCCCAAGCCCATGGCCTCGACAAACAAGGCGTAGCCAAACAGACCCATAACGATGGAGGGCACCGAGGCCAAAGCGTCAGCAGCGTAGCGAATGAGCTCGACGACCTTGCCCTGCTTGGCGTACTCGGCCAGATAGACGGCTGCCAGCACAGCGATCGGCGTGCAGATAAGCATGGCGAGCGCCGTCACATAGACGGTCGAGACGATCGTGGGCCAAATACCGCCCTCGGCGTTGACGCCCTGGGGCCAACCGAAGATAAAGTCGAGCGAGATGTGTGGCAGGCCGTTGATGACCACGTAGGCGATGATAGCGACCAGCACCAGCGTGGTGATGTAGGCAGCGGCACGGAACACGCCAAGCATGATCTTGTTGGACAGGTCCTTGTTGATGCGGCCCTTCTTGCCGTGGGAAAGGGCACGCTTGATGCGCTCGCGCGACGAGGTCGTATCGACCGTCGTGTCAACGGAATCGGACATAGCCTACCCCCTCTTCTTCTTGGAAATCAGACGGACGATGCCCACCAGCGTGGCGGAGATGATAAACAGGACCACACCCATGCCGAACAGCGCCGAGCGGTGCAGACCCGAGGAATAGCTCATGTCGAGCGCAATCTGACTCGTGAGCGTCGAGATGGGGCTCGCAATGCTGTCGGGAATAACCGGGGCGTTACCTACGACCATGAGCACGGCCATGGTCTCGCCGATGGCACGGCCCATACCCAGCACGATGGCATCAACGATACCCAGCTTCGCGGCAGGTAGCACGACCTTATAGATGGTCTGCCACTTGGTGGCGCCCATGGCATACGATGCCTCGCGAATGCCCATGGGAATGGAATTGAGAGCATCGATGGTGAGCGTGGTGATGGTAGGGACGATCATGATGGCGAGCACAAACCACGCCGTCAGCGCACCAAAACCAAGGCCGCCGGTCAGTTGTGCGATAAACGGGCGGATGATGATCATGCCAAAGAAGCCGTAGATGATGGAGGGTATGCCCGCCAGCAGGTCAACGGCGGGGCTGATGAGCTTGCGCACGCGCTTGCTGGCAATCTCGACCAGGTAAACGGCCGTACCCACGCCCAGCGGCACGCCCATGGCGAGCGCACCGACGGTCACCAGACCCGAGCCGGCAAGCAGCGACAAGATGCCGTAGTGGCCCTCGGAAGGCGCCCACGTAAAGCTAAAGAAGTCCGCCAGACCGATGTCGGTAAAGACGGGCAGCGCCGAGTACGTGGTAAAGACAAAAATCAGGATGACGGTAACGACCGCCAAGAACGCGCAGGCAAAGAAGATCCACTGCAGCGCCTTCTCCTTGATATAGGTACTGTGCGATACGAGCGCCAGCTCGCGCTTCTTGGGCGTCTGAACATTCTGCTCAGTCTGGGAGTTTTCCTGTGCTTCCATGCTACTCACTCCCCTTCTCGTCGTTGGTGACGGGAATAAAGCCCGCCTCGCGAATCTGCTTGTCCATCTTTTCGGACGTCACATAGTCGATGTAATCCTGCGCCTGCTGCGAAGGCGCACCCTTCACAAAGAAGTAAAGGTCGCGTGAGATGGGATAGCCGCCGCTCGCGACCGTCTTCTCGGACGCCTCAACATGATTGACCGAGACGGCCTTGACCGAGGTCTTGGCGTTGAGGCTATCGACGAAGCCCAGCGAAATGTAGCCAATGGCACCGCGCGAACGAGATACCACGTCGCGCACCTGGCCCGTGCCCGAAAGAACGGCCGAGCGGCGATCGAACGGGGTGCCGTCCATCACGATGGTGCGGAAGGCCTCACGCGTGCCGGACGCCTCATCTCGATTGATGACCTGGATCCTCAGGTCCTCGCCACCGACTTCTTTCCAGTTGGTGATCTTGCCGGCGTAAATATCGCGGAGCTGCTCGGTCGAGAGGTTATCGACCGGGTTATCGTCGTTCACGATGACCGCGATACCGTCGTGGGCAATGACGATGGGAGTCAGGCCCAGATCCTGTTCGTCGGCATTGAGTCCACGGGAGGAGCTGGCGATATCGGCTGTGCCGGCGCTGACGGCCTCGATGCCAGCGGAAGAACCCAAACCGGAAACGAGCACGTCGATGCCGGTCTCCTCCTTAAAGCCCTCGGCCGCAATCTCGGCGATAGGAAGGCAGGTCGTGGAGCCGGCGACGGTAATGGAAGAGGTAGAAGATCCCGAAGAACAGGCACACAGCGTAAGCGTTAGCACAGCAGCGCTCAGGGCCGATACGATCTTTCTCATAGCATCACGCCGATCGCAGCATGGCGCCCACAGGTACCGCCCTCATTACGGTAGGAATAAAAGCGGTCATTCTGACGCACGGTCGAAAGCTGGGTATCCACGATATTATCCGCGTCGACACCGACATCTACCAGCGCCTCGCAAATGGCAGCGGAAAGATCGAGCATGCGAGAGGTGCTCGCATCGATGCACGAGAACTCGGCGGCAAAGCAATCCACGAGCTCCTGGGATACCTCATATTCGTCACCCAAGATATGGGGGCCGATATAGGCGGAAACGTCGCTCGCATCGCAACCGGCAGCATCGCAAAGCGCCTGGCACGCCTTGGCGGAAATACGTGCAATCGTGCCCTTCCAACCGGAGTGCACCACGGCAAATCCGCCAGGGGCCACCAGCACCACGGGAACGCAGTCGGCAAAGCAGAGCAGCACGGGCACGTTATGCGCCGTACAGACGATGGCATCGCAGCCCTCGGCAATCTGCTCGCGGACGTCCTCAAGGTCATCGGCGCCATTCGAGGTCACCGCAACGATATGGTCACCATGGACCTGATTGGGAACGAGCAGGTTGTGCTCGCACTCGGCGGCACCCATAGCCTCGAGCGCGCGACGACGATTTTCTTGAACAGCAAAGGGGTCATCGCCAACATGCGAGCCCAAGTTGAGTGAGGAGTACGCATCTTCGGAAACACCACCGGCGCGCTCGGTGAAGGCAAAGCGAACATCGGATGTCGCGCCCTCCACCAACGTAACTCCATCATGGTCGACACGCGAAACGTTGTCCGCACGTGCTGCCATACTAAAGCCTCCTAATAACACAAGTACCGCGGCATCGCCGCTACAGCCCGCGTTTATACGGCTGTCATACTTCTCTAAAAGGATACCTGCTGCGCTGGAGGCAATCGTAAAGGGAACGTAAAGAGATTGGAGGTTCTAGTTTACAAAGTCGAAATAAAAAGGGCGCGTCCATACGGACACGCCCCTGTGCACAACAATGCAAAGAACGACTTAGAAGCTACCGCGCTTCAGGAAGTCGGGAAGCTCGAACTGATCGTTGCCGAAGTTAGGAAGCTCGGTGCCACCGACGTTGCGGGTCGGAGCGGCCTGAGCCGGGCTCGTGGCAGGAGCGGTGCGCTGCGGCTCAGCGGAGGCAGCGGCCTTGCTCTGAGACTGCTGAGCAGCAAAGAGCTCGTCCTGACGGTTGACGTTGGAGTCGGAGAAGCCCGTAGCGATGACGGTGATACGCACCTGATCGCCCAGGGACTCGTCGACAACGGTACCGAAGATGATGTTGGCCTCGGGGTCGACGGCGTTGGCGACAACGTCGGCGGCGTCGCTGATCTCCTGGATGCCCAGGTCCTTGGAACCGGCGATGGAGAGCAGCACGCGCGTGGCGCCATCGATGGAGCTCTCGAGCAGCGGGCTGGAGATGGCCTGCTGGGCAGCGTCGACGGCACGGGTATCCCCAGAAGAGGTACCGATACCCATCATGGCGGTACCGGCCTGCTTCATGATGGTCTTAACATCGGCGAAGTCCAAGTTGATGATACCGGGGACGGTGATGAGGTCGGTGATGCCCTGGGTGCCCTGGGAAAGGACGCCATCGGCAATCGCGAAGGCCTCGAGCATGGTGGTCTTCTTCTCGGCGATGTCGAGCAGCTTATCGTTAGGGATGACGATCATGGTGTCGACGCAATCGGAGAGGGTCTTAATGCCCTCCTCGGCGCTCTTCTTGCGCTTGCGGCCCTCGAAGGTGAAGGGCTTGGTCACGACGGCGACGGTCAGCGCACCGACCTCGTTCATCGCGATATCGGCAACGATGGGAGCAGCGCCGGTACCGGTGCCACCGCCCTCGCCGCAGGTGATGAACACCATGTCGGCGCCAGCGAGCGCCTCGGCAATGTCGTCGCGGGACTCATCGGCAGCCTTGCGGCCAACCTCGGGGTTGGCGCCGGCGCCCAGGCCGCGGGTAAGGTCGGTGCCGATGTGCACCTTGATATCGGCATCAGAGATCGCGAGTGCCTGAGCATCGGTGTTGATGGCAACAAACTCGACGCCGCGGATGCCCTCTTCGATCATTCGATTGACCGCGTTGGTACCGCCGCCGCCGACGCCGACCACCTTAATGACGGCAAGGTAGTTGTTGATCTCTGTCTCGTGCATGTCGGTCCTCCGAACAAAGGTTATAGCCATAGCATGGGTCGACCCCTGCGCACATTAACCTTCAGGTTGAAAGTAAATGCAAAGGTAAACCGTATTATGTTTGCACATTATGAACGTATCAGTCAAATAATTGACCGTGAAAACCAAACAAACCAGATAAACGGCGTGGTATGGCCCCTCAACAAAGCATCAACCAGCGCTACGAGGTCGGAGCGTTCCTAAATGTATAGTTACCCGGAGAACGCACATTGATATACGTTACGCCCTCTACCTGCGAAAGCAGCTTGGTGACTACGCGCTCCTTCTTGACGATATCGTTCGAATCGCCCAGCGACACCTCAATGCCGTTATTGAGGTTTGCCGAGATGGCTTCGACCGAAGGCGTGGAAATATCCTTGACTTGTCCCAAGAACTCGCTCGAAAAACCACGCACATAATCCAAGCCAGCCTTAACGGCCTTGGAGCTCACCGCCTGGCCGGAAACCGGAGCGACATCCGCCGAGACATCAGTCAACAACACCGCGCCATAGTGCTTAGCGAGCGCCAGCGCGGCATCAATGCCGGTCAGGGTATTTGAGCCCTGCCCCGTCGTGATGACGTTGCCCTGGTCATCCACTTCGACCGACGTCGACAGCGGGGCGATCCAGGTGTCATCATCCCCGATGGCCCAGGCAAGGTCATCGGAGCTGATATAGGCAATTGCGATGACCTTGCGCTCCATCGGCGTAATGATGAGCGTATGCGGGAACTGACGCTGGACATCCACGCCCGAGACCCACGGATTCTGCTTGAGGTCCTCGGTAATCTGGTCGGGATCGACGTTAAAAAGCGACGTTCCCTCGGGCAAATCGATCAGCTGGATAGCATCGTGCTTCGTCACGTGCTCGCTGCCTTGAATCTGAATATCAGTGGCGGTAATCAATCCAGAGTTAATCACCACGATGGCAACGACGACGAGCACGGCCAAGACGGCCAAAACGCCGCCCACGATTTTGCCTTTGCCTGTAACGACAGAAGCGGCGTCTGATGTTTTATTTGCCATCGCCCTAAGTGAAGACAACGGGTTGACGCCTTTTTTACCCGAAGGCTTCTTGGCGGTAGCCGGCACCGATGTCAGCGAGCGCGGTTTCGATGCGCCCAGCGTGCGACCCGGACGCGCCGCCTTAGTTCCTGCCGAGGGCGTAGGAGTTGCCAAAGGACGGGCAGGCTTGGCGCCCATAACAGGCTTTGACGTCACCGAGGGACGCGAGGACTTTTTTGCGGCCGGACGATTACCGAGCTGCGAGCCGACAACCGGACGACTGGTCTGTCGAGCATGCCCGACAGACTTAGAGTGCGCGACGGTATTGCGTTGAGGTTTGGCAGGCGCGCCGGAACGCCCTCCGGCGCGGCGGAAGGTGGGTTTCGATGCTCTAGAAGCCGAGGAATTTAACTTCCGGTCTGAGCTCGATGCCATACGCCTCCCTCACCTTTCCGTGCACATGTCTGATAACCGCGGCAACGTCATCGGCCGAGGCAGTTCCGTTATTAACGATAAAATTAGCGTGAACGGGCGAAACTTCCGCGCCGCCAATCGAAAAACCCTTTAATCCACAATCCTCGATAAGCTTGCCCACACTCGCATCGGGCGGGTTGCGAAAGACCGACCCGCAGGATGCGCGACCCATGGGCTGCGTACGCTTGCGCCTCGTCAGGTACCGCTCCATGCGCTCGCGAATGTCGGCCTTGGGCGCCGGTTTAAGCTTGAGCACGCACTCGAGGATAATCTCATTGCGGGGAAGGCTACATTCGCGGTAGCCCCAAGTGATCTCGGACCCCGCATAATGCTTGATACCGGATGCCGGGTCAAACGTTACGACATCCTCAACCAGCGAGCCAATCCACTCGGTCCGTGTGCCGGCATTCATAGATATCGCACCGCCAACCGAGCCAGGGATGCCAACGGCAAACTCAAGGCCCGAGAGGCTACGCGACAGGGCATCGTTGACCAGGCGCGCAAACATCACGCCCGCACCGACCGTCAGCGTACAACCGTCATCGGCAACAACCGTGCGCTGAAACTCACGTCCGAGCGAAATGACGGCGCCGCGATAACCGCCATCGGCAACCAGCAGATTGGAGCCCTTGCCGATGATGACCCACGGCACCTGCTCGCGATCGAGCACCGCCACGGCGCGGCGGAGGGCATGATAGCTATGGCACGTCACAAAGAGGTCGGCCTTGCCGCCGATACGATAGCTCGTATGACGCGCAAGGCGCTCGTCCTCGATCACATCCGTGTCGATCATGCCCGAGAGCGCCATGACGGCGTTAAACAGACCCATTAGACTTAAGCGTCTTTCTTGGCAGTCAAATACTCGATAAACTCGGGGCCGACGGTCGTAACGTCACCGGCACCCATAGTGAGCAGCAAGTCGCCCTCGCCCACCATCTGCTCGAGCTCCTGATTGAGCTCAAGACGGCTGGAGCAGTACACGACCTCCTTGCCAGGATGCTTGGCGCGCACGGTATCGGCGAGCATCTTAGAGGTAACACCCGGAATGGGCATCTCGCCAGCCGAGAACACATCAATCAGCAGCAGTTTATCGGCATTGGCAAATGCATCGGCAAAGTCGTCGCACAGGGCCTGCAGGCGCGAATAGCGGTGCGGCTGGAACACGACGTCGACGTGCTTGTAGCCCAGCGACGAAGCGGCAGCAAGCGTCGCCTTGATCTCGGTGGGGTGATGGCCGTAATCATCGACCACGGTGATGCCATCGATATCGCCCACGTGGGTAAAGCGACGACGGACGCCCTCAAAGCTCGAAAGCGCCTTGGCGGCGGCGTCGATGTCAAGGCCCAGGACATGGGCGACGGTGAGCACCGCCGTGGCGTTGAGCATGTTGTGGCGACCGGGATTACTCTTGATCTCCACAGCGTGCTCAGTGCCGTCCTCAAAGCGAACGATAAAGTCGCTCTGGATGCCCTTGACATCCGGGTGCATGCAGACGATGTCGTTGCTCTCGGCAAAGCCGTAGGAAAGCACGTGACGGCCCGTCGACTTGGCGAGCTCGACCAGATGCGGGTCCTCACCGCAGACGATGACGGTGCCGTCCTCGCCCACCAGGCTCATGAATTTGGCGAAAGTCGCCTCGATCTCCTCGATACCCGAGTAGTGATCGAGGTGGTCGGCCTCGACGTTGGTCACAATGACCACGTTGGGGTTCAGGAACAGGAAGGAACTGTCGGACTCGTCGGCCTCGGCGACAAAGTAGTCGCCCGAGCCGTTCTTGCCGTTCGTGTCATAGCCCTCGACGATGCCACCGATCAGGAAGCTCGGATCCAGACCCATGCGGTCGAGCATGGTGGCGCACATCGAAGACGTGGTGGTCTTGCCATGCGTGCCGGCAACAGCGACGGTGGTGTAGCCGTGGCCCAAAGCAGAGAGCATCTTGGCACGGGGCCACACGGGAATACCAAGCTCGCGAGCGCGCACGAGTTCAGGGTTGGACTCCGGAATAGCGGTGGAGACAACAACCACGTCGGGCTTGACCTCGTCGATCGTGGCGGCCTCATGGCCCACATGCACCTTCACACCAGCGCGGGTAAGCTGGCGGATATAACGTGACGTCTTAAGGTCGGAGCCGGTAACGGCATAACCGCGCTCGTGCAGAACGAGGGCGATGCCGCTCATGCCGGCGCCGCCGATACCGATAAAGTGGGCGCTCTTAAACTCGGGCGCGGAGGTTGCAGTCTGGGAATCAGCCATGTGCTCGTGTACTCCTTGCGTAAACACTGCCTGTAACCCGTTAACTGTACCGCACCTACCGCATCAGCGCGAGGGCGACCGACGATATCCCGTCTAACTAACGCAAACCCTCTACCGCATCCGCCAGAAGAGCGGCGGCCCTATCCTGAGCCAGACCACGCGCCGCCTGACGCATGGCGTCGCGTGCCGCCGCGTCATCGACCAGGTGCAGCAGCTCATCGGCAAAGGCAGAACCGTCGATATCGGCATCGGCGCAGAGCACGCCGGCCCCGGCGTCGACCAGATAACGAGCATTGGTGGTTTGGTGGTCGGCCGTCGCATGCGGATACGGCACGAGCACCGAGGGCACGGCGAGCGCAGCGATCTCGGCCACGCTCGATGCGCCCGAACGCGAGAGCACCAAATCGGCAGCAGCCAGCATATCGCCCATGTTGTCGATGTAAGGCTGGACGCGGTAACGCTTCGCCTCCTCGGGCGTCAGCGCCAAAGCGCGCTCGGTCTCCTCAAAGCCGTCGGCACCCGTCGAATGCAACACATAGAGGTTCTTGCGCGAAAGCAGCTCGTTTTTGAGCGAAACCACGCGCTCGTTGAGGTGTTGGGCGCCAAGTGAACCGCCAAAGACGAGCAGCAGCGTAGCGTCCTCGGGAACGCCAAGTGCCTTGCGGCCGCGAGCGCGATCGCCCTCGATCACCGAGCGACGTACGGGGTTGCCGGTCATGAGCACGTGGTCAGGGTCACCTTCGCGCTCAAAGACCGAACGCGCTGCCGGCACCGAGATGCACACGCGGGCGGCGTGGGAGTTCATCATCTTGTTGGCCAGGCCCGGAACAGAGTTCTGCTCATGCAGCAGATACGGAACGCCCGCGCCCTTGCACCACCCCAGCAGCGGAACCTCGACATAGGCACCAAAACCAATGGCGGCATCGGGCTTGCCGACCTTTGAGAAATGACTGGCGAGCGCACGCTTGGCTTTGTTGACACGCCACAGCGAGGTCAGCGCCGTCCAAGGACGGGAGCGGTCGAAGCCCGTGACCGTAATGGGCACAAAATCAAACCCAGCCTCGGGGACCAGACGACCCTCGAGCTTGCGCGACTGGCCCACGAACACAACGTGGTGGCCACGGTCACGGAGCTCTTCGGCCAAGGCGAGCGCGGGGTTGATGTGCCCTGCCGTGCCGCCGGCTGCAATAGCAACGGTCATTTTATCGGTCATGGTAGTCCCTTCGTACACGCGGTCCCTGGCCGTCGGTACGCAGACGCGCCGACGGGTCTGAGTTCAAATCGATTCGATTATATCCGCCGCCCGCATTGCGAGGAGTGGGGCGCTGAGGACGACCTTGCGGCGCCGTTCGCTGACGCGGGCGGGCTGCGGGGTCGGTCGCAGAGCCATCCAGGACGGTAAAACCGTTACGCGAAGATCGCTCGCCGCGCACGTGGGGCACGCCGGCGGTACTCTCATCCATAACGGCAAAGCTCTCACGGCGGCGGTCATACTCATCGCGGCGGGCGCTCTCGTACGAAACGCGCAGAATCAACCCGGCAAGCATAAGCGACACAATAATCGACGAACCGCCGTAGCTAATAAACGGCAACGGTTTGCCTGTCATGGGAAACACGTTGAGGATGCCCAGCGCGTTAATCAAAAACTGCACTGCGAGAATGACCGCGGAGCCAGACGCCATAAGCGCGCCCCGGCGATCGGTCGCCTGCTCGGCAATGCGAAACGCCGAGTAGATCAGCATCGCAAACACCAAGAAGAACAGCACGGTTCCGACAAAACCGACTTCCTCGCCAATGATGGCCAGGATGTAGTCATTGTGCGCCTCGGGCAGATACGAGTACTTCATGGTTGAGTTGCCGATGCCACGGCCGAACAGACCGCCCGAGGCAAAGGCCATAATGGCAAGCGTGGCCTGATAGCCGTCACCATACTCGTCGGCCCAAGGGTTCAAGGCAACCTGAATACGCACCATACGGTACGGCTCTGCGACAAGCGCAATCACGATCACGAGAATGCCGAAGATTAGCACGCCGATGATAAATCTGGGGTCGAGACCCGCAAACAACGCCATGCACATGAGGGTCAACAGGATGATCAGGACAGTACCGAAATCGGGCTGGATAAAGATCAGAAAGAGCGAAATGCCCAGGTAGATGCCCATCTTGCGAAGGAATTCGTTGATGTTGCCACCGGGCGAAAAGAAGCGATCAAGCATGATGGCCGAATACGCAATGGCAAATGGCTTTAAAAACTCGGAAGGCTGGAACTGAATGCCGGCGATGTTGAGCCAGCGCGTGGCGCCACGGCTGCCGCTGCCCACCAAGAACACCAAAAACAGTAGCCCTATCATGCCTATGAGGAAGATCCTGAGCACATCCTCCCCAAACCAGCTGTCCGGCAAAACGCGCACGATGGCAATCAGCGCCAGAACACCGACCACGGCAAACGCGGCCTGTCGACCCAGAAAAAACGTCGCCGAGCCATTCTCGTGCAGCGCCTCGACCGAAGACGCCGAGTACACCATCAGCAGGCCAAAGCATACCAAGGTAAACAAGCAGGCCATGAATATCAAACGGGGGCGCATGATACGGGCGGGAACGCCGGCAATATAGCGTTCGCTAAACGACTGCCCGCCGCGGCTGGAACGCGGTGTGGTGCGACGTGAGGAAGCACGGTCCGAGTCGGGCCTCCTCATACCTTGTCGGGGGCTCTCCTCTCTCACCGCAACCCCTATTCCATTTGTGATTTCGCTGTAGCGGCAAGCTGAGCCACGTAGTCCTTAAACACGCGGCCGCGCTCCTCATAGCCCGAGAACTCATCGAACGAAGAGCAGGCAGGAGAAAGTAAGATCACGTCACCACGGCTCGACAGCGAACGGGCGACGTCCACGGCGTCGCGTAGGTCATCCGCCTGGGCGATATCCACATCGCCATCGACATCGGCCTCGTCCATAGCGGCGGTGAAGCGCTCGCGCGCATCGCCAAAGCAGACGACCGAGCGCACGTTGTCCATAACGACGCGCGCGAAGTCCGTGAGCGGCGTGCCCTTATCGTGGCCGCCGAGCAGCAAGATCACGTCGTCATCGGGAAATGCCGTCAGCGCCTTCTCGACCGCATCGGTGTTGGTCGCCTTGGAATCGTTGACGTAGCGCACGCCGTCAATCTCGCCACACGGCTCCACGCGGTGCTCGAGCGGCTGGAACGAGGCAAGACCGCGGCAGACACCATCGACATCGGCACCGACCGCCAAGGCAGCCGTGGCAGCGCACAGGGCATTGATAACATTGTGATGGCCCGAGATCTTGAGCTCGGATGTAGCGATGAGCGGGGTCTCGACGCCTTTCAGACGCACGATCATCTTGCCATCGCGCACAAAGGCGGCATCCTCGCCCTCAGGCTCGTCAAAGGCAACCTTGCAGATGCGACGACCCGGCGTGTAGATGTACTCATCGAACTCGTGAATGCCGGCGTCTTCGACGTCGACAACCACCAGATCGTCATCGACCATATTGTCAAACAGTTTGACCTTGGCAAGCGCATAGTTCTTATGGCTCTTATGCCAGCCCAAGTGGTCGGGAGTAATGTTGAGCAGAACCGCCACGCGGGGGTGGAGCTCGGTGGTCGTAGCAATCTGATAGCTCGAGAGCTCAGCCACAAACCACTCGTTGTGGGCTCGGCCGTCAATCTCGTTGACCGGCGGCTCGCCGATGTTGCCGACAGCAACGCTGGCCTCGCCGGCAGCCTTGAGCAGATAATCAGTCAGCGACGTGGTGGTCGTCTTGCCGTTGGTGCCCGTGATGGCAATCCAGTTATCGGGCGACAGGCGATAGGCAAACTCGGGCTCACCCATAATCTGGGCGGCATGCTCGCGCCCGGCCTTAAAGAAGCCCGAGAACTCCGAGATGCCCGGGCACGTCACGCATACGTCATAGGCGCCCTCGACCTGTTCGGTCCCATAGACAAACGACACACCAGCAGCCTCGAGCGCACGCGTGGCGTCATTGGGCTCAGAGGTGCCGCCGCCATACACGGTAACGGCGCTTACGCGCTCGGGATGTGCCAGCGCCCAGCGGGCGACATCGAGACCGGATTTGCCCTGACCCAAAACGAGCAGGCTAAAGACATCAGCAAGAGGCATGAAAGACCACTATCCCAACTGGAAGAACAGGGCAAGGCCAACGGCACCAAAGGCCGCAGCGATAATCCAAAAACGGATGACGACCTTGGTCTCGGCCCAGCCCTTCTTTTCGAAATGATGATGGATGGGCGCCATAAGGAAGACGCGCTTGTGCGTAAAGTGGAAGTAGACAACCTGAATCATGACCGACAGGGTCTCAACGATAAACAGGCCGCCGATGATGAGGGAGACGACCTCGGTGTTGGTCATGATGGACGTGCAGGCAAACGCGGCGCCCAGGGCAAGCGAGCCGGTATCGCCCATAAAGATGCTCGCCGGATAGCAGTTGAACCACAGAAAGCCCAAGCAGGCACCGGCACACGCGGTGCAGAAGATGGACAGGTTCACGTCTCCGTGCAAAAACGCCATGGCAGCCATGGCGAGCATGGCAATCATAGAGGTGCCGCCAGCAAGACCATCAAGGCCATCGGTCAGGTTCACGGCATTAGAAAGACCGGCGATCATCAGCCAGCAAAAGACAATGTAGAGCCACGGGAACGAAAGGCCGCAGATAGTGGTCGAAAGCACGCCAAGGTCGATCGTCAACCCACCGGGAAAACGAATCTCGGGGGCGACGCCGCACCAGTTAACGGCAAGTACCGTAAAGGTGACACAGATAATGGTTAGGCCGATCATCTTGGCATGGGGCGTCAGACCGAGCGAGCGCCCATGCGTAACGGAGGTCAGGTCGTCGATCAGGCCCAGCACGCCGGTCGCCAGCGTGGCGAGCAGCACGAGCACGAGCTCGGTGGTGAGCTTGCCCATCAGCAGACAGGTCAGCGAGATCGCGACGAGGATGACAACGCCACCCATGGTGGGCGTTCCCTGCTTAACCAAATGACGCTTGGGGCCGTCGGCACGAACCTGCTGGCCGATACCCTCGACCTTGAGCAGCTTGATCCACCACGGCATGAGCAGCAGCGCAATGGCAGCGGCGATGCCAAGCCCCAAAAAAGCCTGATACGTTGGATACGAGGGATTGCCGAACATGGGCTAGCACACACCTTCCACAAAGCGGTCGAGCTCAACAAAGCGGGAACCCTTGACCAGTACAACATCATGTTTTTCAAGCGCGCCGCCCATGCGGTCGAGCACCTGCTGATAATCGGAGAACACCTGGATGCGGTCCTCGTCCATACCCATCATGCGCGCGGCATCGGCCATAAGCTGGGCCAGCTCACCACCCACGCACGCCAGCATGTCGAGCTTCTTGGCGGCGGCATAGGTGCCCACGAGCTCATGCATGCGAGGAGCCTCATCGCCCATCTCGCCCATCTCGCCCAGGATCGCCATGCGAGACCCCGTGCACGAAAGCGAGCACAGTAGATCGAGGCCAGCAGCCATGGATTCGGCACTGGCGTTATAGGAATCGTCGATGACGCGGGCACCGCTCTTGGCGCGCTTGATCTCCTGGCGGTGACCGGTGATCGTGAGGCCCCTAAAAGCAGCATCGATCTGCTCGGGCGTCACGCCCAGGCGATAGGAAACCGCGGCGGCCTTAACGGCATTAGGAACGGACTGCACGCCGGGGATGGCAAGCATGGTATCGATCGTCTCACCCTGGCCAAAATCGAGCGTAAAGACCGGACGTCCCTCGTCATCAACACGAATGTCGCGGGCACGGACCTCATCGTCGTCCGAGACGCCGGCCAGCATCACGTCGATACCAGCAGGCTGGGCGAACGTATCGCGAATGAACGGCGTAAAGTCGTCCTCGCCACCCAAAACCAGCAGCGGCAAATAGTCGCCGGCGGCGCACATACCCTGGACGATCTCGGACTTGGCGCGGGCGATGTTCTCGCGGCTGCCCAAAATACCGATATGAGAGGTGCCGATCTTGCTCACGATGGCAAAGTTGGGATTGGCGGACTGGGAAAGGCGCTCGATCTCGTGGAAATGGTTCATGCCCATCTCGAGCACCAGGACCTCGGTATCGGCCGGAGCGGAAAGCACCGTGAGCGGCATGCCGATCAGGTTATTGAAATTGCCCTTGGTGGCCCAGACACGATAGCGCTTGGCGAGCACAGCGGCTAGCACGTCCTTGGTCGTCGTCTTGCCGATGGAACCGGTAATGCCAACGACCAGGCAGCCAAGCTCCAGGCGATACGCGTGCGCCAAACGCAGCAGAAACTCCTCGGGATCATCGGTCAGCAGGATGGCGCATCCTTTGTCCTGCGCCAGCGAGACCAGCTCGGCCTCGGGCTCACGCGTCATCACGACGGCGCCGGCACCCGACTGGACGGCACGGGAAGCAAAATCATTGCCGTCGACGTTTTCACCGGGAAAGGCGACGAAAATTGTCCCTTCCTCGACCTGGCGCGAGTCGATAACGCACCCGCGGCATACCCGATCGGCTTCTCCCGTCACGGTTCGGGCCCCTGTTGCGGCCACGAGGTTGTTGACGGCGATCTCTATCATTGCAGCTCCCCTGTAAACCTAATAATGCTATCGGCGTATTGTATCCCAGCGCCGCGCATGCGTGGTGCAGGGCATGTGAACACCCCTCATATGGGACAACAAACCACGCCCCAAAGATTGTAACCCCCTACTTCGTGCGCGGGATACCCAGCACGTCGAGCGCGTTGGCCATAATGGACTGGAACGGCACCGCAGCGGCATCTGAGCCGCTCGGCGTTCCGTCGAGCGTGATATAGCACAGCACCTTGGGCGATTGTGCCGGTGCAAAGCCCATAAAGGACGACATGTAGTTCTCCTTGAGGTAGCCGCCGTTCTCGTCGGCTCGTTCGGCCGTACCGGTCTTACCCGCCACGTCATAGCCGTCAACCGCGCCGCCAACGCCCGTTCCCTCGGACACGACCGTCTGCATGCACGATGTCACCTGGGATGCGGCGTCCTCCGAAATCGCGCGCTCGCCTTCGCCCCAGTCCTTCTCGTCGCCTTTGCTGGACTTATAGAAGTGCGGGGTCATCATCACGCCGCCGTTGGCGATGCCGCCCACGGCACGTGCGATCTCAATCGGCGAGACGGACAGCGCCTGTCCAAAGCTCATCGAACCCAGCGTGGCGCCGTCATACTGGTCACGCTCCTTGACGATGCCCAGGCTCTCGCCCGGAAAATCGACACCGGAGCTGTGACCTATGCCCCACTTGTCCACATAGGCGGCAAAGTCATCCGCACCGATCTTGCGCCCCACCAGGACAAAGCCCACGTTGGACGAACGGCGCATCATCTCGCGCACATCCATGGTCATGGCATAGTCGCGCTTGTCGGCATCGGTGACGGTATCGTCACCCACCTTAATGCTCGCCGGCACCTCAAACGACGTACTCGATCGCACGACGCCCAAGTCGAAGCCGGCGCCCGCCACGAGCGTCTTAAAGACCGAGCCGGGCTCGTAGGCGTCGGTGACCAGGCGCAAGTTCATATCCTCGGTCTTGGCGTTTTCCAGATCGGTCTGGTCGTAGGTCGGGTACGAGCAGGCGGCGAGAATTTCACCAGTCGTGGGGTCGGTGACCAAAGCCGAGCCGTTCTTGGCCTTTGTCTTCTCGACAGCCTCCGCCAAAGCATCCTCAGCCGCTCGCTGCATATTGACGTCGAGCGTCGTCACGATGTCAACGCCGTCGACCGCAGCCACCTTTTTATAGGCACCGCCCGCGATATAGCTGCCGTCCCTCGCGCGCTCGCGCACGAGGGTACCATTCGTGCCGGTCAGAAGCTTGTTGTATTGCTTTTCGAGACCCGTCAAGCCGTCGTTGTCTACATTCACTACACCCAGCACCTGCGATGCCAGATTGCCGTATGGATATACGCGCTTCATGGCCTGCTCAAAAAGCACGCCGGGCAGGTTCTTCTTCTCCAGCGCCGCAGCATCGTCTTCGTCCACTTGGCGCTTGATATACACCCAGGTGCCATCGGACTCGACGAGCTTGCGGCAGGTCTTTTTATCGATTCCAGTTGCCTTGACCAGCGCCGACACCGTCTTGTCAACATCCTCGACAAGCTGCGGGTTCACGGCGATGTTGCGACATTCGACCGACGACGCCAGCACGTTACCGTTGCGGTCGTAGATGGTGCCGCGTTTGGCATAGAGGGTCTGTGCAAGCAGGCGGCGCGCATCGGCACGCTCGCGCAGTTTATCGGCTTCGACAATTTGATAGTCGGCAAGGCGAAAGACGCCCAAGCCCAAACCAAGCCCGATGAAGCCCATGATGGCTTTGCGGCGAGGCAGAGGCGTGCCTGTGAGCCATTCGGTCGACGAACTCTTGCGCGACCTGGTGTTATGCATTTGAGGGCCGTCCGAGCCGCGAAGTCGCGACGCCGGGTCGTTGCCACGGGACTGCCCGGCGTTGTAAGATTGCCGACCCGTTCCTTGATAACCAGAACGTCCCCGCGACGAGGGACGTCCAGAACCGCGGCCCCCATCGGAACCGCGGCGATAGTCATTTGTCATACTCAGCTACCGTCTTGCTACTGAGCGGTCGCGGTCGCGTTGGCGCCCGCGGCCGCATCCTGCGAAAAGTCAAGTGTAACGCTCTCGCTGGGCTCCACCATGCCATAAGCGCCCGCAAGGTCGCGAATGCGCGTGTCGGCGCCATAGACCGAATGCATGACCTCCAGGTCGGAGCTCTCATCGGTCGCTTTTTCGAGCGTGTTGGTAAGCTCGGCGTTGCTGTTGAGCACCTGGGCCGTAACGCCGGCGAGCGCCACGCGGGCGACGCCGATCGTCATGAAGATAGCCGCAATGATGCAAAACGTTTTAAGAACGCTCATGAAAACCGGGCTTACCGCCTGGTTTGCCTGACGGCCCGCGCCCGTGTAGACATCAAAGCGCGGCGTGCGCTGCTCACGGGGAGCAACGGGGGCCTGCGGCGTCTCACGATAGGCGGGCATGGCGTTCATATCATAGGCGAGTGCTGCGCTTGAAGTGTTGTAGCCCATGATATGCCGCCTCCCATCCCGAGTACGTTGGTAGTGTGTTTAAGCTTCGTTTATGGTGCGAGCGGGAGGTCCAATATCGCGCGGTCGCGCCTACAGACGCTGCGCCACGCGGATTTTGGCTGATCTCGCCCGAGGGTTGCGCTCAACCTCATCAGGCTGGGCAACCAAGGGTTTGCGGGTGATGACCTTGAGTATCGGCACGTTGCCGCACACGCACACCGGAATCTCCGGCGGACACGTGCACCCCTGGCTCATCTCCTTAAAGTGGTTCTTTACGATACGGTCCTCGAGCGAGTGATACGAGATGACGCAGATACGTCCGCCCGGGTTGAGCCACCTGGTGGCGGCATCAAGCCCTCGTTCGAGCACATCGAGCTCGTGATTGACCTCGATGCGAATGGCCTGGAAACTTTTCTTGGCCGGGTGTCCACCATGCCGACGAGCGGCAGCCGGGATACCCGCCTTGATGATCTCGACAAATTGGCCGGTGGTTTCGATCGGTTCTTGCTCGCGGCGGCGCACGATCTCGCGCGCGATCTGCGAGGCGAACTTCTCTTCGCCGTAGACGCGTAGAATCCGGGCGAGGTCGTGTTCGTTATAGGTGTTGATGACCTCAGCTGCGTTTAAGGTGTTATTACCCGGATCCATCCGCATGTCCAATGGGGCGTCCTCGTTATACGAAAAGCCCCTGCCAGGGATATCGAGTTGCGGTGACGAAACGCCCAAATCGAACAGGAAGCCATCGACCCCGGGCACCTCGGCCGAGCAAAGCAGCTCGTCCAAGTCGCCGAAGTTGCCCTTCAGCAGCTGGTGCGGAACGCCGGGAACCTCGCGGTCCAGACGGGCGCCAGCGGCCTCGAGGGCCATGTCGTCCTGATCGACGCCGAGCAAAAGGCCCGTCTCCCCCACCTGCGCGGCCATCTTTACCGAATGGCCGGCACCGCCAAGGGTGCAATCGCAGACAACGGAGCCGCTCTTTAGCCGCAGCGACTCAAGCACTTCGCCGAGCATGACAGGTTCATGCCGATATTCTTGTGTCAAGATCCCACGCTCCATCCGTTACCCGTGCCTTGCCCTTACGAGAAGAAGAGGTCCAGCAGAGCCTCATCGTCATCGTCCTCATCGGCCGCGGCGCGATCCCAAACCTCAAGGTGGTCGTAGTTGCCCACAACCGTGACCTCGCGGTCGAGGTTCGCCTGCTTGCGGAGAGACTCGGAAAGACCGATACGACCGGCGCTGTCCACGTCCATCGACGTGGTGCGCTTGTTGATCGCCCTCATGAGCTTCTGGTCATTAATGTCACGCGGGTTAAAACCCTCGTGGCCCTCACGACCCGCGAAGAGTCCTTCGACCCACTTATCGAAGGCCTCGGCAGAGAACACGTACAGAGCATCGACATCCAGGGCTTTGAACACGCGAACGTGCTCTCCAAGCTCCTCGCGAAGGGGTGCAGGCAGGGACAGACGACCTTTTGCATCGAGATTGCGCTCGTATGCACCAGTCATTCCCATGTGCGCCCTCCCCTCGGTTACTCAGATGGCACGTACGCGGGGAACCACCCCGCCTGTCGACGTCATTAATAATATGGGGAACCGCCCCATTTTTCAACACCTTTCCCCACCCCTTCCCCCACCCCGCCCCACCACTCCACGCCTAATATGCTGTAAAACACCCCCGAGCATATGTTCGAAAACACAATATGTTGTGTTTGCAGCAAAGACGGGATGCCACC
>CAJJQF010000012.1:0-44449 GCA_905193815.1 uncultured Collinsella sp. | reverse complement strand
GAGTCCCCATACCCTCGTTCGGTCAGACGCGCCGCCGCGTTGCTGCTTTGTGCCGTATAATGACCGTTACCTATGACGCGATACAAAAGAAAGGTGTTTGCCCATGCAGGCACAGAAGGCGGAGGGAACCCGCGACCTTATCGGCGCCGAGATGCGCGCCTGGCAAAAGATGCAGCAGATTGCGGCCGGCGTGTTCGAGCCGTTTGGTTTTAAGCCCATCGAGACGCCCGCGATCGAACAAGTGGACGTGTTTGTCCACGGCATCGGCCAGTCGACCGACGTCGTGCGCAAGGAAATGTTCCGCGTGTTCAGCGGTGCCAACCTGGAGCGCGTCTTTACCGAGGGCACCGACACCAAACTCAAGCCCAAGCAGCGCCTGGCACTTCGCCCCGAGGGCACGGCCGGCGTGGTGCGCGCCGTCGTCGAGAACAATCTGGTGCCCCAGGGCTCCACGCCGTTTAAGGCGTACTACGCCGAGGCCATGTTCCGCGGCGAGCGTCCCCAGAAGGGCCGCCTGCGCCAGTTCCACCAGGTGGGCATCGAGTGGCTCGGCGCTCCCGATCCGGCGGCAGACGCCGAGTGCATCATCATGCTCATGGAGTTCTACAAGCGCCTGGGCTTCGATCTTTCCAAGCTTCGTCTGCTCATCAACTCGATGGGTGACGCCCAGTGCCGTCCGGCTTACCGCGAGCAGGTTAAGCAGTTTATCCTCGATCACGCAGACGAGATGTGCGACGAGTGCCGCGAGCGCGCCGAGCTTAACCCGCTGCGCGCCTTCGACTGCAAGAACGACCACTGCCGCGAGATCATGGCCGAGGCTCCGCTGATGGGTGACAACCTGTGCGACGAGTGCCGCGAGCACTACGAGCAGGTCAAGCGCTATCTGGATGCCGCCGGTATCGAGTATGTCGAGGATCCCACCTTGGTGCGCGGCTTGGACTACTACACCCGTACTGTCTTTGAGGTCGAGGCCCCTGGCGCCGGCGTCGGCTCCATCGGTGGCGGCGGCCGCTATGACGGCCTGGTCGAGCTCGAGGGTGGCAAGCCCACGGCGGGCGTCGGCTTTGCCGTTGGTTTTGAGCGCGCCCTGCTGGCCCTGCAGGCCTTTGGCAACGATTTGGGTGCCGATGAGGCCCCGTGCGTCTATGTCGCCAACGCCGGCAAGGAGCTGCGCCAGAACGTCTTTGCCATCACGCAGGAGCTTCGCGCCGCAGGTATCGTGACCGAGGCCGACTATCAGGGCCGTTCGCTCAAGGCCCAGTTTAAGCAGGCCGACAAGGTGGGCGCTAAGCTCATTTTGGTCCTGGGCGGCGACGAGCTTGCCGCTGGCAAGGTCAAGGTGCGCGACATGGAGAGCCATGACGAGGTACTGGTCGATCTGGCCAACGTGGTCGAGGCGGTTCGCGAGCGCCTGTAGCGCATCTTTTTGAGCTGCGGGCCTGCTAACGTGCCCTGCTCATGGAGAGCGATTGTTACGGGGGTGTTTCGCTTTTATGCGGAATGCCCCCGTTTGTGTATGCCGTCCACCGAGAAATACGACCATTTAGGGCAAAAACCCTTGCAATGCAGAAAATACTTTTGTGTGGTAAAGCGCAATCAGTGTCGAAAGTATTTCTCAAGCGCCTATAATGAATACCGCATGTTACGTGCATAGAAGGAGGAATGGGAGGAAACGTGGCTGAGAACCTAAGCAACCAGTCTGTACCCGAAGCCGCGGCGCGCGTCGCTGCCGTGGTCAACCGCCTCGTTAACCGAATCGGCTCGAATGCCGAGTCCAGGGAGCGTCTCGCCGAGATCGAGATCCCCGAGGAGCTGCGCGACAATCTGGCGCTGTTCCTGCGCCTGGAGCGTCGTGTGCTTAGCGAGTATGATCCTGAGATCGCGGACCTGTTCGACAAGATCCTGTCGGCCGAGATTGTGGCCAATGCCGGTAACCCCGGTACCCGCGCTGCCGACGAGGCCGTCGACGAGCAGGGCGTGCCCACCGCCGACGAGCCCACTGCCGTGGCATTTCGTGAGGTCGTCGATCTGATCGACAGCCTGCCGCTCGATAAGCAGCAGGTCATTGTCCGCGCCTTTACGAGCTTCTTCCATCTGGCAAACCTGTCGGAGGAGAACTACCGTGTGGCGCAGCTGCGCGAGTGCGAGGCCGGTGCGTCGACCGATACCGAGGTCGATCCCGCCAACGAGCTCACCGTCGCCTATCACCAGCTGGTGAATGAGCTGGGCGTCGAGGGCGCCAACGAGCTGCTCGGCAAGCTTGAGTTCCATCCCGTCTTTACCGCGCATCCCACCGAGGCCCGTCGCAAGGCCGTCGAGGGCAAGATTCGCCGTATCTCCAATCTGCTGGAGGAGCGTCCGCGTCTGGGCGGCTCCGACCTGGTGGAGAACGAGCGCCATATGCTGCAGGAGATCGACGCCCTGGTGCGTACGAGCCCCATCGCGCTCAAGAAGCCCACGCCGGTCGAGGAAGCCGATACCATCATCGACATCTTCGATAACACACTGTTCGACGTTATTCCCGTTATCTATCGTCGTTTTGACGACTGGGTGCTGGGCGACAAGGCCGGTACCGTGCCGCCGCTGTGCCCGGCGTTCTTCCATCCCGGCAGCTGGATTGGTTCCGACCGCGACGGTAACCCCAACGTCACCGCCAAGGTGAGCCGTGAGGTCGCTGCCAAGTACTTCACTCACATGGTGCTCAAGCTCGAGGACAAGTGCCGCCGCATCGGCCGCAATCTCACGCTCGAAGCCACCTACAGCAAGCCGTCTGCCGAGCTCATCAACCTGTGGAACCATCAGGTCGAGATGAGCCCTCGTTACACGGCCCGCGCCGAGCTGATCTCCGAGCACGAGCCTCATCGCGCCGTCATGCTCGTCATGGCCGACCGCCTGAACGCCACCGTGCGTCGTATCACCGACACCATGTACCACAGCGCCGATGAGTTCCTGGAGGACCTGCGCGTCGTCCAGCGCTCGCTGGCCGCCTGCGGAGCCGTCCGTGCTGCTTACGGCCCGGTCCAGACCATCATCTGGCAGGTCGAGTCCTTCGGCTTCCACATGGTCGAGATGGAGTTCCGTCAGCACTCCGTGGTGCACGCCCGCGCCCTCAAGGATATCCACGAGAACGGTATCCATGGCGATCTGCAGCCTATGACGCGCGAGGTCATCGATACCTTCCGCGCTATCGGCTCCATCCAAAAGCGCTACGGCAAGAAGATGGCGCACCGCTATATCATCTCGTTCACCAAGAGCGCCCAGCATGTGGCTGACGTCTTTGAGCTTGCCCACCTGTCCTTTGCACACGAGGAGGATGTCCCCGAGCTCGACGTGATCCCGCTGTTCGAGCAGCTCGAGGACCTCGAGGGCTGCGTCGACGTGCTCGACCAGATGCTCACGCTGCCCGTGGTACAGAAGCGCCTTGCTCAGACCAACCGCCGCATGGAGGTTATGCTGGGCTATTCCGACTCCTCCAAGGACGCCGGTCCTACCACGGCCATGCTCGCGCTGCATTCTGCGCAGGAGCGCATCGCCAAGTGGGCAGAGAAGAACGATATCGACCTGGTGCTCATGCACGGTCGCGGCGGTGCCGTGGGCCGTGGCGGCGGCCCGGCCAACAAGGCCGTGCTGGCGCAGCCCAAGGGTTCGGTCAACTGCTTCTTTAAGCTCACCGAGCAGGGCGAGGTCATCTTTGCCCGTTACGGCAACCGCACGCTGGCTCAGCGCCATGTTGAGTCCGTTGCCGCCGCAACGCTTTTGCAGTCGGCCCCGAGTGTCGAGAAGACCAACACCGAGACCACGCAGAAGTTCTGGGATATGGCCGAGAAGCTCAACGCCGCAAGCCACGAGCGCTATCTGGACCTGCTGAACACCGAGGACTTTACACCATGGTTCTCGACCGTGACGCCGCTGACCGAGGTCGGTCTGCTGCCGATCGGCTCGCGTCCCGCTAAGCGCGGCCTGGGCGCCAAGTCGCTCGATGACCTGCGTACCATTCCGTGGATCTTCAGCTGGAGCCAGGCGCGCATTAACCTGGCCGCTTGGTACGGCCTGGGCACCGCCTGCGAGCAGCTGGGCGATCTTGACCAGCTCAAGGCTGCCTACCAGGAGTGGCCATTCTTCCGCACCTTTATCGACAACATCGAGATGTCGATTGCTAAGACCGATCAGCGCATCGCCAAGATGTATCTGCATCTGGGCGACCGCGATGATCTGTCCAAGAAGGTCTTTACCGAGATGCAGCTCACCCGTAAGTGGGTCCTTGCCATCGTCGGTGATGAGTGGCCGCTGCAGCGCCGCCGCGTGCTCGGCTGTGCTGTTCGCGTGCGTAACCCCTACGTCGACGCCCTGTCCATCGCCCAGGTCCGCGCCCTTCGCGAGGTGCGTATGAACCAGGACGAGATGGCCGAGGAGAAGAAGGCCGAGTACATGAGCCTGATTCTTTCGACTGTGACCGGCGTCTCGGCAGGATTGCAGAACACGGGGTAATCGATAGCCCTGTAGTCGTCCGGGCCCGCCATCAGTTTACTTTTAGGCACGTCCTCGGACATGCAAGAAGCCCTCGCTGCGCACTTCGTGCGGCGAGGGCTTCTTGCGTCCTGCGGAGTGTGCCTAAAAGTAAACTGATGGCGGGCCCTGCGATGTCCGGCCTTCGGCGGATTACTGCTGGGGGAATATTGGCGCGCTCCGCGCGTTTGAAAAGGGCTTCGTGCTGCGGAATGCATTCAGAGGGAAACCCGTCGGGTCCCTTCGTCCTCGGTCTTCAGGGATTAAAGCTGATGATAATAAAGCGCGCTTCGCGCCCCGCGTCTTATCGATTGGGATTGAGATGCATGTGGCGCTTCTCGCCTTACGACTGTAGCGGCCGCGGTCCCGTTTGGGGTCGCGGCCGTTTTGTTGTGGGTCAAATATGAACGTTGTGTTAATGAGTCGGTGGACGGTGGTGTTTTTCGGTGAGCGGCGTATCCTTCCAACGGTTTATCTAGTGTGTCAGTTGAAAGGAAGAGGGCGCTCGTCATTGTTTGAATGTGAACTGCCGTTTGACCACAAGACGTTGCATCTGGAGCTCGAGGATAAGAACTTCGCGGGTGTGATGGAAGGTCATCAAAACGAGTTTAAGACCACGAAGTCGCAGGAAGAGCTGGTAGAGGAGTCACTTGCCAACCCTTATGGCTCGCCTTCGCTCGAGGAGCTTTGTGCTGGCAAGAAGGATATCGTCATCATTAGCTCCGATCATACGCGTCCCGTTCCCTCGCGTGTGACGATGCCTATTCTGCTGCATCACATCCATTCTGCTGCGCCCGAGGCTCGCGTGCGTATTCTGGTTGCTACGGGTATGCATCGTCCGTCGACGCACGAGGAGCTCGTCAACAAGTACGGCGAGGAGATCGTTGCCAACGAGGAAATCGTTATGCACGTCGCGACCGACGACAGCATGATGAAAAAGATCGGCACCCTGCCTTCTGGCGGCGAGTGCATCATCAACAAGATTGCTGCCGATTGCGATCTGCTGCTTGCCGAGGGCTTTATTGAGCCGCACTTCTTTGCCGGTTTCTCTGGTAGCCGCAAGTCCGTCTTGCCTGGTATCGCCAGCTACAAGACCATCATGTACAACCACAACGGTCAGTTTGTGAACGATTCCCGTTCGCGTGCCGGCAACCTGTGCCACAACCACGTGAGCGAGGACATGTTTGCCGCTGCCGAGATGGCTCACCTTGCCTTTGTGCTCAACGTGGTGCTCAACGGCAAGCACGAGGTCATCGGCTCCTTTGCCGGCGACATCCACAAGGCGCACGAGGCTGGCTGCGAGTTCGTGAAGAGCCTTGCCGGCGTTGAGCCCGTCGAGTGCGAGATTGCCATTACCACCAACGGCGGCTACCCGCTCGACCAGAACATCTATCAGGCCGTGAAGGGCATGTGCTCTGCCGAGGCTACGCTTCCCGAGGGCGGCGTGATCATCGATGTCGCCGGTTGTGCCGACGGTCACGGTGGCGAGGGCTTCTATCACAACATCGCCGACAATGATCCGGCAGAGTTTGAGCGCGCCTGCATCGACCGTCCTAAGGATGAGACCCTGCCCGACCAGTGGACGAGCCAGATCTTTGCCCGCATCCTGGCACATCACCCTGTGATCATGGTCACCGATCTGTGCGATCACCAGATGATCAAGGATATGCACATGACGCCGGTCAACACCCTCGAGGAGGCGCTCAAGCTCGCCTTTGAGATGAAGGGTGCCGATGCCAAGGTGGCCGTCATTCCCGATGGCCTGGGCGTTGTCGTCGCTCAGCACTAGTACGCGGCCTAAACGAATCGTTTATAACTGACAAGAAAGATAAGGTTTTATGCTTACCAAACTCCTCTGCGAATTCGGCGCAACGGCCCTCATGATCATCTTTGGCGTGGGCGTACACTGCGATACCGTGCTCAAGGGCACCAAGTATCAGGGCTCCGGTCACATGTTTGCCATCACCACCTGGTCTTTTGGCATCTCGGTCTGCCTGTTTGTCTTTGGCGGCGCCGTGTGCATGAACCCCGCCATGGTGCTTGCCCAGTGCATCGTAGGCCTGGTGCCGTGGAGCAGCTGCATCCCCTTCATGATTGCCGATATGCTCGGCGGCTTTGTGGGCGCCGTGATCGCGTGGTTGATGTATGCCGATGAGTTCAAGGCTTCCGATGGTGTCGTCGACCCCATTGCCCAGCGCAACATCTTCTCGACTAACCCCACCACCGAGGGCACCAACTATGCTCGTAACTTCTTCTGCGAGGCTATCTGCACCTTCGTGTTCATCAGCGCCATCCTTGCTGCTGCTAACCGTGCTGGCGAGAACGTTCTGATGCTCGCCATCTGCGTTGGCCTGATCGTTTGGGCCGTTGGCATGGGCATGGGCGGCATCACCGGCTTCGCCATGAACCAGGCTCGTGACCTTGGTCCTCGCATGGCCTATCAGGTGCTGCCGATCAAGAACAAGGCCGACAACAACTGGAAGTACGGCCTGCTCGTTCCTGGCATCGCTCCGTTTGTCGGTGCCGCTCTGGCCGCGCTGTTTGTGCATGGTTTCTTGGGTATGTTCTAGTTCAAGGCTACATAGTTGTCCGCTGTCCGCATGGGGTAACTTCCCAGCGCGTCCTCGGACATGAAAGAACCCCCGCTGCGCACTTCGTGCGGCGGGGGTTCTTTCGTCCTGCGGAATGCGCTGGGAAGTTACCCCATGCGGACAGCTGCGGGATCTTGGCCGCGTTGGAACAAGCAGCCCAACATATAAATCTGAATTTGGATTTGGATGGGAGGGGCTTGTTGCTGTTGGGGGCGGTGAAGCGCGAGTGACACTTTGGGATGCGTGGCGCCCTGGGTTGGGGCGATGCTTTGGGATGAGGTTCTTACTTAGCTGAAGAGGGGCTTTATGGCCGAGAGGTAGTCTTTGGCTACGTCGGCTTTGTCTGCTTGGAAGTTATGCCAGGCCCACCATTGGACCATTCCTACGAAGCTTGAGGCTATGTGGTGTAGCAGGAAGCTTCGGTCCATGGTGCTGGCGGGGCCTTCGGGGTCGGCGGGGACGGTTTCGGCTGCGCGCGACATGATGGTCTTGCGGAGACAGTCGGCGAAGACGCGTGAGCCGGCGCCGGCTACGAGGGCTCGTACACCCTGACGACGATCCCAGAGGTTGTTGAGTATATGCTCGACTTGCACGAGTGGGTCGTCGAGCGGCGTACCATCGTCATCGAGGGCGTGGGTGCAGATGTCGCTCACGAGCTCGGACAGTAGGTCGTCTTTGCTCTTAAAGAGGCCGTAGAATGTCGCGCGGCCTACGTGGGCGCGCGCGATGATGTCGCCGACGGTGATCTTGCCGTAGTCCTCTTCGCGCAGCAGCTCAGAGAACGCCGCAACGATGGCAGCGCGGCTTTTTGCCTTGCGGGCATCCATGGCTATGCGTCCACGTGAACGAGCAGGCAGCGAAGCGTACCGGAGCAACCCTCGTAGAGGCGCTTGCCGGCGCCGTAGCCGACGGCTTCGATGCGGTAGCGTGGGGGCAGTTGGTCGGACGTGCGCAGAGCAGTGACGATGGCGGCGCCCGTGGGCGTCACGAGCTCGCCGGCGACCGGTGCAGGCGTGAGGGCGATATTGCCCGCCTGGCACAGGTTGACGACAGCGGGGACGGGAATGGGCATAAGGCCGTGGGCACAGCGGATGGTTCCGTGGCCCTCGGAGAGCGACTCGACGACAATATCTTCGATGCCCAGGTCATCGAGGCAGATGGCGACCGAGCAGATGTCAACGATGGAGTCGACGGCGCCCACCTCGTGAAACAGGACGGTGTCGGGCGTTTTGCCGTGAGCCTTGGCCTCGGCAGCAGCGAGTACGGAAAAAATGGCGAGGGCGCGACGCTTGGCGCCATCGCTTAGCTGCGAGCCGTCGATGATGGCGGTGACGTCCGCCAAAGAACGGTGGTGATGGTGGTGGGCATGATGGTGACCCTCGTGACCATGGCCGTGGGCCTCATGGTCATGGTCGTGTGTGTGCTCGTGTTCGTGCTCGCCATGGCCATGATGGTGGTGCTCGTGCTCATGTGTGTGCTCGGCAGCCGCTTCGTTGCCGTAGAGCCAGGCCATATCGTGATCGTGGTTCTCGAGCGCCTCTGCAAGCTGGACGTCAAAATCGCAGGCGTCGATGCCATGCTTGTTTACGCGCGTAACGGCAATC
Organism: uncultured Collinsella sp.; assembly: GCA_905193815.1. Lineage (GTDB taxonomy): Bacteria > Actinomycetota > Coriobacteriia > Coriobacteriales > Coriobacteriaceae > Collinsella. The sequence continues at coordinate 35,748 of CAJJQF010000012.1, read as the reverse complement.
TCAAAGCCGTCGACCGGCAGCGTAGCGAGCTGTTCGCGCAGGTGCTCCTCGCTGGCGCCCAGGTCGAGCAGGGCCGCGACAATCATGTCGCCGCTGATGCCCGAGGTGCCGTCGATGATAAGCGTGTGCTGATGGTTGGACATGGAATGCTCCTTAACGGGCGCAGGGCGTGCCGGCGTTCAGATGATTGATAAGACTTGCCTGGTAGGCGGCGCCGAAGCCGTTGTCGATGTTGACGACTGAAACGCCGCTGGCGCAGGAGTTGAGCATGGCGAGCAGCGCGGCTACGCCACCAAAACTTGCGCCGTAGCCCACGCTGGTGGGAACGGCGATGACCGGACAGCTCACCAGACCGCCGATAACGCTCGCCAACGCGCCCTCCATGCCGGCGATGGCAATGACCACCTGTGCCTGGGCGAGTTCCTCGGCATGCGCGAGCAGGCGGTGCAGGCCGGCGACGCCTACGTCGTAGAGGCGGTCGACCTCGTTGCCATAGAACTCGGCCGTCAACGCGGCTTCTTCGGCGACGGGCAGGTCGCTCGTGCCGGCGCAGGCGACAACGATGCGTCCGTTGCCGGTAGGGGAGGGCTTGCCGCCCACGAGGGCGAGCTGGGCGTCCGGGACATACCCCAGGTCGCTGTCGTTGCCGAGAAGCTCAGCGGTGTGCGTGGCTTTTTCGGCATCCAAGCGCGTGACCAGGATGCGCTCCTGGCCGGCATCGCGCAGCGCTTCGATAATGGCGGCAATTTGCTCGGCGGTTTTACCGGCACCGTAGACAACCTCGCCGGCTCCCTGGCGCACTCCGCGCGAAAGATCGAGCTGTGCAAAACCCAGATCGGCGGTTGGCGCCGTTTGGATGCGCGTGAGGGCGACTGCCGGGGTGACTGCTCCGCCGGCAACATCGCTCAGCAATTGCTCAAGATCTTGCTTATCCATATATGTTCCCTTCGACGGCGCAAAGTCTAGCACTCAAAGGGTATGTTTCCGAACACTAAGACAAAATTGTTCGGAAACTATAGGACAGACTGATTCAATTGTTAGACGGATCGGCTAGTCACGCAGGATGATGTCCATGGCGAGCATCAGGTTGCGCTCGTCGATGGCAAACGGGGCGGCTTCGCGCGTCTTGGGCTTGGCGCAAAACGCGATGCCCGTGCCCGCAGCCTGAATCATGGGGATGTCGTTGGCGCCGTCGCCGATCGCGACGGTATGGGCCATGTCGACACCGCACTCAACTGCCCAGTCCAGCAGCTGGATGAGCTTGGACTCCTTGGTTACAATGTCTGCCGCCAGCTTGCCGGTGAGCTTGCCGTCCACGACCTCCAGGCGGTTAGCGAGGCAAAAGTCGATGCCCGCGGCGGCCACGATCTTATCGGCGACCTCGTGAAAGCCGCCGCTTACCACGCCGACCTTCCAGCCCTTGCTGTGCGCCGAGCGCACAAGCTCCAGCGCGCCGGGGGTAAACGTCACGCGCTCAAAGGTGCGCTCGAACACGCTCTCGTCCAAGCCGGCAAGCAGCCCCACGCGTTCCTCGAGCGCCTGCTTAAAGTCGAGCTCGCCGCGCATGGCGCGCTCGGTGATCTTCGCCACTTGCTCGCCTACGCCGGCCTCCTCGCCCAACAGGTCGATGACCTCCTGGTTGATGAGCGTGGAGTCGATATCCATAACAATGAGCCGTGCAGTCATGACGGGCCTTTCCAAGTGCTGTTTTATTGGGGCATATTGTCGCACGTGACGCGTGCAGACGGGTGCCGCGACGCATCAATTGTTTCGTCTCCGTCAAGTCTTTGGGCAGGAGCCACTTTTCCGCGGCACATCGACACAGGTGCGATAAGATAGAACGCCATGTCTGGCTGCGCGGTTTACGCAGGCTGGGCAAATCTGTACGACGCCGCCCGGAACGACACGGGGCGGCACAGATCCATAAAGGAGGATCACTGGTATGAGCCAGACCCGTCCCATCGATGAGCATTCCATGCACACCCGTACCTGCGGCGAGCTTCGCTTCGAGAACGTGGGCGAAGAGGTCACCCTCACCGGTTGGGTGAGTCGTCGCCGCGACCACGGCGGCCTTATCTTCTGCGACCTTCGTGACCGCGAGGGCATCACGCAGCTCACCTTCGACCCCGAGCACTCCGACGGCGATGCCTTTAAGATCGCCGAGACCATGCGTCCCGAGTGGCCCATCAAGATCCACGGCGTCGTGCGCGCTCGTGGTGAGGAGACCACCAACACCAAGCTCGCGACCGGCGAGATCGAGGTCCTGACCGACCACGCCGAGGTGCTCAACACGTCCGTCACCCCGCCGTTCCAGATCGAGGACGGCATCGAGACGAGCGAGGACACCCGCCTGCGCTATCGCTATCTGGACCTCCGTCGTCCCGAGATGATGGCCAACCTCAAGCTGCGCTCCGACTTTACCTTTGCCATTCGGGAGGCGCTGCACAACCGTGAGTTCATGGAGGTCGAGACGCCCTCCCTGTTCAAGTCCACGCCCGAGGGCGCTCGCGACTTCATCGTTCCCAGCCGTATTCAGCCGGGTAACTTCTACGCCCTGCCGCAGTCCCCGCAGCTCCTGAAGCAGCTGCTCATGGTCGGTGGCGTCGAGCGCTACTACCAGGTTGCCAAGTGCTTCCGCGACGAGGACCTGCGTGCCGACCGTCAGCCCGAGTTCACCCAGGTCGATATCGAGATGTCCTTCGTGGACCAGAACGACGTCATGAGCGCGCTCGAGGAGGTCCTGGCCGACGCCTTCGGCCGCATGGGCGTCGAGATGCCTACGCCGCTGCGTCGTATGGACTACTGGGAGGCCATGGACACCTATGGCTCCGACAAGCCCGATACCCGCTATGGCATGCACCTGGTCGACCTGACCGACATCTTCGCCAACTCCAAGTTCAAGGTCTTTGCGACTGCCGCAAACGAGGAGGGCTCTGTCGTCAAGGCCATCAACGCCAAGGGCGCCGGTGCCTGGGCACGTGCCAAGATCGATAAGCTTGCCGGCGTGGCCTCCACGTTTGGCGCCAAGGGCCTGGCCTGGATTGCTTTCCGCGAGGACGGCTCTATCAACAGCCCCATCGTCAAGTTCTTCTCGGACGAGGAGATGGCGGCTCTGCGCGAGCGCATGGATGTCGAGCCCGGCGACCTTGTGATGTTCGCCGCCGGCCCGCGCTTGCTCTCCGACGAGATCCTGGGCGGCATGCGTTCGCACATGGCCAATGCGCTCGAGATCAAGCGCGAGGGCCACGACTTCCTGTGGGTCGTCAACTTCCCGCTGTTCCACTGGGACGACGATCGCAAGGCCTATGCTGCCGAGCACCAGCCCTTTACCCTGCCGACCGAGACCGACATCGCCAAGATCGAGGCCGACCCGTTGGCAGCCGGTTCTTGCACCTACGACTTTGTCATGGACGGCTTTGAGGCCGGCGGCGGCGGTATGCGTATCCACAACGCCGAGATGCAGATGTCCATGCTCAAGCTCCTGGGCTTTACCGAGGAGCGTGCCGAGTCTCAGTTCGGCTTCCTCATGGAGGCCCTCAAGTTTGGTGCGCCCCCGATGGGCGGTTTCGCTCTGGGCCTGGACCGCGTGTGCATGCTGCTCACCGGTTCCGACTCCATCCGCGACGTCATGGCGTTCCCCAAGACGGCCAGCGGCTCCGACCTTATGTCGGGCGCTCCGAGTGCCGTTAGCGGCGCCCAGCTCAAGGACGTCAGTCTGCGCCTGATGTAGGCGAGCGGCTACATCTTGCTTGCAACGAGGGAAGGACGTGTGTCTTCCCTCGTTTTTTATACGCCGAGGTTGCGAGGGTATAGGTTGACTGGGCGTCGCGGAAACTACGTCCCAGAATTTGCGTCCAAAACGGGTCGCAGTTTCCCAAACAGGCCCCTTTGGGAAACTGCGTCCCAGAATCCAGCCAAATAACGGGTCGCACTTTCCGGTTGAGCCTTCTGGCGGGCTTCAACAAGCATCTAACGCTACAATAACTACCACATGGCTGGGTTTGCCAGCCGAATGTACGATGTCGTGGGAGGGGACATGGTCGAGTTTACAAAGACGATTAAAGATCCGTTGGGATTGCATGCCCGCCCGGTTGCGCTGCTCTATGACATCATTGCCAAGCATCGTTGCGACGTGTCAGTCAGTATCGGCGATCGCCACACGGATGGCCGCGATGTCATGGGACTCATGGCTCTCTACGGCGAGTGCGGCGAGGACATCATCTTCCGCGTTTCGGGCGTAGACGAGGCTTCCTGCGTTACGTCGATCAGAAATCTCTCGCTCTAAGCATGATAGGGCGTGGTAAAGGATGGTCCTTTGCCGCGCCCTTTTGTTTCGTATAGGAAACTTTTTCGAAATCTGAATGGGGACCCTTTCCAAAAAGTTAACCACGTGTTAGTTTACTAAAGCGAACATAGGCGTGGTTAACTTTTACCGCGTCGATGTTGAGGACGAACTGACGTTAGGAGCCACTCATGTCTTGCGGACCGCAGATGCCGGCAATGCCGCTTTCGATGGTAAAAGCGGGCGAAACCGTGCGCGTGTCTCGTGTAAAGGGCAATGAGGATATGAAGCACCACCTCAAGGACCTCGGCTTTGTCGAGGGCAGCGAAATCCACGTGGTGAGCTCGAGTGGCGCCAATATCATCGTCACTGTGCTCGGCGCACGCTTTGGCATCGATTCCAAGGTTGCCATGCACATCATGACCGTCGGTTAGTCCACAGCATTTGATAAAAACCGAAAGGGGGACAAGAGGATGAAGACGTTGGGTGACGTTAAGGTGGGCGAGAGCTCCACCATCGTCAAGCTTCACGGTGAGGGCGCGCTTCGCCGCCACCTTATGGACCTGGGGCTCATCAAGGGCACTTCGTTCAAGGTCGTAAAGGTAGCACCGCTCGGCGATCCGGTCGAGATCAACGTGCGCGGCTACGAGCTTTCCATCCGCAAGGAGGAGGCGGCCGTCGTCGAGGTCCAGTAGGGGCTTGCTACGTATATTTCTGCAGATAAAGTTAGGTTTTTCTAACTTAATGCAGCACTTTGAAGCACATTATCCAGCCTGCGCGGAGAAAGCAGCGCAGGCACACAAGGAAGAAGGATTGAATGGCGGATTCTCAGATCCATGTCGCGCTGGCGGGTAACCCCAACTGCGGCAAGACCACGCTTTTCAACCTGATCACCGGCGCCAACGGCTACGTTGGCAACTGGCCCGGCGTCACGGTTGAGAAAAAGGAGGCCAAGCTCCTAAGCGACAAGAACGTTACCATCACGGACCTCCCTGGCATCTACTCGCTTTCCCCCTACAGCCCCGAGGAGCAATGCTCGCGCGATTACCTCATGAGCGGCGAGCCCGATGTTGTCGTCCAGGTTGTCGACGCCACCAACCTCGAGCGTAACCTGTACCTGGCGCTTCAGGTTATCGAGACCGGCCTGCCCGTGGTCGTCGCCCTCAACATGGCCGACTTGGTCGAGAAGAACGGCGACAAGATCGACACGGACAAGCTCTCCAAGAAGCTCGGTTGCCCGGTCATGATGATCTCGGCCCTTAAGAACAAGGGTATCAAGGAGCTTTTCGAGCAGGTTAAGAAGTCTGCTGCTTCCAAGGGCGAGGTGCCGGAGCACAAGTTCGACTCCTCCATCGAGGACGTTCTGACGCACATCGAGAACAACCTTCCGGCGAGCGTTCCCGCCAACAAGCGCCGCTATTACGCCGTCAAGCTGTTCGAGCGTGATGCAGACGCCTGCAAACTCATCAACCTCACCAAGGAGAAGGCCACTCGCGTGGAGGAGCTGGTCGCCCAGTGCGAGCAGGACTGCGACGACGATGCCGAGTCCATCATCACCGGTGAGCGCTATGGCGTCATCGCGCACATCATCGATGAGTGCCTCACCAAGGCCCCGGCCAAGATGAGCACCTCCGAGAAGATCGACCGTGTGGTTACCAACCGTATCCTGGGCCTGCCTATCTTCGTGGTCATCATGTTCTGCGTGTACTACATCGCCGTTTCTACCTTGGGCGGCACGGTGACCGACTTCACCAACGACCAGCTCTTCGGCACCGACGGCTGGTATGTGCTCGGCCAGGGCCGCGACGCCTACGACGCAGCTGTCGAGGCTGCGGGCGACAATGCCGACTCGGTCGACCCGGCACAGTACGGTCCCTATGTCCCGGGTATCACCACCGCGGTGCATAACGCTCTTGTGGCGGGTGGCACCGAGGACGGCGGTCTTGTCGATTCGCTGGTCTGCGACGGTATCGTGGCCGGCATCGGCGCCATCATGGGCTTTGTCCCGCAGATGTTCTTGCTGTTCGTGATGCTGTCCTTCCTGGAGGACTGCGGCTACATGGCCCGCGTCGCCTTCATCATGGACCGCGTGTTCCGCCGCTTTGGCCTGTCCGGTAAGTCCTTTATCCCCATGCTCGTGACCTCGGGCTGCGGCGTTCCCGGCGTCATGGCTACCAAGACCATCGAGAACGAGAAGGACCGCCGCATGACGGTCATGACCACCACGTTTATTCCCTGTGGCGCCAAGCTGCCGATCATCGCCCTGCTCATGGGTTCCATCATCGGCGATTCTTCCACCACCGCCGCGTGGATCAGTCCGCTCTTCTACTTCCTGGGCGTCTTTGCCGTCGTCGCCTCGGGCCTCATGCTCAAAAAGACCAAGCTCTTCGCCGGTCGCCCGACGCCGTTCGTTATGGAGCTTCCTGCCTACCACTTCCCGGCGATCCGCTCTTGGGCGCTGCACGTGTGGGAGCGCTGCTGGGCCTTTATCAAGAAGGCCGGCACGGTCATCTTCGCGTCCACTGTCGTGGTTTGGTTCCTGTCCAACTTTGGTAGCTACAATGGTTCCTTTGGCTACCTGCCCGCGATGGACGGCATCTCCGAGGAGTTCATGGACTACTCCGTGCTTGCCATGCTCGGCAACCTGGTCTCCTGGATCTTCGCCCCGCTTGGCTTTAGCACCTGGCAGGCAACAGCGCTGTCCGTCTCGGGCCTTGTCGCCAAGGAGAACGTCGTCGCCACCGCCGGCTCGCTGCTGTCCGTTGCCGACGCGGGCGAGACCGACCCGAGCCTGTGGACCGCGTTTGCCGGCATGTTCCCCACCATGGGCGCTTGCGTCGCCTTTGGCGCGTTCAACCTGCTGTGCGCTCCGTGCTTTGCTGCCATGGGTGCCATCCGCAACCAGATGGATTCCGGCAAGTGGTTCGCGATTGCCATCGGTTACGAGTGCGCCTTTGCTTGGGTGATCGGCCTGTTCATCAACCAGTTCTACAACCTGCTTGTTCTGGGTCAGTTTGGCTTCTGGACGGTTGTGGCTATCGTGCTGCTGGTTGCGATGCTCTTCCAGATCTTCCGTCCCATGCCCAAGCATGCATGGACCGACGAGGACGAGACCAACGCTGCCTCCGCCGCAGTTTCCGCTTAAGTCCGAATAAGGATTAACCCCTTTCCATGAGCCCGGGTGTCCCAGCGACACTCGGGCTTTTTGGTGGGGGAGATGTGGCGTTTCCGCAGATAAAACCGACCAAAATAAACCTGTCCCTTTTTGGTAGGTGGAGAATGGGGTAAAGTAAGTGGTGGTTAACTAGAGGAGGCTTGCTATGGCACCTATCGATATTGTTGTACTGGCTATTATCGGTATTGCGTTTGTCGCCGTGTGCGTGCGCATCTACCGCAAGGGCATCTGCGCCGACTGCGCTCAGGGTGGCGTTTGCACGGGGCATTGCTCCAACAAAAAGACGTGCGCTGCACTTAAGGGCGTCGACAAAATCGCCGAAGACTTGGGTCGCGGTATCAAATAAGGTCCGGACATCCAAGCGCCCCGCGGGCATCCGTTCGCGGGGCGCTTTGTGCATTTGAGGGAGAGCACGGCGAGCCGAAGAGTATTTTTGGGGTATCGTTAACTGGACTATTAATTGGCAACTTATCTATAACGGAGTAACCGCATGAGCGCTCGCGTAACCATGAAGGACATAGCCGCCGAGCTTGGCGTTTCCATCAATACCGTGCACAAGGCTCTGACGGGAAAGGCCGGCGTGAGCGAATCCGTGCGCGCCAAGGTGAACGCTAAGGCCGAGGCCATGGGCTATCACCGCAACACAAGTGCCTCAAGCCTGCGCCGCAAGGATATCAATCTGGTGTTTTGCCTGCCCCGCGCATCGCGCGAGGGAGCGTACTTTTTCCGTTACCTGTGGGAAGGCTGCAATCGCTTTGAACAGGAGGTCATCGACCGGGGCATTACGGTTGAGCGCGTTGAATTTGGCGTGGGCGGCTACGCTGATGCACTCGAGCAAATCGACGAGCGTCTGCAGGTGGGCGAGAAGATTGATGGCTTGCTCGCCTATGCGCCGGGCGACGATCGTGCGACTGAGCTTTTGGGGCAGATCGCCGAGGCGGGCGTGACGATTGAGCTTGTCGACGGCGACCGTCCGCATTTGAATCGTTTGGGTGCGAGCTTGGCCGATTATTCGACGGCAGGCAGCCTTATGGCCGAGCAGGCGGCAAACCTGGTCCATGCTTCTGGGGCCGACGCCCGCGTGCTCCTTTTGACAGGCGACCCATATACCGATTCGCACTATCTAACCGCCCGCGCCTTCCACAATTACCTGCGCGAACGTGATATTCCATGGCAGGTTGAGGATCTTGCAGGTGCCCATGCGCAAGTCAAACAACTCGAGCATGAGCTCGAAAAGCGCTTGAGTGCGCCGGACGCCCCTGAACTTATCTGTAGCGTTTTTGCCGTTGGTTCCGAAGTGGTTGCCGACGCGCTCGTCTCGACCGGCAAGGCCGGTCAGGTCATGGTGATCGGCAACGACCTGTTTCCCGAAAGTGCTCTGGCCTTGCGCCGCGGTATCTTTACCAATATTGTCTATAAGGACCCGACGAGCCTGGCGTATCGCGGCGCTAAGACGCTGGGCGATTATCTGCTGTGGGGAAGGACCCCGACGGTGCCCGTCCAGAAGGGCGCCGTCGAGATGGTATTTGCCAGCAATGTCGATCGCTACTGCGAACTTGCGGGTATTTAGCCGATTGAGCAGGTACCCCCTCTTGCGACGTGCATTTTTGGGAGTATTCAGCATTGGCATGCCCTGAATGAGGTGCAGAACGACTGTTTTAAGTGCCCCCGATGGCGTAATTTGCCATCGGGGGCACTTTTTATGCCGATCGGGCGCTATCTGCGTTCCAAATAGGACGCTGAGGATGGCGCACGGCGCGCTCCAATGCTGAATACTCCCAAAAATGTACGTCGGGACATGACCCACCTGAGCAAAAGCGCTCAAGTTCGGTGTTCGGGGACGCCAAACAGTCCGCAATACATGCAAGTCACATCTCCAGCAACCGTTGAACGGGCAAAATCTACCGTTCACCCCGTGGTGGTTAGGTGAACGTTCACCTTTTGAGGCGCAATGGATTAGTATAGTGAACGTTCACCTAAAGGATAACGAGCGCGCCGTGCGCCCGCCTTGCCAGCAAAGGGGCTGTTTGATGAAAAACTTTATGGACGATCAGGATTTCCTACTGAGCACCAAGACCGGCGAGGAGCTGTTCCACAACTTTGCCGAGGGCATGCCCATCGTCGACTACCACTGCCACATTTCTCCCAAGGAGATTTGGGAGGACAAGCGTTTCGAGAACATCACCGAGGTTTGGCTGGGCGGCGACCACTACAAGTGGCGCCTGATGCGTGCCAACGGCGTCGACGAGCGTTTTATCACTGGCGACGCCCCTGCTCGTGAGAAGTTCCAAAAGTGGGCCGAGACCCTGGGTCGCTGCGTCGGCAACCCCGTCTTTGAGTGGAGCCACCTGGAGCTTAAGCGCTACTTTGGCTACGAGGGCGTCCTCAACGGCAAGACTGCCCAGGAGGTTTGGGACCTTGCCAACGCCAAGCTCGCCGAGGCTAGCTTCACTTGCCGCAACCTGATCAAGCAGTCCAACGTCCGCATGATCTGCACTACTGACGACCCCGCCGACAGCTTTGAGTGGCACAAGAAGATTGCAGCCGACGACAGCTTTGACGTTCAGGTCGTTCCCGCCATGCGCCCCGACGCCGCCCTGCGCATCGAGCGTGGCCAGGAGTTTGCCGACTACTGCAGGCGCCTCTCCGAGGTTGCCGGCGTTGAGGTCAGCGACTTCGAGGGCATGAAGGCCGCCATCTCCAAGCGCTACGACGTTGCTCACGAGCTGGGCTGCCGCGCATCCGACCACGCACTCGACTACGTTATGTACGTCCCGGCTACCGCCGACGAGATCGAGGCCATCTTTGCCAAGGGCCTGGCTGCCGAGCCGCTTACCGAGGAAGAGATCCTTAAGTACAAGACTGCCTTTATGCAGTTCGTTGCCGGTGAGTATGTCCGTCTGGGCTGGGCCATGCAGCTGCACTTTGGCTGCAAGCGCGACAACAACCGCGCCATGTTCGCCAAGCTCGGTCCCGACACCGGCTACGACTGCATCTCCAACTACACGCCGTCCGACCAGCTCGCCGATTTCCTCAACTCCATCCAGGAGACCTGCGGCCTGCCCAAGACCATCCTGTACAGCCTGAACCCCATCGATAACACCATGATCGATACCGTCATGGGTTGCTTCCAGGAGGCTCCGACTGCCGGCAAGATCCAGAACGGCTCCGCCTGGTGGTTCAACGACAACGAGGTCGGCATGCGCGAGCAGCTTACGGCTCTGGCTAACGAGGGCGTGTTGGGCAACTTTGTGGGCATGCTTACCGATTCCCGCTCCTTCCTGTCCTATCCGCGCCACGAGTACTTCCGTCGCGTGCTGTGCAGCGTGATCGGCGAGTGGGTCGAGCAGGGCAAGTACCCGGCCGACATGGAGCTGCTGGGCGAGGTTGTGCGCGACATCAGCTACAACAATGCGGTCCGCTACTTTGGCTTTGACCTGGACACCGTCGAGGCCTAAGCCCGCATCGAATCACATTGAACCCTGGGCGCCGTTGCCACACGCGGCGCCCCGTTTTGCTTGCACGCTAACAGACATCTAAGGAGACACATAGATGGAGAACATCAGCTACGATGCGCTCGAGAAGATCGGCTACAAGGGCTATCTGCTGCCCAAGGATGCTCCCGAGAAGGTCCTGCAGTTTGGCGAGGGCAATTTCCTGCGCGCCTTCGTCGACCGCTTTTTTGACATGGGCAACGAGGCCACCGGCTGGAACGGCAAGGTCGTCATGGTGCAGCCCATCAGCGGTGCCTTTGGCTTTGCCGACGGTATCAATGCCCAGGACGATCTGTACACCGTGCTGGTGCGCGGCAAGGAGAACGGCAACACGGTTGACGAGTCCCGCGTGATCAGCGCCTGCAGCCGCTGCCTTAACCCGTATCGTGAGGACGACTACCGCGCCATGATGGAGGTCGCTGTCTCCGACGACCTAGAGATCATCGTCTCCAACACCACCGAGGCCGGTATCGCCTACGACCCGTCCTGCAAGGCCGACGACATGCCGCCCGCGAGCTTCCCTGCCAAGCTTGCCCAGGTCCTTCACGCCCGCTGGGCCGCCGGCAAGCCGGGCGTTATCGTGCTCGCCTGCGAGCTCATCGATCACAACGGCGAGGAGTTGCTGCGCATCATGAACCAGTACGTGAGCGACTGGGGTTGGGAGGACGAGTTTGCGCAGTGGATGGCCAACGACTGCACCGTCTGCACCACGCTCGTTGACACCATCGTCCCCGGCCGCATCCGCGATCCTAAGGAGGCCGCCGCGGTGGCTGAGCGTCTGGGCTACGAGGATCCCTTCCTGGCCGTGCGCGAGCCCTTCCAGATGTGGGGCATCCAGGGCGACGAGTCGCTTGCCGAGAAGCTTCCCTTTGTGAAGGCTGGCCTTCCGGGTGTCTTTGTGACTCCCGACGTCACCCCGTACAAAAAGCGCAAGGTCCGCATCCTCAACGGTGCCCATACCGCCTTCGTTCCGGGTTCCTGGGTTGCCGGCTTTGATATCGTGCGCGACTGCATGCATGACGAGACCATTCGCGGCTTCATGAACACCATGCTCTACGACGAGGTCATTCCGACGCTTGCCGCCGACTTGGATGTCGAGGACTGCAAGGCCTTTGCCGCCGCCGTCGAAAACCGCTTCGACAACCCGTTTATTGATCATGCGCTGCTCTCCATCTGCCTCAACTCCACGGCTAAGTGGCGCGCTCGCGACCTGCCCACGCTCAAGGACTACGTTGCCGAGACCGGCAACCTGCCCAAGTGCCTGGCGACGAGCCTCGCTACGCTCATCTCCTTCTACACGCAGGAGCTCGTGTCCCGCGAGGGCGACGGCCTGCACCTGCGTCGCTCCGACGGCACCGAGTACACCGCTCAGGACGACGCCTTCGTGCTCGACTTCTACGCCGCCCATGCCGGCGCCGACGATGCCCAGCTGGTGCACGACGTGCTCACCAACGAGCAGATGTGGGGCGAGGACCTTACGCAGATCGCAGGTCTTGAGGAGTTTGTCGCCAGCGCGCTCGCTGTCGTGCGTGCCGAGGGCGCCAAGCAGGCCTTCGCCAACGCTCAGGCGTAAATTTCCGGCGCAGACGCGGGCGCGGGACGGCGTGCCCGCGTCTCGACTTCTGCTCAACCTGTAGGGTTAGGACCATTTGTAATGAATACTATCCAGATCAATCCGGCCGATAACGTGATCGTTGCGCTGTCGCCGCTTGCCAAGGGCACTGCCGTCGCGGTTCCCGGGGTGGGCGAGGTCGTGGCCGTGGAGGATATTCCGCAGGGCCATAAGATGGCGGTGCGCGCGATTGCCGCAGGGGAGGACGTCATCAAGTACGGCCTTCCTATCGGCCATGTGACGGGCGATGTCCAGCCCGGTCAGTGGCTCCACACGCACAATGTGAAGACCAACCTTTCGGGCGAGGTCGAGTACGCCTACAACCCCACGCATCCGGTCGTGGATCCCGTTGAGCCTGAGACCTTTATGGGCTTCCGCCGCGCCGACGGTCGTGCCGCGACGCGTAATGAGCTGTGGATCATCCCCACGGTCGGCTGTGTCAACGAAGTCGCCCGTGCCATGTGCGAGCAGGCCCAGGATCTGGTCGATGGCTCGCTGGAGGGTGTTTACTACTTCCCGCATCCCTTTGGCTGCTCGCAGACCGGCGCCGACCATGTCCAGACGCGTCGTCTGCTGGTGGCGCTCTCGCGTCATCCTAATGCGGCCGGTGTGCTGTTCCTGTCGCTTGGTTGCGAGAACTGCACACACCAGCAGGTGCTCGACGAGCTCGGTGACTTCGATCACGAGCGCGTCCGCTTCCTCACCTGCCAGGACGTTGCCGACGAGCAGGTCGAGGGCCACAAGATTCTGGCCGAGCTGGCAGACCTGGCAAAGCAAGCCAAGCGTGAGTCCATTTTGGCCTCCGAGCTGGTTATTGGTCTTAAGTGCGGCGGCTCCGACGGTCTTTCGGGCATTACCGCCAACCCCACGATCGGTCGCGTGAGCGATATGGTCGTCGCCCGTGGCGGCACGTCGGTGCTTACCGAGGTGCCCGAGATGTTTGGCGCCGAGAGTATCCTGCTCGACCGTTGCGAGAACGAGCAGGTCTTTAACGCTGCCTCCGACATGCTCAATGGATTTAAGGACTACTTTATTAGCCACGGCGAGGTCGTTTATGAGAACCCGAGTCCCGGCAACAAGGACGGCGGTATTACCACGCTCGAGGACAAGAGCTGCGGCTGCGTGCAAAAGGGCGGATCTGCCCCCATCGTCGACGTGCTGCCGTATGCCGGCCAGGCAAATAAACACGGCCTGAACATGCTGTGCGGTCCGGGCAACGACATGGTATCCACCACGGCGTTGACGGCTGCCGGCTGCCACGTGATTCTGTTCTCGACCGGCCGCGGCACACCGTTTGGCGCGCCGGCGCCTACCCTCAAGGTGTTCACCAATCAGCGTCTGTGCGACCACAAGGCCAACTGGATGGACTTTAACGCCGGCGTGATTGCCACGGGTGAGCGCACGCTCGACGAGGCCGCCCACGATCTGTACCAGCTGGTGCTACAGACGGCGAGCGGTAAGCTCACGAGTGCCGAGCGCCGTGGCTGTCACGAGATCAGTATCTGGAAGGACGGCGTCTGCCTGTAGTGGCAAATGCGCCCAAGCATAGCGCGATGTCATCGGCCCCGTCGGGAGTGTTCTCGGCGGGGCTTTTTCGTTTCGTGGTTAAGTGAATATGTTGGAAAATCTGATAAACGTTCACCTATCTCATGGCTGTCCAGCATAGCACCCTCACCAGCAGAAAATAGGTGTGAGGATCTCAATTGTGTCCGTTCAGCGGTAAAAATCGACCGTTCAAGGATATTATTCAAGTGAACGTTCACCTGTCGTAAGCAATCGCGCATAATCTAACTAAACGTTCACCCTGAACGCTGGGCAGACAGATGTCAGTGTGGACTCCAATGTCTTGCTGCAAGACAATCGAGAAAAGAGAGGGAGCTCGATGACTAATAAGATCGGAAAAAAGCGTAAGATCACATTCTGGACGCGCTTGGGCTTTGGTATGGGCGGTATGCTCAATTCCGGTGCCCTGACCTTTACGCACAGCTACATGGTGCTGTTCCTGTCCACGGAGTGTGGCCTGTCCGCAGGCGAGGCTGCACTGATCAGCTCGTTTGCCATCTATGTCAACGCCATTCTTTGCCCGCTGATGGGCTTTGTGGCCGATAACTTCTATGCCACCAAGATTGGCCGCATCTTTGGTCGTCGTCGTTTCTGGATCTTGCTGGCCATCCCGATGATGATTGCCGAGCCGCTCATCTTCGTGGCTACGCCGTTTGGCTTCCCGTACTACTTTGTTCTGTACCTGATCTACAACGTCGCGTACACGTTCTGCACCGCCAACCTGTCGCCGCTTACCATCGAGATGACCGACGACTTTAAGGAGCGTACGTACCTAACCGGCTACAAGCATCTCTTTGGTAACGCCGCCGGCTTCCTGATGGCTGCACTTGTGGGCTTCGGCTTTGGCACCTTCGGCGAGACCAACCCGTTCAGCTACTTCATCATCGCTACGGTCAACGCTTCGGTCATGGCAATCTCGCTGCTCTGCGTGTACCTGTCCACGTGGGAGCACACCCCCGAGGAGGTCGCTCAGGAGAAGATCGAGAGCGTCGGCGAGGGCATCAAGAAGTTCTTTGTGGACGTTATCTCCACCTTCCGCAACAAGTCCTTCCGCAAGGTCCTGTATGCACAGGTCTCCACGAAGCTCGCTGCTGCCTGCTGGTCTGCCTGCCTGTCCTTCTTCATCGTCTACTGCCTGCAGATTCCTAAGTCCTACGAGTCCGTGATGGAGATGCCTGGCAAGGTCGTCGCTATCGTCTGCACCGCCATCTGGGTCGCCCTCATGGCCAAGAAGGGCTTCCACAAGTCTTGGTACCTCGCAAATGTCGGTTGCGCTGCGTGCATCATTGCCTACAACTACTTCGCCTTTGGTCAGATCAACGGCACCTCCACGGTCGCCATCGCCATGATCGCCTACCCCATCATCTTCGCCATCTGGAAGTTCTTCTACGTCGGCTTCCAGTACCTGCCCGATGTTCTGCTCAACTACATCCCCGATGTCGATGAGCTCATCACCCTGCGTCGTCGCGAGGGCATCTACAGCTCCGCGCAGCAGCTCTGCCAGCAGATCGCCCAGGCTATCGCCGTCAACGTGTGGGCTATCGTCCTTGCTGCCTCCGGCTTCATTCAGACCGCCGGCAATAGCGACGCCGTGACCCAGCCCGCTACCGTGCCTCTGTATATCTGTGGCTACATGATCATCGGTTGTGCCGGCTTCTTCCTGCTCGCGGCCGTCCTTGCCCGCGGCATCAAGATCGACAAGGAGCAGTGCGACGTCCTTTGCGACGAGATTCACCGAGTCAAGGAGGGTGGCAAGATGGCCGACGTCAAGCCCGAGGTCAAGGCGCTTTGCGAGGAGCTCTCCGGCTTTAAGTACGAGGACTGCTTTGCCCACAACAACGTTGGCTTCCAGGACGGTAGCGTAACTCCCGCCGAGTAAGGCCGACATATCGTCCAAATCACAGGGCCGTGCCACCGGAATTCCGCCGGCAGGCACGGCCCTTTTTCAACAGCGTACAATTTGCCTTTAGAGCATCTTTTTGAGGGAGAAACCCATGGAGACGAACGTTATCTGGCGCAACGCGCGCGCGGCGGTTATCGAGCTTGACGACGGCGGTTACTTTACCTGCGCCGATACGTGGGAGATCTTTGTCAACGGCGAGCCCGCCGGTACCACGAATACGGTCGAGACCTATGTCGACGGCCTGATCCCCGGCAAGCGCAACCTGGTTCGTTTTGTTTGTGGCGAGCGTGAGCTGAGCGTAGGTGTCACCACGCCGGCTGAGCCCTTTACCATCAACGTTCGCGACTGTGGCGCCAAGGGCGATGCCGAGCACGACGACACCACCAACATCCAGGCTGCCATCATGGCCTGCCCCAAGGGCGGGCGCGTGCTGATCCCCGCCGGTAGTTATCGCATCAAGTCCCTCTTCCTTAAGAGCAATATCAACATCGAGCTCGCCGAGGGAGCGGTGCTGTTGGCCCGTCACGATCGCGCGGCGCTTGCCTACATTCCGGGCACGGTCACAGGCGACGAGGGCGCCGGGTATGCCGGCACCGATATGCTGCCCCTGGGCCGCTGGGAGGGCGAGAGTTTCTCGACCTACTGCTCTACCTTTACGGGTCTGAGCGTGCACGACGTGTGTATCTATGGCCGCGGCGCGATTGACGGTCAGACTGATTTTGCCGAGGACAACTGGTGGAACAAGGACTTTAAGAACATCTTCCGCCCCGAGGAGGGCTGTGAGGTCGCCCGCCCGCGCATGATCTTCCTGTCCGAGTGCCAAAACGTGAGCTTGGCTGGCTTCACCGTCCGCAACAGCCCGGCGTGGAACATCCACCCCATCCTGTGCGAGCACATCGATGCGCTCTGCCTGTCCATCGAGGGCCCCAAGAACTCCCACAACACCGACGGCTTCGATCCCGAGAGCTGCGGTTTTGTTCGCATCCTTGGTTGTCAGTTCTCGGTGGGTGATGACTGCATCGCCATCAAGAGCGGCAAGCTGGGCATTGAGCCCGAGCTTCGCCCCGCCACGCACGACGTGTTGATCTCGCACTGCTACATGCACGACGGCCATGGTGCCGTGGTGCTGGGATCCGAGGCTGCCGGCGGCATCAAGGACCTTACCGTGAGCAAGTGCCTCTTTGAGCGCACTGACCGTGGCCTGCGCGTCAAGACCCGCCGTGGACGCGGCAAGGATGCCGTCAACGAGGGCATCACCTTCGAGCACATTCGCATGGACGCGGTGCTCACGCCCTTCGTGGTCAATTCGTTCTACTTCTGCGACAAGGACGGCAAGACCGATTACGTGCAGTCTCGCGAGGCGCTGCCCGTCGACGACCGCACGCCCGGCTTTGGCGCCACGACGTTTTGTGATATCGAGGCTACCAACTGCCATGCTGTCGCTGCCTACATCACGGGCCTGCCCGAGAGCAAAGTAACGCGCCTGACGTTCCAGGATGTCCACGTGACCTTTGCCGACGATGCTGAGCCCTTTGTTCCGGCCATGGCCTGCGGCGTTGAGCCCATGGTGCGTCAGGGCATCATTGCGCAAAACGTCAAGGTGCTCGACCTGCAAAATGTGGTGATCGAGGGCCAGGACGGTGAGGAGCTGCAGCTCCAGAACGTCGACAAGGTTGTCCGTTCCTAACTCGGGTTGATGACAAGGGCTGCATTGTCGGATAAATCGGCAATGCGGCCCTTGCGCGATACGGCCGTGTGCGCTGCGCTACGTATCATGGTGAAAGGGAATACATGCTCAATAAAACGATTCCTGTCGGGGTCGATGGCTCGTCTGCCACGATTACGTCTTATGTTTTTGCCCCGACCGAAGATGCTTATGCTTTAAAACCGCTGCCTGCAGTTGTGGTCGTGCCAGGAGGCGGCTACGATCATGTTTCGCCGCGCGAAGGCGAGCCGGTAGCGCTCCGTTTGTTGGCGATGGGCTACCAAGCGTTTGTACTGAACTACTCGGTTGCTCCGGCTGTCTATCCGCTGGCATTACAAGAACTCGCGCGGGCGGTCGATACCGTCCGAAGCCATGCGGCAGAGTACTGTGTCGATCCTGATCGGATTACGGTCATGGGTTTTTCGGCTGGTGGGCATCTGGTTGGCTTGCTCGGGGCGCTTTGGGACCAATCCTGGCTTGCAGAGTCGATCGCGGCATCGCCTGAGTCGATTCGGCCTGACGCACTTTGCTTGGGCTATCCGGTCGTAAGCTCGGGGACCTATGCTCATCGTGGTTCGTTTGAACACCTAACGGGTGCCGATGACGCTTTGGCTCAAAAGTTGTCAATCGAGAATATGGTGGGCGAGGGCTTCCCTCGTACGTTCTTGTGGCATACCGCCGAGGATGCATCGGTGTCAGTTCAAAATAGCCTCCTTCTTGCGCAGGCTCTTGCCGACCACGGGATTGGCTTTAGCCTACATGTCTTTCCGCATGGAAAACATGGGGCATCGCTCGCTACGGCCCTAACGGCATTTAAGGGCTGCGCCGAGCATATTCAGCCACAGGTTCAGGGCTGGCCCGAGCAGTTCGCTGCCTGGGAGCGTGATGGACGATGAGCGAAAGCATCTATACACTGCGCGTTTCGAGGGCTGCGGCAGGAGCATATCCAACGATTTCCGATGCCTTGGCGGCAGCCGATCAACTCTATCCGGATGCCGAGCAACCGGTGACAATCCATATCGAGCCGGGTGAGTACCGCGAACGGGTCGAGATTCATCGACCGTATGTGACGCTGGTGGGCGAGACGGCTGACAGCGTGCGTATCGTGGGCAGTCTGGGCGCCAAGATGCCCTCGGGGGACGGATCGGGCGTGGACGGCACGCTCGGCACGTTTAGGACCTATGCCGTTTTGGTCGATGCCGACGACGTACGGCTTGAGAACCTCACGATCGAAAACGATGCGGGCGATGGGCGCGAGGTCGGTCAGGCGATTGCCCTGTATGCCGATGGCGACCGTCTGGTCGTCGATGCCTGCTGCATTAAGGGGCATCAGGACACACTGTTTTTGGGCCCGCTGCCGCCGCATGAGGCCAAACCGGGCGGGTTCATAGGACCCAAACAGTATGCGCCGCGCCGGGTGGGCCGTCAGTATTTTCGACGCTGCCGGATTGAGGGCGACGTCGACTTTATCTTTGGCGGCGCGTGTGCCTATTTTGAGGGGTGCGAGATCCGCTCGCTCAACCGCAATATGGACGTGAACGGTTACGTGACGGCGGCATCGACGCCCGAGGGAGAGCCATATGGCTTCGTGTTCCACGGCTGCTCGTTTACAGCCCCGCAAGATGTGGCACCGGATTCGGTCTATTTGGGTCGTCCTTGGCGTGAGTGGGCCCAGACCGTGCTGATCGACTGCTGGCTGGGACAGCATATCAAGTGCGAAGGTTGGTGGGATTGGGCTAAGCCAGCGGCGCACGAGAGGGCGCACTACGCTGGTGCAAGCCTACATGGCCCGGCGAGTGATGCCGAAAACTGGGCGCCATGGGCGCATGAGCTCGATGCGACAGCCACTACCCGATACGCCCGCGAACAGGTGCTTTCCGGTGCGGACGGCTGGGACCCCGAAGGTGGCCCGGGCGACGCTGCGGAGACCGACAGTCTTTCCGATAACGGTCGCACGGTGCATATCGACACCTATTACGAAGACGAACTGGCATTTCGTGAGCGCCTTAAGCGTGAGGGCCGCTCCGCCGCATTTAAGGGCACGACGCCCGAAGACTTTGAGGCATGGCAGATTGCGACGAGGGTTCGGCTGTTTGACCTGTTGGGCTTATCGATTATAGATCGCGTGTCGATTGATGCGCGCGAACTCGATCGGGTGCAGATTGCCGGCGGCATCGTGCGCACCCATGCGATGTTGCAGGTCGAGCGTGATGTTTGGATGCCGTTCTACCTGTTGGAGCCGTCTCATCCTAAGCTTGATGAGCGGGGACTCAAACGCTGCTATATCTGCCCGCATGGCCATCAGGGAGCGGGTGCTGCAAGCGTAGCCGGTGTTGTGGGCGTGCCGGCTGTCGATGATGCCGTGCGTAAGTTCAATTACGACTACGGTCTACGTTTGGCGCGTATGGGTTACGTGACCGTCTGCCCCGACGCACGCGGTTGGGGATACCGTCGTGACTGGAAGGGTCAGGGCGATGACGAGAATAGCTTTCTGCGCGGCACGTGCCTAAACCAGGCGCGCATGTCCGAGCCGCTGGGACTTACCGTTGCGGGCCTCAACGCCTGGGATAACATGCGTCTGATCGATTACCTAGAGGCGCGCGGCGACATTGCCATGGACGACCTGGGCTGTTTTGGCTTTTCGGGCGGCGGATACATGACGCTGTATCTGGCGGCGCTCGACCCACGCGTATGCAAGACGTTTGTCTCGGGCTACCTGTACGGTGTCGATGATTCGCTGCTGCATCTCAACGGCAATTGCAGCTGCAACTACACACCCGGACTTTGGCGCTTGCTCGACATGGGCGATATTGCCTCGCTTATTGCGCCGCGCCCGTTGTTGGTGCAGAGCTGCGAAGAAGATCATCTGAACGGTTCGCGCGGGCTGAAAAATGTCGATGAACAGCTCAAGATCGTGCGCGATGCCTACAAGTTGCTGGGCCGCAGAGATGCTCTGCGGCACGAGGTGTGTCCGGGTGAACACCATCTGGGAGTGACACATCTTGTCGAGGATATCGAATGGCTCGATTCGCACGTTTCGAAATGCGACCGTGCATAGCCCCTCGGCATGCTTCAAATAAACGGTACGTACCTGTATGGCCGCCAATGGGCGGATGAGGAGAAGATTATGGAAACGAAGAGCTTGAGTGAATCGACCATTTGCTGCTTTGGCGACTCAACGACCTGGGGCGACAACGGCTGCGGTGGGGGAGGCAACGACATCTCGTGGACCTCGCACTTGGGCGCGCTACTGGGCGGCGCAACCATCGAGAACTTTGGCATCAAGGGTTCGCGTATCGCCATCAAGGCCGACCGCAGCGATTCGTTTGTCGAGCGCCTGGACGGCATCGACAATGCGGCTGATATCTACATCGTCTTTGGCGGCGTCAACGACTTTAGCCGCAACGTGCCGCTTGGCGAGTTGGGCAGTACCGATGTGCACGAGTTCTATGGTGCACTCGATTACCTGATCCGCACCATCACGGCGCGTTCGCCCCAGGCAAAGCTTGTGTTTATGACGCCGTGCAAGACGAGCGGTAAGCACGAGAAGGATATCCCGGCAAGCGATGAGCTCAATCACCTGGGGTTGACGCAGGTCGTCTACGTAAAGGCGATGCTCGAGGTCTGTGACCGCTACTCCGTTCCGGTGATTGACCTGTATGCGCAAAGTGGCATCAGCCCGTTTTTGCCAGAGCACCGCGAGCTCTATATGCCGGACGGTCTGCATTACAGTCCTGCCGGCTATGAGCGCCTGGCGCATCGCATCGCCGCGGGTCTCACCGCCGTTTGCCGCTAAAAGTCTGCCGTTTGCGGGGAATATAGGGTTAACGTTCACCCTATATTCCCCGTTCGCGTTACACTAGGGGTAACGTTCACCTATCGTTTATGTCAGAGGGGACAGCAATGGGTTGCAATCAAATCCTGGACCGTTATATCGAGCAGTTGATCGAAACCTCTACGCCGCAGGCGCCGGCTTGGAATATCGAAAAGATTCGCGCCGGCAAGGAGAACACCTGGAACTATATCGACGGCTGCATGATCAAGGCGCTCATCGAGCTGTACGAGATCACGGGTGAGCAGCGCTACCTGACCTTTGCCGATGACTACATCGATTTCTTTGTCCAGGACGACGGTACCATCAAGCATTACAACCCGCAGGATTACAACCTCGATAACGTCAATGCGGGCAAGACCCTCTACAAGCTCTATGACCTGGTGGGCAAGCCCAAGTACCGTGCCGCCATGGACACCATCTACCGCCAGCTCGAGACCCAGCCGCGCACCAAAGAAGGCGTGTTTTGGCACAAGGCCGTCTATCCCAACCAGATCTGGCTCGATGGCATGTATATGGCCCAGCCGTTCTACATGCAGTACGAGCTGAGCTTCCACAACCGTCGTGCCTGCTCGGACAGCTTCCATATGTTCCAGGTCGTGCATGACCTGATGCGCAACCCCCTCAACGGTCTGTACTATCACGCTTACGACGCGAGCCGCAAACAGTTCTGGTGCGACCCGGTCACCGGCCTTTCGGCTAACTTCTGGCTGCGCGCCGAGGGCTGGTTTGCCATGGCACTCATCGATACCTGGGAGCTCATGCCGCCTTCGATGTCAGCCGAGAAGGACGAGATTCGCAAGATGTTCCACGACCTGATCGACGCTATGCTGCCGTATCAGGACGAGAAGACCGGCATGTGGCATCAGGTCATCAACCTGCCCAATATCGCCCCCAACTACCTGGAGGAGTCTGGTAGCGCGATTTTTGCCAATGCCATCATGAAGGGCGTGCGTCTAGGCGTGCTGGGCGAGCGTTACTACCAGTACGGCCGTCGCGCCTTCGACGGCATCTGCGAGACCTGCCTGTCCGAGCATGATGGCCAGCTGGCGCTCGACAACATCTGCCTGGTCGCGGGCCTGGGCAACACAGCGCACCGCGAGGGCACGTTTGGTTACTACATGAGCGAGCCTATCGTCAAAAACGATGCGAAGGGCGTGGCGCCGCTGGTGCTTGCCTATATCGAGACCATGCATCACGACAAACTGGCCGGCAGGCATGACCCGCTTGCTCCCTCGGGCGTGTGCTCTATCGAGGACCCGTTTGGCGGATACACCCCGGGCATCAACGCTCATAAGGGATGTGAATAACGTGGGGGCTATTACTCCGGGTGTGCGTTTGCACGACCTTCCACAGGGGACCGTCGAGGAACGCATCCGCATGGCGGGAGAGCTGGGCTTTTCGTGCATTCAGCTGCCGAGCAAGGTGCTCTACGCATCGATGGGGATCGATCGAGGCGGCCTGACCCGCGAGCTTGCCGACCATTTGCGTGCGGTGCTCGACGAGGCGGGCGTTTCGGTCGCCGTGCTCGGCTGCTATAAGAATTTGGCGACGCCCGATCGCCAACAGCTCATGGATAACATTGCCGAGTACGAGGCATGCCTGAACTTTGCCCAGATGCTCGGCGGATGCCCGGTTGGCACCGAGACCGGTCGCCCCAATGCGCAGAACCGCGTTGCTGACGACCGCATGACCGATGGGGCACTCGAAGCGTTTACAGACGGGCTTGCACGCGTCTGCGATCGGGCCGAGGCCGTGGGCGGGCAAATTTTGATTGAGCCCGGTTGGAACGAGACGGTTAATACTCCGGATCGCTGCCGTGAGGTGCTGGAGCACGTCTCGAGCCCGTCGCTCGGCGTGATCTACGACCCGGTATCGCTGCTGCACCCCAGTGTCGTTGACGAAGCGCAGGAAATCACCGCGCGCATGCTCTACTTATGCGGCAGTAAGATCCGCGCGCTGCACGCCAAGGATTTTGAGGTCGTTGATAACGAGGACGAAGCCGGTTGGTGCGACGGTACGGGTTCGCGCCTGGTGTGTCATGGCGTGGGCGAGACGGGACGATATGACTTTGAGCCTGTGGTGGCCTGGGCGGCTGCCGCCTGCCCTGGGATTCCCTGCGTGGTCGAGAACAGCGTACCGGCGACGGCGGCTGACTGCCTGGCGACACTCGAGCACATGTCTGCTCGCTGCGGGGCTTCTCATCGCGAGTTATAGCATTGGCTTTTGTCGTGTCGGCAGATTGAGATTACCTGTATGGGGGCGGCGGTGAAGGGTCTTTATCGTCGCCCCCATTGGATTGCATTAAAAAGGGGAGTTGCGTGGCTATCCACATTGTCGAAGAGGCGAATCGTTGCCTAGGTTGTAAAAGGGCGTTCTGTCAGATTAAGGGCTGCCCGGTTCAGACGCCTATTCCGCAGGTCATCGACCTGTTCAAACAGCGTCGTCTAGAAGAAGCGGGCGAGCTGCTGTTCCAGAACAATCCCATGAGCGTGGTCTGCTCTATGGTGTGCAACCATTCGGGCCAGTGCGAGGGTGCTTGCATTCAGGGCCGCAAGGGCACACCCGTGCATTTCTCGAGCATCGAGAACTATATCTCGACAGCGTATTTGGATCGTAAGGAGTGGAAGCCCGCGCCGTCGTGCGGCAAACAGGTTGCCGTGGTCGGTTCCGGTCCCGCCGGTATTACCGTGGCCATTAAGATGGCCCAGCTGGGCTGTGCCGTCACGGTATTTGAACAGCGCCCCGAGATCGGCGGTGTGCTGGAGTACGGTATCCCCGAGTTCCGCCTGCCCCGTGCGCTCGTACAAAAGTACCGTCACGTGATGTGCTCGCTTGGCGTGCGCGTGCGCCCCTCGACCACCATCGGCGGCGCACTGCACATCGATGACCTGCTACGTGACGGCTACGACGCGGTCTTTGTCGGTACCGGTACCTGGCGAGCTCGCAAACTGGGTATTCCCGGCGAGTCGCGCGGCAACGTGCTGTTTGGTATCGATTACCTGGTCGATCCTGCGAGCGTGGCAATCGGGCAGAACGTGGCGGTCATCGGTGCCGGCAATGTTGCCATGGATGTTGCCCGCACAGCCCTGCGCTCGGGCGCTCGCAAGGTCACCGTGTATGCCCGCTCGCGCCATATCTCGGCCATCGATGATGAGGTGGAGCTGACCGAGCTTGACGGTGCCGAGATTGTGTGCGGCAAGGCGATCTGTGCCATCGACGATAACGGTCCGGTCTTCGAGACGGCTATCTTCGACGAGGAGAATAACGTGGTGGGGTACGAGGAAGAGCTCGACCATGCGTCTGCCGACACAGTTGTGATTGCGGCTTCGCAGGTGCCCAAAGACAAGCTTGTGCTTACGACGGGTGGTCTGGAGACCGACCATCGCGGCCTGCTTTCGGTCGACGAGAACGGCATGACCACCGTGCCCGGCGTCTTTGCCGCCGGCGACGTGGTTAACGGCCCGCTGACGGTTGTTCACGCCGTAGCCGGCGCCAAGCTCGCCGTCGAAGGCATGACTGCCTATTTGGGTCTCTAACACATCCCATCCATTAGTTGCGGTGAAATACGGACTGTTTTGGCTGCCAAAAGCCTCGATTGCTCCGTATCTCACCGCAACTTTTTGCGGGGTGGGCTAGAGACGCTGCATGCGGTACCCGACACCCATGTGCGTCTGAATCATCTTGGGGTGAGAGGGGTCTGCCTCGATCTTCTTGCGCAGGGTGCGCATGAACACGCGCAGGCTCGCCAGATCGCTGTCCCAGCTCGTGCCCCATATCTCGTGGGTGATGAAAGTGTGGGTGAGCACCTTGTCGACGTTTTTCGCCAGAAGGACGAGCAATTTGTACTCGGTTGGGGTGAGCGAGAGCTCGCGTCCGTCTTTCATCGCGTATCCCGCGGCGTAGTCGATATGCAGCGGACCGTTGTCAAACGTGCTCGCTTCTGTCGACTCGCTCGACGCCATCGAGGAGCGCCTCAAATTCGCACGGACGCGCGCAAGCAACTCATCCACAGAAAAGGGCTTGGTGAGGTAGTCGTCTGCCCCTGCGTCAAGTGCTGCAATCTTGTCGGAATCTTCGGTGCGGGCCGAAATGACGATAATGGGGACTGCCGACCAGCTTCGGATCTTCGTGATGACCTCGATACCGTCAATGTCGGGAAGGCCGAGGTCGAGCATGATGAGGCTGGGGCCGTGCGACACCGCATCCATGATGGCGGCCTGGCCGTTGCAAACCTTGCTCACGACATAGCCGTGGAGGTCAAGCGCGGTCGAAACGAGGTTTTGAACGGTCAGGTCATCTTCGACCAGGAGGATGCGTGGCTTAGCGGCATTATTCATGAATCTCGATCTCCTCGGCGGGCAGGGTAAAACGAAAGATGGCCCCATGGGGGTGGTTGTCGCGAACTTCGATGACGCCGCCATGCGCCTCCACGATGGAGCGGCAGAGCGACAGCCCAAGGCCGATGCTTCGACGCGAATCCACGGGCCGCGTATTGCTTGAGGTGAAGAAGCGCTCAAAGATATGAGGCTTGTCGCAGTCTGCCACACCCGGCCCATCGTCTGCGACGTCCACCACGACGAACGCACCCTCGCGACGTGCGCCGATGGTGACAGTCGAGTCCTCGGGCGTGTATTTGAAGGCGTTCATGATGAGATTCGTAAGCACCTGCATGATGAGATGGACGTCGATGCGTACCAGCAGGATGTCGTCAGTGTGCTCGATGGTGACGGCACGTCCATGCGATGCTTGGGCGACATGGCTGAGGGCGGCCTCGATGACCTCGTCGATGAGCTCGGATGTTAAGTTGAGGCGAATGGTGCCGTCCTCGACGCGTGTGATGGCGAGGAGGTTCTCCACGGTATCGATAAGCCAGAGGGAGTCGTCGTAGATGGCATCGGCAAGATCGCAGCGTTGTTCGAGGCTGAGCTTCTCGTCGCTCTTCCGAAGGATTGCCGCAGATCCGGATATAGCCGTGAGGGGTGTCCTCAAATCGTGGCCGATGGAGCGCAAAAGGTTGGCGCGCAGCTGCTCGTTTTTCGCCAAGACCGCAGCCTCTTCGCGCTCTTGCGCCACCCGGTCGCTTTCGAGCGCCAAGGCGCATTCACCTACGATAGATAGGACGATCGAATGCTCGAAGGCTTCGATCTCGCGCCCCTCCAGGGCGATGCCGATGACACCGAATACCTTGTCGCCGGTGCGAACCGCGAGGTAGAGACAGCGCGCCTCAGGCAGGGTCCGCGTGCTTGCGCCCGCGCGCTTGTTGTTGGTGTAGGTCCAGGTTGCAACGGCGCGCTCGTAGTCGGTGAGCAGCGACGCGGATCGGTTTTCGGTGCCAGCGGACTCATAGAGCGCCTTGCCGAGCGTGCCGTGTTCAGCGGGGTAGAAGACCACGTCGAGTTTTAGCAGTTTGACGAGTTGGTTCATGGCGACGCGGGCGCACTCCTCCGCGCTATGGGCTTGCTGCAAGAGCTGGTTCGTTTCGAGGAGTACGCGCGTTTTGAATGCGTTCTCGGCGGATGTACGGGCGTTGTCGGCGATGCGCGCAGTTAACTCGCCGGCGACCATAGCGGTGGCGAACATGATGCCGAACGTGACCAGATAGCTTCGGTCGTAGCTGGCGAGCGAAAACAGAGGCGTGACGAAGCAGAAGTTGTAAAGCACTACAGAGAGCACGCTCGATACGATCGTGCAGATACGCCCCGTCGTGGTGACGGCGGTCAGCAGGGCCGTGAAGATATAGAGGGATATGATGCTGGAATCGGCAAATCCCAGATGGCGGAAAGCCGTGCCGATCGCCGTGGCGGCAAGAGAGAGGGCCAGCGTGCGAAGCACGTTTCGGCTGCTGGGCGGCTGCAGGGCGAGCGCATGGCGGCGTCCTTTGGGTCGGGAGGGCGGAGTCGACTGTTCTGGAATGATGTAAATGTCGAGGTTCGGGGCGAATGTTATGAGCTGTTCTACGAGAGATTTGCGGCCGAAGAGGGCCTGGCGGACGCTGCTGCGCTCGCCCGTGCGCCCCATGACGATCTTCGAAATACCCGACAGACGCGCGAACTCGGAGATCTGAAACGCGATGTCGTCGCCATAGACGGTTTCCATATGTGCTCCGAGCTGCTCGGCTAGGGCGATATTGGCTGCAAGCTTGGCGCGCTCATCATCGCTCATGGCTTGCGTGCGCGGGCTCTCTACGAACAGGGCGACGAGCTCGCTGCGAAACGCTTTCGCCATGCGTGCGGCGGCACGGACGATGCGGGGATTGGTCGGCGCCGGGGAGACACAGACTAAGATACGCTCCCTGGTGTAGTAGTCACGGTTTCCCAGCACGCGTGCGGCGTCTGTGAGGTGACCGGTGCGATCGGCGCAGCGGCGCAGCGCGATTTCTCGGAGTGCGGTGAGGTTCTCGACGGTAAAAAAATGCTGTTGCGCTCGGTCGGCTTGTGCGGGACGGTAGACGAGGCCGGCGCGAAGGCGCTCAAGTAGGTCTTCGGGCTCTATGTCGACGAGCTCGACCTGGTCGGCATCATCGAAGATACGGTCGGGGATTCGTTCGCTCACGACAACGCCGGTGATGGATGCAACCATGTCGTTTAGGCTCTCGATATGCTGAACGTTCACGGTCGTATAGACGTCGATGCCCGCATGTAGAAGTTCCTCGACGTCTTGATAGCGTTTGTCGTGGCGAGACCCCGGCGCATTCGTATGGGCGAGCTCGTCGACAAGGATGAGCTGAGGGGCGCGTTCAATAGCCGCATCTAGATCGAACTCGCTGAGCGCAATGCCGTTGTGCTCGATGAGTTTACAGGGCACGTTCTCAAGCCCTTGTGCAAGATGGGCAGTTGCCGGACGTTCGTGCGGCTCGATGTATCCCACGACGACGTCGACACCTCGCCGCTTGGCGGCGTGGGCGGCTTGAAGCATCGCATAGGTTTTGCCTGTGCCAGCAGCGTAGCCAAAGAAAATTTTGAGGTGTCCCCGGCTGGTTCGAGTGTCATCGGCGACCTCGTCTTTCTCAATTGCCTTGAGGATGAGGTCTGGATTGACGCGAGTGTCCGATGCGTCGCGCTGCATAGCGTAGCCTTTCTGAAGCGTTGTCCATGCGTGCATACGCGGTGAAGACACCACTGTATGCTCGCGAGGTCGAGTATAGGCGCACTGCAGCTGCAATAGTGCTTTCTACCTGCATCTTTACGGCATCTTAAGGACATGAGCCCCGGCCCTCACGCCTCTTTAATCCCTAGAAGCGTTTACTGTCCCCAGACGCTTGCGAGGGCAGGCGTCCGAGACATCGGACCGCGTGTGAAAGGGGCGGTAAATGGACATCCTCATTCCCATCATCGGAGTCGTCTGCATTGGACTTCTTATCTATTACATCTACATTCTGATGAGGAGTGATTCGTAAACTATGGACGCTGCGATTCAGTACATCTTGTACTTTGCCGTACTCGTCGTCCTGGCCGTTCCGCTCGGTCGGTTCATGGCCCATATCATGGATGGTGAGCATACGTTCCTGTCGCCTGTGATTGCTCCTGTGGAGCGTGGCGTCTATCGTCTGCTTCGCATCGACGCGGCAGAACAGATGGGGTGTAGGCGCTATCTGGCGAGCGTGCTGGTCTTTTCGGGGATCGGCCTCGTGACTCTTGTGGCACTCCAGGCGCTTCAGTCCTTCTTGCCAGGCAATCCCCAGCACCTGCCGGGTGTGTCATGGGACCTGTCGTTCAATACGGCTGCTTCCTTCATAACCAACACCAACTGGCAGTCCTACTCCGGTGAGACCACCCTGTCCTACCTTGTGCAGTTCATGGGTCTCACTGTGCAGAACTTCGTTTCCGCTGGCACCGGTATCGCGGTCATGTTCGCGCTGATCCGCGGCTTCCGTCAGGTCAAGGAGCGGGGTCTGGGTTCCTTCTGGGTCGACCTCACCCGCACCGTCCTGTATGTGCTCATCCCGCTGAACCTCGTGTTCGGCATCTGCCTGGCTGCCGGTGGCGTCATCTCCAACTTCCAGCCGGCTCAGAAGGCTGAGCTCGTAGAACCCGTCGCTGTTCAGCCTAATGCAGACGGCGGCTGGAGCGTCATCGACGGCGCCCAGATTGAGGGCGACACGGTCAAGGTCGACGGCAAGGTTGTCGAGGGCGCGCGCGTGGTCACCGAGCAGTTCCTGCCCCAGGGTCCCGCGGCTCCTCAGGTCGCCATCAAGCAGTCCGGCACCAACGGCGGCGGCTTCTTCGGCGTGAACTCCGCCCATCCGTATGAGAACCCCAGTGCCTTCACCAACATCATCGAGATGACCAGCCTGCTGCTGATCCCGGCCGCCTGTTGCTTCGCCTTCGGTATCGGCGTCAAGAACACCAAGCAGGGCAAGGCCATCTTTGCCGCCATGTTCATCCTGCTGGTGATCTTCACCGGCATCATCGCCGTCAACGAGCATGCGGGCACCCCGCAGCTGGCCGATGGCGGAGCGGTCAATATCGAGATGACCGACGGCCAGGCCGGCGGCAACATGGAGGGCAAGGAGAGCCGTTTCGGTATCGCCTCCTCTTCTACCTGGTCCGCTTTCACGACGGCTGCTTCCAACGGCTCGGTTAACTCCATGCACGACTCCTACACCCCGCTGGGCGGTTTTGTCCAGATGCTCCAGATTGCTCTGGGCGAGGTCGTCTTCGGCGGCGTGGGCTGCGGCCTGTACGGCATGATCGGCTTCGCCATCCTCACAGTGTTCATCGCCGGCCTCATGGTCGGACGCACGCCTGAGTTCCTGGGCAAGAAGATCGAGCCGGGCGAGATGCGCTGGGCAGTTGTCCTGTGCTTGGCAACTCCGTTTGCCATTCTGGTGTGCTCGGCCATCGCCTGCATGGTGCCCGGTCTTGCCGACCAGCTCAACAATGGTGGCGCGCACGGCTTCTCCGAGGCGCTGTATGCCTTCACCTCATGCGGCGGCAACAACGGCTCGGCGTTTGCAGGCATGAACTGCAACATTCCCTGGATCAACGTCATGCTCGGCCTCGAGATGCTGTTCGCCCGCTTCATGCCCATCATCGGTACGCTGGCTATCGCCGGCTCGCTGGCCAAGAAGGGCAAGGTCGCCGAGAGCGCCGGTACCCTGTCTACCACCAACGGCATGTTCGTATTCCTGCTCGTGTTCATCGTTCTGCTGATCGGTGCCCTGAGCTTCTTCCCGGCCCTGGCGCTTGGCCCCGTTGCCGAGTTCTTCCAGATGATTGCGTAAAGGAGGGCGCAGATTTATGACTATGCAAAAAGACATGATGGGCCGCGCGGTCCGCGACTCGTTTGCCAAGCTGGATCCTCGCGTCCAGATTCAAAACCCGGTCATGTTCCTGGTGTGGCTTTCCGCCGTCATGACCTCCGTCCTGGCCGTCGCTTCCATTTTCGGTGTGCAGGACGCGGGTGTGCCCACCTACTATGTGGTCGCCATCGCGGTCATCCTGTGGCTTACCGACCTGTTCTCGAACTTCGCCGAGGCGCTTGCCGAGGGCCGCGGTAAGGCCCAGGCCGATTCCCTGCGTGCGGCCAAGAAGGATGTCGAGGCCCATCGCATCGAGTCCGTTGAGGACAAGGAGCACTTCACCGTCGTTCCCGGCACCGAGCTCACGCGCGGCGACCTGGTGATCGTACGCGCCGGCGAGCAGATTCCCGGCGACGGCGATGTCATCGAGGGCGCTGCTTCCGTTGACGAGTCCGCCATCACCGGCGAGTCCGCCCCCGTGGTCCGCGAGGCCGGCGGCGACCGCTCTGCCGTTACCGGCGGTACCACGGTGCTGTCCGACTGGATCATCGTCAAGATCTCCAGTGAGCCCGGCCAGAGCTTCCTGGACAAGATGATTGCGATGGTCGAGGGTGCCGCGCGCAAGAAGACCCCTAACGAGATCGCTCTGGAGATCTTCCTGGTGGCCCTCTCCATCGTCTTTATCCTGGTCACGCTGGCCCTGTATTGTTACTCCTGCTTCTCGGTCGGTCTTAACGACATGGACAACCCCACGGCCGTGACCACGCTCGTGGCGCTGCTCGTGTGCCTGGCTCCTACTACCATCGGCGCCCTTCTTTCCGCCATCGGCATCGCCGGCATGAGCCGTCTGAACGAGGCCAACGTGCTGGCCATGTCCGGCCGCGCCATCGAGGCCGCCGGCGACGTCGACATCCTCATGCTCGACAAGACCGGCACCATCACCCTGGGTAACCGCCAAGCCGCCGAGTTCATCCCGGTCGACGGCATCGATCCCGCGGAGCTGGCCGATGCCGCCCAGCTTTCCTCGCTGGCCGACGAGACCCCCGAAGGCCGTTCCATCGTCGTGCTCGCCAAGGAGCAGTTCGGTCTGCGCGGCCGCACACTCGAGGATAAGGGTATGGAGTTCATCCCCTTCACCGCGGCGACCCGCATGTCCGGTGTGAACTACGAGGGCAATGAGATCCGCAAGGGCGCTGCCGATTCCGTGCGCACCTATGTGGAGGCAGCCGGCGGCGTGTTCTCCCAGGAGTGCGACGAGGCCGTCGAGCGCATCGCCAAGGCCGGCGGCACCCCGCTGGTCGTGACCAAGAACTGCCGCGTGCTGGGCGTTGTGTACCTCAAGGACATCATCAAGTCCGGCGTTAAGGAGAAGTTCGCCGACCTGCGCAAGATGGGCATCAAGACCATCATGGTGACGGGCGACAACCCGCTCACCGCCGCGGCAATCGCCGCCGAGGCCGGCGTTGACGACTTCCTGGCCGAGGCCACCCCCGAGGGTAAACTCGAGAAGATCCGCGAGTTCCAGCGTGAGGGCCACCTGGTCGCCATGACCGGCGACGGCACCAACGACGCGCCGGCGCTGGCGCAGGCGGATGTCGCCGTGGCCATGAACACGGGCACCCAGGCTGCCAAGGAGGCCGGCAACATGGTCGACCTCGACTCCAGCCCCACCAAGCTCATCGAGGTCGTGCGTATCGGCAAGCAGCTGCTCATGACCCGCGGTTCGCTTACGACCTTCTCGGTCGCCAACGACATGGCGAAGTACTTCGCTATCATCCCGGCCCTGTTCTCGCCGATCTACCCGGGCCTTGGCGCGCTCAACATCCTCGGTCTGGCAAGCCCGCTGTCCGCGGTTCTTTCGGCCATCATCTATAACGCGCTCGTTATCGTCGCGCTGATCCCGGCCGCGCTGAAGGGCGTTAAGTACCGCGAGGTACCGTCCGGACAGCTGCTGATCCACAACCTGCTCGTATGGGGTCTGGGCGGCATCGTTGCCCCGTTCGTATTTATCAAGCTCATCGACATGCTGCTCGCGTTCTGCGGCATTATGTAAGTGGAGGTTTGTATGTTCAAAGGTGTTGCATCGCGCGCACTGGGCGTGTTCGCGCTGTTTACCGTTGTCTGCGGCCTGGGCTATACGCTCGTCGTGACCGGCATCGCGCAGCTTGCGTTTCCGTACCAGGCGAACGGTTCGCTCATCAAGGTCGACGGCAAGGTTGTGGGCTCCGAGCTCATCGGCCAGAACTTCGAGGATGAGGGCCATATGTGGGGCCGCATCCAGAACGTGTCAATTGTCGAAGGCGACGACGGCGAGCCCATGGCCTACGGCGCTCCGTCCAATTTGTCTCCGGCGAGTGAGGAGTACCGACAGCTTGTGGACGCGCGCGTCGAGAAGATCCGCGCCGCTAACCCCGATGCCGATATGGACGCTGTGCCCGTCGACCTGGTGACGTGTTCGGGGTCCGGCCTCGACCCGGAGATCTCTCCGGATGCCGCCGAGTACCAGGTCCCGCGCCTTGCCAAGGCCACGGGCAAGAGCGAAGGTGAGGTGCGCGAGATCATCGCCCAGTGCACCAAAGGCCGATTCCTGGGCGTCTTCGGCGAGCCCACGGTCAACGTGCTCAAGGTGAACCTTATGCTGGACGGCGCGCTGTAGGTGAGGGAGTGGCGGATGAGGGCGTGACTGACTATCTGAGCCCTCAATTCCACCCCGCCCATCAGTTGCGGTGAAATACGGACTGTTTTGCCTGTCAAAAGCCTCATCTACTCCGTATTCCACCGCAACTTTTTTGTGAGGGTCGGGATTGAAGGTGGGGAGTGCGAGCGAGTGCGAATGCGGCGGATACTGATACGATAGGTACGTTAGCAACTGCCGCCGAGCGGCTCAAATGAAAGGAACCCTGGATGGAGTCCTCCGCCTACCCGATGCTCTTTAGTCCGATCAAGGTCGGTACGACCGAGGTCAAGAACCGCGTCTTTATGCCGCCGGTGTCCACCAACCTGGCCGATCATGGCTATGTGACCGACGACTTGGTCGATCATTACCGTGCCCGCGCCAAGGGTGGTGTGGGCCTCATCATCACCGAGGTCGTGACGGTCGAGCCTACCTATACCTATCTGCCGGGTGACATGTGCTGCTACGACGACACGTTTATCCCCGGTTGGGAAAAGCTCGCCGCGGCCGTCCACGAGTATGGCTGCAAGATCATGCCGCAGCTCTTCCACCCCGCCTACATGGCCTTTAACATTCCGGGCACGCCGCGCCTGATCGCTCCGTCCTTTGTGGGCCCGTCCTATGCCCGCGAGGCGCCGCGTCCTATCACGGTCGATGAAATCCACGAGCTCACGCATCAGTTTGGCGACGCTGCCGTGCGTATGCAGAAGGCTGGCGTCGACGGCGTCGAAGTCCATGCGGCGCACGCCCACGGTATGCTCGGCGGCTTTTTGACTCCGCTCTACAACAAGCGCACCGATGAGTACGGCGGCTCGCTCGACGCCCGCATGCGCTTCCTGCTCGAGGTCATCGCCGAGATTCGCGAGCGCTGCGGCAAGGACTTTATCATCGACGTCCGCATCTCGGGCGATGAGTACACCGACGGCGGTCTGACCCTCAACGACATGATCTACGTCTCGCGTCGCCTGGAGAAGGCCGGCGTCGACATGATTCATGTCTCGGGCGGCACCACCATCAAGCGCGGCTCTGCGATTCCCGCCGCCGGTACCCAGCAGGCCTCGCACGCCGCCTGCTCGCGCGAGATCAAAAAGCACGTCAACATTCCCGTCGCCACCGTCGGCCGTATCAACGAGGCCTGGATTGCCGAGGAGCTGATCGAGGACGGCGCTGCCGACATTTGCATGATGGGCCGCGCCAATCTGTGCGATGCCGAGTTCTGCAACAAAGCCGCTGCCGGCAACGCCGACGACATCCGCCCCTGCATTGGCTGCCTGCGCTGCCTGAACGGCATTATGTTCGGCAAACGCATCTCCTGCACCGTTAATCCGGACGTGGAGCGCGACGAGGCTGGCTACGAGCCTGCCGCCGAGGCTAAGAACGTGCTGGTTGTGGGCGCTGGTCCTGCGGGCATGGAGGCAGCCTACATTGCTGCCAAGCGCGGCCACAACGTAGTGCTCGTGGATAAGCAGGACGAGCCGGGTGGCGAGATGCGCATCGCGGCCGTTCCGCCGGCAAAGCAGGAACTCACCCGCGTGATCAAGTATCAGTACCGTCGCCTGGCCGAGGTCGGCGTGAAGTGCGTATTTGGCACCGAGCTTACTGCCGAGGACATTCAGCGTGACTACGCCGGCTACGAGGTCGTCCTGGCCTATGGCGCCGAGCCCATCGCCCCGGCCTTCATGCAGGGATTTAAGCAGGTCATGACGGCTGACGACCTGTTGGGCGGCAAGGCTTTCCCGGGCAAGAAGATTGTCATCGTGGGCGGCGGCACCGTCGGTTGCGAGACGGCCGATTACCTGGCCCCACTGGTCAACGACCTGTCGCCGGCCAACCGCGATGTCACCGTTATCGAGATGACCAAGACGCTCGCTGCCAACGAGGGTGGTGCCGGTCGCGCGGTGCTCATCACGCGCATGCTCTCCAAGGGCGTCCACGTGCTGACCGAGGCCAAAGTGACCGAGATCACCGAGGATGCCATCAGCTACGAAAAGGACGGCGAGATCCACACCATCGCCGATGCCGATACGCTGGTACTTGCCATGGGCTATCGTCCCAATACCAAGTTGGCCGACGACCTTGCTGCAGCCGGCGTTACCACCCACGTGTTGGGCGATGCCAACAAGTGCGGTAACATCCGCGACGCCATCGGCGATGGCTACAAGGTTGCTTGCGAGCTCTAGTCAACCCCTTGTTGCATGGGGACAGGTTGCTTTGCACCAACTTGGTGCATATAAACCAGCCCCCATTGCACCAACAACGTTTGC
>CAJJQF010000011.1:0-46437 GCA_905193815.1 uncultured Collinsella sp. | reverse complement strand
GGTCAGCCCGTGGGAGGCCAGGGCGCCGCTGACCGGTGGACGGCACCGAGCCGTATGCTTGAACTGAGAAGGGGGAGGCCTCGCGGCCTCCCCCTTTTTGCGTTTGCGGGGCATAAATAACTCATTTACGCCAGACGATTTAATTCTTTTTGGTATTGAGCTTTTACTTAAAGAAAATAAAACGAATAACAAGGGCAACTGCTATGCCCACAATAATCAAAAGCAGGATTGTCAGTCGATGCTGTTTGCGTCGTTTACTTGATGAAACGAAGATTGATTTTCCCTGTTTTGGCGTTTCGAGATAGCGAGCCGAATGCGTCAAGGTTTGCTTTGGTCGAGGACCTCTTTGTTGATGAGTGGCGGATGCTTTCATCGGCTCATCACTAGCTGCGCTGTTTTTAGATAATGGTGCGTCTTTCAGATATACAGGGTCTCCCGAGGCGACGCCCATATGTTTACGTCCCGTTTGGGCATCCTCGAGCGTTTGATATCGATTTCTCGTCACATACTCGG
This sequence comes from uncultured Collinsella sp., assembly GCA_905193815.1. GTDB lineage: Bacteria > Actinomycetota > Coriobacteriia > Coriobacteriales > Coriobacteriaceae > Collinsella. The sequence goes on along the minus strand of CAJJQF010000011.1, from coordinate 45,924 downwards.
GCTCCGGATCATTAATGGGCTCTTGCGAGATGTGGGGGCGATGGAACCGTGGCGGCTGCGTGGAAGTATCTTCGCCCTGCGTCGGCATAAACATATTGTTCTGGTTTTGGTCGTCCATGATGCCCTTTAGCTCGTTACCAACAACGTGTACGCGCTCATTGTAAGCCCCTTGTTATTTGTAGCTGCGAACATACTTGCTATTTAAGCTCTTGTTCAAAGAACCTTAACCTTACTAAAACCTTAGTCATACACACTTAGATATGCTTATAGTACTGGACTCAAAAAACTTTATAGTCGATGTATATATGAGCACTGGGTGGGCATATATAAGAGCGTCAAAAGAAGTCCCAGTCACTTAGAAGATGACTCGGCAGTCCTTAAAAGGAGTGGTAAACATGGCAAGCATGGTTCCTTATCGTTCGGTTTTTGGCGTTCGTCCTTCTGCTAGCTCGCTGTTCGATCTGTTTGATGATATGACCGACCTTGCAAACAACTCGATTGCCTCTAAGGCGTTCCCCGTTGACGTTGAGGATAAGGGCGATGGCTATGAGGTCAAGGCTTATCTGACCGGCGTCGCCAAGGACGATATCGATGTCGAGCTTAACGAGGGTCGTCTGTCCATTAGCGTGAATGTCGAGGAAGACGAGGAGAACGAGGGCAAGAACTTCCTGCAGAAGGAGTTCAGCTCGTACAGCGCGACGCGTGGCGTGTATCTTAAGGACGCTTCGAGCGAGGGCCTCTCGGCTAAGTACGCTGACGGCATCCTGACCGTTACGGTTCCCAAGATCGTCGAGAAGAAGAACGTTACGAAGATCTCCATCGAATAACTTCGTTGGTGTTCTTCGCTATTAAAAGACAACAAAAGGGGCTGGGAAGCGATTCCCGGCCCCTTTTGCTGTTTAGCCCAGTTATTGAATGGTTGCTGGCCGATGCTGGCTTGCGGGGCGTATCGAGAGCTTTCGCGATCCTTGGAGAAGGGTTGCGGAGCTGCCGACCTCGTCATCCAGGGTTGCGGCCAGAGCTTTGGCATAGCTTTTGACGGTAAGGCTCGGACGATTGTTATCTTGGCTGATATGCATGGCAATGAGCTGTTCGGTGCGATCGGTAACAAGTTCGCGAGCGGCTTCGGCGGCTTGGCCATTGGAGAGGTGTCCCCTTGCAGACAGGATGCGCTCCTGAAGAAAGCGGGGATATTCTCCCTCGCGCAGCATGGTCACATCGTGGTTGCTTTCGAGTGCGAGGACTCGACAATCTTTGAGGGTGTTCATGGCTTGGCTCGATAGCTCTCCGGTGTCGGTGGCAAAGCCGATGGAATCATCGAGGGTGTCGAATCGATAGCCGACTGGATTGATGACATCGTGTGATGTTGAGTAGGTTTGCACGTGGATGCCGGCAATGGATAGGGTGTCACCGGGATCGAATTCCTCGACAGGCAGATGCGAAAGATTTTCTTTACTCGAAAGAGTGCCACTGCTGGCAAAGAGGGGGCCGTGCCAGTGCTTGCACCAGACATCGAGGCCCTTGATGTGATCGCTATGCTCATGAGTAATGAGAAGAGCCGAGACGTTGTCTGTCGAGAGCCCCAGTTCTGCCATGCGCTTTAATGTCTCGCGGCGAGACAGTCCGTCATCGACCATAATGAGCCCCTGCGGGCCCTCGATGAGTGCGCAGTTGCCTTTAGAGCCACTGCCGAGGATATGAAGGTGCAGACGAGACATAAGATTCCAAAGGATACAATGGGTGCGGACGAATAGAGGAGGAAGCAAATGCCTACGGTATCTCAGCATTATGGACACCATGCCGTGCCTGGGGCAGTCGATGAGACCCGGACGAGGCAGCAGGCTGCTCCTGTCGTGCTCATGGTATCAGGCGGCGCGGACTCGACGGCACTGCTTCTTATGGCGTGCACATCAAAGCTGGATATCCAAGACGGACGCGGTGTTGCCCCCATTGCTCGCGAGCGCCTGCATGTGCTGCATGTAAACCATCATCTGCGCGGCAAGGCGTCCGATGGCGACGAGGCCTTTGTGCGTGAGCTCTGCGCGAAATATGGTTTACCGCTGTGTGTGGAGCACGCTTATTTTGATGGGGGGTCGGGCAATATTGAGGCCGCGGCCCGCGAGGTGCGCTATGCCGCGGCGCGGAGGTATGTTCGCGAGCTCTGCGCCCAGACGGGGACACCGCGAACGGCGGCTCGTATCTGCACCGCGCACACGTCTTCGGATCGCGCGGAAACGTTTTTGATGAACGCGATTAAGGGTTCGGGGCCCGCTGGTCTATCGAGCATTCCTCGCCGGAGGAATATCGTGGTGCGTCCCTTGCTCGACCTAACTCATGGCGAGCTCGTGGGCTATCTACAGGTACATGGTCAGCCGTGGCGTGAAGACGAGAGCAATGAGGATATCTCGTATCTGCGAAACTACGTGCGCCATCGGGTAATGCCAGTGGTGGCACAGCGTAATGCGAGCGTGTGCAAGACGATTGGCGCCGCCTGCGAAATCTTAGGCGATGAGGACGCGTTTTTGTCTCAGCTTTCGGCACAGGCGTTTCGAAGCTGTTTGCGCAAAGAGGCAGCGGGTGCGCTGGTGCTCGATGCCAGGCGCCTGGCTGCGGCCGAGGTGGTAATCGCGCGGCGCATCGTGCGACTGGCGATTAAGCGCATCGATCCGGACGCTCGTCCCGAGATGCGACATGTGGAGCGAGTCCTTTCCTGCGTTGCCGAGGGCACCGGCTCGGTCACGCTTCCGGCGGGGATTGACGTACGCATTGAGTTTGGCATGCTGGCGTTTAAGGCGCCGGCGGCTCGTGAGGGGCTGGTTGCGGACTGGATTACCATACCCGGTCGTTTGCCGTTGGGCGGGGGGCGCATGCTGGTCGCAGAGCCGATGGCCGTTGAGCCGGGATGCGATATCGTGCGCCGCGCCCGTGAGCTTGCGGCTGCCGGGGAAGTGACAGCTTTGGTAGACGCGGCTGCCCTGGGTTTTGCCGACAGCGATAGTGAGCGGATCCTGGCGGGCTCACGTGGCGAGATCCCTGCAGAGGCGCGATTGGCGCGCCTGTGGGTGGACGGTCCCGCACCGGGAGACGTGATGTGCCCGTTAGGAATGAGTGGCCGAAGCAAGAAGGTATCCGACTTGCTAGGCGAGGCTCGCATTCCCGTTTCCGAGCGCGCCGGCGTGCCCGTGGTGAGGACGGCGCCGGGAGGTGCCGTAGTATGGGTCGCGGGCGTTCGCGCGGACGAGCGTTTTAAATGCACGGCCGCAACGCGCGTGGCATATCTGCTTCGTGTGGTCGATGCGGAATAGCACTCCGCGCTAGCTATTCTGTGCGACGTTGACGGTATTCCCGCGCTGATGGCACACGTGCTGGTAAATATACCCCGTGCGCTGCTAGAATGTGTAGTTCGCGTCCATGCGGCGGTGCGTGGGCGATAAGCACAAGAAAGGGTTGTCATGGCTTCTCAACATCCGGATATCGAGAAGGTTCTGTTTACGCAGGAGGATATCGACGGTATCGTCTCTCGCTTGGGCGAGCAGATTACGCGCGACTACGCGGGTAAGGATCTGGTGCTGATTGCGGTCCTGCGCGGTGCCGTGGTCTTTATGGGTGACCTGATGCGCAAGATCGAGCTGCCGACCAACATCGATTTCATGGCTGTTTCGAGCTACGGTGACGGCGTGAAGTCCTCGGGTATCGTGCGTATCATTAAGGACCTGGATATCGATATCCGCGGTCGCGACGTGCTGATCGTTGAGGACATTCTGGACTCGGGGCTGACGCTCAAGTATCTGATGAAGAACCTCAAGAGCCGCAAGCCCGCCTCGCTGGAGGTCGCCGCCTTCCTGTGGAAGGACGTTGAGGACCGCGTCTCGGCCGTCACGCCCAAGTATGTTGGAACCCATTGCCCCGATGCCTTTGTGGTGGGCTACGGCCTCGACTATGCCGAGCGCTATCGTAACCTTCCGTATCTGGGCATTTTGAAACCGGAGGTTTATTCGTAAGATGCCCGACGACCGTAACGACAACAATTCCCAGACTCCCCGGGACCCAAAGATCCCGGGGATGCCCGGAGGCAAGAAGCCCACGCGTACGGGCTGGCTGTATTTTCTTTTGGCTTGCGCGCTTCTGGGTTACGCCTTCTTTAACATGGGCTCCGGCTTTGCCAAATCCAGCAATACCGTTAAGCTCGCGACGAGCGAGATGGTCAGCGCCATCAAGCAGGATCGCGTCGAAGATCTGACCTATACGGTTCAGGACGGAAGCGTGACGGGTCATTACTGGAAGACGAAAAAGGACAAGGGCGACACGAGCGAGCTCAAGAGCTTTTCCTCGACCTATGTCGGCTCCGATTCGCTTGCCGAGCTCATGTCGGAGCACCCCGATACCAAGTACATCGTCAACACCAACGATCCCGATTTTTGGGGCGACTTGGCGATGAGTGTGCTTCCGACGATTGCCCTGATCGCCATCATGTTCTACTTTATGCGCCAGATGATGGGCGCCAATAATAGAAACATGCAGTTTGGCAAGACCAACGCCAAGACCAACGAGGCTACGCGCCCCAAGGTCAAGTTTGAAGACGTTGCCGGCGTGGACGAGGCTGTTGAGGAGCTCGAAGAGATTCGTGACTTCTTGAGCGACCCGGATCGCTATCGCAAGCTGGGCGCCAAGATTCCCCGCGGCGTGTTGCTGGTGGGCCCTCCGGGTACTGGTAAGACGTTGCTGGCCAAGGCCGTTGCCGGCGAGGCGGGCGTGCCGTTCTTTAGTATCTCGGGCTCTGACTTTGTGGAGATGTTCGTGGGCGTCGGCGCCAGCCGCGTGCGCGACCTCTTTAAGGAGGCCAAGTCCCAGGCCCCATCGATCATCTTTATCGACGAGATCGACGCCGTAGGACGTCAGCGCGGTGCCGGCTTGGGCGGCGGCCACGACGAGCGCGAGCAGACGCTCAATCAGCTGCTGGTCGAGATGGACGGTTTTGAGGAGAGCGAGTCGGTCATCCTGATCGCTGCCACCAACCGCCCCGACATTCTGGATCCGGCACTGCTGCGTCCCGGCCGTTTTGACCGTCAGGTCACGGTCGACCGTCCGGACGTAAAGGGTCGCGAGCAGATCTTGCGCGTGCATGCCGAGAACAAGCCGATGGACGAGGACGTGAAGTTCGAGAAGCTCGCCCAGATGACCGTTGGCTTTACCGGTGCCGATTTGGCGAACCTGCTCAACGAGTCCGCGCTGCTTGCCGCTCGCCGTCATCGTTCCGTGATTTCGATGGACGAGGTCGAGGAGTCGATGGAGCGCGTGATTGCCGGGCCGCAGCGCAAGGGCCGCGTGATGACCGAGGCCGAGCGTACCACGATCGCTTATCACGAGAGTGGCCACGCATTGGTCGGCCATATCCTGGAGCACTCCGATCCCGTCCACAAGATCTCGATTGTCAGTCGCGGTCAGGCCCTGGGCTACACGCTGCAGCTGCCGCAGGAAGATCACTTCCTCAAGACCAAGAACGAGATGCTCGACGAGCTCGCCGTGTTCTTGGGCGGTCGCGTGGCCGAGGAGCTCATGTGCGATGACATTACGTCGGGCGCGAGCAACGATCTGGAGCGCGCAACCAAGATGGCGCGCGAGATGGTCACGCGCCTGGGCATGAGCGAGGAACTGGGTACGCAGGTTTTCGGTGAGGCGCAGCATCAGGTGTTCCTGGGTCGCGACTATGCCGATCATCAGGATTACTCCGAGGAGACGGCGCGCCGTATCGACATCGAGGTCCAGCGCATTATGCGCGAGGCCCATCGTCGTGCTGTCGAGATCCTGGATGCTCGTCGCGATCAGCTCGACCTGATGGCCAAGGTGCTGCTCGAGCGCGAGACTGTCGAGGGCGATGCCGTGAATGCCCTGCTCGATAACGAGTGGGACGCCTACCTTGAGCGCGAGGGCGATATCCTGGCGGCCAAGGAGGAGCGCAACGCCAAGGCAGCCGGTATGCCGGCCAAGAAGCGCGCGCCTCGCATGAGTGAGGAGGAGCTGGCGGCCGATGCCGCGGCTTTTGCGCAGGCGGCCATGCAAGAGGATGCATCTGATGGTGGCGAGGATGCTGGCGATGGCAATGCCGTCAATGCTGACGGCAACACCGACGCCGACAAATAGTTCTTGTAGCGAAAGCCTCCGCGGGGAAACCTGCGGAGGCTTTTCCTTTTGGCCGATATGGGGCCGTCTGTTGATTGGGGACAGACTTAAATGAGCGTTTTCACGCATTTAAGTCTGTCCCCAATCAACATTGACGGATATCGGATAGCGGATTGATGAATTTCAGTTGGCTTTACTGCGGTACTTTGCTCAACTAAAGCGTACAATACCGCCTATGCGAAAGGGGAACAGATGATCAACGAAACTATGTATGCTCGCGGTGCGGAAAGCTCCATCATCCGCGAGATCTTTAGCTATGGTCTTGAGCGCAAGGCACAGATCGGTGCAGAAAACGTGTTTGATTTCTCGCTGGGCAACCCGAGTGTTCCGGCGCCTGCTGCCGTGGCTGAATCCATTAAGAAGGCCCTGGAGCTGCCGAGCGACCAGCTGCACGGCTACACGCCCGCACCGGGCCTGCCGCAATGTCGAGCAGCCGTCGCCGAATCGCTCAACCGCCGCTTTGGCACGAGCTATGAGGGCAAGGATGTCTTTATGACGGTAGGTGCGGCGGCCTCGCTCACCTGCACGCTCAATGCCATTACCAATCCAGGTGACGAGGTCATCGTTATCGCCCCGTACTTTCCGGAGTATCGTGTTTGGATTGAGAAAGCCGGCTGTACGTGTGTCGAGGCGCTCGCCGATGAAGATACGTTCCAGCTGAGCGTGGGTAACGTGCTCAAGGCGATCACCGATAAGACGACTGCCGTCATCATCGACTCGCCCAACAACCCGACCGGTGCCGTATATACGCGCGACACGTTGACGCGACTGGCCAATGTTCTACGCGAGGCCAACGCTCAGCGCGATCCCGAGAATCCGATTATGCTCATCTCGGATGAGCCGTACCGCGAGATTGTCTACGGCGCCGAGGTGCCTTGGGTGCCCTCGATTTATGAGCACATCATCGTCTGCTACTCGTATTCCAAGTCCCTTTCGCTACCGGGCGAACGCGTGGGCTGGATTTTGGTCCCCAATACCAATCCGCAGGCTGCTCGCCTTATGCCGGCCGTCGCCGGTGCCGCCCGAACGCTGGGCTTCGTGTGCGCACCGGCCCTCTTCCAGCGTGTAATTATCGACTGCATTAATGAACCGAGCGATGTCGAGGCCTATGCGCGCAACCGCACCGCGCTTACCGACGCACTGACGGAGTACGGCTACACCTATGTTGAGCCGGATGGTGCATTCTACCTGTGGGTGAAGGCGCTGGAGCCCGATGCGAATGCGTTCTGTGAGCGCGCAAAGAAGTATGAGCTGCTTGCGGTGCCCTCGGACAGCTTTGGCATGCCTGGTTGGTTCCGCCTGGGCTATTGCGTGAGTTACGAAACGATTATCAATTCGCTACCCGCTTGGAAACAGTTGGCGGACGAGTATCGTTAAAAGTAAAGCGCTCTGCTTACAATGTTTTACGTGAAACGGGGTTTGGTGTTAAGCCAGGCCCCGTTGTCATGGACGTTGTGTCGTTGGGATGGAGCGGTTTTACGACTGCTGAAAGCTATGCGTACAATGAATATACGCGACGGCCACACCGGATAAGGAGACCCGATGCCCTACCTTCTTTCTTGTGACATTCATACTCATACGCTGTTCTCCGCGCATGCATACTCAACCATTGAGGAGAACGTCTATTGGGCAGCCGAACGTGGTCTGCAGGTGCTTGGTTCTGCGGACCACCTGAGCTCGATGGTTACGGCCTGCCCCAATGACCTGCGTAGTTATCAGTTCTTTATCAATCAGGATATATGGCCGCGCATTTGGAGCGGTGTGTTGGTGCTGCGCGGCGCCGAGGCCGATATCGTTTCGCTGGACGGCAGCTTGTTTGGCGAGGATATTCCCGTCGACCTTGATATCGCCGGTGATTCGTACAGTCGTCAGCATTCGCTGTTCGAATTGGTGACGCGCAATTTGGATTATTTGGTGGCAAGCGTGCATAATCCGCAGTTTGCCGAGGGCGCGACGCCGGCTCAAACGACCCAGATGTATATCAATGCCTTGGAACATCCCAAGGTGTTCATGTTGGGGCATACGGGGCGCTCGGGCGTGCCGTTCGATATCGACGAGGTGCTGTTGGCGGCTAAGGCCAAGCACAAGATTATCGAGATCAACAACCATAGTCTTGAGCACGGTGTCGACACTGAGCATTGGGCCGTGTGCCGCAAGATTGCCGAGCGCTGCGCCGAGCTGGGCGTGGGGATCGGCGTTTCGACCGATGCCCACATTGGTATGGCCATTGGAAAGCTCGATCACGCCCGTAAGATGCTCGACGAGATTCATTTCCCGCTAGATTTGATCGTGACGCGCGACCGCGAGACGCTGCTGCGCGAGATGGCGGCGGCAGGCGTGTGCGACCTGCGCAAGGGCATGTAACGGCGTTCATAAACCAAGTGAAGGGGGCGGCCCAGACGGGTCGCCCCCTTCTTGTCCCAAAAATCTACTGGGGCAGCTTAGCGGCGCTCGAGGACCGCAACGGTCTCGGTGTGGTCGGTATGGGGAAACATGTCGACCGGCGTGATCTTGAGTAGGCGGTAGCCACCATCGAGGAGCTGGTGCAAGTCTCGCTCTTGGGTGACGGGATTGCAGCTGATGTAGGTGATGCGGCGTGGCTTGAGCGCGCAAGCGGCTTCGAGGAACTCGGGTGTGGAGCCGGCGCGCGGCGGGTCGATGGAGAGAACGTCGACGCGCTCGTTGTTATCGGCGGCATTGAGGATATAGTCGGTGGCATCGTCAGCCATAAACCACGCGTTACGGGTAAGGCCGTTGAGCTCGGCGTTGCGACGTGCGTCGGCAATGCCAGCGGGGTTGCGCTCAACACCGAGCAACATAATGCCGACCCCTTTGTCCTGGGCGTCTTTTGCGGCGCACAGACCGATGGTTCCGCTGCCGCAGTAGGCATCCATGAGTACGTCGCCCTGCTGTAAATCCATGCCGTCAATGGCGAGTCGATAGAGCAGCTCGGTTTGCTGCGGATTAGTCTGATAGAACGCGGTGGGGGAGATGTCGAATTCGCAGCCGAGCAGCTGATCGCGCATGCATTCGGCGCCATAGACGATGCGGGTCTCCTCGCCCAGGATGGCATTGCCGGGGCGGCCGTTGATATTCTGTGCAACGGTGACGATGTGCGGATCGAGCGAGGCGACGGCCTCAAAGAATTCCTGTGCATGCGGCAAGTCGCGCTGGGCGGTCACGAGAGTGACCATGATCTGGTCGGTGCGCCAGCCGCAGCGCACGACGGCATAGCGAAGCAAACCAAGATGCTTGTCCTCATTAAAAGCGGGAATATGCAACCGCTCAGCTTCGCGTGCGATGCCGTTGAGAATCTGGCGCGCACCCGGGGCCTCGACAGGGCATTCGGGAACGGCGACGATCTTGTGCGTGCCGCGCTCAAAAAAGCCGCAGCGGACAGCGCCCTCCTTGCCGGGAGCAAAGGGGGTGGCAGCCTTATGACGAAAACCACGCGGCGCAGGATACTTGCCCGGGTCGCCCAAAGTGACACCCATACCACGAATGGGATCGACAGCAATGCCCTCACGCTCGCAAAGCGAAGCAAAAAGCTCCTCCATAGCAGCTTGCTTAGCTGCCAGCTGCTTTTTATAAGGACGATTGATCGCCGTGCACCCACCGCAAGATTTCATGATTGAACAGGGAGACTTGGGATCCACAACCTTACGTGTAGACGAAATCGGATCTTTATGCGGGCGCTTGGTGCGAGTCTGAGATGCCTTATCCCCGCTCCGACGAGAGCCGGGACGCTTGGCCTTAGCCTTGCTCTTGGCCGACTTACCCTTCGCGTCCTGAGACGACTTGGATTTCTTAGAAGATTTTTTCTCCTCTGACCCCTCAGCTGCCTCGATCAAAGCACGACGAGCCTTACGCTCCGCACGAGATTCTGCCATGAATTAACCCCACTAATTATACAAATTGAAATCTGAAAGCATTGTACCGTGCTGAGCTAACGGACGATATACAAGCGCCCATTTCATATCAGTGATAAGTCCAACGACGGTTGCCCGCCGCGTGAGGGGTGTGGGGGTTAAGTTTATCGCGAGTTCCGCACGAACAGGAGGCCACTTAATGTGGCCTCCGTCGTGAGCAGGACTGTAGAGCAGGAAACTTAACCCCCACACCCCTCACGCGGCGGGCAAACTCGCCTTGTGCTCTATCACGCTAAAGTGTATGATTCTGAACGTTACATGACTCACTTTACTTAACTAAAGTGCCATCAAGGGGGAATACCATGAATACCGATATGTCTCGTCGTCAGTTTGTTGGTCTAGCCGGCTCACTCGCTACGGTTCTAGGCCTTGGCCTGGTTGGCTGTGGCGGCGCCGGCAAGGGCTCCGCTGCTGGCTCTACCGCGGCAAAGGATGTGAAGGGCGCCGCTGAGTCCAAGAAGCTCGTGGTGGGCTTTGACAAGTCCTATCCTCCGTACGGCTTTGTGGGCGATGACGGCGAGTACACGGGCTTTGACCTCGACCTTGCCAAGGCCGTTGCCGATAAGCAGGGCTGGGATGTTGATTACGAGGCTATCGATTGGGATGCCAAGGACACGCTGCTCAACTCCGGCGCCATCAACTGCATCTGGAACGGCTTTACCATGGAGGGTCGCGAGGACGACTACACGTTCTCCGAGCCGTACATGCTCAACGAGCAGGTGCTCGTGGTCAAGAAGGATGCGGGCATCAAGAGCTGGGATGATCTTGCCGGCAAGACGGTGATCACCCAGACCGATTCCGCTGCTCAGGACGTGCTCGAGGGCGATCAGAAGGATCTGGCGGCGACGTTTGCCACGCTTGATACCATCGGCGAGTACAACACGGCCTTTATGCAGCTTGAGAGTGGTGCGGTCGATGCCGTGGCGTGCGACCTTTCGATTGCTCAGTATCAGCTTGCCGCAAAGCCCGATGCCTATACGCAGCTTGATAAGCCGCTGTCCAGCGAGCACTATGCCGTCGGCTTTAAGAAGGGCGACACCAAGTCGGCCGACGCTGTGACCGAGTCGCTCAAGGCGCTCTACGAGGACGGCACGGTCAAGGACCTGTGCGATAAATATGCAGATTACGGTCTGTCCTTCGACAACTGGGTTCTGAAATAGCGGCTTTCCCAGGCACCCGATTTTGCCGTTCAAACCGTCGCTTGCGTACATTTAGTACGCGGCGCTCCTCTTTCACGGCAAACTCGGGCACCTGGAAAACCCGCTTTGACATTGGGTTCGCTGTTCTGTTGCTGTGAAAGAGAGCTTAGGTTGTCTATTCAGGTCATGATGCAGATGCTTGGCCAGGGATTCTTGGTCAGTTTGCAGTTGTTTGTGCTGACACTGCTGGGGTCGATTCCGCTGGGCATCCCCGTGGCGTTTATGCGCATGAGCAAAATCGCGCCGCTTCGCTGGATTGCGCGCATCTACATTTCGGTCATGCGCGGTACGCCGCTCATGCTGCAGATGTTTGCCATCTACTTTGCCCCGTACTACGTGTTTGGCATTTCGCTCACGCCCGATTCCAAGTGGACGGCGTGCGTCGTGGCGTTCATCATCAACTACGCCGGTTACTTTGCCGAGATCTATCGCTCGGGCCTGCAGTCCATTCCTCGCGGTCAATACGAGGCTGCCGAGGTGCTGGGCTATTCGCGCGTGCAGACGTTTCTGTATATCGTGATGCCGCAGGTCGCCAAGCGCATTCTGCCGGCGATGGGCAACGAGATCATCACGCTGGTCAAGGACACGTCGTTGGCATTTGCCATCGGCGTGGGTGAGATGTTCTCGACCGCCAAGGCGCTGGTCGCCTCGCAGGTGAGCATGGTGCCGTTTGCGATTGCGGCGCTGATCTACTGGGTCTTTAACTTTGTGGTCGAGATGCTGCTGGGCGCCGCCGAAAAGAAGCTGGACTATTATCATGACTAACTCAGTGATGAAAATCGAAAACGCGCGCAAGGCGTTTGGCGGCAATGAGGTGCTCAAGGATATCTCGCTCGAGGTAAAGCGCGGCGAGGTCGTGGCGATTATCGGGCCTTCGGGCGGCGGTAAGTCCACGCTGCTGCGTTGCGCCACGCTGCTCGAGACGCTCGACGGTGGCTCGCTCTCGTTTGGTGACCTTGCCGTTGCGACGGATGTGGGTTCGGGCGCGGTCTATGCGAAGGGAGATGTTCCCAAGCAAGCGCGTTCGCGTTTTGGTCTGGTGTTCCAGAACTACAATCTGTTCCCACACTATACCGTGATGAAAAACATCACCGATGCGCCGATTCGCGTGCTTAAGCGTCCGCGCGAACAGGCGGAAGCCCGTGCTCACGAGCTGATTGCGCAAATGGGGCTGACGGGCAACGAGAACAAGGTGCCGTGTGAGCTTTCGGGCGGTCAGCAACAGCGCGTGAGTATTGCCCGCGCCCTGGCGCTCGATCCGGAAATCTTATTCTTTGACGAGCCGACCTCGGCGCTTGACCCCGAGCTGACGGCCGAGGTGCTGCGTGTCATTAAGGACCTGGCGGCACAGAATATGACGATGGTGATCGTGACCCACGCGATGCAGTTTGCGCGCGATGTTGCCGACCGCGTGGTCTTTATGGACGGCGGCCGTATTGTCGAGGAGGGTCCTGCCAAGCAGGTCATCGACCATCCACGCGAGCAGCGTACCCGCGAGTTCTTGAGCCGTATCGAGGGGTAGGCTCAGCTATTTACTCAACTATTAATTGAGATGAAGTCGCCGCAGGTCTTATGGCCTGCGGCGGCATTTTATTTGCATCGGCGGGGTCCAATAATCGCCTCGCGTACGTTCCCCTTCCTCTCGCCGCCTGTATCCATACGTGCGCCGAAAGGTATGCATGGACAGTCACCTGTGAGGGTAGGGTGGTGGCATAGGACATTTGGAGGGTGAGTCGGCTCGGCTGCCGACCATGCTGCTCCCTGGACGGCACCGACCGCGAACTCTCCCCGTTGGCGTCGCGCATTGCGCGCGGCCCTGCAAGGAGGTCATCATGGGTGCTCCCAAGACCGGCAATGTAAGGAACGTGGTGCTCGTAGGCCAAGGCGGGGTGGGCAAGACTTCACTCGCCGAGGCCATGCTCCACCTTTCCGGCAAGACCGCCCGCCTGGGCGGCCACGACGGCACCAAGCCCACGCTCGACTATGACCCCGAAGAGGTCAAGCGTTCGTTCTCCATCTCGACGACCATCGCGCCGATCGACTGGAAGGGCGCCCGTATCAACGTGCTCGATGCCCCGTGCTACCCCGATTTTATCGGCGACGCCTTTGCCGCTATGAGCGTCTGCGAGACGGCTCTGTTTGTGGTCGACGCCGAGGCCGGCCCGCAGCCTACGACCGTCAAGCTTTGGTATGCGGCGGAGGATCTACGTCTGGCGCGTGCGGTGTTCGTGAACCGTCTGTCGCGCCCCGAGGCCAGCTTTACGACCACAATGGACCTGCTGCAGGAGCGCTTTGGCACGCGCTTGGGCGCCGTGACCCTTCCCTGGGGCGAGGGCGAGGACTTTGACGGCATTATCGACCTGGTGCGCATGAAGGCGCGCCATTGCAACGGCACCGAAGCCGTTGAGTCGGAGATTCCCGAGGAGTATCGTGCCCAGGCCGAGGAGGCCCATGACCACCTGTGCGAGCTGGTGGCCGAGGCTGACGACGAGTTGATGATGAAGTACTTGGAAGGCGAGGAGACGCTGACGCAGGAGGAGCTTGAAGGCCTGCTGTCGAAGGCGATCGCCGAGCGCATCTTTGTGCCGGTCTTTGCGGGCGATTGCATTAAGGAACAGGGCGTCAACTCGCTGATGGATGACATCGCAACGTACTTCCCGGCGCCGACCGACTACGGCGAGATGCCGCTCATCGATGGTGATTCGCTTAAGATCTCGAGTGACGATGACCGTCCGGTGGCGTTTGTGTTTAAGACCCTGGCCGATCCGCAGCAGGGCCGCATCAGCTTTATCAAGGTGCTGACGGGCACGCTTGAGCCGGGCCTTGAGTTGATCAACGCGCGCACTCGCAAGAGCGATCGTCTGGCTCACCTGTATGTGATGTGCGGCCGCGACATGACCGAGGTCGGTCACGCCTATGCCGGCGACATTATCGTGGCGCCCAAGTTGGCGGCAGAGACGGGTGACACGCTCTCCATTACCGGTAAGGTCGAGGCGGCGGCGTTTAAGTTTCCCAACTCGCAGTACCGCATTGCCATCGAGGCCGAGAACCGCGGTGACGAGGAGAAGCTCTACACGTTTATCGAGAAGGCGTGCAAGGCCGATCCGACCATGAGCATCGATCGTGACGAGGAGACCGGCCAGACTATCATCTCCGCCGTGGGTGAGGCGCAGGTTTCGGTCCTGCTCAACCGTTTGGAGGATCGCACCAAGGTCGTGGCCAAAAGCGTGCCAATCCGCATTCCGTATCGCGAGACTATCCGCCGCACGGCGAGCGCACAGGGCCGCCACAAGAAGCAGACTGGCGGTGCCGGTCAGTATGGCGACTGCTGGCTGCGCGTTGAGCCGCTCATCGGGCCCGACGGCACGAGCGATGGCTATGAGTTTGTGGACGAGGTCGTGGGCGGCCGCATTCCGCGCTCGCTGATCCCCGCCGTGGACAAGGGTGTCCAGGAGACCATGAAGGACGGCATCATTGCCGGCTACCCGCTCACGGGCATTCGCGTGGCTGTGTACGACGGCTCGTATCACAGCGTCGACTCCAACGAGATGGCGTTCCGCGCGGCGGCTCGCATCGGCCTGCGCAAGGCGTGCGCCGATGCCGATCCGGTGGTGCTGGAGCCCATCGAGGAAATTACGGTGACTATCCCCGAGAGCTACGCCGGCGCCGTGATGGGCGACATCTCGGCATCGCGCGGTCGCGTGACGGGCATGGAGACCGATGAGCGCGGCGATACCGTGGTCATCGCCCAGGCGCCGCTGGCCGAGCTGACGGATTATTCGACGCGTCTGCGCTCTATTACGCGCGGCACGGGCGACTTTACCATGAAGCCCGCCGGCTACGAGCAGGTGCCTTATGACGTTCAGGCCAAGCTGGTCGAGCGCTATGAGGAGGGCCGCGCCAAGTAGCGTGGGGCTTTGCCTGCAACATACATGCTGATGCAAGGGCCGCTCTGGGCAATCCAGAGCGGCTCTTTTTGATCCCTGGGGGACGGAGGAAAACGGATCATGTTAGGTTTTGGGGCAGCTTGATCGGCCCTAGTCTCCCGAGGCCTGGTTGCGGCCGGTGGTGTAGTCGATCTGCACATGCGGCTGCAGGTTGTAGCAATATACGTGGAAGCAGAGGGCCTTGCCGTGGTCCTCGACCGATTGCGCCTCAAGGCGCACGCCGCGGCAGACAAGTTCCTCTTCGTTATACATAGGCGTGACGCGATAGAGCACGTGGTTGCCCGTGTCGCGGATGTAGCCGAGAATCTGCTCCTCAAACGGCAGCATGCCTGTCTCGTTGAGATAGCGCGTGCCGGTGAGGAGATTTTTGCGGTTGGCGTTTTCGCCGCAAAGCGACCAGGCGATGAGATGGCAGCGGTTGTAGAGACTCTGGCCCGGAATAAAGTCGTAGCGCTGCTGGCGCCATCCAGCGGGATGGATACGCGAGATATCGCCGCGCTCGCCTTGACCGAGTGATTCAGGGCCCACGCAGGCAAGCGCTTTGCGGGTGCGGCCCAGGCTGTCGAGCTTGGAGAACTTCTTAAAGCAACCCTCTTCTGTAGCGCGCTCGTATTCATCGAGCGTGAATGACGGCGTGCCGAGCGGGTGCGTGCTATCGGCGCGCAGGGCAACATAGGGGTTACCCGCGTAGTCAGGAATGCTGCTGAGGTATACGCCACGGGCGCGGTCGAGGTCGGGGTTTTCGACCTCGTCGATGGGGGTGGCGTTGTTTGCGGATGCGTCGTCACCGGTGTCGGTTGCGGCGGAATCGGAGCCATCGCCAGAGTCTTGGCTATTTTGAGAGTCCGAGGAGCTCGCTGTTCCCGATTCGAGCCGGGCAACCAGGTCTGCCTCGTCGTCAGTGCGGCTGGGACTCTCGTCTTGCTTCTCGGCCAGGGCTACCGCCTGCCCATCACTTTGCGGCGAGAGTAGTCTGGGCGCCCCGTCGAGCGACCCTGTGAACAACGCAAACCCCAGCACCACGGCGGTGCCGATGGAAAGTGCTTGCTTGTAGGCGGACTTGCGCGACATGGAGGCTCCTGGATGGACGGTTGGGAATCTACCAGTCTAGCAGGAGCCGGCAGGGGCCGTTCTGTCGAACAAATACTTAAGATTTGGGACAAACGCTACGGATTCAATTGCCTCATATTTGACGTATGGCTAGATCGAGGTGGAACCGAGCCAATTGAGTTTACATTCGAGAATGCGCTGCTCACCTGGCGTGCTGCTGCCATCGAGTAGCGCGAGGAGCATCTCGGCTGCCTCTCTGCCTTCCTGGTCGACGGGCTCGATGATCGTGGAGACGGTCGGCGTGGTGAGGTTGGTCCAGTCTTCGCAGTTGAGTCCCAAAAGACCGATTTGCTGCGGAAGTAGATGGGCCATGGGCTGGAGAGCCTTGTAGACACGGGGAAGTGCCCACTGATTTTGCACGAAGATAAGGGTTCGCTTGGCGGGGTTGAACTTGTATTTAAAATACTCGGTAAGCTCACCGACCGACGGCTTGTTGTGGTCGATGGGAATCGCTTTGTAGAGCTGTCCGTTCGCTGCCAGCGCCTCGGCATACCCCTGAAAACGCTCCATGCGGGTGCGCATTTCGGTCATGTTGGCGGCAATGGAAAAGAAATCTTCGTAACCGGCGTCGAGGAGTGCCTGCGTGGCGTTGTACACACCGTCGTAAAGGTTGGTTTTGATCCAGCTGGTACCTGGGCTATAGATGGCCGCATCGAAAAAGACGACGGGCTTACCGGCGCGCTTGATGCGGTCATGGACGGCCTTGAAATTTGCCGTGGGCTGGATGATAAAGCCATCGACGCCCAGCGAGAGCATTTTGTCGACATACATGAGCTCGGTTTCGGGGTTAAAGTTGCTCGTGCAAACGACCGTCTGGTAGCCCGCGGGGAGCATGACCTGCTCCATGCCGTTGAGGACGAGGCCCGCCCACTTGTTGGTGTTATCCAAAATGATAATGGCGATGACGTGGGTCTGTTTGCCGGTGAGTGTTTGCGCCTGGGCGTTGGGGACGTATCCCAGCTCCTTGATGACGCGCGCAATCTTTGCCTGCGTCTTCTCGCTAAGCTTTTCTCGTTTGTCGTTGAGGTAATACGAGACGCTTGCCGTCGAGGTTCCCGCCTCTCGAGCGACGTCTGCGATCGTAACGCGCTGTTTTGCCACAGCGACTCCTTCCGACAGATGAGCATTTTCCAACATGATGACTTTGAGTCTTGGTGTGGGATGCGCTTCGGTGAGCGACCTTTTCCTTTCATATGAGTATGCAACAAATGCGGTATACGGGTGGGGTTGAAATTTGTGACCGGCATGCGCATCTGCCGTCTACCGAGAAAATCAAATACTTCTTGACTTTTGAAATCGAGGGTAAAATCGCAGGATTCATTTTTGGTTAAACGCATAACTAAATTGCATAACCAACGCTCTGACCTGCGCGTTTACCGAAATAAGCTGGCATTAAGAAAAACGAGCACCTATATTGGTCTTGTCGAAAAGACAGCAAGTCCAAACGGCAGGGGATGCTCCGGAGGCCTCCGCAAACGGTGTCTTGCGCACGCAACTCTATGAAAAGAGGGAAGCAATGAAGATCGTAGGCGTTGCCGCCTGTACCGTGGGTATCGCCCACACGTATATGGCCCAGAAGGCGATTCAGGATGAATGCGCCGCCCGTGGCATCGAGTGCAAAGTCGAGGCTCAGGGTGGCCTGGGTATCGAGAACGAGCTGACGCAGGAAGACGTGGATTCTGCCGACCTGGTGCTCGAGTCCGTCGACGTGGGCGTCGAGAACGAGGATCGTTTTGAGCAGAAGATGGCCGAGGGAAAGTTCCTGAAGGTCGGCACCTCGGATGTAATCGCCGATCCGGTGAAGATCATCGACCAGGCCGTTGAGATTATCAAGGCGACGGGCGGCGCCGTTGACGCGCCCAAGGCCGAGGCCAAGGCAGAGAAGAAGGCCGTCTCCGCTGCCCCGCAGGCCCCGACACCGGCGTCCAAGCAGTCTATCTTTGCCGATCCTGGTAAGACGCTGCTCAATGCATTCAATACCGGCGTTTCCTATTTTATCCCCATCGTCGTTATCGGCGGCGTGTTCCTCGCCTTCTCGCTGGCATCCGGTACCGCCGGCGCCAACGGCATGGAGGTTACGAACCCGCTGATGGTGAGTCTTAACACCATCGGCATGGCCGGCATCTCCATGATGATCCCGGTGCTTGCGGCATACATCTCCTACTCGATGGCCGGCAAGCCCGCGCTCGCCCCCGGTTTTGTCCTGGGCTACCTGGTCAACAACGCAGTCGTTACCCCTAACGGCAACAGCGTTTCGACCGGCTTCTTGGGCGCCATGATCATGGCGGTCATCTGCGGCTACTTTGTCCGCTGGATGAAGACCTGGAAGGTCAACAACACCATCCAGACCATCATGCCCATCCTGATCATCCCGATTCTGACCTCGCTTGTCCTGGGCATGGCCTATATCTACATCCTGGCCACGCCGCTTGGCTTTGTGATGGACTGGCTCACCGGCGTGCTCGGCAGCCTGCAGGGCGGTTCCGCCGTTGTCCTGGGTCTGGTCATTGGCGTTATGACCGCCTTCGATATGGGTGGCCCCATCAACAAGACCGCCTCGACCTTCACCATGGCCATCATGGCCTCCGGTATCTACGGTCCTAACGGTATGTTCCGCGTCGCCGTCGCCGTTCCCCCGATCGCCTGTGGCCTCGCTGCGCTCATCGCCAAGAACAAGTTCGATGACGCCGACCGTCAGATGGGCATCTCCGCGCTGTTTATGGGCTGCATCGGTATTACCGAGGGCGCTATCCCCTTTGCGGTCAAGGACCTCGGTCACACCCTTCCCGGCATTTGCATTGGCTCTGCCGTGGGTGCGGCGCTTGCCGCCTTCCAGGGTATCGACTGCTACGTCCCGCACGGTGGCTTTATCGTCGCCCTTGCCACCAACAACGTCGCGCTGTTCTGCCTGGACATCGTGATTGGCGCCGTGGTCGCCGCTGCAATCCTGATTGCCATGAAGCCCACGCTCGACAAGCAGGCCAAGTAAACCTTTAAGGACTCCGGTTGTGCGGAGGGATGGATTTGACTCCGCACAACCGCCCTACACAACAAAATCCATCCGTACTGATAGGGCCCACATCTGGGTCCCAGGGAACTTTTGTCAAAAATCCTCTGGAGAAGGAGAACAGAATGTCCAACCTCACCATCCGTCAGGCCGTTCAGGGCATGCTCAAGCTGCAGGATAGCGGCGATCACGCAACCATGGTCGGCATTGGCCCCATGAGCCCCAATCTGATTCAGGCCGTGTTCGAGCTTGCCAAGGACGAGGATTTCCCGCCCATGTTTATCGCCAGCCGCAACCAGGTCGATATGGACGAGATGGGCGCCGGCTACGTCAACGGTTGGGACCAGACGCGCTTTGCCGCCGACATCAAGAAGGTCGCCGACGAGGTGGGTTACACCGGTCCGTACTACCTGTGCCGCGATCACGGCGGTCCGTGGCAGCGCGACGAGGAGCGTAACGCCCACCTGCCTGAGGACGAGGCCATGGAGCTCGCCCGCAAGTCCTTCGTCGCCGACATGGAGGCAGGCTTTGACCTGCTGATGGTCGACCCCACCAAGGATCCCTATCAGATCGGCAAGGTTATTCCGCTCGACGTGGTGCTTCGCCGCACGATCGATCTTATCGACTACCTTGAGCAGTACCGTCGCGAGCATAACCTGCCCGAGGTTGCCTATGAGGTCGGTACCGAGGAGACCAATGGCGGCTTGACCTCTACCGATAAGTACGAGGAGTTCATTTCTCAGCTGCAGCCCGAGCTCGAGAAGCGCGGCTGCCCCATGCCCACCTTTATCGTCGGCCAGACCGGCACACTCACCCGTTGGACCGAGCAGGTCGGTCATTACAACTTTAAGAATGCCCGCGAGCTCGCCGACATGGCTAAGCGCTACGGCGTGGGCCTGAAGGAGCACAACGCCGACTATCTGGATGACGCGACGCTGCTCGAGCACATCCCGGCTCACGTGACGGCCTCCAATGTCGCCCCTCAGTACGGCACCGAGGAGACCCGCGCTTACCTCAAGCTTTGCGCTACCGAGCAGATTCTGGTCGACAACGGCCTGTGCGACGATCCCTCCGACCTGTATCACACGCTGCTGGTCAAGGCTATCAAGACCGAGCGTTGGCGCAAGTGGATGACCGGCGACGACGTCAACCTGCAGGTTGACGACATTCTGGCCGACGACGAGCTCAGCCTGAAGATCCTGGATGTCTCCGGCCACTACGCGTTCAACGATCCCGAGGTCAAGGAGCAGGTCGAGAAGCTCTATCGCAACCTCGCTGCCCAGGACATCGACGGCAAGCGCTTTGTGATCGAGCACATCAAGCGCCCGATCAAACAGTACGTCGTCGGTCTTAACCTCAAGGGCGTCACGAGCCGCATCGAGAAGGCCCTTGAGGACTAAGTGGTTCCGGCGTTTTGACAAACGCCGGACCGGTCGACGCTGCGCGGGCATCTGCCGGGCAATCTGGCGCTCAAGCCGTCGCTCGCGTACCAAAGTACGCTTCGCTCCTCTTTCGCACCACCTTGCCACGGCAGCTGCCCGCTCGCTGACGTTGGATTGACCGACGATTGGGCCGCTGTCCTTAGGATTACTAGCAATTCATTTGAAGGAGTTTGCACCATGAAGTTCTTTATCGATACCGCCAACCTTGATGAGATCGCCGAGGCCAAGAGCTGGGGCTGCCTTGCCGGCGTCACCACCAACCCATCCCTGTACGCTAAGACCGGCGGCAAGCTGGCCGACTTTGAGCCCCACATGCTCAAGATCGCCGAGCTTTGCGAGGGGCTGCCCATGTCCGCCGAGTCCACCGCGACCACTGCCGAGGGCATGATCGAGGAGGGCAAGCGTCTTGCCGCTCTGGCTCCCAACATTGTGGTCAAGCTTCCCGTGTGCGAGGCCGGCCTCGCCGCCTGCCGCGCTCTGGCCGATGCGGGCGTGCGCGTCAACATGACGCTCGTCTTCTCGCCGACGCAAGCCCTTATGGCCGCCAACGCCGGTGCCCGCTACATCAGCCCGTTTGTCGGCCGCTTCGATGACATCGCCGAGGACGGCATCTCGCAGCTCGACAACGTCGTGACCTGCATCAAGAACTATGACTGGACCGGCAAGAACGTCGACGACACCGTCGAGATCATCACCGCATCCGTCCGCACGCCCAACCACGTGACCCAGGCGGCGCTGCTCGGTGCCGATATTGCGACCGTCCCCATGGCTGCTCTTAAGAAATGCCTGCATCACCCGCTGACCGACCAGGGCCTTGCCTCGTTCGAGGCCGACTGGAAAAAGGTCGTCGAGGCACAGTAACGATGGTTCTGCCGGCCCAGCATTTGTTATGCCGGGCCGGCGTGCTCAAGAGAGGAAACTCCATGACCGATCAGGAACTGGCCAAGATTGCCAATGAGGTTCGCCGCGGTATTGTCACGGGTGTCCACGCTGCCAAGTCGGGGCATCCGGGCGGATCGCTTGGCGCCGCCGACATTATGACCTACCTCTACTTTGAGGAAATGGATGTCGACCCGGCAAATCCGAGCCGCGCCGAGCGCGATCGCTTTGTGCTCTCCAAGGGACATTGCGCTCCGGCACTCTATGCCGTGCTCGCCGAACGCGGGTTCTTTCCCAAGGAGGAGCTCGAGACGCTCCGTCATATCGGCAGCCGCCTGCAGGGCCATCCCAATATGAATGACACTCCGGGCGTCGACATGTCTACCGGATCGCTCGGTCAGGGTATCTCCGCCGCGGTTGGAATGGCACTCGCCGCAAAGCACTGGGGTGACAGCTATCGCGTCTACACGCTGTTGGGCGACGGCGAGTGCGAGGAGGGCCAGGTGTGGGAGGCGGCCATGTTCGCCGGCAACCACGACTTGGATAACCTCGTCGCTATCGTCGATCACAATGGCCTGCAAATTGACGGCAGTATCGACGAAGTTAACTCGGCTATGCCGCTTGCCGACAAGTTCCGCGCCTTTAAGTGGCATGTGATCGAGCTCGCCGACGGTAACGACATGGCGCAGATTGCCGCCGCCTTTGCCGAGGCCCGCAAAGTGAGCGACTCGCCCGTGGCCATTATCGCCGAGACAGTAAAGGGCAAGGGTGTCTCCTTTATGGAAAACCAGGTGGGCTGGCACGGCAAGGCACCCAACGATGAACAGTTTGAGCAGGCCATGGCCGAGCTCGCAGCAGCAGGGGAGGAGCTCTAATGGCAGACGTCAAGAAAGTCGCCACGCGCGTCAGCTATGGCGAGGCACTTGTCGAGCTGGGCAATGAGCACGATGACTTTGTGGTTCTCGATGCCGACCTGGCCGCCGCCACGCAGACCGGCAAGTTTAAGGCTGCGCACCCTGAGCGCTTCTACGACGCCGGCATTGCCGAGAGCAACTTGATGGGGCTTGCCGCCGGCATTGCGACCACGGGCCACGTCGCCTTTGCGAGCACCTTTGCCATGTTCGCCGCCGGCCGCGCGTACGAGCAAGTGCGTAATTCCATCGGCTATCCGCACCTCAACGTCAAAATCGGTGCCACGCATGCGGGCATCTCGGTCGGTGAAGACGGCGCCACGCATCAATGCTGCGAGGACATCGCGCTCATGCGCACGATTCCGGGTATGACGGTGATTGTTCCCGCCGATGACATCGAGGCTCGCGCTTGTGTGCGCGCCGCCTATGAGTTTGAGGGGCCGGTCTACATGCGTTTCGGACGCCTGGCAACACCGGTCATCAACGACCGCGAGGACTATGAGTTCAAGATTGGTCGCGGCGTGGTCGTGCGCGAGGGGTCCGATGTGACCATCATCGCTTGCGGCCTGATGGTCGCCGAGGCGCTTGAGGCTGCCGAGGCGCTCGCTGCCGATGGTATCGATGCCGAGGTCATCAACATGCACACGATCAAGCCACTTGATGAGCGCCTGGTGGTTGCCAGCGCCAAGAAGACCGGTCGTGTGGTCACTGCCGAGGAGCATTCGATTATCGGTGGTCTTGGCGAGGCCGTAGCCTCGGTGCTCGCGGAGCAGCATCCGGTGCCGATGCGTCGCGTCGGCGTGCGCGATGTGTACGGCGAGTCTGGCCCTGCGGTCGATTTGCTGCACAAGTACGGTTTGGACGCCGACGGCATCGAAGCTGCGGTCAGGTCTGTGTTGTAAGGAAGGTTTCCATGGGATTTGTATCTGCCAACCAAGTGACGATCGGGTATACCGCCGCCTCGCGCGAGGACGCCCTGCATTATTTGTCCGAGCAGGCCATTGAGCTCGGCTTTGCCGATGACGCATCTGCCGTAGAGGCTGCCTTTATTGCTCGCGAGAACGAGGCCGAGACCGGCCTTGTCGCCGGTTTTGCCGTTCCGCATGCCAAAAGCGACGCGATCCACACGCCGGGCGTTGCCGTGCTTAAACTGGCCGAGCCCGTTGAATGGCCGAGCTTCGATGGGGTGCCCGTCGATGTTGCGCTCGCGCTGTACGTGCCCGCCGGCGAGGCTGGAACCACGCATCTGCGTCTGCTCTCCAAGGCTGCCGTGATGCTGATGGACGCCGGCTTCCGTGACAAGGTGCGCGCGAGCACCGATCCCGTTGAGATTGCGGAGCTCATCAATAGCGGACTCGAAGACTAGAACGGTCATCCCGTTCAATCAATCGATCCTTCTCCAAGGAAAAAGGGCCGCGACGCCATATAGGCGTCGCGGCCCTGTTTGCGTTTCCCCAGATAAAACCTGCCAAAATAAACCTGTCCCTTTTTGGTAGGTCAGTTAACGCAGTCCAGGTTGAGCATATGCGAGCGAGCAGGCTCCGGGTGCGGTAAGGTGACGTGAAACAAGCGGGCGCTGACCTTTTGGTCGCGCCCGTGAAGTTGAACGTCAGATTGCCGTGCCCGGGGCCTGCGCAGCGCCGAGCAGTTACGCCGTTTGTAAAACGGCGTAACCTAAAGGTTCATGTTGCCGTGGATGTAGGGGGTGACCTCGGGGGAGATGTGGCCGCAGCCCAGCTCGCGCAGCGCGGACTCGATGGCGGCGGGCAGCGGGGTCTTGCCCTCGGCATCGACGGCACTGCCGCCGAGAGCGGAAATCTTGGCGACATCTGCGGGGGCGGCCTCGATATGCATGCAGCCGCCGACCAAGCGCGCGCGAACCTGCGCCAGGTCAAGATCGTGCAGGTAGTCCTCGCAGGTACGGATTAAATCGATCTTCTCGCGCGTAAGCTCCTCGCCCGCGGGGACGCGCGTGGCAAGACAGGCTCCCGCCGGCAGGTTCCAAACGGGATAGCCCCATGCGCGCAGCAGCTCGCGCTCTTCGTCCTTGGTAAAGCCGACCTCCATGAGAGGGGAGCGTACGCCGAGCTCTTTTGCCGCGCGCATGCCAGGGCGGTAGTCACCGCGATCGCTTGCATTGCTGCCGTCGATAACGGTGGGAAAGCCGAGCGACTTGGCGTGGTTGACGATAGCGGTAAAGCCGGCGTGCTTGCAGTGGTAGCAGCGATTGGCATCGTTGCAGGTTACTTGGGGGAGCTGCAATTGATCCACCGAAAGATTGAGCACGGGGAGCTTAAAATGCGGCCCCTCATTGGCTTGTCCATCAACGGAGCGCTCAAACGAGGTCTGTTCGGGCGTGCCGATGAGCGGCGTGGTGAGGTGAACGAGGAGCGTGTCGGCAGGCATGATGCGGGCGCAGACCGCGGCTAAAAAGCTGCTGTCAACGCCGCCAGAAAACCCGATCGCCACGCGCCCGTATGCCAAAAGCAGCTGCTCGAGCGCTGATAGCTTGTCTTGAAGCTCCTCTGCGGGTGCCGTGGTGTCTAAAATCATGAAACGATCCTTATCGTTGAGTACTCGATTGAAAACTATAATCCTAATGCGTTACTTGCCATAAGACTTCTATCTGTGTAACGAAAGTGCAATATGGTATATACGTTATATACAAGTTGCCAAATGCGGTAGAGTTGCAGCAATGCGACAGCGAGAGTCGATGGGGGACCGATATGATCAAGGCTGTTATTTTTGACATGGACGGAACGCTGGTTGATACCGAGCGTTTGGGCATCAAGGCATGGAAGGCAGGCGCCGCCGAGCTGGGGGTCGCGATTGATGATGCCCTGATCCATCAGTTTATCGGTCGCACGCTGGTCGATGTCATGGGCATTCTCGAGGAGCGTTACGGCAGCCACGAGACCGCCGAGGCGATCTATGCCCGCCACAAGGAGATTCGCGACGAGATGGTCAAGACCGATCTGGAGCTTAAGGCCGGCGCCGCCGAGTGCATAGACGAGCTGCTGGCTGCGGGCTATCACGTGGGCCTAGCGACGTCGTCGCGCCTCGTTACGGCCGAGCGCAACCTTAAGATGGTCGGCCTCTTTGACAAGTTTGAAACGGTAACGTGTGGCGAGGACGTCGCGCACGGCAAGCCCAACCCCGAGATGTACCTGCTTGCCTGCGAGCGCGCGGGCTTTGCCCCCGAGGAGTGCGCCGTGGTCGAGGATTCGCGCAACGGCTGCGTCTCGGGCATTACGGCCGGCTGCCATGTCTTTGCCGTTCCCGATATCGTTCCGCTGCCGCAAGACGTGGTGGATGGCTGCGAAGCCGTGCTCGATACGTTGTTCGACCTGGCAGCGGCGGTCAAGGCCGTGCACTAGACAATTGCGGTGCTGAAACGAGCAATTGCCCACGTTTGCGCTTAAGCAAAAGGGGCCCGGCAATGGTCGGGCCCCTTTTGCTTAAGCGGCGACGTAGCATACTTGCGGGCGTGCTATAGATACGCGCCGAGGTTGATGGCCGTGGCGTCAGTCTGGGTGCTTGCCTGGGTGCTGGCGCGCTCCAGTAGGAACGGACGTACCAGTTCTTGGCGGTTGATATCCTCGGCGGCGGTGACTGCGGTGACGGTGCGCGCTGCAGAGCCGACGCGGATATGCTTGGTCTTTGCCGGGGCCTTGTTCTCGATTTGCTCCATGAGCAGTTGGACACCCTTGCGGCCAATCTCGTAGCCCGGGGGCGCTACCGTAGTGAGCGGGACCGATCCGCTCCAAGCGAGTGGGTTGCCATCGCAGCCCGCTACGCGTACTTGCCCGGGGACAGAGATGCCCTTGTCGACCAGTGCCGAAACGACGCCCGAGGCCAGCACGTCGGTTAGACCGACGACAAAATCGGGACGTTCGTCGGCGGGACGCTCGGCGATTTGGTTGCCGATACCATAGCCGTCGGCCGCCGTGTTCCACTCGCCGGCGTCAATGACTTCGATTTTGATGTCGGGATGTAGGGCGAGCGCCTTATGAATGCCAAGGACGCGCAGGGTGAGTTGCATAAATGCTGCTCGGCCGACGACGACAATATGGTGCGCGCCACGGGCGATGGCGAGTTCGGCAATGATGCGACCCTGGGCCTCGTTGTCGGCCGCTACGTAGTAACCGGGCTCGGAGCAATGGATGTCCAGATGGACGATTGGCACGAGCATCTTGGTCATGGCGGGGTGCCAGTCGGGGGATGCCATGGGCTGAACCATGACGCCGGACATCTGAGTGCCCATAAAGTAGCGCAGGTAATGGTCCTCGAGAATATCGTCGTTATCGGCGTTGGCGATGAGCAGGTCGTAGCCGTGCTTGCGGGCCTCGTTGTGGGCGCCGCTGGCGATTTGGAGCGAGAAGCCGTGATCGAGACGGGGGAGCACTAGGCCAAAGGACTTGGTGGCGCCGCCCGCAAGCTGACGAGCGCTTTGGTTGGGCAGGTAGCCCAGTCGATTGATGGTTTCGTTAATGAGCTTGAGGGTCTCGGGACGCAACTTTTCGGGATGGTTGAGTGCGTTGGAAACCGTGCCCAACGAAACCCCGGCTTCGCGCGCGACGTCGCTGATTTTAACCTTTGCCATAGCGGCCCCTTTGATGCGTTTCAAGTACAAGCCAGATTGTAGCATCGCCCGCCCCTGAGGTGTTAAAACCTGCCAATTAGGGACAGGTTTATTTCGGCAGGTTTTATCTGGGGAAACGCCGTTGCCAGCGCGACCACCACGAAGGGGGCAGGTGCCTTTGTGGTGGTTTGAGCTGCCCGGGCCTTCAATTGTCTCGATCTGTAACATCTGGACGGCAAAACCGGCTCTATCTGTTACAGATCGAGACATAGTGCAGGGGCCAAACCGTAATGTCTCGATCTGTAACACTAAGCCGGCTTCCGGAGCCCCAGATGTTACAGATCGAGATCTTTCGTCGGGACAGAGCGCCGTCCCGGTTCAAACCACCACGAAGGTGCCTGTCCCCTTTGTGGTGGTGGGGTGTGTGTATCGAGTGGTATCCAAGTTGAGATACCACTTCTGGTATATCAGCTTGCGTTTGCGTGAGTACAATACTCGAACGTTATACGTCTCAGCGCCCCATGTGCGTGGACGTTTTGCAGTCACGCGGACGAAGGGATTTATCCTATGTGCGGAATTGTCGGCTACACCGGCTCTGATATTGCAAAGAACATCCTGGTCACGGGTCTTAAGCGCATGGAGTATCGCGGCTATGACTCCTCGGGCGTCGCGCTCGAGGTGGGCGAGGGCGCCGCGGCGCACCTCGATGTTATTCGCCGCGTGGGCAAGGTCGCGGGTCTGGAGAGCGAGCTTGCCAATATCGACAGCGACGCTACCTGCGGCATCGGCCATACCCGCTGGGCCACTCACGGCAAGCCTTCGGTCGTTAACGCCCATCCCCACACCAGCTGCGACGGTCGTATCGCCATCGTCCACAACGGCATCATCGAGAACTTCGCCGAGCTGCGCGAGGAGCTGGAGGGCCGCGGCCATCACTTTAAGAGCGAGACCGACACCGAGGTCTTCGCACATCTGATCGAAGAGGCCTATACCGAGACACATGACCTGATGGCCTCTGTGCGCGAGGCCTGCACCCACGTGGTGGGCGCCTATGGCTTGGCCGCCGTTTCCGCCGATGAGCCTGGCGTGATCGCCGTGGCCCGCAAGGATTCCCCGATCGTAGTCGGCGTGGGCGAAACCGGCTCCTATGTTGCTTCCGATGTCATCGCGCTCATCGACGCAACCCGCGACGTCGTGGTGCTCGAGGACGGCCAGTTTGCCAAGCTCACGCCCGCAGGCGTCGAGTATACCGACGAGGCCGGCAATGTGATTGAGCCCAAGGTTACCCATATCGACTGGGATCTGGACATGGCCGAAAAGGGTGGCTACCCCGACTTTATGCTCAAGGAGATCCATGAACAGCCGCGCGTCGTGCGCGATACCCTGGTGGGCCGCATGACCCCCGCCGGTGAGCTCGATATCGATGAGCTGGGCCTTTCGCTCGAGGAGCTCAACGATATCGACCGCGTCTACGTGATCGCTTGCGGCACCAGCTACCATGCCGGTCTCATTGCCAAGAACCTTATCGAGGGCTGGGCTCGCATCCCCACCGAGGTCGAGGCGGCTAGCGAGTTCCGCTACCGCAACCCCATCATCACGCCGACGACGCTTGTTGTGGCCGTGTCCCAGTCCGGCGAGACGGCCGATACCCTTGCCGCCATTCGCGACGCGCGCATCAAGGGCGCCAAGGTCTTCGGCATCACCAACGTGGTGGGCAGCCCCGTGGCGCGTGAGAGCGACGGCGTCATCTACACCAAGGCCAACAAGGAGATTGCAGTCGCCTCGACCAAGAGCTTCATCGGCCAGGTCGTGAGCCTCACGCTTTTGGCCCTGCTGTTGGCGCAGGTTAAGTACCGTCTGACCACCAAGCAGGCACGCATGCTATTCCGCGAGCTTTCCGATACGGCCGAGATGATCCAGTGGATTTTGGATACGCAGACCGAGGCCGTGCATGAGGCCGCCCTGCTGTGCAAGGACGCGCAGTCCGCACTGTTCGTGGGCCGTGGCATGGGTGCCGCTATTTCCTACGAGGGCGCGCTCAAGCTCAAGGAGGTCAGCTACCTGCACGCCGAGGCCTACGCCGCCGGCGAGATGAAGCACGGCCCCATTGCCCTGATCGACCCGGGCTTCCCTGTCATCGCCGTGGCCACCAAGAGTGCCACCTACGACAAGACCGTGTCGAACCTCATGGAGTGCAAGGCGCGCGGCGCAAAGGTCATCGTCGTTGCCACCGAGGGCGACGAGGAAATCAACAAGATCGCTGACTGTATCATTCGCGTGCCGGCCGTCCGCGACGTGTTCAGCCCCATCACGGCGAGTGTTCCGCTGCAGCTGCTCGCTCGCGAGGTAGCCATCCTGCGCGGTTGCGATGTTGACCAGCCCCGTAACCTGGCCAAGAGCGTCACCGTAGAGTAGTTGGTTCCGCTGCTCTAACGACTAAGGCCCGGCTCCGTTGCGGCGGAGCCGGGCCTTGTTGCATTTGCCCAGATAAAACCTGCCAAAATAAACCTGTCCCTTTTTGGCGGGTTAGCGGAGCTTGCTGGTCTCGAAGTACTCGGGATATTGGTCCAGGACCTCGGTCTGGTTGCGGAACATCATATGCAGGTGCTTGCTGACCAAAAAGCTCGCCTCGATAGGATCGCGACCGGCGATGGCGCGGCGGATTTGCTTGTGCTCGTTAACAGTCTCCTGATTGTCGAGTGTCTGCGTGGCGGCACGCAGCCAGCGGAAGCGCTCCAGGTCGGCATTGGTCTCCTCGAGCCATGACCACACGGTGCTGCGGCACGCGATGCTAAAGATCATGCGGTGCATGAGGTTGTCGCTTAAAAAGAATCCGATGCGATCCTCTTCGGTCATGGCCTTTTCCTGCAGCGCGATGGCCCGATCGAGCTGCTCGATGCCTGCCGAGGTGGCACGGGCACAGCACTCCACAATCACCTGCTTTTCCAGGTGTTCGCGAATATAGCAGGCGCTTTCGGCAAGGGTGAGGTTGATGGGCGAAACATAGGTACCGCTTTGGGGTACGGTGCGTACCAGGCCCTCTTGCGCCAGACGCACCAGTGCCTCGCGCACAGGGGTGCGCCCCATATCCAGGTCGTCGCAAAGCTGCTTGACGCCCAGCTTTTCGCCCGGCTTGTAGTCCAGGTAGACGATTTTGCGTCGAATGGTGTGGTAGGACTGGTCCTGTAGGCTCGTTTCCTGCTCGCCAACGTGCATCGATTCTTCCATAGCGCCTCGCAACTGTTCTATCACACTCATATGTTAGTTGTTAATTATGCCGCGAATCAGCTTTCCGCGGTGGGTAATTCGGCTGGTGTCTGAGAACTATTGCGGCATCTTAGTCTGTGTTTGCGCAAGGCTGTGCTCAATGTTGCCGTATCATAAGCCGTCGCAAACGTGAAATAGAAAGAAGGAATCCCATATGCAACTGGCGAATATCGTACGCGAGCGCTGGAAGGGCGTCTTGTTCTGCCTGATCATCGCTATCCCCGCGACGTTGCTCGGCAAACAAATTGAGGTGGTCGGCGGACCGGTATTTGCCATCCTCTTTGGCATGGTCCTGGCGCTCGTCTTTCCCAAGAATCGTCGCGAACAGCTCGCCGCCGGCGTTACCTATACGTCCAAAAAAGTCTTGCAGTACGCAGTTATCCTGCTTGGCTTTGGCATGAACCTCTCCCAGATTCTGTCCAAGGGCGCCCAGTCGCTGCCGATTATCATGGCGACGATCTCGACCTCGCTTGTCATCGCCTTCGTGCTCTGCCGCGTCATGAACGTGCCGAGCAAGATCGCGACGCTTGTGGGTGTGGGTTCGTCGATTTGCGGCGGTTCTGCCATCGCCGCGACCGCACCCGTCATCGATGCCGACGATCGCGAGATTGCCCAGGCTATTTCGGTCATCTTCCTGTTTAACGTTATCGCGGCGCTCGTGTTTCCGACGCTCGGCGGCATGCTCGGGTTGACTAACGAGGGCTTTGGCCTGTTTGCCGGCACCGCCATCAACGACACCTCGTCCGTAACGGCTGCGGCGAGCGCTTGGGACAGCATGCATCCCGGCGCTAATGTGCTCGAGAGCGCCACGGTGGTCAAGCTCACCAGGACGCTGGCCATCATTCCCATCACGTTGGTCCTCGCGTGCTGGCAGATGCATCTGGCGCGCAAGGCCGGCGGCGACGCCAAAAGCACGTTCTCGTTTAAACGCGCGTTTCCCATGTTTGTGCTGTTCTTTGTGTTGGCGAGCGTAATCACCACGGTGCTTCAGCTTCCCGCGTCCTTTACGGCGCCCATCAAGGAGCTGTCGAAGTTCTTTATTGTGATGGCCATGGCGGCTATTGGTTTTAATACCGATATCGTCGAGCTGGTCAAAAAGGGCGGCAAGCCCATCGCATTGGGCTTTTGCTGCTGGATTGGCATTGCGTGCATGAGTTTGGGAATGCAGCACGTGCTGGGAATCTGGTAGAGAAGTAGCTTATTTGCGTACTGGCTGCCGGTGAGCGCAAGCCTGCGGTGGAGCGATAGGAGCTCTTGCGGGTATGGCTTGTCCGCAGGTTTATAAGTCCCGAAGAGCTCTTATCGCCCCGCCAGGATGGCGATGCGGGGCAACACCTATACTCGCAGGACGGCGCTTTCTGCCTTATAGTGTTTGGTGAGCAATATCGTTCAATTTTGAAACACTCGGTCGTGCGACCGTCGGCGGTTGCACGTCGCCGCGGACAGGGGCAAATCATGGATAGCAATGCCAAGCTGAACATCTTGACCGATGCCCTGGCTGCTGCCGGGGCCTCGGCATTGGCAATCGATGCGCGTGGGGACGTCGCGATCTCGACCATGAATGACGCGGCGCTTGAGCGGGATGTGGCGGCTTTTGTCGCTGAGCGTCTCGACCGTATAGGAGACGGCGCGCGTCTGGTTATGGGGCGTGAGGGTACGCGCCTGAGCCTGACCGTTCGCCCCACCGACAAAGAGGGCGGGAGGCTTTGGGTCGTTGTGGTCCGCGAGGTGCGCGGTGCCGCGGCGCATGCGGGCATCGAGTGGCTCAACGCCGACGAAGTTGAGGCCCGCTACGAATCGAGCGCGTACGGCATCGTTGAGGGTGCCGCTGCGGTGGCTGCACCAGTTGCCGAGAGCTACACGCGCGGTGTGCCCCTTATGCTCGAGGGCGAGCTGGGAGCGGGTCAGGTCGAGATCGCCAAGCGCCTCTATCTGGACGGTCCTTTTGCCGATCAGCCCTTTGTTTCCGTTGCGCTCGATGAGCTCACCGAGCGCGGTTGGCGCCATGTGCTCAAAAGCGCCGAATCGCCGTTGTTCCAAACGGGGCTGACCCTTTGCATTGAGGGCTGGAACGCGGTTGTCCCCCAGCGCCTCCGCGAGCTGGTCTCCACGATGACCGACACCGCGTTGGCGACGCGCTGCCATGTGGTGCTGACAGCGAATGACATGCCGGGCGGCGGCGAAAGTGATCAAGCCGCCTTTGTGACCGAGCGTTTCGCCTGTGCGGTGAGCGTGGCGCCGGCAATCGCCGAGCAGGGAGCCGCGTCGACGAAGGTTGCGCGCTATTTGGAATATCTCGCTGACGCATTTGGGACGGCAGCGCCCACACTGTCTGCCGCGGCGACGAAGACGCTCGATGCTTACCACTGGCCGCGCAATTATCTGCAGCTCCGCGAGGTCTCGGAACGACTGTATATATTGGTGGGGGCGGGCACGGTGGACCGCGCTGTGGCGGAGGAAGTGCTCGCCCAAGAGGACGTGATTAAGACCGCAACCTTTGGCGCCCCGACGCTCGAAAGTGACCTGTATATCCTGCGACCGCTGGCCGATACCGAGCGAGATGTCGCGCATCTGGTTGTAGGCCACCTCCACGGCAACCGAACCCGTGCGGCGGAGGTGCTGGGCATAAGCCGTACAACGCTGTGGCGCTTGCTGAAGGACGATGACCGTTGAGCGAGGCGGCCGTGACCGCGCGCGACGCGTGTGCTACAGTCCAAAGCGTTATTGTTTCGATTTGGTTACGGCGTGCGAGGGCATATGGCTGAGACTTCAAAACCGAGCTGCAGAAGGCGGAGTGCCGCGCCGGTCAACCGACGCACGACATCGGTGACGTGGGGTAAACACGCCTCGGGGTTTGATGGCTCGTTCAAGCGCACTAAATACGGCTATCCTTCGGCAAGCGCCCGCTTGGCAATGCAGGCAGAGTCCTCACTGTGGGGCCGCAAACGCGTGGTGGGCTCAAAGCTCAAGCACGACGGAACGCTCGGTTATATTAGCCGCGGGGCGGCTCGCCGCAGCGGACTCAATCCGGCTGGTTGGCACCGTTATGTTCCGATCGCGGTCGTCGTTGCAGTGATCGTCATCGCACTCGCTGCGCTTGGCTACGCCGGCGGTGGCGCCAACTTGGACGCAGTGTTTAAATCGCCCGAGCTCGCGCATGCAGGCACAGAAGTTGTCGAGGGCGCTCAGACCCAGACGGGCGTCGCGCCCCAGCGCGGTATCGTTGCGGCGGCCACCACTATTGCAGATGCTCAAAAGGACGAGGACGAACAAGGCAGCGAAGCCGAAACGACTCAAACGAACGAAACGACGACAACGGCGACGTCAATATAAGTTTACGAGTGGGGTAGCTAATTTGGGACGGGGCTTTTTTAGCTGCCCAAGACAGTGGCTCATTCGATGTCAGTCGCCAAAAGCGAGCGAGCCGCATTTGCGCCAAGGTGACGTGAAATGAGAGGCGCTGACCTTCTGGTCGCGCCCCCGAAATTGAACGTCAGATTGGCGTGAATGCGGCCCGCGCAGCGTCAACGAGCCCGCCGTTCGGTAGAACGGCGGAACTAATTACCTTACGTAGATGATGTTGTCGCGGCGCGGCTTTGCCTCGGGTAGCGTGTCCTCGGCGTAGCCCAGAATGCAGTGACCGACACCGCGCAGGCTGCCGTCGGCGGGCAGACCCCAACCGGCCAGTAGCTCCAGGCCCTCGGGCGAATCGAAAACCTCGCGGGCGCGATGAATCCAGCACGAATCGACGCCCAGCGCATAGGCTGCGTTGAGCAGGTTGCCCATGGCGAGCGAGCCGTCTTCCAGGTGCGTGGGCACGCTGCGGTCGACGAGCACCACCACAACGGTCTTGGCGCCGTAGAAGGGATCTCCCTCGCTGCCCATAACTTGTGCGTTGAGCTGCGAGAGGCGCTCGACGGTTGCGGGGTCGGTAACGGCGACAAATGTCACCGGCTGACGCCCCATGCCGCTCGGCGCGTACTGGCCTGCCTCGATAATGCGTGCGAGCTTTTCGGCTTCGACGGGGCGATCACTATAGTTACGGCAACTGCGGCGGTGGATGAGTGCCTCGATGGTCTCCATGGGTCCTCCTGACGTTGGTTTCGATGCCTCGTTCTTACCCGTCGTGCCGTAGCCGTAATCGCGCAGTCGGCCCCAAACAATGCAAGCTACCAAGTGGAAAAGTTGGTTTGTATAAAACTTCAGCCAGAATGTGACAAACCGGTGGGATGGTTAAACGTTTTATCCCGTCTACCCTGCGGTTTTTTACCACTTGCCTAAATGATGCGCGCATAAGCTCTGATAAAGGTTTTACTAAAGGAGCACCAACGTTTATCAACGCGCCATGGTGGCGCCGGGCCAGGAGGTAACATCATGTTCCAGGCTGGAGATGTCGTCGAGACCGACTTCGAAGGATTTCTGAAGCTGCTGCGTTCCAAGACGCGCGCTTTCGTGTCGATCAATGATCACGAGTACTACATCACGCACACCGATGGCTATTGGCGTGTTCAGGATTGCGAGGCCCTCAACGATAAGGGCCACTTTACTGACTGCTCCGAGCTGGTCAACACGGTCTGCGAGGTCGTCGAACTGCCGTGGATCTGCGGTAAGAGCCTGCACGACAGCTTCTCGGGCGCCACGGTCTACGAGGCCGTCGCTGCCTAACAGCCAACAATCGATATTCTCTCGCAACCGCCGGCGCCGCCCCCGCGCCGGCGGTCTTTTTTGTCGATATGCTTATGTAGAGCCGACCATAGACAACGAGCTTATTGACGATAGTCAAAACTCGGACTAATGTAGAGATATTAATTGGTCAAAACTCGGACTATCGAATGGTGGGAGAGATGAATAGTGCAGTTAGCCCGGTCGATTTCGACCGGATGCTCAACGGGCTTGATCGTATCTATTCGGAGTTCGCGCGTACTTGCGGTCTTTCGGACTGCGCCTACTGGATGCTCGTCGACACGAGTGCAGCGGGCGGAAGCGTTGCCGTGAGTCGGCTGACGAGTGAATGGTTCTACAGCAAACAGACCATCAATTCGGCGATTAAGACGCTTAGGGCGCGAGGGCTTGCGACGTTGGAGTTTGCCGAAGGCAGTCGTAAGAATAAAGTTGTGCGACTGACCGAAGAAGGCGTGCGGTTTGCCAAGCACTACGCGTTGCCGGCGCAAAAAGCCGAGCAACAGGCATTCGAGGCGCTCGAGCCGTGGGAACAGCGCGAGATCATGCGCTTGGTCGGTAAGTTCTCCCACGTTCTGAACGAAGAGTGCGAGGCATTTAAACGGCAAGTGGTCGCCGAGAACGAGGCTGACGATAAGGGCGAGGGGGACACATGCGACTCTTAATGAGGTTTATGAGGCCGTACCGCGGTCTGATTGCGGTGACGCTGTTTGCGGTGCTGATAGATAACGTCGGTACGCTGTTGGTTCCCACGATGCTGGCGAATATGGTCAACACCGGTATTACCACGGGCGATGTCGACTATATTTTACGCAACGGCCTGTACATGCTTATCGCGACCGGCATGGCCAGCGGCGGCACGGTGCTGGGCTGCTATCTTTCGGCGCGCCTGGCCGCCAACGTGGCCTGCGATATCCGCAATGCCGTGTACGACAAGTCGCTCGAGCTGTCCGCCAGCGACTTTGAGCGCTTTGGCACGGGTTCGATGATCACACGCTCGCTCAACGACATCAACGTGATTCAGCAAGCTGTCCTTCAGACGATTCAGTTGGTGCTGCCGGTGCCGTTCTTGGCCGTGGCAGGCATCATTTTTGCTTGGTTCATCGATCCCGCCATGGGCACGCTGCTGGGCGTGGTGGTTGCGATCGTGCTGGTGGCGGCGGTCTTTACGGTGGCTAACGCCGCGCCGATCTTTATGCGCCTGCAGAGCTTTATCGACCGCATGAACGTGGTGCTGCGCGAGAACATCGTGGGCGTGCGCGTCATCCGCGCATTTAACAAGGAGCGCCACGAGGAGCGGCGCCTGGACGAGGTGTTTAGCGATTACGCGGCCAACGCCATCAAGGTCAACCACCTGTTTGTGGGTCTCGACAGCTCCAGCTTCTTTTTGATGAACATCGCCGAGGTGGCGGTGCTGTGGGTGGGCGGCAACCGCGTGGGCGTCCACGCCATGCAAATCGGCAGCATCTCGGCCGTGCTGGAGTACGCGATCTTGATCCTGTTCTTTGTGATGATGGCGCAGATGGTGATTCTGACGCTTCCGCGCGCCGCGGCGTGCCTCAACCGCGCGCAACAGGTGCTCGAAATCGAGCCGAGCATCGTGGACGGCAAGGCAACGCTGGGCGACGGGGCGCCTGAGTCCGCAGATGGTGCCGACGCGGTTGCCGTGTTCGACCATATGTCGTTCCGTTTTGACGATGCCGACGAGGACACCCTGTGCGACCTGAGCTTTGCCTGTCGCCGTGGCCAGACCACGGCGATTGTAGGCTCAACGGGCTCGGGCAAGTCAACGGTGGCCAAGCTCTTGTTGCGTTTCCACGATGCCACGAAGGGCGCCATTCGCCTGAATGGCATCGATCTGCGCGACCTTTCGCAAGGTGAGATTCGCGGGCATATCGCTTACGTGCCGCAGAAGGCGTGGCTGTTCTCGGGTACGGTGGCGAGCAACCTGCGCTTTGGCAACGAGGGCGCGACCGAGGCTGACATGCTCCATGCGCTGGAGGTTGCCCAGAGCACCTTTGTGCTCGATCAGCCCCAGGGGCTCGATACTCCGGTATCCCAGGGCGGCACGAACTTCTCGGGCGGTCAGCGCCAGCGCCTGGCGATCGCCCGCGCACTCATGAAGCATGCCGATCTATATATCTTCGATGACAGTTTTTCGGCCCTGGACTTTAAGACCGATGCCGCCCTGCGCCATGCGCTGCGGGACGAGACGCGCGATGCCGCGGTGCTCATCATCGCCCAGCGCATCTCGACTATTTTGCATGCCAATCAGATCGTGGTGCTCAAAGACGGCGAGATCGTGGGCCTAGGCACGCACGACGAGCTCATGGAAACCTGCGAGGTGTACCGCGCTATCGCGGAATCGCAGATGAAGGGAGGTGAGTAGCATGACCGAGGAGCTCAAGAAGCAGGGCATCGCCGAGGATGCCGCGGTTGCAGAGACAGTTGAGGAGACGGGCGCCACACCCGGCCTGGACGAAGCCGCCAAGGCGGCGGAGCGCGAGGCTCGCCGCCAGGCACTCTACGAGGAAAACGAGCGCGCCGAGGACGAGCGCGCCCGCGCCGAGGCGGAACGCATGCGCGACGTTGACGACGAGGACGAGGACGAGAAACCCCGCGACACCTGGGCGACGGTGCGCCGCCTGTGGAGCGAGGCCGCCGGCGACCATTGGCGCTTCTATATCGTGTTCGCGAGCATCGTGTTCTATGTCATCTTTAACACCGCGGCGCCGGCTTACAGCGCCCGCGTGATCGATGAGCTGTGGGGCCACATTCAGGTGGCGTTTGCCAACGACACCGCCTTCAACATCACCTGGGAGAACTGCGGCAGGACCATCTTCATCTACTTTATGATCTGGACGGCCGCTGCCTCGTTCTACGCGCTCCAGAGCTTTTTGATGTCGAGCGTGGCCGAACGCCTTAACCTGCATCTGCGTAACCGCATCGCTCAAAAGCTCAACCGTCTGCCGCTTGCCTTCTTTGACGCGCATCGTCCCGGTGAGGTCGTCAGCCGTGCGACCAACGACTTGGACAAGATGTCCGAGAGCATGCAGCGCGGCTTGCTGCAGCTTTTGGTGTCGATCGGTACCGTGGTGGGCGCCGTGAGCGTGATGTTCGTGTTTAGCGTGCCGCTCACGCTCGTCTTTTTGTTCTTTACGGCGTTGTCGCTGCTGGTGACCAAGGTGGTCTCGCGCCGCACGCATGACGTAACCGGTGAGCGCCAGGAGTGGGTGTCCAAGATTACGAGCGCGGTCGAGGAAGGCTACTCGGGCCGTCTGGTGATCCGTGCGTTTAACCGCGAGCGCCAGAGCTCTGCCGAGGTACACGAGGCTTCGAAGGAGCTGGCGCGCGTGAGCACCAAGGCCGACTTTATGATTAACGCCGTCGGTCCCGCGGTGCGCTTTATCGGCCGCTTGGCGCAGATCGTGATTGCGCTGGTGGGCTGCAGCATGTTGGTTGCCGGGCATATGACCGTCGGCGTGTTCCAGGCGTTCTTCCAGTTTATCTACGAGGCATCCGAGCCCATGACGCAGCTGTCGTTTACCTTTAACTCGCTGCAGAGCGCGCTGGCGAGCGCCGAGCGCGTGTTCGACCTGCTCGACGAGCCCGAGATGGAAGCCGATCCGGTGCCAGCGGCCGCCGCCAAGCTGCCAGGCAAGGTGGAGGGCCGTGTCGCTTTTGAGCATGTGCGCTTTGGATATTCGCCCGACAAGCCGCTTATGCGCGACGTGTCGTTTGCCGCCGAGCCGGGTCAGAAGATCGCGGTGGTGGGAACCACGGGTGCGGGTAAGACCACGCTCATCAATCTGCTCATGCGCTTCTACGAGATCGACGGTGGTCGCATTACCCTTGACGGTGTGGACACGAGCCGCATGGATCGCGGCGAGCTGCGCCAGCAGTTTGGCATGGTGTTGCAGGACGCCTGGCTGTTCGATGGCACCATTGCCGAGAACATCGCCTACGGCTGTCCCGAGGCAACGCGTGAGGAGATTGTCGCGGCCGCACGTGCCGCTCAGGTCGACTTCTTTGTGCGCACTATGCCGCAGGGCTACGACACGCGTGTGGCTAACGATGCCGAGAGCATCAGCCAAGGCCAACGTCAGCTGCTGACCATCGCGCGCGTGCTGCTCAACAACCCGGCGATCCTCATCCTGGACGAGGCGACGTCGAGCGTGGACACGCGCACCGAGCTCGCCATCGGCCGCGCCATGGACGCGCTCATGCGCGGGCGCACAAGCTTTGTGATCGCGCACCGTCTGTCGACGATCGTGGACGCCGACCTGATCTTGGTCATGGATCACGGCAACATTATCGAGCAGGGCACGCATAAGGAGCTGCTGGCTGCCGAGGGTGCCTACGCCGACCTCTATCTGAGCCAGTTCGCATAATGTGACAAAGGGACAGTCTCTTTGCCACATCACAAATAAGGCGCGCCGGGGATGAATTCCCTGGCGCGCCTTTGCGTTGATGCCGATGTCGTTTTGTGCCGCTTGCGTTCCTAGCGTTCGTCCACGAGCTTGGCGACGAGGGCCTTGAGCTCGGCCACCTCTCGCTCGAGTTCCTTGACGCGGCGGGCATTCTCGGTGATGCCCTGGCGGTTGAGGGCGGACTGCTCGGCGGCGTCATCGGGCATGTACTCGCGATGCTGCTTGGCGTCGAAACTCTCCTCGAACACACGGCAGCCGTTGCGCTTGATGATGCGTCCCGGCACGCCCACGACGGTGCAGTTGTCGGGGACGTCCTTAACGACGACCGAGTTGCCGCCGATCTTGACGTTGTTGCCGATGCGGATGTTGCCGAGCACCTTGGCGCCCGTGCCCACCGTGACATTGTTGCCCAGGGTGGGGTGACGCTTGCCGGTCTCGTTGCCGGTGCCGCCGAGCGTGACGCCCTGGTAGAGCACGCAGTTGTCGCCCACAATGGTGGTCTCGCCGATGACGACGCCCATGGCGTGGTCGATAAAGAAGTGCTTGCCAATCTGCGCGGCAGGGTGAATCTCGACGCCGGTGATGTGGCGGGTGATTTGCGAGAGCACGCGGGCGAGCGAGCGATGACCGTGCTCCCACAGCCAGTGCTCGGGCACGTGGTTCCACTTGGCGTGCAGGCCAGGATAGGAAAGAAAGATGACCAGACCGTTTTGCGCGGCGGGGTCCTGCGCCTGGACGGTCTTGATGTCCTCGCGAATGGTATTGATAAAGCTCACCGGCCGCCCTCCCTTAGCGCCATGGCAATGCGATTCAATAAAGTATAGCGATTCGCTAGGGATTAAAAAGGACAATCTTGGCGGCTTTGCGCTACAAGTGTCAGTTATGCAAACTTGCTGGTAATGGAGTCATGCTTTTGTGGGGTTGCGCACGAGGGGGCACCGCAACCGTATACTGGTCAACTTGGACGTATCCGCGCCCACAACTGAGAGGTTTTACTTCATGGGTTTCATCAATTTTATTGCCGAGCTGCTTAAGGACCCGCGCACCGCGATCGCCAGCTGGATCGCCGCCGGCCCGCTTATGGCCTACGGCTGCGTGTTCCTGATCATCTTTATCGAGACGGGCGTGGTGTTCTTCCCGTTCCTTCCCGGTGATTCGCTGCTGTTCGCCTCGGGTTTCTTTGCCCACAACGGCGGCTTTAACATCGTGGCGCTTCTGGCCACCGCATGGGCCGCTGCCATTTTGGGCGATCAGTGCAACTTTATGATCGGTCACTTCTTTGGCCGCAAGATCATCGCTTCGGGCAAGGTCAAGGCCATGACGCCCGAGCGCATCAAAAAGTCCGAGGACTTCTTGGACAAGTGGGGTCACCTGGCCATCTTCCTGGGTCGCTTCTTCCCGTTTATCCGCACCTTTGTGCCCTTTATCGCTGGCATGGGCGGCATGCACTGGCGCAACTTTGTCGTCTTTAACGTGCTGGGCGGCATTACCTGGTCGACGGTCTTTACGCTGCTGGGCTACTTCTTTGGCGGCATTCCCTTTGTGCAGGAGCACTTTGAGCTGCTGATTATCGGCATCGTTGCCGTGTCGATCATCCCGACCGTGGTCGGTCTGGTTAAGGCCAAGCTGGGTAAATAGAACGCCTAGCTCGAGCCAGCGCGCAAACCGTACAGTTGAGGCCCGTCACCGCTTACGGTGGCGGGCCTCTTTAGTTTCGGTCAAATGAAAATACTTTACTTAGTTAAAGAAAGGCGTTTTATCAGACGCGTGCGGGGAGTACAATCTCGTGCATGCGAATCGACGTGCCATCGGCTTTGATGCTGCTCGCGTGTCCCGTCCGGCTCTACGCTCCGGGCGTGCGACGTTGCGACGCGGTCGGCCTCGGTCCTTGCGTGCGGGTTCGCGAGTATGCAACTGTGTATGTAAGGAGCGACATATGACTGTCGAGAAGAAGGATATCGATTGGGGTAGCCTCGGCTTTGGCTACATGAAGACCGATTACAGCTACGAGGCCCATTGGAAGGACGGCGAGTGGGACGAGGGTGGCCTGACCACCGACCACACCCTGCATGTCTCCGAGTGCGGCGGCATCTTCCATTACTGCCAGGAGGTCTTTGAGGGCCTGAAGGCCTACACCGCCGAGGACGGCAGCATCGTCTGCTTCCGTCCCGACATGAACGCCGAGCGCATGTATAACTCTGCCCAGCGCCTCGAGATGCCCCCGTTCCCCAAGGACAAGTTCGTTGAGGCCGTCAAGCAGGTCGTCTCTGCCAACGCCGCCTGGGTTCCGCCCTTCGGCTCCGGCGCGACCCTGTACGTGCGTCCGTTTATGATCGGTTCCGGTGACGTGATCGGCGTGGCTCCCGCTCCTGAGTACACGTTCCGCATTCTCGTGACCCCGGTCGGTCCGTACTTTAAGGGTGGCCTCAAGCCCGTCAAGCTGCGCGTTTCCGAGTATGACCGTGCCGCACCGCACGGCACCGGCAACATCAAGGCCGGCCTGAACTACGCCATGTCCCTTAAGCCCACGATGGAGGCCCATCGCGAGGGCTATGCCGAGAACCTGTATCTTGACTCCGAGTCCCGCACCTATGTCGAGGAGACCGGTGGCGCCAACGTCCTGTTCGTGAAGGAGGACGGCACCCTCGTCGTTCCTCAGTCGCACACCGACTCCATCCTGCCCTCTATCACCCGTCGTTCGCTCGTTCAGGTTGCTCAGGACCTGGGCATGACCGTCGACCAGCGTCCCGTCGAGTGGGCCGAGGTCAAGGCCGGCACCTTTGTGGAGTGCGGCCTGTGCGGCACCGCTGCCGTCATCTCCCCGGTTGGCGAGATCGACAACAAGGTTTACGGCGCCGACGAGACTGTGACCTTCCCGGCTGGCTACACCGAGATTGGCCCTGTGATGAAGAAGCTCCGCGAGACCCTGACTGGTATCCAGTCTGGTGCTGTCGAGGACAAGCACAACTGGGTTTACACCGTCGCGTAAGCTGTCTTAGCTGTCCGGCCCGAGGGCGACCTTCCTTTCCGGCGCGTCCTCGGACATGAAAGAACCTCCGCTGCGCACTTTGTGCGGCGGGGGTTCTTTCGTCCTGCGGAGTGCGCCGGAAAGGAAGGTCGCCCTTTTGTTTTGCTTCGCGCCATGTGGGGGCGGTGGCGACGTGCATTTTTGCGAGTATTCTGCAATCGAAGGCCCCTGCATACCGGCTTCGGGCAAAAAATCGGGAGTTCTCGATGTTTTCTACGAATGATGGGTGGGGTTACGGGCTGACAGCGTTTGATTTGCAGGGATATTCGCGGTCTTTGGCATTTGTCGTGGCGCCCGAAGCCCTTGGTTATGTTGAATACTCCTAAAA
This sequence comes from uncultured Collinsella sp., assembly GCA_905193815.1. Classification (GTDB taxonomy): domain Bacteria; phylum Actinomycetota; class Coriobacteriia; order Coriobacteriales; family Coriobacteriaceae; genus Collinsella. The sequence continues at coordinate 3,005 of CAJJQF010000011.1, read as the reverse complement.
ATGCACGACGCTTAGAGGGGGACCTTCGCGAAAAAGGAAACCGCCCCGTCGAAGTATGCATTCGACGGGGCGGTTTATGCATTTGGCCGATTAAGGATGCGCTGTCAAACTACTAGAACTTGACGGTCGGGGCCTGGCGGGCTGCTTCAGCGGCCTCGAAGCCCTGGCGCTCCTTAAACTGGAAGATGCCAGCAAAGATGACAGCCGGGAACGTCTGAATGGCGTTGTTGTAGCTGAGCACGCAGTCGTTGTAGCTCTGGCGTGCATAGCTAATCTTGTTCTCGGTGTCCTCGAGCGATGCCTGCAGCTGCGTAAAGTTGGTGTTTGCCTTAAGATCGGGATAGGCCTCGGCCACAGCGAAGAGCTGGCGCAGCGCGCCGGTCAGCACGTTGTCGGCTTCCATCTTGGCCTCGGGCGTGGTGGCCTTGACGGCGGTGTTACGCGCGCTGATCACGGCGGAGAGCGTCTCCTGCTCGTGCTTGGCGTAGCCCTTGACGGTCTCGACCAGGTTGGGGATCAGGTCGTTGCGGCGCTGCAGCTGCGTGTCGATGTTCTGCCAGGCGTTATCGATGCGGTTACGCTTGGTGACCATGTTGTTGTAGATGCCGGCGATGGCGCAGACAATCACAATGACAACAACGATGCCGATGATGACGGTAATCATGATGTCTCCGTTTCGAATGGCCGCGGCGGCATGCGCCAGCTGCCGTTGGTATAACGCTACTAGTATACCCGCAACGTTTTGCCGTGCCGAACTTTCCGGCAAGCGTTATGTTTTCGGCGGGGTCGGCACCGGGGCAAAGCGCGCGAGGTACAGGTGTAAGATATGCGACAGATTGACGAGTGTTGTCTTTGCCCTGAGGATGGCGATACCAGTGGACCTTCGCATCAAGAAAACCTACCGCGCCCTGTTCGATGCCTTTACCGAGCTTCTCGAGGAGCATCGTTTTGAGGACCTGACGGTTGCCATGCTGTGCGACCGCGCCATGATTCGCCGCACGACGTTCTACAAGCACTTTCGCGACAAGAACGATTACTTTGCCTTTTATATCGATGAGCTCATGTCGGGCTTGCCGCAAAAACAGCCCGATGAGGCCGGCGTAGTGTCTGCCGAGGACGTGCGCGCGCTTCGGCACGCGATTTTGGACGATGCCATGGATTTGATTCTGACGCACGAGCGGCTCATGGATAACATTTTGGCAAGCAGCATGTCGGGCATGTTGACCAACGTTATTTGTGACCGCATTGCCCGCTCCATCCGCGAGCGCGTGATGAACGTGCTTGCCGAGGATGCCCTGGCCCCCGTGTCACTTGAGACGACGTCTGAGTTTGTCGCCGGCGGTATTATTCGACTTTTCACGATATGGTGGGAATCGGGCCACGATCTTGAGCGTCGACCTGAGATGGCCGACGTGGTCGATGCGCTGTTCGAGCGAACCATGACGCCGGTGCATCACTAAAAGTGGCGGAGAGAGGGGGATTCGAACCCCCGGAACGCTCTCGCGCTCAACGGTTTTCAAGACCGCCGCATTCAACCGCTCTGCCATCTCTCCGTGAGTCGTAATGATAGCATCGTTTTGAATTTGCAACAGGGAAGGCGAACGATGACGATCACCGAAATCGACGAGAAGTTCATGCGCGAGGCACTGGCCGAGGCGCGCGCCGCCGCGGCGGTGGGCGAGGTGCCCATCGGAGCCGTAGTGGTGCGCGACGGCGAGATCGTCGCGAGGGCGCACAATCGGCGCGAGCTCGATCAGGATCCTTCGGCTCATGCCGAGTTTGCGGCCGTGTGTGCTGCCTCTCGGTCGCTCGGTCGCTGGCGTCTTTTCGATTGCACGGTCTACGTGACGCTCGAGCCCTGCTGCATGTGTGCGGGGCTTATGGTCAACGCGCGCGTGGGGCGCTGCGTGTATGGCGCGAGTGATGCCAAGGCGGGCGCGCTGGGTTCGCTGTATGACCTGAATGCCGATTCGCGCCTGAATCATCGGTTTAACGTGACGGCTGGGGTCCTGGCGGATGAATGCCGCGAGCTGCTGAGTAGCTATTTTGGCGGTCTGCGCGGAGCGGGCGGCGCTGATTGCGGTTGTGGGGCCGATCTTGAAGCACACGCCGCTCACGCCGCTCACGCCGCAGCGCTTGCAGGTGCCGGTGAGGATGCTGGCACGGCGGTTGACTTTGGTCCTGCGTGCCGCCGACCCCGCCGTGTGCTGTTGGCGATCGACTCCTTTAAGGGCAGCGTTTCGAGCGCGCAGGCGGAGGCGGCGGTTGCCGAAGGCGTGCGCCGCGTTTGGCCCGATGCCGAGGTGCGCGCATTGCCGTTGGCAGATGGTGGCGAGGGAACGCTCGATGCCATCGCCGCATGCGGTGGCGAGCTCTCAACCTGCGATGTCGCAGGCCCCTTTGGCGAGCGTGTGTCTGCCCGGATGTTAGTGGACGGCGAGCGCGAGTCGGCTGTAATTGAGATGGCCGAGGCGGCGGGTATTGGGTATTCGAGCTGTACGGAGTCGGCGGCGTTGGCGGCTTCGACCTATGGCGTGGGCGAGCTTATGCTTCGCGCAGTTCGCACGGGCGCAAGGACACTCTATATTGGTCTGGGCGGCAGTGCCACCAACGACGGTGGCGCCGGAATGCTGCAGGCGCTGGGCGCGCGTGTGGTCGATGATCGGGGCTGCGATGTCGCCCCCGGTCTTGCCGGCCTTGAGCAGGTGGCGAGCGTTGATTTGGCGCCAGCGCTGCAGGCTTTGGGTGGCTCTCGTATCGTTGTGCTTTCGGATGTCGAGAATCCGCTCGTGGGGCGTCGAGGCGCACTGGCGGTGTTTGGCGGGCAGAAGGGCCTGCCGACGGATGATGCCGAGGCGCTGGGCAAGTACGACAGCTGGATGGTCGGCTACGGCCGCCTGCTCGATGCGGCGATTATCGAGGTGCGGGCTCAGGGGTTGTTGCGCGTGCCCGAGGGTGCACGGACATTTGGCTCGGTGCTCGGTGTGCCCGGCGCGGGCGCTGCC
>CAJJQF010000010.1:0-48347 GCA_905193815.1 uncultured Collinsella sp. | reverse complement strand
TCTTATTTGTTGAACTAAGCCGAGTATACCATACTCTCCAATGAAAGAACACCCCGATATAGTGAAATTTTGCCGTTTTCCTGCGTACGTGCGTACACACTCCACAGGAATTCTAAGGGGCCTGCCCCCTTAGCACACGGACTTTGGAACAAAGTCTAGTGTGTTACGCCTTGCCAGAGGTGTACGGGCTCCCGGTACGCACGTACGCAGCAATTGCCATCAATGCGCCATATAAGTGGCGATCAAGTTCGCATAAAGCGAACTTGGTTCCGCAAAACAAAAGGCAGGATACCATCACCACGATGATACCCTGCCTTTGTTCGTTCCTGTTTACCGTTCCGAGTAGTCCTTCCGCAGAATTTCCGATAAAAAATCGTACCCGAACCCTTTCTCGTAAAGAACCGGGTTCGAGTACGAACTGAATGGTGGTGCAATAAAAAACCACCACAAAGGTACTGCTCCCTTGTGGTGGTTTTGGGTTAGAACTAGAGGGTGTGGCCGTAGGCATTTGCGGCCTTGATGGCGGCGGCGAACTTTTCGTCGGTGAAGGGCTCAGGGTTACCCTGCTTCCACTCGTTGGTGGCGTGCGCGTATTCGCACAGGGCAGGGATATCAGCCTCGGAAAGCCCGACCTGCTCAAGCGTCACGGGCAGGCCCATCTGCTTGTTGAAGGCGGCGTAGCGCTCAAGGTTCTCGGTATCGCCCGTATAGGCAAACAGTACCAGCACGCCCAGGCTCACGACCTCGCCATGCAGGTAGGTGCCCTCACGCGGAATGCTGCAGGTAGCGTTGTAGAACGCGTGTGCCACGCTCGAGTTGTAGTAATAATCGTTCTGGTTGGTCAGGTTCGAGACATAGCCCGTGTTGACCACGATGTCGAGCGCGATCTGCTTGACGGCCTCGCTCGACAGATTCTGGCGCACATCCTCAAGACCCTGCACACCATAGGTAAACAGCGGCTCGGAGCAGGTATGGGCGAGTGCCAGGCCAAGGCCTGCCGTGTGCTCTAGGTTGCCGGCGCTCGTGGCGTATTCGACCTCGGGCTGCTTAGACAGGGCATCGCCCACGCCGGCCCAGAAGTACTCTGCCGGTGCCTCGGCGATGATCTTGGGGTTGATGAAGATGTGCGCGGGTCGGTTGGGGTACGAATAGCCCTCGAGCGAGCCGTCGTCGTTGTAGACAACGGCAATGGCGGTCGCGGCGGAGCAGTTAGAACAGATCGTCGGGACGGTGAAGACGATCTTCTTGAGCTCGATGGCTGCGGTCTTCACGGTGTCGAGCGCCTTGCCGCCGCCGCATGCGATGAGCACGTCGGCTTCCTGGCAGGCAGGGGAGTTTACGACCTTGGCGATATTGGCACGCGTACTGTTGGTGCCATAGACGCGCGTCTCCAGGACCTCGACATCGGTACCTTCAAGTGCCGCCTCGATTCCCGGCAGCGCCGCAGCCAGGGCTCGCTTGCCGCCAATGATGGCGACTTTCTTCGCGCCGTACTCCGCCAGTGCAGTTGGCAGCTCGGTAAAGCAATCCTCGCCAACGGTGTAGTCGCTCATTCCAATTGTGCGCATAGCAGCCTTCTTTCGTTCGATAAAGTGCTTTCAGGTATTTTGCTCCTAGTGAAGGCTTGTAATAGCGAGAAATTTCGAACGTATAAAACCAGTGTTGAGGGTTTTTTGCCGACGCGGAACGTGCTAGCATACACCGCATAAGCGTTGATGGGGACGAGTAGTCGGCCGTCCGCATGCTACAGAGAGCGGGAAGCGCTGAGAACCCGTGCATGCGACCGATGAAAATCACCCCGGAGCTGCGGTCCCAACGGACGTGCCGCGCAGACACGTCTTAGTAGATATCGCCGAGATGGTCGTCGATACAGGCCAGCCGAGTAACGGATGCGAGCGCGCGAATACGCGGGCGAGGGCATCTAAGCTGGGTGGTTAAACGAAGAGCTTTTGCGGGCGTACAGCTCGTTTTGTGGCGCTTCGTCCCAGCTTGTAGGGACGGGCGCTTTTTTGGTGCCCAACGGGCGTGTGCGCCCATGACATGAAAGGGGTACCGTGGCAAACGAGTACAAGCAGACGATGAATCTGCCCAAGACCGGTTTTCCCATGCGTGCCGGTCTTTCCAAGTCCGAGCCCAAGCGACTCAAGGACTGGCAGGACAACAAGGTCTACGAGCAGGTTCTGAAGAAGAACGAGGGTCACAAGAAGTTCGTGCTGCACGACGGTCCTCCGTACGCCAACGGCCCGATTCACATCGGCCATGCCATGAACAAGATCTCCAAGGACATGATCAACCGTTACTGGATGATGCAGGGCTATGAGGTTCCCTATGTTCCCGGTTGGGACTGCCATGGCCAGCCGATCGAGCATAAGGTCGAGGAGAAGCTCGGCACCGAGAAGTTCAACCAGACCTCCACGGCTAAGATCCGTGAGCTTTGCAATAAGTTCGCTGTCGAGAACATCGAGCTGCAGAAGGCCGGCTTCCGTCGCCTGGGCGTGCTCGGCGATTGGGACAACCCCTATCTGACGCTCTATCACCAGCATGACGCCGCCGACATCGAGGTTTTCAAGGCCATGTTCGACAAGGGCATGATCTATCGCGGTCACAAGCCCGTCCACTGGTGCAAGCACTGCCATACCGCACTTGCTGAGGCCGAGATTGAGTACTCCGACGAGACGAGCCCGTCCATCTTCGTGCGCTTTGAGATGACCTCCAAGCCCGCCGGCCTCGAGAACTTCGACGGCCCGGTTGACTTTATCATCTGGACGACCACGCCGTGGACCATCCCCTCCGACCAGGCAGTTTCTCTCAAGCCCGGTGCCGCCTACGTCGCCGTTGAGCACGACGGCCGCGCCGAGGTCATGCTCGAGGACCTTGCTCCCAAGTGCTGCGAGGAGTTTGGCTGGGAGTACACCCCGGTTGTGGTCGACGGCAAGCCCTATGTGGTTCCCGCCGAGACCTTCCATCACATTCACTATAAGCAGCCGATCTTTGACGGTGTCGAGGGCGTTGCGCTGTTGGCCGATTACGTCGGTGTCGATGACGGTACCGGTATCGTCCACAACTCGCCCGGTCACGGCGTCGACGACTACTTCGCCTGCCTCAAGGAGGGCATCACCGACATTTGCATGCCGGTCGATGACGACGGCAAGTTCTACACCGGCGAGGAGTTTGGCACCGGCGGCCCCTTCAGCGGCATGGATACCGACGAGGCCAACCCGCACATCATCGAGTTCCTGCGCGAGCGCGGCACCCTGGTCCTCGAGAAGAAGATCACGCACAGCTATCCGCACTGCTGGCGCTGCAAGCACCCTGTGCTCTTCCGTGCTACCGACCAGTGGTTCGTCTCGATGGACAAGACCGGTCTGCGCGAGCAGGCTGGCAAAGAGGTCCGCGAGAACGTCAAGTGGTATCCGGCTCACGCCGCCAACCGCATCGGCGCCATGGTCGAGCAGCGTCCCGACTGGTGCATCAGCCGTCAGCGCAACTGGGGCGTGCCTATCCCCAGCTACACTTGCGCCGACTGCGGCGAGAAGGTCATGAACGACGCCACGCTCGACGCCGTCATCAAGCTCTTCCACGAGAAGGGCTCCGACGCCTGGTTCACCGACGCTCCCGAGAGCTACCTGGGCGAGGCTTGCGTTTGCCCCAAGTGTGGCGGCCATCACCTCAAGGCTGATAAGGACATTCTCGACGTGTGGTGGGACTCCGGCGTGTCCTGGAAGGCCGTCTGCGAGTATCGACCCGAGCTTGAGTACCCGGCTGACGTGTATCTCGAGGGCTCCGACCAGCATCGCGGTTGGTTCCAGAGCTCGTTGCTCACCTCGGTGGGTGCCAACGGCCATGCTCCGTACAAGGCGGTCGTCTCGCAGGGCTTCACGCTCGATGGCCAGGGCCGCAAGATGTCCAAGTCGCTCGGCAATGTTATTGACCCCAATAAGGTCTGCGACGAGATGGGCGCTGACATCATCCGTCTGTGGGTTGCCTCCGTCGACACCAGCTCTGACGTCTCCATCGACCACGAGATTCTCGCTCGTACGTCCGATGCCTATCGCCGTTTCCGCAACACGCTGCGCTTCCTGCTCTCCGAGCTCGAGGGTCAGTTTGAGCCCGAGACCGACGGCGTCGCCTTTGCCGACCTGCTGCCGCTCGACAAGCTCATGGTTGCCCGCCTGACTCAGGTCCAGGCCGAGGTCGACGACGCCTACGCCAGCTACGAGTTCCCGCGCGCCTACCGTGCGCTCTACGACTTCGTGGTTACCGAGCTCTCCAACGTGTACCTCGACGCCCTGAAGGACCGTCTGTACTGCGACAAGCCCGGCTCGCTCGAGCGCCGCAGCGCCCAGACCGTGCTGGCCGAGCTCTTCTCGATGCTCATGCGCGACCTTCAGCCGATCCTGTCCTACACGGTCGACGAGGCCATGGCCTATGCGCCCGCCGGCTGCGTCGATCACCAGAAGTACGCCGCGCTGCTCGATTGGTACAAGTCGCCCATCACGTTCGACGAGGCCAATGAGTTTGAGGGCGTGCTCGAGGCTTCACTCGAGCTCCGTAGCGCCGTGACCAAGGCCCTTGAGGATGCCCGCTCCGCCGGTACCTTCACCAAGAGCCAGCAGGTCCGCGTCAAGGCGGTCGTTCCCGCCGAGATGTACGCGCTGCTGACCGGTGATAAGGCCGTCGACCTGGCCGAGTTCTACATCGTTTCCGATGTTGAGCTGACCCAGGGCGAGGAACTCTCCGTTGCCATCGAGGCAGCCGAGGGCGAGTGCTGTGACCGTTGCTGGAACTACCGCACCACCGTCGGCGAGTACAACGGCCACGCGCATATCTGCAAGCGCTGCGCGAATGCCCTTTAAGGCACGGTAACTCGGCATTTTAGTTATTGGGAGAATTTGGACGCCTTCGGCCCATTTGCTCCGCTGAATAAAAGCGGCATTCTGTTTTTCGGAATGCCGCTTTCTTTTTATGCTGGTTATTTATCTGGCGTTAGCGAATATGTCGTGCGCTCTGCGTGTGGCAATATAAGATGGTTAATTGCGTTAAACGGAATTCGATGTTCTTGAGGGTAGGGGATTGATTTGGGTCGTGCTGGGGATATGACGCCGCCTTTGCGTTGGCGGTTGGGTGTTGCTGGTGGGGTGGCGCTGGTTGTGCTGCTTGTTGACCAGCTGACCAAGCTTGCGGTTCGTGCCGCGGGCGACGCTTTGCATGTGACTGTTATCCCCGGTGTGATCGACTTTCTATTTGTCCGCAATATCGGTGCTGCCTTTAGCATGGGCGAGGGGCATGGCATCGCGTTTGCCGTGCTGGCGTTGGCGGTCATTATCGCTATTGCCGTGTACTTGCTTCGCGCGCCCCAGCTTGCTCGCTTGGAGGTTGTGGGCATGGCTATGGTCGCGGGCGGCGCCATTGGCAACGCGATCGACCGTCTGACTTTTGGCTTTGTGACCGATTTTATTGCCACCACCTTCATCGACTTTCCCGTCTTTAACGTGGCCGATATCGGCATCACCGTAGGCGTTGTGCTTGCCCTCATCGGCTACATGTTCTTGAGCCCTGCGGCCCGCGAAGTCGATGCGACTGCCGAGCTCAATGCCCGTGATGAGGCCCGCGCCAAGCGCAAAGCCAAGCAGCGTGGGGAGCGTGCCCGCAAGATTCGCGAAAGGAATGAGCGTTAATGGCCGACATCCATATTCTTGTTGCCGACGATTGCTCTGGCCAGCGTCTCGACGCCTTTCTGGGTGCCAACGACGGCTGCCCCACGCGCTCTGCCTGCGCGCATCTGATCGAGGGCGGCGCCGTAATCGTGAACGGCGAGACCTGCCTATCAAAAAAATATGCTGTGCGCTCCGGTGACCGTATCTCGGTCGACCTGCCCGAGCCGCATGATCCCACTGATGTGATTCCCGAGGCCATCCCCCTCGATATCCGTTACGAGGACGACTACCTCATCGTGCTCTCCAAGCAGCGCGGCCTGGTGTGCCATCCCGCCCATGGCCACGAGAGCGGCACGCTTGCGAACGCTCTGGTCTACCACTGCGGCATTGACCATCTGGGTACCGTGCAGGGTGAGGACCGCCCCGGCATCGTGCATCGTTTAGATCGCGATACCTCGGGCCTCATGCTTGCGGCAAAAGACGACGACACGCAGCGCGCACTCCAAAATCTCATTCGCACGCGCACGCTCGATCGTCGCTATATCACGCTCGTTCACGGACATATCGCTATGGATGAGGGCACCATTAACACCGGCATTGCCCGTTCTACGCGTGACCGTGTCAAGATGGCGGTTTCGGACGATCCTTTCGCGCGCCAGGCCATTACGACCTTTAAGGTCCTCGAGCGCTTCGATTCCACGCGTTTTGACGACGGCTATACGCTCGTCGAGTGCCACCTGTTTACGGGCCGCACACATCAGATTCGCGTGCATATGCGCCATATCAACCACGCCTGCGTGGGCGATCCGCTCTACGGCAAGTGCGATGCACGCGCCGATCAGGGTCTGACCAGGCAATTCCTTCATTCCTGGCGTGTTGCATTCGACCATCCCGTGACGGGGGAGCGCATTGAGTGCCGCGACGAGCTGCCGTGGGATCTCGCTGCGGTTCTTGACGACCTGGCCCCGCGCTCGCTTGGTCGCACCGCTGCCGGCGACGAGATCGTTCCTCAGCTCGGTCTTCTCGAAGCCTAGTCAGTATTAGGTGGTTTCTTGAACGCCCCTAGCCTGCGGTAAGATATACGATTGTTTACGTAACGCGTTCCTGGGAGCCTGCATGCTCGCCTTTTTACAAACCAACACGCCCATCGTGATCTTCAACCAGATTGTCGTCACGCTGCTCACGGTCTGCTTTCTGTACCAGGTGGTCTTCTTTGTCATCGGTGCTCTTCGTGGCGAGGTCGCGCCTCCCAAGGCCAAAAAACTCCACCGCTATGCCTTCTTTATCGCGGCGCATAACGAGGAGGCCGTGATCGCCAACCTCGTTCGCTCCATCAAGGACCAGGATTATCCGTCCGAGCTTATCGAGGTCTTTGTGGTCGCCGATGCCTGCACCGACAACACGGCACAGCTTGCGCGCGAGGCGGGCGCCATTGTCTATGAGCGCAACGACCTTGCCCGCAAGGGTAAGAGCTGGGTCATGGACTTTGGTTTCGACCGTATCCTTAACGAGTATCCGGATACGTTTGAAGGTTACTTTATCTTCGATGCCGATAACGTCATCTCCCGCGATTACGTCTCCAAGATGAACGATGCCTTTGACCAGGGCTTCCATGTGGTCACGAGCTATCGCAATTCCAAAAACTTCGGCAGCTCGTGGATTTCGGCGGCTAATGCTACGTGGTATCTGCGCGAGGCGCGCTTTCTCAACAACGCGCGCAACATTTGCAAGACTTCTTGCGCTGTCTCTGGTTCGGGCTACCTCATCTCCGCCAGCGTTATCGAGGGCATGCACGGTTGGCAGTTCCATACGCTGACCGAGGATATTCAGTTCACCACGTTCTGCGCCATTCACGGCATTCGCATCGGTTATGCGCCTGCGGAGTTCTTTGACGAGCAGCCCGTGACGTTTAAGGCGTCCTGGAAACAGCGCATGCGCTGGACCAAGGGCTTCTACCAGGTGTTCTTTACCTACGGTAAGCACCTGGTCAAATCGACCTTCCGCTATCATCGCTTTGCCGCCTACGACATGTTTATGACCATCGCCCCGGGTATGCTGCTGTCCTTGATCTCGATGCTCGCTAATGCGACGTTCTTGATTGTGGGTGGCCTTTCGCATGGTTTCTTGGCAACCGAAGTCGAGATGCAGGCGTGCGCTGCTTCGCTCATTATGACCTTCGCGATGATGTATCAGACTTTCTTCATCCTAGCGCTGCTCACGACTATCTTTGAGTACAAGCATATTCACTGCGCGCAAAAGTGGCGCCTGGTGACTAACCTGTTTACCTTCCCGATCTTTATGTTCAGCTATATCCCCATCACGGTGGCTGCGCTGTTCCTGAAGGTCGACTGGGTGCCGACGCAGCACGCCGTCAACGTCACCCTTGACGAGGTCATGCAAGGCGCCAAATAATCACCACCAAAACCACCACAAAGGGGAGAGGCACCTTTGTGGTGGTTTTTGCTTTTGCTATGCAGCTCGAGGGGGAGTCCGATGTTCTATATCCCGTTTTGGATTTGCATCTTTGCCGGCGCGGCGATTGATGCCCGTGAGCGACGTTTTCCCAATGAGCTTGCCGCTGCGTGCGCGGTGGCGGCATTAGCAGGCGTTTGGCTCGACAAAGGCGTTAACACGGCGCTTGACCACGCCGGTCTTGCGGTCATCGTCTATCTTGCTCTCGTGCTGACTGAGTCCCTCTGGCGTCGTCTTCGCCAAATCCCGGGCATCGGCATGGGGGATGCCAAGGCGCTCTTCGCGCTTTGCACGCTCGACCCTATGGGTGGCATCGTGGCATTTGCCGTCGCACTCCTGGCCCTGGCCCTCTCCTGCCTCTTCACAAAATCGCGCTCCCTGCCATTGCTCCCGTTTTTGGTGCCGATTTTTGCCATAATCGAGGTCGTGGGCTGCACTTTGTAACCGATTGCGCATCCTTCTTAAGGAGCATGCCATGGCAATTAATCAAGAAACGGCCGTCATTAAGGCGCGCATGGACCGTATTCCCTCGGCGTTGTCGCCCGAACTTGTCGAGCGCATTGCCGCCGATCTTGCTTCGGGCTATGTCAACCCGTATCGTTGCAACGACGATCAGGTCATTCGTCGTATTGATCGCGACGCCGACAAAGGTACGCTTATGCGTCCGGCGTTTATGCGCGATACCGAAAAGATACTTCATCTTCCGGCGTACACCCGTTATGCAGGTAAAACGCAGGTCTTTAGCTTCCGTAGCAATGACGATCTGTCACGCCGCGGTTTGCACGTGCAGCTTGTCTCGCGCATTGCGCGCGATATCGGTCGCGCCCTGGGGCTCAATTGCGATCTGATCGAGGCGATTGGCCTTGGCCACGACTTGGGACACACGCCTTTCGGTCATGCCGGAGAGCGCTTCCTCAACGATATCTATCATGAGCGTACGGGGCGTTATTTTTTCCATAACGTGCAGTCGGTCCGCGTGGTCGACGCGCTGTACGGCCGCAACGTGTCGCTCCAGACGCTCGACGGCGTGCTATGCCATAACGGCGAGTACGAGCAGCGTGTGTTTGAGCTCTCGGACATGGGCTCCTTTGACCAGTTTGACCAGACGGTTGAGGATTGCATTGCCACGGGCTATAGCGCAATTGGGCATCTGCGTCCCATGACGCTCGAGGGCTGCGTTGTTCGCATCTCGGATATTCTTGCCTACGTCGGTCGTGACCGTCAGGATGCGATCGCGGCGGGCCTGCTGTCACCCGACGCTTTTGATGATGGCCGGGGCGGTGCCTACAACAGTTGGATCCTTACGCATGCTTCCATCGATATCGTGGAGCATAGCTATGGTAAGCCGCGCATCGAGATGAGCGAGGACCTGTTTGAGGAAATTCGCCGAGCCAAGCGCGAGAACTACGAGAAGATCTATAGCAAGGGCGGTATCGAAGGCGATTCCGAGGCGGAGCTGCGCGAGGCGTTCGTAAAGCTCTACGACCGTTGCCTGCGGGATCTAAACAGTGGCGACGAGTCCTCTTACATCTTTAAGCACCATATTTCGCGCATCGAGCAGCAGCTTTCCTACTACGATCGAGCCTATGCCTGGCAGGACGACAAAGATCAAGCGGTGGTGGATTACATCGCGAGCATGACGGATGGCTATTTCTGCGAGCTCACGAGCAAGTTGTTCCCGGGATTGAAGTTTCCGCACCGTACCTATATTAACGAACGGTAGTTCGTATATATTCGGTATACTGTTGACGAACAAAGCTTTTGATTGATGCATGGGATGGCTATGGACGACCTTTTTTCTGTCTCGACGCGCGAGCGTTCCTTTAAAAATGCGCCGCTCGCGGTGCGCATGCGTCCCAATTCGCTCGACGAGTACGTGGGTCAGCAAAAGGCCGTCGGTAAGGGCTCGTGGCTGCGTGCCGCGATCGAGCACGACGTGCTTTCGAGCGTGATTCTGTACGGGCCTGCCGGTACGGGCAAGACGACGCTGGCCCACATTATCGCCAACCATACCAAGAGCGAGTTTGTCGAGGTCAGCGCCGTCACGGGTACCGTGAAGGACCTGCGTCGCGTGATTGATGAGGCCAAGACGCGCCTGAATACGTACGACCGCCGTACCATTCTATTCATCGATGAGATTCACCGCTTCTCTAAGTCGCAGCAGGATGCCCTGCTGCATGCAGTTGAGAACCGTACCGTCATTATGATTGGCGCTACGACGGAGAACCCGTACTTCGAGGTCAACTCGGCACTGCTCTCACGTGGTCGCGTTGTGGAGCTTGAGCATCTGAAGGATGAGGATATCGCCACGCTTATTGAACGTGCGCTTGAGGCACCGCAGGGCTTGAACGGTAAGTTCTCGGCCGATGAGGATACGGTCAAGACCATCTGCACGCTGGCAGCGGGTGACGCTCGCTCGGCGCTCACGACGCTCGAGCTTGCGAGCGAGATTGCCGTCACGCGTCCTGATACCGAGGGAACGCCAGCGCCCGCGGCGGGGGAGCGCTATCCCATCACCGTGGATGACGTGAAGATTGCCAACCCGCGTCGCGGCTTTACGTATGACAAAAACGGCGACATGCACTACGACATCATCAGTGCGTTCATCAAGTCCATGCGCGGCAGCGACCCCGATGCCACGATCTATTGGCTCGCGCGCATGATCGATGCTGGGGAGGATCCTAAGTTTATCGCTCGCCGTATTATGATTCACGCTTCTGAGGATGTTGGCAACGCCGACCCGCAGGCGCTTTTGGTGGCGCATGCCGCGTTTAAGTCTGCCGAGGTCATTGGCTATCCCGAGTGCCGCATTAACTTGGCTCAGGCTGCACTCTATGTGTGCTTGGCGCCAAAATCCAACGCGTGTGAGGCTTCGATCGATGCGGCGCTGGCCGATATCCATTCTAGTGGGCTTCGCGAGGTGCCGAGTTATCTGCGCGATCGCCATCGCCCGGGCAGCGATGAATACGGTGTGTATAAGTATCCACATGATTATCCCGAAGGCTGGGTCGATCAGCGCTATTTGCCCGAAGGCTTGGAACGCGGTGCATTTTGGCAGCCTGCCGGCCGCGGTTGGGAAGAATGGCGCGTAGAGCAAAGTGAACGCGACCGCAGCGGGAATGCACCGAAGTAGCTGCTGATAATTTTGTCCCACGTTGCTGCTAATGGCATGTTCGGTCCCCTTTGGGGTACCATGGAAAACGTCTGTATATCGATTCCTTTGGGAGGCTTGTATGAGTCCCATTCAAATCGCCCTGCTGCTGCTCGCCGTTGCCGGCGTGTGGGCCATCGCTGAGCTCGCGCTTACCCTGCGCAAGACCCGCAATGTTGTCGACTCGCTCGATAAGACCGTGAACGACCTCAACAACACCATCGCCGAGGCTCAGCCTGTGGTGGCAAAGCTCGATGGCGCTGTCGATGAGCTTACGCCGGCGCTTGCCCAGATGGAGCCGCTGCTTAAGTCGAGCAAGACGGCAGTTGATGCCCTTACCTCCAATCTCGTAGAGGTCGAAGCCGTGGTTCGCGACATTTCCGAGGTTACGGGCAGCATGGCCGAGGCCAGCAATGCTGTGTCGAGCGTGACCGACTCTGCCGCCGGTGCTGTGCAGAAGCTCTTCAATAAGGTGAAGGCTCCTGCAGCCGACGCCGATCGCAAGCTCGCCGCTGCCGCTGCGGAGGCCGAGCAGCCTACCGAGCGCGTCCTAATTGGCGAGGACGAGGCCGACGCGGGCGACGATGATGGTCAGAAGTCTGTATCCAAGCCGGCTCAGTATTACACCTATACGCCCGCCGAGACCTCTGAGGAGTCCTGCGATGAGTAGCGAAGCAACCTGCCCTATCACGCTGACCGTTGCCGGTGACCCGCGTCTCGCTCGCCTTGTACGCATGACGGCAGCCAACGTTGGTGCCCTGTGCTCTATGTCTGTCGATCGCATCGAGGACATCCGCATGGCTGCTGAGGAGGCTTTCATCTTTGGTTGCACCGCGGTCGACTGCGATGACATCACCATCAAATTCGATGTCGATGAGACCCACGTTGGCATGACTATTACCTTTGGCGACCAGGCTACGGTCGATGAAGACGACCAGGCTGCGGTGTATGCCGAGCTCATCCTCGCGAGCGTGTGCGACTCCTACGAAAAGACTACGGCGCCCCTGACGCTTTCCCTCGACCTCAAGGCGGATATCTAATATGACCGAACGTTCCCGGAGCGGCAAGACCGCTTGGGACAAGGAGAAAACCCGCGAGCTGTTTCGTCGTTACAAGGAGACCGGTGATCCGGACGCCCGTGAGCAGCTCGTCATGTCCCATATGAACCTGGTAAGGTTTCTTGCCAACAAATTTAAGAATCGCGGCGAGCCGCTCGACGACCTCATGCAGGTCGGCTATCTGGGCTTGCTCAAGGCTATCGACCGTTTTGATCCCGAGCGCGGACTCGAGTTCACGACGTTTGCGACACCCACTATCCTGGGCGAGATCAAACGCCATTTTCGAGACAAGGGCTGGAGTGTGCGCGTACCGCGTCGTCTGCAGGAGCTCTCGGCCAAGGTCAACCAGGCTACTGACAAACTTACCAACGAGCTGCAGCGTTCGCCCAAGGTTGAGGAGATCGCTGAGTATCTAGATGTGACTGTCGATGAGGTCCTCGAGGCTATGGAATCGTCTTCGGCCTATACCTCGGTGCCCATCGAGGCTCCTGGTGCGTCCGATTCCGACGATGCGCCCTCGATTCTCGACCGTTACGCCGATGATGACAACGAGCTCGACTTCACCGATGACCGCCTGGTGATCGAGGAGGCCATTCGCGATTTCTCGCCGCGTGAGCGCGAGGTTATCGAGCTGCGCTTTGTGAAGGGCATGACTCAGATTGAGATTGCCAAGAAGCTGGGCATCTCGCAGGTGCAGGTCTCGCGTCTGCTTCGCCGTACCCTTAAGAAGATTCAAGACAAGATTGACCCCGACGGAGTGATGGTTCGTTCATGAATGACCACCCCCAACAATCCGACCGCACGCTGCGCGATACCCGCATTCTGACGCTTCGCATTTGGTCCGTCGTCGGTTGCATCGTTATCGCCGCTGTCATCTTTAACCTTATGGGAATCCTGGCGCCGGTTATCGAGTTTCTCGCTGTCGGTTCCATCATCGCTTTTGTGATGTCGCCGATCACCAACTGGCTCGAGCATCACGGCGTCGGTCGTGGCTTCGGTTCGCTCATCGCGCTCATCGTGGTTGTGGCGGTGCTCGTCGGCGTCGTCTGCATCCTGTCGCCGATTCTGTTTGGCCAGATTATGGAAGTCCTGAGCCGTCTGCCCGCGCAGCTTCGCGTTGCGGGCGGCGACCTCAATGAGATGATCTCACACGCCAAGACGCTCAACAACACGCCGCTCAAGGAGTATCTGGACGACAATCTTTCTTCGCTGGTTACCGTGGCGTCGAAGTACGTCTCGCAAATCGCTGCCGAGCTCGGTCGCGGTGTATTCCCGCTCATTACCAACACAGCCTCGCAACTGTTCGTTATCTTCCTTGGCCTGGTACTTGCCTATTGGTTGGCCTGCGACTACCCCCGCATGCACCACGAGGTCTGTACCATTATCGGTCAGGAGAAGGAGACCTCGTACCGCTTTATGGTCGCCATCCTTTCTCGCTCTGTCGGCGGCTACATGCGCGGTATGGTCGTGACGTCCATCTGCGGTGGTTTCCTCGCCTTTATCGGCTTCCTGATTATCGGCCATCCGTATGCGGCGCTCATGGCTATCTTCACTGGCATCATGCACTTGGTTCCGGTCGTCGGTCCCTGGGTGAGCGCAGCAATCGCCACGGTGCTCGGCTTTATGTTCAGCCCCATGTTGGCGTTATGGACGCTCATCGTGACGATGGTCGCGCAAAACGTCACCGATAACGTTATCTCGCCTAAAGTTATGCAAAGCTCGGTGCAGGTGCATCCCATCATGAGCCTCACGGCTCTCGTTATTGGTTCGGCGCTCATGGGTCCCATTGGCATGATCATTGCCATTCCGCTGTGTGCGGCCCTCAAGGGCATCTTTGTCTATTACTTTGAGAACGAGACCGGCCGTCAGCTCGTGGCATACGACGGCGCCGTGTTTAAGGGCACGCCGTATCGCGATGCCGAAGGCAACCCGGTCGCCGCCTATGACGCGCTTGGAGACGATACATTCATCTATGAGTCCGAGCTCATCGGTAACGAGACTGCGCCCGAGGCCAAGGCCATGCCCAAGCCCGAGCTCGATAATCCCTGGATTAAGCTCTCTGGTCTGCAGCCCGATGCCACGGGCTTCTTCAAGAACCCCTTCGCCAAAGACGATGACTCCGACTCGGACGACGATACCAAAACCGGCATCGACGGCTCCATGGACGATGACGACAACTAGCGGGGTAATTCGGGTTAACATTCATACGTGCTAACATGCACTTTCGCTGGAGGGTCGCTGTTTGGCGGCCCTCTTTTTTTGCATGGGCGCGGCGGGATGGTAATATCGTTACGTTTGAACTGTTTCGATGTGAAACCGAGGAGATTCCCTCTATGAGTGCTGACTACCCGTCAATGACTACGGCCGAGATTCGCTCCAAGTTCCTCAACTTCTTTGAGGTGCGCGGTCTTAAGCTCTATCCTTCTTCGTCCCTCGTCCCCGACGATCCTTCGCTGCTGCTTGCCAACGCCGGCATGAACCAGTTTAAGGAGTACTACCAGGGCAAGAAGACCATGAAGGAGATCGGCGCGATTTCCTGCCAGAAGTGCGTCCGCACCAACGACATCGATTGCATTGGCGAGGACGGCCGTCACCTGTCCTTCTTCGAGATGCTCGGCGACTTCTCTTTTGGCGGCGTCTCCAAGGAGCAGGCTTGCGCCTGGGCCTTTGAGCTCATCACCAAGGAGTTCAAGCTGCCGCTTGACCGCCTGTACTTCACCGTCTTTACCGAGGACGACGAGACCCACGACGTGTGGCGCTCTCTGGGCGTTGCCGAGGACCACATCTCCCGTTTGGGCGAGGACGACAACTTCTGGGCCGCTGGCCCCACCGGCCCCTGCGGTCCGTGCTCCGAGATCTACTTTGACATGGGCGAGGAGGTCGGCTGCGGCAGCCCCGACTGCAAGCCCGGCTGCGACTGCGACCGCTTCCTGGAGTTCTGGAACCTCGTCTTTACCCAGTATGACCGCCAGGAGGACGGCTCCATGCCGGAGCTGCCGCACCGCAACCTCGATACGGGCATGGGCCTTGAGCGCATGGCCGCCATCATGCAGCACAAGACCGCCAATTACGACGGCGACTTGATGCAGCATCTCATCAAGCTGGGCGAGGAGATCAGCGGCAAGACCTATGACGCCGACGATTACTCCGGTGCCAGCCGATCTCTTCGCATCATCGCCGACCACTCCCGTGCCGTCGACTTTATGATTTCGGATGGCATCCTCCCCGGTAACGAGGGTCGCGAGTACGTCCTTCGCCGCCTGCTCCGCCGCGCCGTGTTCCACGGTCGCCTGCTGGGCATCGAGGGCGCCTTCCTGACCAAGTTTATCGACGAGGTCAACGCTCAGATGGGCGAGGCCTATCCTGAGCTGCTCAAGAACGTCGCGCTCGTCAAGGGTATCGTCGCCTCCGAGGAGGAGCGCTTCTCCACGACGCTCGACAACGGTCGCGTCTACCTGGATGAGGCCCTGGCAGCGCTTGCCGAGGGTGCTGTGCTTCCGGGCGTTGTTGCCTTTAAGCTGCACGACACCTTTGGTTTCCCCATCGACCTGACCGTCGAGATCGCCGGCACCGCTGGCCACGATGTCGATATGGACGGCTTCACTGCCTGCATGGAGGACCAGAAGGCCCGCGCCCGCGCCAATGCCAAAGGCGACGCCTGGGGCAGCTTCAACGACGTTTGGGTCGAGCTTTCCGACAAGGTTGCCGCGACTGAGTTCGACGGCTATGACAACGATGTGATCGAGGGCGCCAAGGTTGTTGCCATCGTGCGCAACGGCGAGTCCGTCGAGTCCGCTGCCGCCGGCGAGGACGTCGAGGTCGTTCTCGACCGCACTCCGTTCTATGCCGAGATGGGTGGCCAGCAGGGCGATGCCGGCGAGCTTTCCGCCGAGGGCGTTTCGCTGACCGTTTCCGATACCAAGAACCACAACGGCCTGTATGCTCACGTCGCCCACGTTGCCGAGGGCACGCTGGCCGTCGGTGCTACCGTGACCGCCGCGCTCGACGCCGAGCGCCGTGGCTTCCTGCGCCGCAACCACACCGCCACGCACCTGCTCGACGCCGCCCTTAAGCAGGTCCTGGGCGAGCACGTCTCCCAGGCCGGCTCGCTGGTGACGCCCGAGCACCTGCGCTTTGACTTTACGCACTTCGAGGCCCTGTCCTCCGAGCAGCTCAAGGCTGTCGAGGACCTGGTCAACCAGCAGATCTTCGCTTCCAAGCCGGTCGTGACCCGTGTCATGGGCATCGACGAGGCTAAGGCTGCCGGCGCTGTCGCCCTGTTTGGCGAGAAGTATGGCGACGTCGTCCGCGTTGTCTCCGTGGGCGCCGAGGACCAGCCGTTCTCCCGCGAACTCTGCGGTGGCACACACGCTGCCAACACCGCCGAGATCGGCCTGTTCAAGATCATTTCCGAGTCCTCCACGGGCTCCAATGTCCGCCGTATCGAGGCCGTGACCTCTAAGGGTGCCCTCGACTATATGGCCGACCGCCTGGCACTCGTTGACGCCGCTGCTACTGCGCTCAAGTGCCGCGTGGATGAGGTTCCCGCTCGCGTGGAGAACCTGCAGGCCGAGCTGCGCGAGACGTCCAATAAGCTCAAGAAGGCTCTGACCGGTGGCTCCTCCGATGCGATCTCCAGCGCCATCGAGGGCGCCGTCGAGCTCGACGGCTATAAGCTCGTTGTCGCTGAGCTCCAGGGCCTTGAGGCTGCCGACCTGCGCAACGTATGGGATACCGTGCATCAGAAGGTCGCCGGCCCTGTTGCTTGTGTCGTCGCCAGCGTGACTGAGAAGGGCACTCCGGCCCTGCTCGCTGCCGGCTCCGATGACGCCGTCAAGGCCGGTTTCCACGCCGGTAACGTGATCAAGCAGATCGCGGGTCTGGTCGACGGTCGCGGTGGCGGTCGTCCCAACATGGCCCAGGCCGGTGGCAAGTATGCTGCCGGCATCGCCGATGCCCTCGCGGCCGCTAAGACCGCGCTCGGCGCCTAAGAATCTAAGAAGTCGCTGTGGTTGCGCTCGCGCTGGACATAGGGGAGACCAGGATTGGCATCGCCGTCTCGAGCCGTGATGGCAAGATGGCGATGCCTGTCAAGGTGCTTCCGGCTGCCGAGGTCACCGGTATGGCCAAGACGTTCCGCTACCTGGTTGAGGACTATGAGCCCGACATCCTGGTAAGCGGACGTCCCCTGACCATGGCCGGTGAGCCCGGCCCTCAGGCCGAGCGCGTTGCCGCTGTGGCGCAAAAGATTGCCGACGAGCTCGATCTTCCGTTGGAGTTTGAGGACGAGCGTCTGTCCTCGCAAGAGGCCAAGCGTATCCTGCGCGAGCAGGGACTCAACGAAAAGCAGATGAGGGGCAAGATCGACATGATTGCCGCCAGCCTGTTTTTGCAGACGTGGCTCGATCGTAAAAACGAGGAGGTTTCGCATGCCTAGTGCTTCCGATCCGCGCCAGTCGAATCGTACACAGCAGCCGGCGTCGCGCCCTGCCCAGCCTGGCCAGCGTCCGGCACAGCCGACGCAGCGCGCAGCTCAGCCTGCCGCGCGCCCGGCGCAGTCCTTCTCTCGTTCGGCCCAACCTGTTCAACGGACGGGTCAGCAGCCTTCTGCTCGTTCGGTTCAGCATTCGGCTTCTCACGCGTCTCAGCAGCCCACTGCTCGTACGGCCCAGCCTGCAGGCGGCACCCGCTTTAATCAGCAGGCACCTACCCAGCGAACGCAGGCCCCCCAATCGCATTCGCATCACGCTCGTGGTTCGCATGGCGTTGCTCCGGCGACCCGCTCGAGCTACAACACGCATGCTCGTCGCGGTGCTCAAAAGAAAAGCTCCCCGGTGCCTATGATTATCGGTGGCGTTGTTGCCGTGCTTGCGCTTGTCGCGATCGTTTTCTTTGTCGTGCCAGCCGTCAAGGGCTTCTTTGGCGGTGAGGGTGCGAAAGTCGTTGCAGGCCAGCAGGTTACTATCACGATTCCCGATGGTGCCTCGGGTGACAGCATCGCTTCGATTCTCTCCGAGAACCATATCGTAGAAAATCCCAAGGATTACTATGCGGCGGTCAAAAAGCTCAACGCGGATATGTCGCTCAAGCCCGGCACCTACTCGTTCACCACGCTCATGGACGCGACCAAGGTCGTTCAGCAGCTCATGGAAGGCCCCAACGCGGGCTCCAATGCGCTGACTATCCCTGAGGGCCTGACGGTCGATCAAGTCGCCGACCGTGTGGCCCAGGCCTACGACAGCATCTCTAAGGAAGACTTCCTCAACCAGGCCAAGGCCTCCAACTACGTGGACGACTATAGCTTCCTTAAGGGCGCCGCTAACGACTCGCTCGAGGGTTTCTTGTTCCTCAAGACCTATTCGTTGGGTGATTCGCCGACGGCCGATGGCGTGATTCGCGCTATGCTCGATCAGTTTAAGACCGAGTACAAGTCGCTTGACTTTGCGAGCTGCGAAGCCAAGATCAAGGAACGCTATGGCGTGGAGATGTCCGACTACGACATCGTCAACTTGGCCTCTATCGTTGAGCGCGAGGGCCTCAACGCCGACCAGCGCGCGCACGTGGCCTCGGTCTTCTACAACCGCCTTGCCGGCAAGCTCGATGGCCTGCGCTATCTCAACAGCGATGCGACCATGATGTATGTCACCGGTGGCGAGGTTACCGCCGACGACCTGCAGAGCGATAGTCCGTATAACACCTATAAGCATGAGGGCCTGCCGCCCACGCCCATCTGCTCTCCGTCGCTCGAGGCGCTCAAGGCCACCCTTGAGCCGACCGACTCTGATGACCTGTATTTCTACATTACGCAGGACGAGGAGTACTTCTCGCAAACCTACGAAGAGCATCAACAGTCTTGGAATTAGCATGAGGATTTTTAGCCCCAAACGTTACGTTGCCTCGGTCGATCGCATCGACCTTAATACCCTGTGGGCCGACGGCAAACGCGCCATTCTGCTCGATCGCGATAACACCTTGGTGCCGCGCGACACCGAGCAGGTTCCCGCCGCGGTTTCCGCTTGGCTCGACGCCGCCCGCGCCAAAGGTTTTAAGCTGTGCATGGTGTCCAACAACTGGCATCGCGACCAGGTCATGAGCTCTGCACGCGAGCTGGGACTCGAGGCCATTAGCCACGCCATGAAGCCGGCGCCGTTTGCCCTCAAGGCGGGTCTTAAGCGCCTCGGCGCCACGGCCGACGAGGCGGTGCTGATCGGTGATCAGCTCTACACTGACGTGTGGAGCGGCAACTTCGCCGGCGTCGATACCATCCTGGTAAAGCCGCAGGCGACGCAGGACCTGTGGTATACGCAGATCTTCCGTATCTTTGAGCGCCGGGCCCTGCGCGACCTTCACTGCGAAGAATAGGTCTCGTCATGTCCCAGCACACCAAACACGGCTGCGACCATATCTTCTTTATCGGCTTTTTGGGCGCGGGCAAATCGACGCTCGCCCGCAACGTCGGCACTATGTTCAAGCGGCGTTTTATCGATACCGACCGACTGGTCGTGCGCCGTTGCGGTAAGTCGGTAACCGAGATTTTTGAGACCGAGGGCGAGGATCGTTTTCGTGAGCTCGAGACCTCGGCGCTCCGTTCGCTCCAAAGCGAGCGCAGCCTGTTGGTTTCGTGCGGGGGCGGCATTGTCGAGACGCCGGTGAATATTGAGCTGATGCACGAAATGGGTACGTGCGTGTACCTCGAGGGCGACTTTGAGGATTCGATTCGCCAGATTCGTCGGTCCGACACGCGCCCCGATTTCCGTTCGCCCGAGCATGCCGCGCGCCTGTTTGAGCATCGCCGTCCGCTGTATCGCCAAGCCGCCGACCTTACCCTTGATATTCGCAACAAGTCCTTCGAGGACGTTTCCTACCTTTGTGCCGAGATGCTTTTGGAGCGTGGGCTGCTATGATTCGCCGTCAACTGATCAATTTCCAAAACCGCAGTGTCGATGTCCGCGTCGGATTGGGCGCGTTCGATGAGCTGTCGCGCATGTTTTCCTCGGCTGTGGGCAAGCCTAAGCGCGCGATGGTGGTTTGGAACGACGCCACATCTGAGCGCTTTGGCGAGGTTGTTGAGCATGCGCTCGTCGACGCCGGCTTTGCTGTGTCGCTGCTCGTCCTCGATGTTTCGCCTGCCGGTGCTACGCTGGCCGATGCCGATACCGTCTTTGGCGCCCTTTCGGCTAACGGCATTACCTGCGACGATCTCGTTGTCGCTGTCGGCGACACAGCGACCTGCTCGGTTGTTAGCTGGTGCGCCAACCAGTGGTGCGGCCGAACCGAGTGCGCGCTGCTTCCGACGACCTTCGATGCCATGCTCACGGTCGCGACGACCATGAAGCCGCTCGTCGCCTCGTCGGCCAATGCGCTTCCCGCCATCTCGTTCCGTCCCGAACCGGGCTTGGTCGTGTGTGACCTCGACCTTGTTCGCGAGGCGGACCCCGAGGACCTCAAGCTCGGCTATGTGGTACTTGTTGGCACCATGCTTTCGAGCAGCAAGTCCCGCTGGAATCAGTTTACCGAGACCGTCCCCGAGATTCTCGCGGGCGAGGAGGTCGCGCTCGTCAATGCCGTTCAATGGTCTCAGACTGCCCGTAAGGACGTACTGATGGCCACGAACCCGAGCGCCCGCCATGCGCTCGATTTTGGCAAGACGGGGGAGCGCACCCTGCGCGTCTGCTTGGGCGATGCCGCTTCGCAGGTCCCTGCCTACCAGCTGTTGTCCGAGGGCATGCGCTTTGAGGCGCGCCTTGCCCACGACGCCTGCGACTTCGATATCGATTACGTTTTTGAGGTCGATGACTGCCTGGAGGACTTTGGTATCGAGGAGCTTGCCTTCGATCTGGAGCCTGCCGCATATATCGAGGAGTTCCGCAGACAGCAGTTTGTCCGCTCGAACCGCAGCATGTTGCCGCTGCCCGCGGCGCTCGGCGCCATTCGCCTAACGAGCGTCGAGGACGAGGTTCTTGAGCGCCATGCTCATGCCTACTTGGCTTCTCGCAAAGAACTTCTCTAAGATTTATTGACTTCCATCGTCTTTCGTATCATTTTGAGGGACGGGTTTTCAATCGGTTGCGGATCGCGTGCGAATCCGCCTTTCGATCGAGGCCCGTCCCGCTTTAATGAGGACAACAAGAAAGGAATCTGCATGTCTGAGTTTGCTGCCGGTCCTGCCGGTCGTATCGAGCGTGTCCGTGCCCTGATGGCCGAGCGCGGCTACGACGCCATCGTCGTGCGCGACGAGGCCAACCTCCGTTGGCTCACGGGCGTGAAGGGCGTCTTCGACTACACCTTCGAGTTCCCGCACGCCGCGTTTATTACGGCCGATCAGTGCCTGTTCCACACCGACTCGCGCTATCTCAACAGCTTTGAGGAGAACACGCCCGCCGGCAGCCCCTGGGTCTACGACATGGACGAGGGCACCATCCCCGGTTGGGTCGCCGGCAAGATCGCGGCTAACAAGTGCCGTGTCTGCGCCGTCGAGGACGACATGCAGATTAACTTCTACCAGGGTATCCAGCGTGGTCTGGAGGATCGCTCCGTCGCCTGCATGTTGCCGTTGATGCACGACGACATCCGCAAGATGCGCGCCATCAAGGATGCCGAGGAGATCGAGCTCATGCGCCACGCACAGTCGATCACCGACGCCGCCTTCCAGCACATGCTCGGCTATATTAAGCCCGGTATGACCGAGAAGCAGGTTCGCAACGAGCTCGAGAACTTTATGTTCGCCAACGGCGCCGACAGCCTTGCCTTCGGCTCCATCGTGGCGAGCGGTCCCAACACCGCCAACCCGCATGCCGTCCCGAGCGACCGTGTCATCGAGAAGGGCGATTTCGTTCTCATGGATTACGGCGCGGGCTACTGCGATTATCGTTCCGACATGACGCGCACCGTCGTGATGGGCGAGCCTACCCAGGAGCAGCTCGACCTGTACGCGCTCGTGCGCCGTACGCACGAGGAGTGCGTCGCCGCCATCCATCCGGGCGTCGAGGGCAACGACATTTTCAAGCTTTCCAAGAAGATCATCGGCGATGCCGGCTATGGCGATTACTACAACCATGGCCTGGGCCACGGCGTGGGCATCGACATCCATGAGCTGCCCAACTTCAACCGTAGCAAGAACATCATTGAGGTCGGCTCGGTTATTACCATGGAGCCCGGCGTCTACCTGCCCGGTGTGGGCGGCGTGCGCCTGGAGGACTACGGCGTGGTCACCGAGAACGGCTACGAGCCCTTCACCAAGACCCCGCACGACCTGCACGTCATCGACTGCTAGCCCATTTCGATAGATTTTTGGGGCGGGGCGTCCGGAGCAATTCGGACGCCCCGCGTTCTCTTTTTATGCGCTCGCTGCAGGCGCCGTCTGCAAGTGTATAATTTCGGTCGTATGTAATTTGGACGCTTGTGCGTTCTGCCCATAACAAGAAAGGTCGCTATGCCTACCATTTCTACCGCCGACTTCAAGAACGGCCTCGGTCTCCGCATTAAGGACAAGGTCTACACCATCGTCGAGTTCCAGCATGTCAAGCCGGGCAAGGGCGGCGCGTTTGTGCGCTACAAGACCCGCGACATCAAGAGCGGCCGCGTCGTCGAGAACACCTGCAACGCCGGCACCAAGTTCGAGAGCGTCATGCTCACCACCCGTGAGTTCCAGTACCTCTACAACGATGGCACCGACTACATCTTCATGGACAACGAGTCCTATGAGCAGGTTCCCGTTCCCGAGGACATGGTGGGCGAGAACTCCAAGTGGCTGCGCGAGAACGACATCTGCCAGCTGCTCTTCGCCGACGATGAGCTCATGGGCGTGACTCCGCCGATGTTCATCGAGACCACCATCGTCCAGACCGACCCGGGCTTTAAGGGCGACACCGTCCAGGGTTCCACCAAGCCGGCCACGATCGACACCGGCGCTGTCATCCAGGTCCCCATGTACCTCAACGAGGGCGAGGTCATCAAGGTTGACACCCGCGACGGCAAGTTCGTCTCCCGCGTCTAGCAACCAACTCTTCTAGGAGGACTCATGCCCCAGGAAATCAAGATTGACGGCATCGGCATTTCGCCCGATGTTCTGACCGCCATCGTCTCGCGCGCCGTGTCGGATGTCGAGGGCATCGCCTCCGTTGGCGTCAAGGACCTTGCCACCAACCTTGTCTCCATGATGCTTTCGTCCAAGGCCCCGGCTTCCGAGCCGGCGGTCGAGGCCGAGGTCGTTGGCGACAAGCTCGCACTCACCGTGCGTGTCGTGGTGTTCTTTGGCTATCCGTTCAAGAAACTCGCCGAGGCCGTTCGCGCCGCCGTGGTCGCCGCCATCGATGCTCAGGTGGGCGTCGAGGTCGAGCGCGTTGACGTTTGCATCGACGGTCTCGTTTTCCCCAAGGAGTAACCTTTGAGCCTTAAGGTTTATCGCGGGCGTACGCTTGCCCGCAGTCAGGCGCTGCAGCTGCTGTTCCAGGCCGAGGCCACGGACAGCCCGCTCGAGCGCGTCCTCGAGGGTGATTTCCTGATCTCGAAGGGTCCCCTCGATCCCTATGCGCTGGAGCTGTGCCGCGGTGCCTATGAGCATATCGATCGCATCGACTGCGCTCTGCGCTCCGTTGCCAAGAACTGGGATCTTATGCGCATGCCCGGCGCCGACCGCAATCTGCTGCGTATCGCCGTTTACGAGATGCGTTTCCTCACCGACGAGGAGGTCTCGGACGCCATCGTAATCAACGAGGCCGTCGAGCTTGCCAAGGCCTATGGCACCGACCAGTCCGCGTCGTTCGTCAACGGCGTGCTGGGCAAGATCGCTCGCAGCGAGGAGCTGCCGGGCGAGGACCTGTACCAAGAGCTGCTGGCCGAAGATCGCGCTCGCGAGGAGGCCCAGGCTGCCGAGGCTGCCGCCAAGGTTGCGGTTGCCCAGGCTGAGGCCGGCGTGCTGGCCGAGGATGCGGACGCCGCCGAGGCTGTTGTCGACTCCGTCGAGGAGTAGCTATGCCAGAGGGTTCCGTCCGCAACTTCGACGAGATCTCGGACCGCTTGGACCAGATCATCGCTACCGTTCGTTCCAAGGATACCTCCTTGGAACGTTCGCTCGATTTGTTTGACGAAGCGATAGAGCTGGGCTCCCGCGCGGTCGATATGGTCGACAAGTTTGAGCTTACGCCGCGTGAGGCCGACAAGCTCGAGCAGGAATATGATGAGGATGCGGCAAACGAATCCCAGGATAGCTAGGCCGCATCTCCGGATACGAATGGTTGATGGCATTCATGAAACGCGTGCGTCTTGATGACGAACTGATTTCACAGGGCATCTGCGCCGATCGCGCGGATGCCCTTCGCACTCTTATGGCCGGCTTGGTCTCGAGTGGCGGTGAGCGCTTGACTTCGCCGGGTCTTAAGGTGATGCCTGGGCTGCCGCTGCACGTGAAGGGGCGCATTCCCTATGTTGGCCGCGGCGGTCTTAAGCTCGAAGGCGCGCTTGATGCGTTTGGTATCAATCCGACGGGCCTTGCCTGTTTGGATGTGGGCTGCTCTACCGGGGGTTTTACCGATTGCCTGCTCAAGCGCGGAGCTGCGACCGTTGTCTCTGTGGACGTGGGTCGCGCCCAGTTCGATTGGTCGTTGCGTCAGGACGATCGCGTGACGCTGCATGAGCGCACAAACGTGACGCAGCTGCCTGAGCTTGGCTATGCCGGCGCCATCGACCTGGCTGTGTGTGATGTCTCGTTTACCAGCATCGCGAACATTATCGATGCGGTACTGGCGTGCCTGGTGCCTACGGGTGCATTCTGCACGCTCGTAAAGCCGCAGTTTGAAGCTCCGGCGGCGCTGGTGGGCGAGGGCGGCATTGTGACCGATCCCACCGTGCGCCGCGATACACTCGTTGCGGCAGTTGAACTCTTTGCTGCCAAGGGGCTGTTCCCGGTCGATGTGTGCGTGTCACCCATTCATGGTGCCAAGGGCAACGTTGAGTTTTTCCTGTACGGCATGAGGTGTGCCCCCGGCGGACGTACCGACGATGAGCTGCAATCCCAGGTATCGGTTTTGAGCGAGAAAGCTGCAACGCTATGAAGGTCTTTCTGGTTCCCAATTACTACAAGCAAGAGGCGGTCGAGAGCGGCCTGATACTCGAGCTTTGGCTGACGCGCCAGGGCTATGAGGTCGCATGGGCTGCCGACCAGCGATCGAAGATTCAAAGCACGCCTGATATTGACGGCTCCGATCTGGTCATTACGCTCGGCGGTGACGGTACGTTGCTGCGCGCTGCCCGCATCCTCAACCATCGCGAGATTCCTATCCTCGGTCTTTCCTATGGTCACCTGGGCTTTTTAACTGCTGCGAGTCCCGAGGAGCGCGACATTCTGCAGGTCGTAAGCGACGCCCTGTCCGGCGAGCTTCATGTGAGCCGTCGCGCCACCATCGCTGCGGATATCGTGTCCGTGCGCGAAGACGGTACGAAGGATGTCGTGCGCACGTTCGCCCTCAACGACATGGCGCTTACCCGAGGTCCGCTGTCCGATATGGTCGAGTTCGACATCACGGTGTCGGGCCACCATATCGACCGACTGCGTGGCGACGGTGTGGTCGTGTCCACGGCGACTGGTTCTACGGGTTACGCGCTCAGCGCCGGTGGCCCCATCGTGAGCCCCGATTACACGGGCATGGTCTGCGTGCCCATCGCTCCACATACCATTCAGGCTCGCGCTTTCTTGACTTCGCCGAGTGATGTCGTTGAGATCTTTATGTCCGATGATCGCCCGAGCGTGCCGGCTATCGCCATCGACGGACAGTTTATTACCTGCGATGGCACGGTCGAGAGCGTGGCTGTGCGTCGCGGGCCCGGAGATGTGCTGCTGCTCGATTATGGCCCCGAGAGCTTCTATAACTCGGTGAGCCGCGTATTCTACGGAGTCCGTCATGATCGATGAGCTGCAGGTTTCTAACATTGCACTCATTCGCGAGGCGACGCTGGTGCCGAGTGCCGGCCTGACTGTCCTGACTGGCGAGACCGGTGCCGGCAAGACCGCGCTGCTCTCGGCCCTCAAGCTTATTTTGGGCGAGCGTGCGGATTCGTCGACGGTGCGCGAGGGCGAGGCACTGGCGAGCGTCGAGGCGCGACTCTTCGACGGGCCGCACGACACGGAGGGGTTCACCGTACAGCGCAGCCTTTCTGCCGAGGGCCGCAGCCGCGTGAAGATTGACGGTCGCATCGCCAGTGTGCGCGAGCTTTCGGAGCGCGTTGGCGTGATGATGGATCTGTGCGGCCAACACGAGCATCAGCGCTTGCTCGACCCGGCGCATCACGTTGCGATGGTCGATGCCTGGGCGGGACGCTCTGCGCTCGAGGCGCTGGATGCGTACCGCGCCTGCTTTAAGGCATCGCGTGCTGCCGCCAAGGAGGTTCGACGTGTCGAAGAGGCCTCGCGTGCGCAGGGGAGCCGCGTCGAGGAGGCGCGCTTTGCCCTCGAGCGCATCGGCGAGGTCGACCCCAAGCCGGGCGAGTATGAGGAACTCGAGGAACTGCTGCCGCGCTCCGAACATGCCGAGGTACTGGTTGCCACGGCCAATGATGCCCATGCATCGCTTGCCTCCGAAGGGGGAGCGCTCGATGCCGTGAACAGCGCCGTGGCAGAGCTTTCCCGTATGGCTACCGTCGATCGCAAACTGGGCGACATTGCCGATGCGCTTTCGGATGCCTGCATCTCCCTTGAGGATTGCGCGAACGAGCTTCGTGCCTATCGCGATGGCGTCGCCTTCGACCCGCGCGAGCTCGCTCGCATGCGTGAGCGGTATTCCGACCTCAAGGGCCTGTTGCGTCAGTGGGGTCCCACCATGGACGATGTTTTTGCTATGCGCGATCGCTCGCAAGAGCTGCTGTCCCTGGTCGATGATGGCGATGAGCAGATCAAAAAGGCGCGTGAGGCACTCGGGAGCGCTGAGCGCGAGTTGTTTGCCGCTGCCAAGGCACTTAAGCGCGCTCGCAATACGGCGGCCCCGCGCTTCTGCCACGAGGTTGGCCGCCAGATGGCGCGCTTGGAGATGGGTAGTGCCGAGCTCGTCTGGGAGTCGCGCGATCTTCCCCGTGCTGAGTGGACGCCCGTTGGTCCTTCGAGCTACGAGCTGCTATACCGCAGCGGTGCCGGCTTGACGCCACGTCCCCTTCGCCGCATTGCGTCGGGCGGCGAGCTCAGCCGCGTCATGCTGGCAAGCAAGGTTGTCCTCGGTAACGCGGACGGTGTTGATACGTTGGTGTTTGACGAGGTCGATGCTGGTGTCGGTGGCTCCACGGCGCGTGCACTTGCGGGCGTGCTGACAGATCTCGCCGCTACGCATCAGGTGATTGTCGTAACCCACTTGGCGCAGGTTGCCGTCATGGCCGACAAGCATTATGTCGTCAGCAAGGAACCGGGCGATGTTCCCCAGACGCATTTGGACGAGGTAACCGGCGAAGCGCGTACCGCCGAGATCGCCCGTATGTTGAGCGGCGATCAATCGGAGGCGAGCTTGGCGCATGCCAAGCAGATGCTTGAAGAAGCACGAGGCTAGAATGAGCCGGCGGTGTTGGGGGGGGATATCGGTAATTGTTGTCCCGCCGCTTGCTTGTCTGGCCCGACTGTTAGAAAACTATGCCGGTTTACTACGATGAATCGGCATAGCTCGAGCACAGGAATAATTGCAAAAAGAAAACCGCAGGTAGAACGCCTGCGGTTTTCTTTTAAAACGCAATGTGGTCGTATATTCCTGTTTCATCGTAGTAAACCGGCATAGTTTTGTGCCAGGTAGCCAGCGAACCCTGCAAAACCTACTCAACGACCTTATCCGGCTGGATGAGCTCCTCGTAGTAGCTGATATGCTCACGCGCGTCTTTAATCTCGGGCAGCAGGAAGTTGTAGATGACTTCGATGATCATCGTGGCGCTGATCTTGGAGAACGCGAAGTCACCCGTTGTCAGCAACGCTTCGTGATTGACGGTATTAAAGGTGTAGTCGGCGAGGCGCGCAAGTGGAGACTTGCTATCGCTGCTGATGACGACCACGGTTGCGCCGCAGTCGCGAGCCGCTTTTGCCATGCGATTCAGTCGGCGCGATTTGCCAGAGTTTGAGATTAGCACGATAACGTCACCCGGGCGCAACGTAAGCGCAAAGCCGATTGATGTCTCGCTAATGGTGCTCGCCATGCAGCGCAGGCCCAGCTGCGAAAACTTAAACGTCGCATCGAGCGCGACCGCGTTGGTATTGCCCACAGCCGCAAACTCAATAACCCCTGCATGCTTAAGGGCATGCACAACAGCCGCCAGCGTATCGTGGTCGATCCCGTCGATGGTCGCATTAAGCTCACTCACCTTGGCAGCCAAGATGTTCTTGAGGCTCTGCTCCATATTGTCGAGCGAGACCTCGTCAGTCAGGCCCTCGTTGCGCTGGCTTTCCAAATCCCTCGCCAACGAAAACTGAAAGCTGCGGAAGCTACCAAAGCCCAGCTTGCGGCAGAAGCGCGAAACGGTCGCCTCTGACGTGGCGGCGGCTCGCGAGAGCTGAGCTGCCGTGAGGCGCGGCGCCTCGGACTGGTGCTCCAATATATAGTCGACAATGCGCTGCTCGGACTCGCTGTATCCCTGGTGGGTGCTAATGAGGGAAAGTGCGCTCTTGCTACTATCGGTCATGGATGGCTCCTGGTTGGCATGAAAATCGGACTCGTTTTGTAATGTCATAGTATAGGGGGATTTTCAATTACAAGATACACCTTGCCCTTTCAAGTGTTGATGGTAAACTTTCATCTACCGTTTACGGTTATGAAAGAACCTTTCACCGGAGAATTGCGCCTTGTCTCTTCTCACGCGGACGGTAGGTTGGTATCTTTCAGTTGTGGAAAAACGCGCATTGAAGCGCGTGTAGGGGAGCGCCCGCGGGCGCTGTACTCAAGAAGGAGGGACACATGGCTAAGTTTGACATCATCGCCGCCACCGGTTGCCCGACCGGCATTGCGCACACCTTCATGGCGAAGGAGGCGCTGGAGAAGGCAGCTGCCGAGCGCGGTCTGACCATTAAGGTCGAGACTCATGGCCAGGTCGGTGTCGAGAACGAGCTCACCAAGAGTGAGATCGCTGGTGCCAAGGCCGTCGTCGTCGCAGCCGATAAGGATGTCCAGGCTGAGCGTTTCGCCGGCAAGCCCATGGTTTCCGTTGGTGTTTCCAAGGCCCTGTCCGTTGAGGCCGCCGGTAAGCTGATTGACCGCGCACTCGCCGCCAAGGGCGACAGCTCGGTTGCAGCCGCTGCCGATGTCGAGGACGAGGTCGAGGAGAAGGAGTCCATCGGCCACATCATCTACAAGCACCTCATGAACGGCGTCAGCCACATGCTGGTCTTCGTCGTTGCCGGTGGTGTTCTGACCGCCGTTTCGTTCCTGTGGGGCATTACGTCCTTCGATTCGACGGCGTCTGACTACAACAGCTTTGCTGCGATGCTCAAGATCATCGGCGGCATCGCCATGAACCTCATGGTTCCGGTGCTTTCCGCCTACATCGCCGAGTCCATCGGCAAGCGCCCGGCGCTCGTCCCCGGCTTTGTTGCCGGTATGATCGCCATCCAGGGCCTGCCTGTTAACGCCGAGACCGGCATGATCGACGCCGGTGGCGCCGGCGTGGGCTTCGGCTTCTTGGGCGGCATCGTCGGTGGCTTCCTCGCCGGTTATGTCATCCTGCTGCTCGAGAAGGTCTTTGCCGGTCTGCCTAAGAACCTGGACGGCCTCAAGGCTACCTTCCTGTACCCGCTGTTCTCGACCGCCATCGTCGGTCTGGTCATGCTCGGCATTTCCGGCCCCATGGCTGCCATCAACACCGCCATGATGGACTTCCTCAAGGGCCTGTCCGCCTCTGGCGCCGTTGTCCTGGGTCTTGCCATCGGCTGCATGTGCGCCTTTGACATGGGCGGCCCGGTCAACAAGGCTGCTTACGTTACCGGTACCGCTATGCTCACCGAGGCACTGGCCGCCGGTGTTGGCACCGATACCTACAACTTCGGCACCAACTTCATGGCTGCCGTCTCCGCCGCCTGCATCGTTCCGCCGCTGATCACCACCTTCGCCGTCGTTGTCGGCAAGAAGTACTTCAGCCAGGAGGACCATGACGCCGGTGTCGTCAACCTCATCCTTGGTTGCACCCACATCACCGAGGGCGCCATTCCGTTCATGACCAAGAACATCTGGCCCGTCATGCCCATCATGATGCTCGGTTCCTCTATCGCTTCGATCCTGACCATTATGTTCAACGTTCACGATCCGGCGCCTCACGGTGGCTTCCTGGTCCTGCCCGTTGTCGAGAACGGTCCGCTTTGGGTCCTCGCGATCCTCATCGGCGCTGTGGTCGGTGGCATCCTGTTCGTGGCCTTCAAGAAGTACGACTTCGAGAAGAACCAGAAGGCCGCTCCTGCAGCCAAGTCGGTTGAGGCTCTCAAGGCCGCTGCCGTCGAGGCCCCCAAGGCCGAGGCTGCCGACTTCGTGAAGGTCGAGAATGTCTTTGTTGCCGAGGACTTCGCTTCTCGTGACGAGGCTCTGAGCTTCGTTTCCAACCAAGCCGTCAAGGCCGGTATCGCAAACGACGCCGACGCCGTGATGAACGCTTTCCTGGCCCGCGAGGCCGAGGGCACCACGGGCATGATGGAGGGCTTCGCCATCCCGCATGCCAAGTCCGACGCCATTACCGAGGCTGCCGTGATCGTCGTCAAGGACGAGTCCGGCGTGACCGGTTGGGACACCATGGACGGCGCTCCTGTCAACGTGGCTATTGCCCTGCTCATCCCCGGTGCCCAGGCCGGCACCACGCACCTCAAGATCTTGTCCAAGGTCGCCGAGGCGCTCATGGACGAGGACTTCCGTGCCACCGTCAAGGGTTCCACCGACGCCGCCGAGATCGCCAAGACGATCAACGCCCGCCTGGTCTAATCCCGCAACACGCGAATACCATCGCCCCCTGTATATAAGGCGGAGTCCCTCTCCAGGGTCTCCGCCTTTTTTTCTATCCCTCCCATAAGTTGCGGTGAAATAGGGACTGTTTAAACGATTCAGCCCCAAATTCAATCCCTATTTCACCGCAACTTACAAAAGGGCATAGAGGGGGGGCTGCCTATCGAGTCTTTGTCGCGAACAGGTTATCAGCCAGAATTCCTTTCAGTCGACATTACTCTGGTCCGACTGGGTTTCCGCAGCTTGCTCGCCCACAGGGGCCCGTGCGCGGCCTGTGAGATTTATCGCGAGTTCCGCACGAGCCGAAGAGCACTTAATGTGCTTTCCGTCTTGCGCAGGACTGTAGAGCAGCAAACTTAATCGCCCTGCCCGGCGAGCAAGCGGACGACAAACACATCTGTCCAATAATTCGTCTGAAACACAATGAAAAACCGTTTGATGTGAGTTAATATAAACAACGTCGTGAATCTGACTCCTGCCACATGTATGACAGGGGTTAAACACAAAAAGGAGTCAACTATGGTTTCTGAGAAGGCTACCCTCGTTAATCCTCAGGGTCTGCACATGCGTCCGGCTGGTCTGTTCGCCTCCACCATGGGCAAGTATGCCTGTGACGTGACGGTCGTTACCCCCGAGAAGGAGGTCAACGGCAAGTCCCCGATGGCCCTCATGGCTGCTGGTATCCCCTGCGGCACCGAGGTCGAGGTCAAGTGCGACGGCGCTGACGAGGCCGAGGCTCTGGCTGCTGCCATCGAGCTCATCAAGAGCGGTCTTGGCGAGTAGAACTCAAACGGGTCGCATGTTGAACAACTAAGTTCATATTTGGGGGCGCAGTGACCTGTTGTAAGGTAGCTGCGCTCTTTTGTCATGGATATGGCAAAACGCTTTATCACATGACACGGAGAGAGGAATGGGAATGTATCAGGGAGTCAACGCTTCCGAGGGCATCGGTATCGGCACCGTCATGGTTGCCGTCGATCCCGACTTGACGTTTGAGCCGCACGAGGTTGCTGATTCGGCAGCAGAGAAGGAGCGCTATCAGTCCGCTCTTTCGGTCTTCTGCGAGAAGACCCAGGCTCAGGCCGACCACATGAAGGAGACGGTGGGCGAGGCCGAGGCCGAGATCATGAGCGGACACATTGTCTTGGCTCAGGACCCGGGCATGACCGACGCCATCAACGCCGCCATTGACGGCGGTACCTGCGCCGAGCAGGCGCTCATGGACACCTCGACCATGTTCGAGAACATGTTCCTGTCTATGGACGACGAGATGTTCCGTCTGCGCGCGGCCGACATCGCCGACATCCGCACCGGTATTCTGGCCGAGCTGCTGGGCAAGGAGGTCGTCGACCTCTCCGTCCTGCCCGAGAACACTGTCGTTGTCGTGCACGACCTCACGCCGTCCATGACCGCCACGATCGATAAGGCCCACGTTGCCGGTATCGTCACCGAGACCGGTGGCCGCACGTCGCATTCCGCGATTATTGCGCGCGCCCTTGAGATCCCGGCTGTCCTTTCGGTTTCCAACAGCTGCACCGCGCTGCGCAACGGTATGACCGTTGTCGTCGACGGTGGCAAGGGTATCGTTGAGGCCGATCCCGACGAGGAGACGCTCGCTGCCTACACCGCCAAGGCCGAGGCCTTCGCTGCCGAGAAGGCAGCCCTCGAGGCCTTCCGTGGCAAGCCGTCCGTGACTGCCGATGGCATCAAGAAGATCATCGCCTGCAACATCGGTAACCCCGATGACGTGCCCAACGCGCTCGATCACGACGCCGAGGCCATCGGTCTGTTCCGCTCCGAGTTCCTGTTCATGGACTCTGCTGAGCTTCCTTCCGAGGAGGAGCAGTTCAACGCCTACCGTAAGGTCGCCAGCGCGCTCAAAGGTGCTCCGGTCATCATCCGCACGCTCGATGTGGGCGGCGACAAGGAGATTCCGTATCTGCACATGGTCAAGGAAGATAACCCCTTCATGGGCTTCCGCGCCGTGCGTTACTGCCTGGCCAATCCCGACCAGTACAAGGTCCAGCTCCGCGCTCTGCTGCGCGCTAGCGCCTTCGGTGACGTCAAGATCATGATCCCGCTCGTCACCTGCGTCGAGGAGGTCTTGGCTGTCAAGGAGCTCGTCGAGCAGTGCAAGGCCGAGCTGACCGAAGAGGGTCGAAAGTTCAACGAGAACATCGAGGTCGGCATTATGGTCGAGACGCCCGCCGCTTCGCTGCTCGCAGACCGTCTTGCCGAGGTCGCCGACTTCTTCTCCATCGGCACCAACGACCTGATCGGCTACACCATGTGCGCCGACCGTGGCAACGACACCATCTCCAACCTGTACCAGGTGTACTATCCCGCCGTGCTCCGCTCGCTCAAGAACATCATCGAGAGCGGCGTGAAGGCCGGCATCATGGTCGGTATGTGCGGCGAGGCCGCTGCCGATCCGCTGCTCGAGCCGCTGCTGATCAGCTGGGGCCTGGAGGAGTTCTCGATGAGCGCTCCGTCGATCCTGCGCGCCCGCAAGACCATCAGCCAGTGGACCAAGGCCGAGTGCGACGAGCTCGCCGAGAAGGCGCTCGCCTGCAACACCGCCGCCGAGGTCAAGGCACTGCTCGAGTCCGCAGCTCGCTAATTTGGTATCAGAGGTAACCGCGTGGTTGGAATGGGCCGGCCACGCGGCCCTCACATATACAGGGGGTACTGTAAATGTTCTACACGCTAACCGCTAACCCGGCTGTCGACATGACGGTTTCGAGCTCTCCGCTCGAGCCCGACGAGAACGTCCGCACCGGCTCGGCCAGCTACACGGCTAACGGCAAGGGCCTCGACGTGTCCTTCGCCTTTAAGAAGATGGGCGTCGACACCGTCGCGCTCGGCTTCTTCGCTGGCTTCACGGGCAAGTTCATCGTCGAGGAGGTCATGAACCTGGGTTGCCTCTGCCGCCCGGTCTGGACCGACGGTATCACGCGCATTAACACCTACGTCAACGATGGCCAGCACGAGTACGGCATCCTGAACCCGGGTGCTCCGATCACGCCGCAGCACCAGGAGGAGCTCTACAACATCCTGGACACCGCGGGCGATCTCGAGTGCCTGATCGTTTCCGGCTCCGTGCCTCCCAAAGCTACGCCTGACTTCCTGGCTCAGGTCATGGAGCACGCTCAGGCTCGTGGCGCCGACGTCGTCCTGGACCTGTCCTCCGACAAGCTCAAGGAGCTCGCTCACAAGAAGCCGCTGCTCATCAAGCCGAACCATCACGAGATGAAGGCCATCTTCGGCGTGCCGGTCGACACCGACGACGAGGTTCGCGTTGCCATGAAGATGGCTCACGACGCTGGCGTTCAGAACGTGCTGCTCACCCGTGGTAGCCGCGGCGACGCTTACTTCTCCAACGGCGAGGACATCTGGTACGCCAAGCGTGAGTTCAACATCAAGCTGGTTTCTTCCGTCTGCGCCGGCGACTGCACCCTCGCTGCGTTCCTGCACAAGTGGTACAGGGATCGCGACAACGTCGAGGAGGCCATGAAGCTCGCTATGGCCACCGGCGCCAACGTTGCCGAGTCCGTCGGCATTGGCGACTTTGGTCACGTCGACGAGTACAGCAAGCGCGTTGCTGTCCGCAAGCTCGATCGTCAGTAATCGAAACGCGACATATTCGTGCGCATGCGGCGCCCCGGTTTCGGCCGGGGCGCTTTTTTGTTTCTTCATGGGGGTGGAGATGTCCTGCCGTACTTCATCGCTTCCACACCGTTCACCGAGTTGTCCTAGCCTTTTACCGATGCGTGGAATATACTTTCATTAACACGTTGCTTCGTGAAAGGAACATTCATGATTTACACGCTCACTGCAAATCCCGCCATTGACTACAACATCGCCTGCGACGGCCTTGCTGCCAACACTGTCACGCGTACCCGCAACGCGGTCTACACGCCCAACGGCAAGGGTCTTAACGTCTCGTTCACTCTCGATCACTACGGTGTCGACACCACGATTCTGGGCTTCTTCGCTGGCTTCTCGGGCGAGTTTATCGTCAAGGGCGCCGAGGCCCTGGGCGTGCCCGTCAAGCCCGTGTGGACCGACGGCATCACGCGCGTCAACGTGTTCCTCAATGCCGGCCCCGACACCGAGTACAACATGGTCAACGCCGGTGCCGCCATCAACGAGGCCAACGAGCAGGAGATGTTTGAGCTTATCGATTCGCTCGATGACATGACCTGCCTGGTCATTAGCGGCTCGCTGCCTCCTAACACTTCCGAGGGCTTCTTGGCCGAGGTCCTGCGCCGTGTAAAGGCCAAGGGGGCCGAGTTCGTGCTCGATATCTCGAGCCATCAGCTGGCAGACCTCATTGCCATGGAGCCGCTGCTGATCAAGCCCAATGACGACGAGCTGCTCGACATCTTTGGCATCAAGGTGAGCGGTGGCGACGATGAGTCCGTCAAGGGCGCTATGGCCGAGCTGCATGCCAAGGGCGCCAAGAACGTGCTGCTGACCCTCGGTGGCGCCGGTGCTTACTTCTCCAACGGCGAGCACATCTGGTTTGCCAACCGCACCTTCGACGTCAAGCTGCTGTCGACGGTGTGTGCCGGCGATTCCTCGCTCGCTGCCTTCCTGTCCGTGTGGCACGACGCCCCCGAGCGTGTTGAGGATGCTTTGCGTCTTTCGATGGCCACCGGCGCCAACGTGGTCGAGTGCCCCGGTCTGGGCGATTTTGCCAAGGTGGACGAATATAAGAAGCACATCGAGGTTCGCCAGGTCTGCTAGCAGCATCGATACATCGTTGCCGAACACCCGCTTTGGATTACCAAGGCGGGTGTTTTTTGTGCGCTGAACGTATGTGGCGTTTGCTGTCTCGTTTTATCGAATCGACGACGCGATTGCGTGTGCGCGCTTTCTCGTTTCTTGTTAGACTTCTTGAGAACCATCGATTAACGCTCGCAAGTGCAGGAGGCCATAGGCATGTGCAATGTTTCTCTCAACGGTACGCAACCGTCTGATGCCTCCCTGCGCGTCCTGCGTTCGCTCGAAGCAGCCGGTCTTGAGGCTTGGTACGTAGGCGGTTGGGTGCGCGACGCCCTGATGGGGCGCCCCAGCCACGATGTTGATATGTGCTGTAGCGGCCTGTGGCAGGAGTCCAAAGCGGCGCTCGAGACCGCCGGCATCGCGGTCGTGGAGTCGGGCATTAAATTTGGCGGAATCACGGCTATTTCCGATGGCGAGCGTATCGAGGTCACCACGTACCGCCTGGATGGCTTTTACACCGATGGTCGCCATCCCCAGAGTGTGGAGCGTGCCGCCTCGCTCGAGGACGATCTAGCGCGCCGCGACTTTACCGTCAACGCCATGGCCTGGCGTCCCGAGCGCGGGCTTGTCGACCGCTACGACGGCCAGGGTGACTTGGAGCGCAAGCTGATTCGTGCTGTCGGCGATCCCAAGCGTCGCTTTAACGAGGATGCACTGCGCATGTTGCGCGCGGTGCGCTTTGCCTGCCGCCTTGACTTTATGATTGAGCCCGAGACCAAGCGCGCGCTTGCCGAGTGCGCGCCGCTGCTCGATGCCGTAGCGCGCGAGCGTGTGGGTATTGAGCTCGAGGGCATTCTTTCGACCGGTCACGGGGGAGACGCCATGTTGCGCTACCCTGAGCTCATCTGCGTCGCTGTGCCCGAGTTGGCAGCGGGTCGCGGGTTTGATCAGCGAAGTGTCTATCATGCGTTTAACGTCTACGAGCATATCGCCCGTGTGCTGACGGTGGCAGGGGAGCTGGCGCTGTGCGACGGCGT
This sequence comes from uncultured Collinsella sp., assembly GCA_905193815.1. Lineage (GTDB taxonomy): Bacteria > Actinomycetota > Coriobacteriia > Coriobacteriales > Coriobacteriaceae > Collinsella. Next base: position 11,306 of record CAJJQF010000010.1, on the reverse strand, counting down.
CGCGCCATCGTCGAGCCTTATGTGGGCGGCGTTTTTGCACGATGTCTCCAAGCCCGAGTGCTTTACGGTCGATCACGCCGGCAGCGGACACTTCTACGGTCATCCCGAGCTCGGCGCCAAGAAAGCGCGCGTCATTATGGATCGCCTGGCACTCTCGCACGACTTGGTGCGCGACGTGTGCCTGCTCATCAAATATCACGATAAGCCGCTGCGCCCCGAGCGATCCTGCCTGCTCAATATGATGCGCGCGCTTTCGGGCGAGGGCGTCGACACGCCGCGTCTGATGGACGAGCTCATGGACCTTAAGCGTGCCGATACGCTCGGCAAGGCCCCGTCTTGCTTCTATTACGTTGAGACGATTGAGGAGATGCGCGCGATGGCGCACGAGCTGCTGAAGGCAGGGGAGCCCTATACGCTCAAGATGCTCGCCATCAACGGCGGCGACCTGATCCGTGCCGGAGTCAAGCCCGGGCCGGAACTGGGTCAGCTTCTCAACTCCGCCCTCGACGCCGTGATCGAAGACAATATTCCCAACGACCGCGAAGCTCTTTTGGTCCATCTCAACTTGAATTAGCTACCCAGTTTACCTGCGTGTTCCATAACCTGCCGACATTTTTTCGGCAATTTGGAATTTCTTCTTGCGCTGACGTTTTTTGTCCCGTAATATATTTCCTCGCAGCACGGCAGTGCAGATGTCATGTGGCCCGTTCGTCTAGCGGTTTAGGACGCCGCCCTCTCAAGGCGGAGATCACCAGTTCGAATCTGGTACGGGCTACCACGCATTTGATTCCCGGGCTTCCCATGGAAGGCCGGGTTTTTTATTTTCAAACAACCGTCTGCAATTCCCGTTTGAACCAGAGCTTTTCGTTCTGTCTATGGTCCTTGCGGGTACAATACCCAAGATATTTTGACTGTTAGAAGGAGTCTCATGACGGAGTCCTCTCAGCATACGTCTAAGCCCCAGGTCGAGGTTGAGGCCTCGGGCGGAGATGACAATAAGAGCGCACGCCGCGGCGCCATCTTTATCGGCGTCGTGCTGGTGGGTTATATCGTCTATCTGGTGGTAACCGGGCAGATGGGGCAGTTCTGGGCCGCAATGTCGAGCGTCCAGGCGTCATGGCTCTTTGTCGCGTGTCTTTGCATGTTCATGTATCTGTTCTTTGGCATTGTGGCCTATGCGATCGCTGTCTGGCTCGACCCCAATTCACCCGTCGGCATTCGCGACCTCATTTCGGTCGAGGCGAGCGGCATCTTCTTTGGCAACCTCACACCTATGATGATGGGCTCGACTCCTGCTCAGATCTACCGCCTGACCAAGGCGGGCCAAAATGTCGGCGAGGCCGGGGCCACGCAATTCACGCGCTTTATCGTGTATCAGTTTGGCCTCGTTGCCTGGGGCGCTATCCTGCTGCTTGCTCGCATGCCGTTTTTTGCCGAGCGCTATGGCGACATGACGCTGCTGTGCGTCTTTAGCTTTGGGGGGCACTGCTGCATCTTGCTGGGCATCTTCGCCGTCGCGCTCATGCCTAAGACCGTCACGCGCGTTGCCCATTGCATCATCAATTGGCTTGAGCGCATTGGTGTCTCGGCCACTAAGATCGAGGGATGGCGCACGTTTGTCGACGGCGAGATCTACTCCTTCTCCGAGAAGTTCAAGCTTTCAGCCGGACATTTTTCTTCCATGCTGCTCACCGTGTTTATCACCATGCTGCAGCTTGCGTTTTTCTATCTGGTGCCGTATTTCCTGATGCTTGCCTTTGGCCACCACGAGGTCGACTTTTTCTCGGTCATGGCCGCGAGCGCCTTTGTCCAGCTTCTGAGCTCTGCGGTCCCCTTGCCCGGTGGAACTGGTGGCGCTGAGGGTGGCTTTGCATTGTTCTTGGGTCATTTCTTTGGGTCGGCTTCGACCGCCGGCTATCTGCTGTGGCGCCTCATTACGTTCATTGCGCCGACCATTTTGGCTGCGCCCCTGTTGGGCCTTAAGAGCGCCCACAACGAGAGCATCCATGCGCGCTGGGATCGCGTGATGCGCAAACTCGGCCGCACGCCTCAGATGCCCTCTGTGGCCGCGAAGCCGCACCCCACGAATGCTGTTACCGTTGATCCCAAGAAGCACGCTCAGAAGGCTTCTGGGGCCGCTAAGCCGGCTCATAAAGCCTATGTGCGCCAGACAGGCGATGGTATTCGCGTATCTCCGTCGGCACTCAATAAGAAGAAGCATCCTAAGTCGCAGTAGGGCAGTCGTGCGTTCTTCATGACGCGGGGCATATTTGTGCCGTATGGGGGATAATCCTCTTACGTAGATTATCTCTCATCTGTTGATGAATGCTCGCATATCGAAGGGACACGCCCATGGCAACCAGCAAACCGCGTCTTGACCGCCGCATCGTTCGCAGCCGCAATGCCATCCTTTCTGCTTTCGAGCGCCTGCTCATGGAAAAGCCGCTGGCAGACATTACGGTGAGTGCCATCGCGCGCGAGGCCAATGTCGACCGCAAAACCTTCTACGTTCACTTTGGCACGGTTGACGGCCTGCTCGATGCCATTGCCGTCGATGTTGTGGAGATGATTGTCGACTCGGTCGAGAAAACGCTTGCTTCCATGGACGGCGACACCAACGAGCGCGCCCTTGGCGCGGCGGCGACCTTCTTTAAAACCGTTAACGAGGCGCTGTGCAACAACCTCGTGCTCAATCGTCAGCTGATCGAGAACATTCCGCTCGATGATTTTATGGCTCGTCTTCGTGCACCGCTCGAGCACGAGATTGCCGAGCGCGATCTGCTGCCCCAAGGTCTCAAGGACGAGATGTTCGACTACTATCTGGCGTTTTTGCTGTCGGGTATTATCGGTATCTATCGCACGTGGGCGCTGTCTGACGGCTCGGTTCCTATTGAGCGCGTCTCTGAGGTCGCCAACGACCTGACTCTCAACGGCCTGTCGAGTCTGGAATCTCGCTTCGAATAGCATCGATAATTCAACAACTTAAAGAAGTTGCGGTGGAATAGGGATTGTTTTGGTTATTGGAAGGCCGATCTAGTCCCTATTTCACCGCAACTTAGTAAAACTGTTTTGATGGTAAGGCGGAGCAGCCTCGAAGATGAGCCTCGAGACTGCTCCGCTTCATTTCTGAGCGTTTGCCGTGTAGAACAGCATTAATCGCCGTTTTTGAGCGTGCGGCCCTGCTTTTCGAACTTGTGCATGTCGCTATCGGCCATGCCCTGCGACTTGTCCTCGTGACGCTTGGCGTATAACGGATCTTCGGAGTCGTTCCAGATGCGGTCGGCGACAGGTGACCATGCCTCGGCGGCAGCCTGGGTCTTTTCGCGCAGTTGCTCGGGTGACTCCTTCTCGATTAGGTCGGTGCTCATTGCGCCACTCTCGGCGATCAGTTTGGGCAGCACGTCGGGATTCTCGAGCATGGGGCATGGCTTGAGGTAGTTGTCGTTGAACGGCATGTTCTCGTAGTACTTCATAAAGAGGGGAGAGCGCAGCGCGTCGAGTAAGCTCACATCGTGGATGTTGGCGTTTGAGTAGTGGATGAACACGCACGGCTCCACGTCTCCGGCGGCGTTGATGTGCAGGTAGCGGCGGCCGCCGGCGATACATCCGCCTACAAACTCGCCGTCGTTTTGGAAGTCGAGCGTAAACAGCGGCTTCTTCTCACGCATTTCGCGGATAAAGTGATACATGTGCTCGCGCTGCTCGGGCGTGGGCATGAGCTCGGAGGTTGCATTGCGGCCAACCGGCATAAAGTGGAAGTACCAGCAGAAGAGTGCTCCCTCGCCGATCATCCAGTCCATGTTCTCCTCGGTAGCAACCGTATCGGCATTGGCGCTGGTCCAACAGGTGGAGATACCAAATGGCAAGTCGCGCTCGCGCAGGAGTTTCATTGCGTGCTCGATCTTTGCGTAGGTACCCTCGCCGCGACGGGCGTCGGTGGTGTGCTCATTGCCCTCGGCGCTGATGGCGGGGACAAAATTACCTACGCGAATCATATCGTCGCAGAAGGCCTCGTCGATCAGCGTGGAGTTGGTAAAGCAGAGAAACACGCAGTCCTGATGTTTTTCGCAAATTCTGATCAGGTCGTGCTTGCGGACGAGCGGCTCGCCGCCGGTATAGATGTAGATATGCGTACCGAGCTCTTTGCCCTGCGTAACGATAGAGTCGATGTCTTCGAACGAGAGATTCTGCTTGTAGCCGTACTCAGCGGCCCAGCAGCCCGTGCAATGCAGGTTGCAGGCGCTCGTGGGATCGAGCAGGATGGCCCACGGAACGTTGCACTGGTACTTTTCGCGGTTCTTTTCCTGCTCTGGCCAAGCAAGCAGGTTGGCGTCGACAATGAGGGTCTTAAGCAGCTTGGTTCGCATCTGGGGATTAAGGCTGAACACACGCATGATCAGATCATACCAATTGCCGCGGCTCTTGATGACATTGGTGAATGCCTCTCGCTGTACAGGAAATACGCGATTGGGGACCAGCTTGTTCACGAGGTCCATGATTTTGTCGATGTTTTCTTGCGGGTTGTCGTCGAGATAATCGATGAGCTTGTTAAGCGCTGCACGCTCTGCTGACTGTGTAAGCGACATGGGTATATCCTTTCACGTGTGCTTAATGTGTGATAATACCCACTTGTAGATTAAACGAAGTCTAAAGATTTGTAATGTGTCTATTCAACGAATCAATTTAATTTGGGGTGAAGCGTTATACGCCGACACCTTCTAAGTTGCGGTGAAATAGTGTCAGATGGGGATGCGGACGATTTCTTGGGCCGCGCCTAGGCGTATCCATTGGAATCCTCCGATGCGCCTTCGCACGCTCGCATGACCTCGATACCATGCGAGCGTGCGAACTCGACGAGCTCTGCGTTGCGGGCGTTTATGGTGCCGAAGGCGGCGGGGCACATGATAAGGCGTGCGCAGTGGACGAGGAGCTCTTTGGCGCGGGCTATGGTTTTATCCCCGATTGGCTCGAAGGCGCGCTCGGCCACGCATTCCGTCGCTAGGTCGCGCGCGAGCTCGCAGTCGATGTCCCCTTCGTGCAGAACGCCCGCGTAGAACGCCTTGCCCTGCCGGATGAGCTGGCGAAACACAGCCGACCCCGTACCTGCGCCGGCGATGACGAACGTGTGCGCATCGCCGTGTGGGCGCCCAATTTCCACGCTGCCGAAGCTCTCGTTGAAGGTGCCATGTTGAAGGCCGTAGAGCTCGCCAATCGTCTCGCGCGTGAATATGTCCTCGGGTGCGCCGGCGCGGAAGACCCGGCCGTCCTTCACGCAAATCACCTTGTCGGCGCTTTTCTGCGCGAGCTCGAGTTCGTGGATGGACATGATGACAGCCACATTCCGCGATTTCGAAAGGTGGCGAAGTATTCGCAGCAGGTCGATCTGGTAGCGGATATCGAGATACGACGTGGGCTCGTCGAGCACGAGCACACGCGGATCCTGCGCGATGGCTCGTGCGAGCATGACGCGCTGGCGTTGCCCGTCGCTTATCTGCATGAAGTCGCGCTCGGCGAGCTCTTCCACATGTGCGGTTTTCATGGCCTCGTCGACCCGACTATGGTCGTCGGGCGAGAGTGTGCCCATTCGCCCGGTGTAGGGATGCCTTCCCGCCTCTACGATATCGCGGCAGGTGAGGAGCTCGGTCCGGGGTCGATTTGTCAGCATAACGGCAAGGTTCCTTGCGAACTCCGCCGTCTTCCATCGGGAAATCTCCCGCCCGTCGAGCTCGACCGCGCCGGCAAGCGGTACCAGATGGCGTGTGATGGTTTTCAAGATGGTCGACTTGCCCGAGCCGTTCGGCCCGATGAGCGCCACGACGTCGCCCGCGCGAACCTCCAGCTCGACGCCTTCGACTACGACCTTCTTGTCGTAGCCCGCCGACAGGTCGCTTATGCGGAAAAGCGGCGCTCCGTCAGCCTGCGTTTTTACCGGGGTTTCGAGGTTCGACTCCCCTCCGAGCGTTTTGGGCCGCGGCACGAATTCCCCCATCTACCTCACCCGCTTCTTCAGCATGAGCGCGATAACCACCGGCGCACCGAAGATGGCGGTGACGGCGCTGATGGAAAGCTCGACGGGAGAGAACAGCGTGCGCGCGATCAAATCGCAACCCGCGCAGAAGATGGCGCCTCCCAAGAAGCACGCAGGAATCACGCGGATGGGCTTCGACGACTTCAGCGCCGACTTCACGAGATGCGGAACCGCGATGCCTACGAACGACACCGGACCAGCGAACGCGGTCACGCAGGCGGAGAGCATGCTCGCTAGAAGGACGAGCACCACGCGGAAGCGTGCGACGTTCACGCCGACGCTTTTCGCGTAGGCTTCTCCCAGCTGGAAGGCGGAAAGGGGCTTCGATATCGCGAATACGCATGCGCTCACGGTGGTCACCACGACCGCGATGACCGCGATGTCGTCCCAGCTCGAACCCGAGAAGCTACCCAAAGACCAGTTGTGCAGGTTCACGATGGACTGGTCGTCGGCGAAGGCGATGAGAAAGTTCGTCGCCGCCGAGCAGATGTATCCCACCATGACGCCCGCCACGATGAGCATGGCCATGGAACTTATGCGCCGTGCGATGAGGAGCACGAAGCCGATGGTGATAAGCGATCCCAGAAACGCTGCGGCCACCATGGCCGGCGAGGACATGGCCTGGTTCGCGCCCAGAAGCACGATCATCGTAAGCGCGACGACGAACTTTGCGCCCGAGGAGACGCCCAAGATGAACGGGTCGGCGATGGGGTTGTTGAAAAACGTCTGCAGCAGGAACCCGGAGAGCGAAAGTGCCCCGCCGAGAAGCACGGCTGAAAGCACGCGCGGCAGGCGAATCTCCCAGATGACTTGGCTTTCCATGGAATTGGCCGCGCCGCCCGAAAGGATGCCGGGGATGTGGTCTGCGGGCACGAGCACGCTCCCGATGCACAGGTTGGCCCCGACGAGCACGATGAGGGCAACAGCGAGCAGCGCCGTCACGACGCGACACCGCGCGGCGCGCCCCGATTCGTCGTATGTCATGGAAAGCCGGCTTCTCATGACGCTACCCAAGCTTCCTCAGATAATGGAAGTCGCTCGCGTCATCGCCGGTGAACGCCCCGTGCAGCTCGTCGATAATGTCGGCGGTAGAAGTCATCTGCTGGTACATGTCGGCGCTTGTGACCCAGACGTTGCCGTTCTTTACAGCTTTGAACTGCGACAATAGCGCGTTTTTGCCTACGAAGTCTTTCAAGGTGTCAACCGATTCGTCGATGGTGCCGTTGTAGACGATGATATCGGCATCCTTCGCCGTCGCGTAGAAGCGCTCCATTTCGAGCGTTACTGACGAACCTGACGTCGACGCCGTCTGCGCGTCATCGAGCGCGTAGCTGCCGCCTGCAAGCTCGATCATCTGCGCCACGTAGTCGCCCGCCCGCCGCGTGACGGCGGCCCCGTTCGAGTTAATGTAGAAATACGCCACGGTTTTACCTGACGACGCGAGCCTCGACGTTTGCTCGACGCGGGCCTTCTGCTCGTTGAACAGGTGCGCGGCCTCGTCTTCCTTGTCGAACAGGACGCCGAAAAGCTTAATCCACTCGACGCGCCCGAGTGCTTCGGGCTCGCTCGACGACTGTTCGGTGAGCACGACGAGCCCGAGCTTCTGCAGCTTTTCCTTCACATCGGGCGTGTGGTTGATCATGGTGTTCTCGATGGCGAGCGTGCAGCCCGAGGCCGATATTCGCTCGTAGTCGGGCGCGCTGTACTTGCCGCCGTAGGCGATCGCCCCACTTTCGAGCGCGCTTTTGAAGCCCCCGACCGAGCAATCGTCGGCCTTCGTGCCCGACATGAGGATATTGTCGTTCGCATCGAGCGCGTCGACCAGGCACATCGTCGCCGACGACACGAGGTACACCTTGTCGGCGGGGCGCCTTATGACCGCGATGTCGGAGCTCAACCCATCAGGTACCTTCGCATCCTGCGGCACCACGAGGAAGCGCTCCCCGTTCGAAACGCAGATAAGCCGCAAGCCGCCTTCGAACTCGTCGACAGTGAAGTGCTTGGCGTATTCTAGCTGAAGCGTCCCCGTCGGCTCCCAGCCGCAGCCCAAATCGGCGTTGTGGAAGTCGGCCGCGGCGCTTGAAGCCGTTCCCGCAGGGGAGTCGCCGCTTGCATCGTCGCCCGTTTTCTTCTTTATGGTGGATGAGTCGAAGTGGATCGTGTAGTCGATGGTGTGCGGTGTCGACATGGCGACGGTCTCGGCCGACACGGCGATGTCCTCGTCGAGCGTGACGGGTATCTCGAACGTGGAGTTGCCGCCGTCGTTTATGGGCGCGTAGTCTACGCCGTCGACGGTCATCTTGTCGTAGTTCGAACTCGACCAGGTGATGGTCGCGGTGTAGGTGTCGCCATCCTTCACAATTGTGGTGGGTGAGGCGATGCTTGCGCGCCCTGACCCGCCGGAGAGCGAGACGCTCACAGTGTATTCCTGAGAGCCTGCCGTGCCACCGGTCGCGTTCGGGCTCGCACTGCACCCCGCGAAGGGAAGCGCGAGCAGGGCGACGAGAACGCAGGCGATCGCGCGCACCGCGATGCTGCGACGCTTCCTGCTTTCCCCCTTGGGAAGAATCGACCGCATGGCGTTACTTCAGTGCGTCGGCGCGCAGATCGACGCCGGCGGATTCGAACACGAGCGTGCGGTCGTACCACTGCTCTTTTCTAATACTCCACGCGGCGCAGGCGGTGTCCTCGTCGAGCGCTTCAACGGGCACGTCGTAGGTGTACTTGCCTTCCGCGTTTTCCACATAGGGGATGAAGTCGGCCTCGCTCGCGGCGGCAGCCTCGTCGCCCGTGCCCATGAAGAGCTTGCCGTAGCCCGTGCCGGAAAGCGTCATCACGCAGTGCATGGAGCCGTTTTCCACGATGAGCTGGGCGTCCACAATCCTGAACATGTTCGAGCTGGAATCTACGGTGATCGGATAGGTGCCGTCGGCCACCTTGTCGGCGGTGATGGGGGCAGCGCTTGCGCCCTCGGGCGCATCGGCCGCCTGTTCGGTCTTTTCCTGGGAATCGGCATCGCTTGCCTTTGCGCTGTCGATTGAATTTCCGCCGCAGCCGGCGAGCGAAAACGCGAAAAGCGCCGCTGACAGGGCGAAGGCGAGGGTTTTCTTCAACATGGAGGGGGTTCCTTTCAATCGCTTCGACCGCCCGCGCCGTGCGGTGGGCGGGCGGGATGCGAATGCAACGGGCATGCGCCGTCAGTCGGGGAAGGCGCATGCCCGTTGCACGGGGACGCGACCGGCGCCCCCGTGCGCGGCGAGTTTACAGCTTGGCGATGGCGTCGTCCACGTGCGAGACGTAGATGTCGTCGACCGCGACGTTCTGTCCCAGACCCTGGAGCAGGCACGTCACTTCGAAGCCGGCGGCCACGAACTTCGCAGCCCAGCTGTCGGGGTCGGTCTCGTCTGCCATGTCGTTATTCGCGTGGTCGCCCGCGACCACCATGAACGGCGCGAGCACGGCCTTCTTGTAGCCTGCGGCGCTCGCGGCGGCGATAACATCCTCGCAGGTCGGTTCGGCTTCGACGGTGCCGACGAAGAACTGCGTCAAGCCCTCGTTCTTAAACACTTCCTGCATCTTGGCATAGTCGGCGTTGGAATCGGCTTCGGTGCCGTGGCCCATGAGGCACAGCGCCGTCTTGCCGTCGTCGAAGGACGCCATGTTCTCCTTAATGGCTGCGGCCACCTTCTTGTAGTCGTCGTCGGAGGTGAGCAGCGGGTCGCCGAGCGAGATCTTGTCGAACTTGTCGGCGTACTTGTCGAGCTCGTCTTTCACGTCGGTGTATTCCAGGCCACCCATGAGATGCGTCGGCTGCACGACGATTTCCTTCACGCCGTCTTCCACGCAGCGGTCGAGCGCCTCGGTCATGTTGTCGATCGTGATGCCGTCGCGCTTCTTCAGCTTGTCGATGATGATCTGCGCGGTGAAGGCGCGGCGAATGTCGTAGTCCTGCCAGTACTTCTCGCGGATAGCGTCTTCGATGGCGCCGATGGTGATGTGGCGCGAGTCGTTGTAGCTCGTGCCGAAGCTCGTGACGAGGATGACCGGCTTCACGGCCTTCTCCTTTTCACTCGATTTTTCGGAACTCGCGGAGGTGTTGGAGCAGCCCGCGAGCGCGACTCCGGCGAGCGCGACGGCTCCGGTTGCTGCGGCGCCCATGAAGCCGCGGCGTGACATCTGGTCGGACATGGTTTTTCCTTTCCTCGGTTTGCCGGTCCCCCGGCGACAGTTGCTTGTCGGCACAAGCGAAAGAAAAGCGCACCCCTCGGGGTTCACAAGGAGCTAACGCCACGGCGATGCCGTGAGGAAAAGGCGAAGCAGTCTGGCTTGGGGCGCGAGGCGGTTCGCCCGCGCGTCCTATACAGTAATGTCCCTTGCCCAGGATTCCCACCTGGTTCCCTCCGCAAGCCAGCGCGGGCTGTGCGGGCGCCGCGCCGGTCATTTCCTTTTATCCGATTGTCATATGCTCGTTGCCGAAACTTTTACTATGATAGTGGGCACTTGTGAACGTGTCAAAGCCAGGGCGGGCGGCATTGCGCCTCCTGCCTGCGTATTTGTGCCGATTGCCGCCGCAGGCGCCGTGTTTTGCCCGCTGCGCGAATGGCGGCGTAAACGGTTGCGATGAGAAACGGGAAGGGAAGGCTCGGATGATTCATATCGTTGGCGCAGGCTCGGGCGCCGCCGACCTTATCACGCTGCGCGGGGCGCGCCTTCTGCGCGCGGCCGACGTGGTCGTTTGGGCGGGAAGCCTTGTGAACCCCGAGCTGCTCGCTGAGTGCAAGGAATCCTGCATCGTCTACGACAGCGCGCACATGACCTTGGAGGAAGTGCTCGACGTGATGTGCGCGGCAGATGCGCGGGGCGAGGAAGTGGTGCGCCTGCACACGGGCGACCCGTGCCTGTACGGCGCCATCCAGGAGCAGATGGACGCGCTCGACGCGCGCGGCGTGGACTACGAGGTGGTGCCCGGCGTGTCGAGCTTTTGCGGTGCCGCGGCGGCGCTTCGCCAGGAATACACGCTGCCGGGAATCAGCCAGTCGGTCGTGATCACGCGGCTTTCCGGACGTACCCCCATGCCCGCGGGCGAGGGCATGCGCACCATGGCGGAAAGCGGCTCGACTATGGTCATCTTCCTGAGCTCGGGTATGCTCGCCGAGCTTTCCGCCGAGCTTTTGGCCGCGGGCCGCAGCTCCGACGAGCCGGCGGCGCTCGTGTACAAGGCGACCTGGCCTGAGGAGCGCGTGGTGCGCTGCACAGTGGGCACGCTCGCCGATGCGGG
>CAJJQF010000009.1:0-49950 GCA_905193815.1 uncultured Collinsella sp. | reverse complement strand
GCGCAGCACGTGCGTACCCTCGCCGGCGCGGGTCGCTGCGGGCGGCAGGCGTTTGAACAGCGGGTCGCCCGAAAGGTCCAGGCTGATACTCGCGCGGCGCTGGCGCAGCGAAAGCAGCAGGTGAACGTCGGGATCGGCGGCGTCGACATCGGCGCGACGTCCTGTGGTCTCGGCCAGACGGTCGCACAGCGCGTCCTTGGCGCGCAGGGCCGAGAAGCGCGTGTTGCGCAGCTGCTCGGTCACGCCGCGGGCGGTAATGGCGATGGTGGCGCCGGGGCGGATGATGGTCTCCCAAGCGATGTCGTAAACGCCGTCGTACAGCCCATCGGCATCCTGCGCCTCAAAGCGCCCGAGTACCACGAACACGCGGCTCGCCAGGCGCGACCACAGACAGGCGCGGTAGCCTTCTTCGAGCTCGCCCTCAAATGTAGCGCGGCCTTTCAGGCGGCGGACATGCGAAAGTCCGAGGCGTTTAAGCTCATCGGCGAGTGCGGACTCAAAGCCCTCGGGGCAGCTTGCGTAAAATTCCATGGGTGACCTCTCTGGTTGCGTCGCTCCATTATATGATGGATGCTTCGTTTGCCCTTATCCTCGAAAGGAACCCATATGATTGATGCGTGCCCCGATTCCGCCGTGCTCTTTTTTGACGTGGACGGCACGCTGACGTCGTTCGATCCCGACGATATGACCGATAAGGACTTTTCGGCGGTTCGTCCCTCGCAGACGGTGGTTGAGGCGTTCCGTGCACTGCGCGATGCAGGGCACAAGGCATTTATCTGCACGGGCCGCCCCCTGTGGCTTATCGCCGATAGCCTGCGTGCGCTCGACCCCGCGGGCATCGTTGCCATGGCGGGAGCCACGCTCGAGGTCGAGGGACGCGTGGTACACGAGGACTGCTTTGGCGAGGACGTTATCGAGGAGCTTGCACGCCGTATGGCCGCGGCAGGGATTGAGGCCTTTTTCGAGACCAACGTGGCTACTTTTGCCCTGGAACCCGCGGGTGTTGAGCAGTCGTCTCTGATCGGCACTTCTGTGGCGCACAGCGCCGAGGAAATGCGCGTCGACGGCCGTCTGCGCGTGGGCAAGGTAGGCATCGTCGCGAGCGACCTGGCTCGCGTAGCCAACGATGACGGCTTTATCGATTGCGAGTTTGAGCTGTGCAATACCGGTGGTCAGAATCGCGAGCTGAGCCCCAAGGGCATTGACAAGGGCGTGGGCGTGGCGCGAGCGCTGGAATACCTGGGTCGCACCGGCAACGCGCGCACCTTTGGCTTTGGTGATTCGGGCAACGACTTGGGCATGCTCGCTGCCGTCGAGACGGCTGTCGCCATGGGCAACGCCATGCCCGAGGTCAAGGCGGTCGCCGACTACGTGACCGACGATGTCGCACACGACGGCACCGTCACAGCGATGCAGCATTTCGGCCTCATCTAATGAATCCCGCGTTCTGACGTTTGCTCAAACTGTGACTCTTTGCTTTTGCATGCTCAATCGATTTATCAATCCAAACACTGAGGTGTTTATACCGTTCGCCGAGAAGATAAAAAACCGCAGCTCACGCCTTGATAAACGTAGGTAAAGTGTTTAGCAGTTTATCGGCCGTATGCTAACGAAAGGAATCAGGCAGATGGCAATCAAGGTGTTCGCTGACGGTGCAAACCTCGAGGGCATGCTCGACATGTACGAGAACGGCAACGTTCAGGGTTTCACGACCAACCCGTCCCTTATGAAGAAGGGCGGCGTGACGGACTACCGCGCGTTTGCCAAGGAGGTCCTGGCCCACATCACCGATGTGTCCGTCTCGTTTGAGGTCTTTGCCGACGACGCCGAGACCATGGAGATCGAGGCGCGCGAGATCGCTACCTGGGCCGAGAACGTCTACGTCAAGATCCCGTGCGTGACCACCAAGGGCGAGTCCACCGCCGAGCTGGTCCGCAAGCTTTCCGCCGACGGCATCAAGGTCAACGTCACTACCATCTTTACGCCCGAGCAGGTCGATGAGATGGTCGAGGCCGTTGACGCCGAGACGCCGTCCATCATCTCGCTCTTTGCCGGCCGTATCGCCGATACCGGCGTCGATCCCATTCCGTTTGTGACGGAGTCGGTCAAGAAGGCCGCCGTCAAGCCCAACTGCGAGGTCCTGTGGGCATCCACGCGCGAGCTCATCAACATCTACCAGGCCGAAGCCTGCGGTTGCCAGATCATCACGGTGCCCAACAGCATCCTGGCCAAGCGCAAGAACATCGGCCGTGATCCGTACGAGGTCTCGCTCGATACCGTCCGCGGCTTTGCCAAGGATATCGCCTCGCTCGGTTTCCATATCCTGCCGTAACGCGAACACTGGCTGCGCTGCGAGTTGTTCGCCCCGGCCTTTCCTTTCCCTATCGTTCACGCGCTTTGCGAGGGTCGCGCTAGGCAAAGGAAAGGCCGGGGCTGCCGACACGAACTTGCCGGTAGGCTGGTGATTGGCTTCCATATTCTGCCGTGGACAAAGGTACCCCCGCCTGCGCCGTGCAAAATTGAGAGTATTCAGCAAGGTAAAGGCTTTTACCAGCTAGATAAAGCACGGAACAGCCCCCGTTTTGGCTCTGACGACGCTAAAACGGGGGCTGTTTGTGACTTTATTGCCTCTGAGGGGCATCCGGAACGGCGGAATTTGCAGAATACTCGCGATTCTGCACGTCGCGAGAGGGGGGACCCTTGCTTTAGGCGGTTTACTTCCCCTGCACCATGGTGAGCGAGATCTTCTTGCGGTCGCGATCGACTTTTTCGACCCACACCTTCACCGTGTCGCCGACACGCACCACGTCGCTCGGGTGCTTGACGAAGCGGTTGGCCAGCTTGGAGATGTGCACGAGGCCGTCCTGGTGCACGCCCACGTCGACGAAGGCGCCAAAGTCGACGACGTTGCGCACCGTGCCCTTGAGCTCCATGCCAGGTTCCAGGTCGTCGATGGAAAGCGCTGAGCGGCTAAAGACCACCTCGGGCGCGTCGTCGCGCGGGTCGCGGCCGGGCTTTTTGAGCTCGTTGACAATGTCGATGAGCGTGAGGGTGCCGCAGTTCAGATCGCTAGCCAGCGTCGAGATACTGCCCAGACGGCGCTCGATGTCGGGCACGCCGCCGCGGCTGAGTTCACTGGTCGCCACACCGGCGCGCTCCAAGACGGACGTGGCCACCTCGTAGCTCTCGGGGTGGACGCTTGTCGCGTCGAGCGGGTTCCTGCCGCCGCTGATGCGCAGGAAGCCCGCGGCGTTGAGATATGCCTTGGGTCCCAGCTTGGGGACCTTCTTGAGCTGGCGGCGATCGGTAAAGGCGCCGTTTTCCTCGCGGTAGGCCACGATGCTCTTGGCCACGCTCGGCGTGATGCCCGATACGTATCCCAGCAGGCTCGCGCTCGCGGTGTTTACGTCGACGCCCACGCGGTTGACGACGTCCTCCACCACGTGGCCCAGGGTGCGCGAAAGCTCTGCCTGGTCAAGGTCGTGCTGGTACTGGCCAACGCCGATGGACTGGGGCGGAATCTTGACGAGCTCTGCCAGCGGGTCTTGCAGACGGCGGCCCAGGCTCATGGCGCCGCGCACGGTGACGTCCAGGTCGGGATACTCCTGGCTTGCGAGTTCGGAGGCGGAGTACACCGACGCGCCGGCTTCGTTGACGATGGTGTAGCGAAGGCTGGGCGCCTGCTCGGTAATGAACTCCGAGACGACTTCTTCGGTCTCGCGGCTGGCGGTGCCGTTGCCGATGACGATGGTGTTGACGCCGTCCTTCTTGACGAGGCGGGCGAGCTCGCGCTTGGTGCCGGCGACGTCGTGGCGCGGCTTGGTGGGGTAGACCACGCCGTGGTCGAGCAGCTTGCCGGTCTCGTCCATGACGGCGACCTTGCAGCCAGTGCGGTAGCCCGGGTCGAGCGCGAGTACGCGGGCGCCACGGACGGGGCGTGCCGAGAGCAGGCCCTCGAGATTCTTGGCAAAGACGTTGATGGCCTCGGTCTGGGCGCGGACGGTGAGTTTAGCGCGGGCCTCGCGCTCCAGCGAGGGGGCCATGAGGCGCTTGTAGCCGTCGGCGATAGCGGCGTCAAAGACGGGAGCGAAGACGCCCTGGCGTCGGGGCCAGCGGCTGCCGAGGCGCGCCGTGGCGGCGGCGCCGTCGACGTTCACGCGCACGCGGAGCTTGCCCTCGCGCTCGCCTCGATCGATGGCCAGCACGCGGTGGTTGGGGATGCGACGCAGCGGCTCGTCGAAGTTGTAGTAGGGCTCGTAGGGAGTCTTCTCCGCGGGGTCGGTAGCCTCGACGACGATATCGGCGGTGTTTTGCGTAAAGGCGCGCAGGTCGGCGACGTTCTCGGGATCCTCGGCTGCCGTCTCGGCAACGATGTCGGCGGCGCCGGCGAGTGCCTTCTCGGGCGTGTCGAAGCCGGCCTCCTCGTTGACGTATGCCGCGGCAGCGTCGAGTGCGCTGCCCTTGGCCGAGGCCTGCATGATGATCATATTGGCGAGCGGCTCCAGGCCGGCCTCGCGGGCCTTCTGCGCGCGGGTCATGCGCTTTTTGCGGTAGGGCTTGTAGAGGTCCTCGACGCGCTGGAGCTGCGTGGCCTCGCGAATCTGCTGCTCGAGCTCGGGCGTGAGTTTGCCCTGGGCGTCGATGAGCAGGATGACGTCCTCTTTGCGCTGCTCAAGATTGCGCAGGTAGGACAGGCGCTCGTCGAGTGCGCGAAGGGCGACGTCGTCCATGCCGCCCGTGGCTTCCTTGCGGTAGCGCGAGATAAAGGGGATGGTGTTGCCCTCGTCGATGAGCTTGACGGCCGCCCCGACGTTGGCGGCCTTAAGGTTGAGCTCGCGGGCGAGCTGGGCGATAAGATCCATGAGACTCCTTGCGTTTAAGGTGCGTTTGCGGCACAGGGCTACCAAGGATACCACCCGTCCCAAAAGACTGTTTTGAGGCCGCGCCACGAAAACGGTCTATCTACTACGTTTGAACCGTATGGGTCGACCATCCCCCGGTTTTCCGAAAATACGCAAGCCGTCTACCTGCGGTTTTTCTTCGCGAAATTTGGCATGGTTGAGGGTAATCGGTTAAACGTAGTAGATAGGCCCATTTCGTGGCGAACGAATCAAGCCGAGGTGCAAAATAGCCCCCGCCCCAGAAAAATCGTCGGCAAGGTAGCAAAAAGCCCCACGGGCAGGAGGCTGCTCGCGGGGCAAAGAAGAGGGGCATATTTGTGGCGGACCGAGGGGTTCGGCATGGGGTTTCTGCCGCGGCCGCTCTTAAGGCATTACAGCTCGACGAGCTGGCCGGTCTCGGCGGCCTCCTTGATGGCGTTGAGAAGCGTGAGCGTCTTAACGTTGTCGGCGGGGGTCACGACGGGCTCGACCTCGCGGCGAACGACCTTCACAAAGTGCTTGAGCTGCATCTTGTGCGGCAGCGCCGGGTCCACGGCCGGGATCTCCATCTGCAGCGGCTTGTGCCAGTTGGAGGCGCCGTCGTAGGAGAACTGGTGCAGGCGGGGCAGCGAAAGGGCACCCTTGGTGCCGCCAATAAAGTAGGCGTCGGCGTCGAAGGGGCGGTACTGCGGATCCTCGCGAGCGGTGGCCTCCCAGTTCCAGGGGCTGGCGGTGGCGTCGGAGATGGTCATGCTCGCAAGCGCGCCATCGGCAAAACGGACGTTGACCACGGCGGAGTCCTCGGTCTCAAAACCGCGGGCGGCGCTGGACTGCATGCCCTGGACGGCAACGGGCTCGCCCAGCAGGTAGCGGAGCAGGTCGACGTCGTGCACCAGGTTGACCAGGATCGGGCCGGCACCCTTCTTGCGGCGCCACTCGACGTCGAAGTACTCGTCATTCTTATAGATCATGTAGTGGAAGCTCGACACGGTGAGCTTGCCCAGCTCGCCGGACTCGATGATCTCCTTGGCTTTGTTGACGAAGGGATTGTGGCGACGGTGCTGGCCCACGAGCACGGGCACGCCGGCGGTCTCAGCCTCGGCGGCAAAGGCCTGGGCATCCTCGAGGTCGTTGGAGATCGGCTTCTCGACCAGCGGCACGATGTTGCGCTTGATGGCCTCGCGAGCAACGCCCAGGTGCAGGTCGTTGGGGGTGGCGATAATGACGGCCTCGGGCTTGACCTCGTCCATCATCTGGGCGGGATCGGTGTAAAACGGCACGCCGGCGGCCTCGGCCGTGGCGCGGGCGCCCTCAAAGGCGTCGGCGATGGCGACGAGCTCGGCCTCGGGCTCCTCGGTGACAAAGCGGATGTGGTTGCGGCCCATGGCGCCGGCGCCGATAACGGCAATGCGGACGGGGTTGAGCTCAGACATTTCGACTCCTTAATACTGGTGGCCGGTGGAATGCGACAAAGGGGCTGTCCCTTTGTCGCATCGGTAAAACTAGGCGGACTTCTTCTTGCTGTCGGAGACCATCATGTAGACGGTGAGCACGACGGCGATGGCGGCGATCACGATGGCGCCGTAGAAGGACTGCTGGTAGGCGGCGCTGCCGGCCTCGGCGTGATACAGCACGGCGGTGATGGGCTGGCTGATCCAGGTGGAAGCGGCGTAGCCCAAAAACATGATGCCGTAGTTGACGCCGATGTTGCTGGTGCCAAAGGCGCCACCGGTGAGCGGCGGGTAGATGACGAGCAGAGCGCCAAAGCTAAAGCCGAGCAGGGCGAGCGCCACAAAGAACATGCTCTGCGTAAAGCTCATCGACATGATGACGAGTGCGATGATGGTGACGACAAGGCTGATGAGCAGCGACTTATAGGCGCCGAGCTTGTCGATGATCTGGCCAAAGGACAGGCGGCCAACCAAGTTGGCGCAGGTGTTGACGGAGACCACCACACCGCCGAGGGCGACGGCCGCGGCGCTCGTGGGGTCGGCGAAGAGCTGGACGGCGGCGATGGAGGCAACCTTGCCCACGAGCAGGGTGCCCGCGGTGGCGGCAAAGGCGAAGGTGACGATGAGGACCCAGAAGCGCGGGGTCTTGACCATCTCGCCCGGGTTGAGGTCACCGAAGGTGCCGGCGTGCGCGCCGCCCTTGGGGGCCTCGAAGCCCTCGGGCAGCCAACCGGCCTCGGGGGCCTTCAGGAACAGGGCGGAGGCGGCGATCGTCACAAAGAAGATGACGCCGAGCGCCTTAAGGGCGCCGAAGATGCCTAGGCTCGGGATGAGCAGCGAGGCGAGCACCGGGGACAGTACAGCGGGGCCGGCGGTCGAAGCGGCCAGGGTGATGCCGGAGGCGAGACCCTTCTTGTCGATGAACCACTTTTGGCCGGTGGTGAGCGCGGGGTTGTAGCCCAGACCGTTGCCGATGGCGGCGACGAGCGAGAACCACAGGTAGAACTGCCACGGCTCGGTGACGGTGCCGGACATGAACCAGCCCAGGCCGTAGCACACGGCGGCGGCGATCACGACGTTGCGCGGGCCGATTTTATCGGAGATGCGGCCGGCGAAGATGCCCGTCACGGCCATGATGGTCTGAAAGACCGGGAAGGCCCAGGTAAGGGCGCTGGACCACTCGGGGTAGACGGCGAGCAGGTTCTTGCTTACGACGGAATACAGCGCGATGGAGCTAATGAAGAACATGGTGACGCACGCGGCGGAAAGCACGACGGCGCGACCCTTGTTGGAGTTGGTGGAAGCCATTGGACTCTTTCTAATCGATACGGGGGAGGAACGGGCGTGTCCGCGGGTCCTCCCTGTCAGGTTGGTTTACTGGTCAGTCGGCTTGGCAACGCCGGACTCATCGGACCAGAGTTCGACACCCTTGTTCTTAAGGTAGTTGTCGGCATAGACGCGACGGCCGCCGGGCTTGGCGGTAAGGTCGCCCATCATGTTGGAGAAGCCGCCGTCGACCTTGATGGCATCGCCGGTGGTAAAGTCCGAGCGCTTGGATGCCAGGAACATGACGGCGTTGGCGATATCGCTGACCTCGCCGATGCGGCGCGTGGCGATCAGGCGGCTGCGGCTCTTCTCGACCTCGGGGTCGGCGTAGAAGTTGGCCGACATCGGGGTCTTAACGAAGCAGGGCTCGACGCAGTTGGAGCGGACGCTGTAGGGGCCCCACTCGGCGGCGAGCATCTTGGACATCATGTTGACGCCCGCCTTGGTGGAGCTGTACACGCCCGAGAACGTCTCGGGGGAGTGGCTGGCAACGGTCGAGATGTGCACCAGACGACCCTGGCCGGCCTTGATCATCTCGCGACCAAAGCGCTGCGAGGTGATGAAGTAACCGGTGAGGTTGACGTTGAGCACCTGCTCCCAGTCGCTCAGCGGCAGGTCCTCCATGGCGGCGAAGCGCAGGATGCCGGCGGTGTTGACGAGAACGTCGACGCGGCCGAAGTCGGCGATGGTGGCGTCGACGGCGGCCTGAACCTCGGCCTCGTCGGTGGCGTTCATCTTGTAGCCCTCGGCGTGGATGCCAAACTCGGCAGCGAGGTCGGCGGCAGCGGCCTTGACCTTCTCCTCGTCCAGGTCGAGCATGACGACGTTGGCGCCATTGCGGGCGAACTCGCGGCAGATCTCGGCGCCCATACCGCCGAGTGCTCCGGTTACGGCGCAGACATCGCCCTCGAGCTTAAGCCAGTTGCTCATAGGAACTTCCCTTCTTGTCTTCTTGTGCCTCCCTGTGGGTCGCTCCCATTAACCGACCCACGTGGTTTTCGCTGGTTATCGTATGCTTTGCATTTGCGCAGGTGAATTGCATATTTGTTAGAATGGCGTTAACCGTAGGTTTATAGCTTGCAAGACGATGCGCCTTTAATTGAGTGTGTGACCTTCCAAAACAACCCCCTTCGGCAGTTCATTGCCATGCGTCTGGAAACAGGAGATTGACGTGTACGATCGACGACTCGAGGCCATATCGGCCGCCGCGGAGCTGGGAAGCTTCTCGCGCGCGGCGGCAAAATTGCGCGTGTCGACTCCGGCGCTCGTCAAGCAGGTGTCGGGCTTCGAGGCCGAGTTCGGCATCACACTGTTCGAACGCTCGCACTCGGGCGTCAAGGTGACGCCGGCCGGCGCACTGCTGGTGGACGACGCGCGCTCGATCATGCGGCAGTCCGAGGACGCGCTGCGCCGCGCCCGACGCGCGGCGGGCGAGGGCGGTGCCGTGCGTCTGGGTGTGTCGATGATGTGCCCGGGGCGCCAAACGCTGTCGATGTGGTCGGGCATCCATGATCTGGAACCGTCGCTGCGATTTGAGATCGTGCCGGTAAGCGACCTCTACGACGAGCGCGAGACCGTCATGCGCAGCTTGGGCCGCGAGGTCGATGTGGTGCAGTCGAGCTTTTCGACCCCACGCTGGGGCGACGCATGCCAAAGGCTCCGCATCGTCAACGTGCCGTTTTATATCGACGTGCCGCGCACGAGCCCGCTTGCGCGCAAGACGCGTATCACGGTTGCTGACCTGGAGGGCATGCGCCTGCGCGTGCTCCGTCACGGCAACGACGCTATGGACAGTCTGCGTATCGATCTTTTGGCAGACGGCGGCGTAGACGTGATCGACGTGGACAGCTTTGACTTTGCGCTCTTTAACGAAGCCGAGGAAAAGGGCGACGCGGTGCTCACCTGCGGCGCATGGTCGGGGGTACACCCGGCCTTTGTGGGCGTGCCGTTTCTATGCGGGCGAGAGGTGCCGGTCTTTCTGCACTACCCGCTCGAGCCCACCCTCCAAGTCCAAAAATTCGTCAACGCCATGGCCCAACTCCTCAACTAGCTCATTTGGGACGGGTTTAGCGGTCCTCGCGTTGCGGGTCGGCTGTCTCGGCTGCCTTTACGCGGTTCTTATCGACGTACATGTTTTTGTCGGCCTGAGAAAAGAGCTCACGTATCGTAGGCGGTTCATCAAAATCACTGGAAAGCGCATAGCCCACCGCGTAGCTGATGGGCATATCGGGGTGGACTTCGGAATACTCGTTCACGTTCGCGCGAATCCGAGCGAGACAAGATTCCACAGCGGCTCGGTCGGCATCCCGCAGTACCGCGATAAACTCATCGCCGCCGTCGCGGCCCACAAAGCAGGTCTCCGACGCCACGCGCCCCAGCTGCTGGGCAAAAGAACGGATGTATTCGTCGCCCTTCTCGTGGCCGAAGCTGTTATTGACCGTATGCAGATTGTTAAGGTCGAAGACGCACACCGCAACGGGCGCCTCCGCGGAGACAGGCTGCTCCTGCCCCAAGACCTCCTCGCACTTGTTCTTGTTGGGCAGTCCTGTGGCTTCGTCGAGATAGACTTTGCTCTGCAGTTCGCGATTGAGCGCGGCAGTTCGCACCGCGCGAACAAGTTCGACCGCAAAGGTCGCCACCAAGCCCATGATGTCGATGATCACCAGGCCCTCGAGATAGTTGAGCGCCGACGCCTTCTCCTGAGAGTAGTCCTCTGCGAGTCGCGTAGCATCGTCGCAAATGCCAAAGAACTCCTCGCTCATGGAGATGATGTCGGTGTTCTCATAGCCGACTTCGCGCACGCGGATGATCTCGGTGCAAAGCTCATCAAAATAATTTGCAAGCTCGGTCATTTTTGCCTGATACTCATCGTCGTCGAGACGGACGAGGTTGAGGTCGTCACTTCCGTAACGCAAACCGTTGATGTATGAATCCACGGCTTTAAGCAGGTCATCTTGAGGCTGGCCCGCGTCCTCGAGCTTAACGATTCGCTGCGTGGTACCGCGAACCAGACCGGCGTAGTTGACCACGCGCGCCGTGCCCTGGATATCGGAGACGAGCAGCATAACATTGATGAAGAAGAAGATGAGAACTGCCGTGAGCACCATCATGAGCAGGCGCACCGCCTGGCCGGCCTTCTTGGCGACAGAAGTATTCACAAGTTCACTCCCCTAAATGACAAAAGAACAGGTAGCACGCAGTGTGCTGAAATTCATGGGTGGTTAACTCTACCATATGGGCCAGCAGCCTCAAACTGCAGCAGACGCTCGTCCAAATTGGCGTGACGCTTGCCTTGTTGTTCTTGACCTGGCCGCGCTATCGGACATGCTTCTGGTCTTGGATCACCATGGGAAAGCTCATCCCGTTTTGTGCGTCTAGAGTGGGATGCGGCTTCCCAAAGGTGCCGTTAGGGGAAACTACATCCCGGTTTACGCCCTTGAAATGGGGTGCCGTTTCCCGGAGGGGACCCAGCGGGAAACGGCATCCCATTCTGGGCCCGAAAAGTGGGATACGGTTTCCGGCCGGCATGAAAAAAGCCTCCGCAGCTCGTGTGGCTGCGGAGGCTTTATTCGTTGCGGCGCATTGTGTTTGGGTCGTTGAGATGAGTCGATTTGCCTCGAAAGAGGAGGGTATTGACCTTAGGGTCATGCCCGACGAATGAGCGGCAAATCGGCCATCTCGGCGGGCCGAACTACTCCAGCTCAAACGCTCCGGTATAGAGCTGGTAGTAATACCCGCGCTTGGCGATCAGCTCGTCGTGGTTGCCGCGCTCGATGATGCGGCCGTGGTCCAGACAGATGATCGCGTCGGAGTTGCGCACGGTGGACAGGCGGTGCGCGATGACAAACGTCGTGCGGCCCTCCATGAGCTTATCCATGCCTGCCTGCACGATGGCCTCGGTGCGGGTGTCGATGGAGCTCGTGGCCTCGTCCAGAATCATTGCCGGCGGATCGGCGACGGCAGCGCGTGCGATCGAAATCAGCTGGCGCTGGCCCTGCGACAGCTGTGCTCCGTTGCCGGTGAGCATCGTGTCGTAGCCGTCGGGCAGGCGGGTGATAAAGTCGTCGGCGCCCGCGAGCTTGGCCGCCGCGATGCACTCCTCGTCGGTCGCATCCAGGTTGCCGTAGCGGATGTTATCCATCACGGTGCCGGTGAACAGGTTCACGTCCTGCAGCACGACGCCCAGCGAGCGGCGCAGATCGGCCTTGCGGATCTTGTTGACGTTGATGCCGTCGTAGCGAATCTTGCCGTCGGCGATGTCGTAGAAGCGGTTGATGAGGTTGGTGATGGTCGTCTTACCGGCACCGGTGGCGCCGACAAACGCGACCTTCTGGCCCGGCTTGGCAAACACGGACACGCCGTGCAGCACCTCGTGGTCGGGCGTGTAGCCAAAGTCGACGTTGTCCATGACCAGGTCGCCGCGCAGCGGCACGTACTCGATCTCGCCGGTTGCGCGGTGCGGATGTTTCCACGCCCACATGCCGGTGTGGTGGTCGGCCTCCTCGAGCTGCCAGGTATCGGGGTTCACCTGCGCGTTGACGAGTGTTACGTAGCCTTCGTCGGCTTCGGGCTCCTCGTCGATGAGCTCAAAGATGCGGTCGGCGCCGGCGAGGCCCATGACCACGGCGTTGATCTGCTGCGAGATCTGACCGATCTGTCCGCAGAACTGCTTGGTCATGTTGAGGAACGGCACCACGACGGCGATGGACAGTGCCATGCCCGAGATGCTCAGGTTGGGCACGCCCAGCGCCAGGAAAATGCCGCCTGCCAGTGCGACTAGCACGTAGAGCAGGTTGCCCAGATTCATAAGGATGGGCATGAGGATGTTGGCGTACATGTTGGCCTTCTGCGAGACCTCGAAGAGCTTTTCGTTGCGCTCGTCAAAATCGGCCTCGGCGGCAGACTCGTGGCAGAATGCCTTGACGACCTTCTGGCCGTTCATGACTTCCTCGATATGGCCCTCGACCACGCCGAGCTCGGTCTGCTGCGCAATGAAGAAGCGCGCGGAGTTGGAGCCGAGCAGCTTGGTCATAAAGGTCATAAAGGCGACGCCGGCCACAATGACCAGGCACATCCACACGCTGTAGTACAGCATGATAAAGAACACCGTGACGATGACGATGGTCGTCATGAGCAGGTTGGGCAGCGACTGGCTGATCATCTGGCGCAGCGTGTCGATGTCGTTGGTGTAGTGGCTCATGATGTCGCCGCGCTGGTGCGTGTCGAAGTAGCGAATCGGCAGGTCCTGCATGCGGTTGAACATCTTCTCGCGCAGCTTCTCGAGCGAGCCCTGCGTGACGATGGCCATGGCGCGGTTCCAGAAGAGCGAGGACAGGATGCCGACGCCGTAGATGCAGGCGAGGGTGGTCACGAGCTGTGCGATCTTGGGCTGTGCGGCTTCCCAATCGCCCGACTGCCACGATTCGCTAATAATTTGCAGGGCGCTCTGAAGGAAGGTCGCGCCGATGGAGTTGATGATGGCGCAGAGCACCACGCCGACGACGACGAGGGGCAAAAGCACGGGGTAGAAGCCAAAGAGCGTCTTGATGAGGCGCGACATAGTGCCGCCCTTGCGGTTGAGCGCGCGCTCGGCGGTCGTTGCCTTACTCATGTGCCTCGCCTCCTTCCTGGGTCTGAGCTTGCGTTGCGGATGCCTCGGTGCCGGCCTCGACGGCCCCTTCGCCTTCGGCAGACATCTTGTTTTGCGAGTTAAAGGTCTCGCGATAGATCTCGCTCGTCTTGAGTAGCTCGTCATGGTTGCCGATTTGCGCGATGCGGCCACCCTCCATGACGATGATACGATCGGCATCCTGCACGGAGCTAATACGCTGGGCGATGATGAGCTTGGTCGTGTTGGGCAGATAGCTTGCCAGCCCTGCGCGGATCTTGGCGTCGGTCTTGGTGTCGACGGCGCTGGTGGAGTCGTCCAGGATCAAGATCTTGGGGCGACGCAGCAGGGCACGCGCAATGCACAGGCGCTGCTTCTGACCGCCGGAAACATTGGAGCCGCCCTGCTCGATCCAGGTGTCGTAGCCCTTGGGGAAGCCATCGACAAACTCGTCGGCGCAGGCCAGGTGCGCGGCCTCGCGGACCTCTTCGTCGGTGGCATTCGGATCGCCCCAGCGCAGGTTCTCGGCAATGGTGCCGCTAAACAGCACGTTTTTCTGCAGCACCATGGCGACCTGGTGGCGCAGTGCGTCCAGGTCGTAGTCGCGCACGTCCGTGCCGCCCACGCGCACGGTGCCCTCGGTGGCGTCGTACAGGCGGGCGATGAGGTTTACGAGCGTGGACTTGGCCGAGCCAGTGCCGCCGATGATGCCGATGGTCTCGCCGCTCTTAATGTGCAGGTCGATATCGTCGAGCGCCTGGCGCTTCGCATGCGCGGAATACTTAAAGCTCACGTGGTCAAAGTCGATGGAACCGTCGGCGACCTCGAGCACGGGCTCGGCGGGATCGGCGATCGTGGGCTCGGCGGCCAACACCTCGGTAATGCGGTGCGCCGATTCGTCGGCCATGGTCACCATGACAAAGATCATCGACAGCTGCATCAGGCTCATGAGGACCTGGAAACCATAGGTAAAGATCGAGGAGAGCTGGCCCACGTCGAACAGCGTGCCCTGGCTCGTGATGATGAGCTTGGAGCCCAGGTAGATGATGACGACAAACGCGCCGTTGACGCAGATGTTCATCATGGGGTTGTTAAAGGCCAGCAGCTTCTCGGCGCGGGTGAAGTCCATCTGGACGTCGCGTGCGGCGGTCGCGAACTTCTCCTTCTCAAAGTCTTCGCGCACATAGCTCTTGACCACGCGCATGCCGGTGACGTTTTCCTCGACGGACTCGTTAAGGGCGTCGTACTTATGGAACACGCGCGAGAAGATGGGGCGCACCTTAAAGATGATAAAGAACAGTCCAAAGCCCAGCAGCGGAATGATGACCAGGTAGACCATGGCGACGCTGCCGCCCATGATAAACGCCATGGTAAAGGCGAAGATCAATACCAGCGGCGCGCGCACGGCGATACGGATGATCATCATAAAGGCCTGCTGCACGTTGTTGATGTCGGTGGTCAGGCGCGTGACGAGCGAGGAGCTCGAGAACTCATCGATGTTGGCAAAGCTGAACGTCTGGATCTTGTAGAACAGGTCGTGACGCAGGTTCTTGGCGAACCCGCAGCTCGCATGGCTGCAGGTGACGCCGGCCGCGGCGCCAAAAGCAAGTGACGTCAGCGCGATGAGCACCAAAAAGCCTGCAGTGGGAAGCATCTCGGCTACGGTGGCGCCGTCTTTGATGGCGTCGATCAGGTTGGCGGTGATAAATGGAATCAGCATCTCGCAGAGCACCTCGCCAAGCACGAGCAACGGCGTGGCAACGGTGACTTTCATATAGTCGCGGATGCTGCCCATGAGGGTTTTAATCATCCAGTTCCTCCCAGGTTACGCGGATTTTATCGAGCATTTCGGCGAGGTCCTCGCGTTCGTCGTGGGTGAGCGCGCTAAAGGCCTGTTTTCTAAAGCGGATGCGGGCCGCCTGGTCGATGCGGGCGTTTTCCCGGCCGGTTTCGGTCAGGCGAATGGTGAGTTGCCGTCGATCCTTGGGGTTACGGCTGCGTTCAATGAGGCCGTTGACCTCGAGCTTGGACAGGATTTCGGAAAGCGACCCCGGCTTGAGGTCAAAGTGCATGCCGAGTTCCTGCTGCGACATCTCGCCGCCGGGCTGTTTGGCCAGCAGGCAGATAATGGGCGCCTTGCCGGACACGCCTCCGCCATGAAAATGCATGTAATGGCCGCAAAAGCCCAGGCCGCTCAGGATGCGCTTGGCGAGTTTGTCTTCAGCGCTGACCGCTTCGGGTATGTCTACCGGTTGCGACGGGTCACCGCCGGGCTCATGCGGAAGGACGAGTGGTTCAACACACATATCTAAGCTTCGCTCCTCTCTTTAGTTAGGTAGTGGAATTGTTTTGTGCCTAACCAATTTAGGAGCGTGAGAAATCAATGTCAAGGTACCAAACTTATTAAGTTACGGCGTTTTGCCAAACGCCGTAACCGCTCGACGCTGCAAACGCTCCTAAGCGGCAATCTGCCTTTCAACTTCGGCGGCATGACCAGAAGGTCAATGCCGCCTCGTTTCAAGGCACCTTGCTCGCTCTGGTGGGTTTTCGCTGACTTCGCCAAAACATCGGCGTTGCCCGGCCAGTCGTTTTGGCGCTTGGGGACGTTCCTTATGTGCCGGCACTTGGGGACACTCCTTGTGCTGATAATCGTTGGGTTAGCCGTTGGGGACGTTCTTGTTTGACTAGTCATTTAAGAACGTCCCCAACGGCTAACTTCCTCTTTGCGATTTGCCTCCCATTTCCGAAACCTTTCCGCAACAATTTGCCCTTCGTGCCGCTCGACTCCGCTCGCAACGTCCCCTGCGCTACACTTAGTTGCACTGTGGCGCCGTTGCGCCGCGCCCGACCCAAGGGGGACTCTCATGAAGAATACTCAGCTGCTGCTGATTAACGATATGTGCGGCTACGGCAAGGTCGCGCTTTCCGCCATGCTGCCGGTGCTGTCGCACATGGGTTACCGTATCCATAACCTGCCGACGGCGCTCGTTTCCGACACGCTCAACTACCCCAAGTTCTACATCCACGACACCACCGAGTACGTGCGTCAAAGCCTCGCTATCTGGGAGGAGCTCGGCTTTGAGTTCGACGCCATCTCGACCGGCTTTATCGTGACCGAGGAAGAGACGCGCATCATCTCGGACTTTTGCCACCGCCGTGCGCAAAAGGGCACCAAGGTGTTCGTCGACCCCATCATGGGCGACAACGGTAAGCTCTACGCCGGCGTGCCCGAGTCCACGATTGGCCTTATGCGGCACCTGCTGGAGTGCGCAGACTACGCGGTACCCAACTATACCGAGGCGTGCCTGCTTGCCGATAGGCCTATCGCCGAGCAAATTACGCCCGATGAGGCCCGCGACCTTGTGGACGCCGTGCGCGAGCTGGGTGCCAAATCTGTGGTCATTACGAGCGCCGTAGTCAATGGCACGAATGCGGTTATCGGTTACGACCATGTGGCGGGGGAGTACTTTACGATTCCCTTTGAGCTCATTCCGGTCTATTTCCCGGGCACGGGCGACACGTTTTCGGCGGTGCTCGTCGGCCGCGTGATGGCCGGTTGGAGTCTGCAGCGCGCGACGGCCGATGCCATGCGTGTGGTGGCTGAGCTTATCGAGCGCAATGCCGACCAAGAGGACAAGTCGGCTGGCCTTCCCATCGAGGCCTGCCTGGATGTGGTTGACCATGAGTAATGCTGGCGAGGGCGGCATCAAGCCTGCGGGCGAGAACAAGCCGCTCGGCGCGCCGCGTGGCAAGCGTCCGCGTATCCGCGTGAGCTGCGTGGACCAGCTGGGTGCGTGCCGCTGCCACCATGGTCACAAGCCGGGCGACGTTTTTGACTTCGACCGAGACCGCGGCAAGATGTGCGCCATGGCCTGCCATGTGGGCTTTCCCTATATCGATATCCTGCGCTATGGCGGAACCGTGCCTGGCAACGAGCCCGGCACGGCAAAGTTCTGTTGCCCCGAAGTCGATACACTGAACGTCTGGCTTGCCGAGATCGTTGACGAGTAGTCGAGCGCAATGTGACAAAGGGACAGCCCCTTTGCCACATTCGCCGGTGGTGCCCCTTCTTTTACTTATAATCTCAAATCTCTGCATTTCATTCGATTTTAGGTTCTAAAAATTCTGCGTTTCATCGATAATCAACCATATAAAACTTTGCATTTCATTCGATGACACCGAGGGGAGAGCCTATGCTGCGTAGAAAAATAGCGGCAGAGCTGGAGCGTTGGCTGAAGTCTTCCGAGCAAAAGGCCTTGTTCATTACGGGTTCTCGCCAGATTGGCAAAAGCTATTCGATTCGCGCATTTGGCAAAGCCAACCATGCAACCTACATCGAGCTTAACCTCATGGAAAACCGCCAGGCAAAAGATGCTCTTCTTGAGGCGCGGGATGCCGATGATTTCATCAGCAGGGTGACGCTTCTTTCGGGAAAGTCGATTGCGCCAGGCAAAACGCTCGTGTTTATCGATGAGGTCCAAGAGGCCCCCGACATCATGACGATGGCAAAGTTCCTTGTTGAGGACGGGAGGTGCCGTTGGGCGTTTTCGGGGTCAATGCTCGGGACTCAGTTCAAGGGCGTCAGGTCCTATCCCGTGGGGTATGTTCACGAGCTTAGGATGTTCCCGCTCGATTTTGAGGAGTTTTGCTGGGCAATCGGGGTGAGCGAGGGGGCTCGCCAAACGATACGTGACGCGTGTATCAGCGAGAGGCCCGTTCCTGATTACATTCATGACGCGATGATGGCAAACTTCAGGACCTATACCGTTGTCGGCGGAATGCCGGAGGTCGTGCAGCGTTTCCTTGACACGCAGGGCGACCTTGCCTCTGTTCGTCAGCTACAGTCAGAGCTCAACGAACAGTACCGGCGGGATATCTCCAAGTATGCAAGCGGGCGAGCCCTTCAGGTACAGAGCATCTACGATCAGCTCCCTATTATGCTCGAGGGCGAAAACAAGCGCTTCGTGCTCAATTCCATTGACCCCAAGGCTCACTACGAGAAGTATCAGCGAGATTTTGTATGGCTTGTCGACGCCGGCGTTGCTCTCAAAGCCGATATCGTAACCGAGCCAAAATCGCCCCTGCTCAAGACGGCACGGCCATCGCAGTTCAAGCTATATCAATCGGATGTGGGCATGTTGATGGCGCGCTACCCCGTTGGGGTCGCCCAAGCGGCGTATCTTGATAGCAAAGAGCCCAATCTGGGCGGCATTTACGAAAACGTGGTGGCCCAGCAGCTGGCTGCCCAAAATCGCCAGCTTTACTACTATCAGACAAAAAAGCGCGGTGAAGTGGACTTTGTGGTCGATGGACCGGATGGGACGGCTGTTCCGATCGAGGTTAAATCGGGCTCCTATTACCACGCGCACGCTGCGCTCGGTCATGTGCTTGATACGGCTGAATATGGCGTAAGGCTCGGGATTGTTTTCTCGAGAGGCAACGTTGAGCGCAACGGAGCGGTTCTCTATTTGCCGCTATATGCGACCTGGGCCCTTTCGGATGTTTTGGGCGACTCCTGCGCCGAGGGGATAAAGTTGGAGGTCAAGCCGGTCTAGGGCCAGTCCCGGATGTGATAAAGGGGCAGTCCCTTTGTCACATTCATGAGCGTGGATTTTCTCCCACGCTCGTTTTATGCCGATGGCGTGGCCCGTGTGTCCGCGCCGCCCGAGCGCCTACAGCTGCTCAAGCATAGCGGTGCAACCGGCAAGTACGTCGCGGTACGTGGCATCGAAATTGCCGGTGTACCAGGGGTCGGCCACGTCGCTGGGGCGCTCGGTCCAATCGAGTAAGCGCGTAATCTTGCCGTCGGGGTCGTCGCTAAAGATGCGACGCAGGCCGCGGGCGTTCTCGTCGTCCATATAGACAATGTGGTCCCAGTCGCCATACTCCGCGCGACGCACCTGGCGGGCACGGTGCGCAACGATGGGAATCCCGACTTCACGCAGCTTGGCAACGGTACCGTGGTGCGGCGGGTTGCCGATCTCCTCGGTCGAGGTCGCCGCGGAATCGATGGCAAACTCGCCCGCGCGCCCGGCGCGCCGCACCAGCTCGGTAAACACCGACTCAGCCATCGTCGAGCGACAGATGTTCCCATGGCAGATAAACAGTACGCGTTGCATATGCGGTTTCCTTTCGATCGCCATCATCGAGCTCGAGTATCGCATCTACGCCTGCGCCCTCGCCCGCTTGCGCTCCCAGCGAGCCAACTTAATCGTCACCAGCGTAAGCACCCAGGCCACAAGCGAGAACACGGCACCCACTGCGCCCACGTACGCAATGCCAATGCTGCTTACCACGGCGCCGCCCACTGCGGTGCCAAACGAAATGCCGACGTTAAACGCCATGGGCTCAACCGAACTTGCGAGTACCATCGACTTGGGATGGCGGCTGCGCGCCACGTCCATAAAGTGCGTGATGCACGACACCGAGAACAGGTACATGAGCATCGCCAGGCTAAAGACAAAGACAAGTGCGAGCGGCATGGCAGCGCCCACGGCAAACAGCTCAAACAATGCCGCTGCCTGCAGCACAAACGTCACGAGTAGCGCCTTCATGCCAAAGCGCGCATCGATCCATCCGCCCAGGATGTTCGAGATCAGGCAGAACACGCCGTAGGCCATGAGCGTGGTACTGGCTTCGACCGTGCCCATACCCAACACCTGCTCCAGATAGGGCGTCACGTAGCCGTAGAACACATAGACCGACCCCACGCCAAACAAGAAGATGAGCATACCGGTGATGATGCTCGGCTCGCGTAGCAGACCCGCCTGCTCGCGAAAGGTGGCGGGCTCGTCGGTTTGCCCAGCGCGCGGCATAAACGCCACGAGCGCTCCGCAGATCAGAACGGCAAAGGTTAGCGTGCCGTACATGGCCACGTGCCAGTCGAGCGTGTCGGCCACAAACTTGCCGATCGAAGTGACAAAGACCATTGCCACGGAAAACGCGCCGTACACCACCGAGATGGCGAGTGAGGTCTGCTGCGGGGACAGCAGCTCGGGGATATACGTCACGCCCACGGCGAGCAGTGCGCCCGAGACGGAGCCCAAGATGATGCGCGAGGCGAACAGCACTTGAAAGTTGGGTGCCAGCGCCATGACCAGATTGCCGAGCACAAAGACGATGCTATAGCACACGAGCAGTTGGTAACGACGGAAGCGCCCCGTGCTGAGCGCGAGCACCGGCGTCGCGATAGCGTAGATCAGTGCGAACACGCTAATAAGTTGGCCTGTGGTGGCAAGCGATACGCCGAGTTCCGTCGCCAAGTCACTCTCGATGCCGATGACCACGAACTCCGAACAGCCGAGCGAAAAGCCTAACAACACGAGCAGCGCCAGGCAAAGATTGGTGCGCGCAGGGGAGAGCGCGGCGGCGGTTGACTTACTTTTTGGCGTGGTTGCGGCGGTCAAGGTTGTCACTCCAATGTCGCATGAATAAGTGGGATTCAATCCCTGCAACTCTAACAGAATGTGACAAAGGGACAGTCCCTTTGTCACATTCGCGGCGTGGCTGCCGCCCAAACCGTCACAACATTCGATGAAAATCTCGAAAACGAGGAAAAGCGTCGAATGTTGTGACGGTTTTCGTGTCCGGCGCGGGTGAGCTTCGGTGCCGTCTGGGGGTATAAGACTAGCGAGTGTTTATTTGCGAGGCCTAAGGGGCGCCCCGTATGGATATCGATAACTTTGAATGGTGGTATAGCGAGGGCGAGGCTCCGGACGAGGAGTGGGACGAGCCCGCGTCGCGTGACGTGTCGAGCGACGAGGACGAGACCGGCAACGATGCCGCTGTCGAGCCTGATGCCGCCTCCGATGCCGCCGAGCCCCTGACCTTTGAGCAGGCTTGGGCCCAAGCCGAGGCCGATGAGGCTAAGGCCGATGCCACGGCCACACTCGGTGAGCCGGCGGACATGTCCATCTCGCCGGCAAAGATCCCGCAGCCGCGTCACACCATCGACCCCGACAGCACGGCATCCTTCAGCATTCTCGACGTGCCCGCGCAAGGCGCCCAGGCGCCTGCGCCCACACATCGCCCCGACCTGGCTCGTGAGGAAGACGCGGGCCGCCGTTCTCCGCTCGGCCCCATCCTCATCGCCTTCATGGCCGGCGTTATCGCCTGCTCGGCAATCGGTAGCGTTTGGAGCCATGTCGAGCAGCAGCGTCAAGACGCCGCCAAGGTTGAGATGTCTGTCGAGCAATCGCTCGGCCGCACGCGCTCGGTACATGTGTCGGTCGAGGTCAAGGACGGCGCGACGTGGGACACCGCGCGTGGCGACAGCCAAATGCTCATCCACATCGTGGGGCGTACGCTCAAAGGGCAGACGATTGACGAGTATCAATACGTCAATTCCGCTGGTGACGGCATCGAGCTCAAGCCTGGCGACTACGAGCTCACCGTCGACGAACCGCCCGTCGCCACCGACGGCACGCGCTTCCGCGCCTCAAAGCGCATGGTTCCCGTGAGCTTTAACTCGCAGGCGCCCGATACGGTCGATAGCACTCCGCAGGGCGGGTTTGACCTTTACGCTATTGCTCAATAACTGCGTCTGTCGCTCAACCCCGCCGCCAAGAGTGGGACAATAGCCCTCGACACTATTGTTTACTTTTGGAGGAAGTAGCATGTCTACCGTCACTACCATCAAGCGCGGCAGCCTCACCGCGGCCATCGATTCCATGGGCGCCCAGCTCACGAGCCTTGCCCTCAACGGCAACGAGTATCTGTGGCAGGGCGACCCCGCCTTTTGGGGCAAGCATGCGCCCATCCTGTTCCCCATTGTGGGCTCGCTGCGCAACAACACGGCGACGTCTGCGGCTGGCACCTGCGAGATGCCGCGCCACGGCCTCGCGCGCATCGTCGAGCACAAGCTGGTCGAGGTTTCGGAGGACGGCTCCTCGGTAACGTACGAGATCACCGACACGCCCGAGTCGCTCAAGGCCTTTCCGTTCCACTTTAAGCTCAACATGACCTATGCCCTGACTGGTGACGCCACACTTACCCAGACCTTTGCCGTCACCAATACCGGCGACGTGGACCTGCCGTTCTCGGTGGGCGGCCACCCCGCATTTAACGTACCTGCTCCCGGTGCCGAGGACGAGGCGTTCGAGGATTACGAGCTGGCATTTACCGAGGCTTGGACCAACGAGGCCCCCATCATCACGCCCGATGGCCTCATGACGTTCGAGGGTAGCTACAAGGCTCCCGATAACTCGGACGTGCTGCCCATCACGCACCGCAGCTTCGATAACGACGCCATCATGTTCACCGATACCCCGGGCTCCACGCTCACGCTGCGCGGCCGCAAGTCGGGCCACGGCGTCAAGATCGACTTTGAGGGCTTTAAGTACATCGGCGTGTGGTCTGCCGCCAACGACGCCCCGTTTGTGGCGCTCGAGCCCTGGACCGGTCATACCACCACGGACACCGAGGACGACGTCTTTGAGCACAAGGTCAATACCATCACCTTGGCTCCCGGCGAGACGGACAAGCGCAGCTTTAGCGTTACCTTGCTCTAGAGGTTCCGCCGCTCGGTCGATGCTGCGCGCCGTCCAGAGCGATAATTTGTCATTCAAAAGGCAAGGCATGACCAGAAGGTTTATGCCTTGCCTTTTTCATGCCTAGTCGTTGGGGACGTTCTTGTTTGACTAGTCGTTTAAGAACGTCCCCAACGACTATCAATCGTTTTCAGTTCGTAAACTTGTATATATGCATTTATATATGCATTTGCTGGAGGTAGCGCTGAGCGGTATCCTGTTAAGTCGTCAGCATACGATTCAACAGGGAAGGCAGATTATGCATTCTCCCCATCAACGCGACGCGCATCCACAGCCGGTATGCAGCCGTCGCATCTTTTTGGGTAGCGCTCTCGCTGCGAGCGCTACTGTCGTCGCCGGCGCACTTGCCGGTTGCCAGCGCCCCTCCACGCTGGAAGTAGTTCAGCCCACGACGGGTGGCGGTCGCGACGACCTGTCCGATTCCGTTATCGGCAAGGACAAGATCCGCATTGGCATGGAGGCGGCCTACGCCCCGTACAACTGGCAGGTTTCCGAAGCCAGCGAGTACACCATCCCCATCGACAACGTGCAGGGCGCCTATGCCGATGGCTACGACGTGCAGATCGCCAAGATCGTCTGCAAGGCCCTCGGTGGCGAGCCCGTTGCCGTCAAGCAGAGCTTTTCGGGCCTTATCGATTCGCTCAACAACGGCCAAATCGACCTCATCATCGCCGGCATGAGCGCCACGCCCGAGCGCGAAGAGTCGGTCGGCTTCTCCGACCCGTACTTCATTGGCTACTTTGGCCTATTCGTAAAAGAGGGCTCGCCCTACCAAAACGCCACCAAGCTTAGCGACTTTAGCGGTGCCACGGTGCTCGGCCAAAAGGACACCATGCTCGACACCGTCATCGACGAGATCCCGGGCGTTGTGCACAAAAACCCGGTCGACTCCGTCCCCACGGTGTTCTCGAACCTGCTGCAGGGCACCTGCGACGCCGTGACCTACAACACCGAGAACGAGAAGGGCT
This sequence comes from uncultured Collinsella sp., assembly GCA_905193815.1. Taxonomy (GTDB): domain Bacteria; phylum Actinomycetota; class Coriobacteriia; order Coriobacteriales; family Coriobacteriaceae; genus Collinsella. Next base: position 26,169 of record CAJJQF010000009.1, on the reverse strand, counting down.
ATATGGCTCAAAACCCGGGCATCGTTCCCATTCATTTTGCCGAAGGCGAGGGCTTTAAGCAGGAGGTCGCGGCAAACGTCGGCTGCCGCAAGGGCTCGGACAAACTGCTTAAGCTCATCGACAAGACACTCAAGGGCATTAGCCAAGAGGAGCGCGACCAAATGTGGGACGCGTGCCTCGACCGTCAGCCGGCATAGGGAGGCAGCATGAAAACCGTCAATCGCCTGGCCTCCTTTATCAAGGCCGACCACCGTTATGTATACCTGGGCACGAGCGTTATCGCGGCGCTCGGCCTGGCGTTTAGCCAGCGCAACCCCACGCCGCTGAGCTTCTTGGCCCCCACCGGTATCTTCCAGGATTGCCTTTGGGCGATTCTTTGGGCCTGGATTGTCGTGTCGGCGGCGGCGCTGGTCACCAAGCTTATGCACTGGAGCGACTATCGCGTAAAGTCGCCGTTCGCCTCCGAGCGTTTCCGCCGCGGCGCGCGCCTGGGTAGCTATGTCGTGGTCGCCATCGCAGCGATCTTTTTCGTGGACCGCTGCATCATGTCGTTTATCGACCTGGTGCAGGTGAGCATTGTCTCGGATTCCAACCCCAGCGACTTTTTGTCGAGCCTGGTCTACATGACCTACAAGAGCGGCGACTTCTTCATCCGCGGCATCGAGATCACCATCGCGCTTGCCACCTTCGGCACCGTCATCGCATTCTTCCTGGCGCTGCTCTTTGTGTTCCTGCGTATTCAGACCTTCGACCGCGTGGACAACGACCTGGTGCGCTTCTTTAAGAGCATCGGCCGCGGCTTTGCGACCATCTATTCCACCATCGTGCGCGGTACGCCCATGATGGTCCAGGGCCTACTCATCTATTACGCGGGCTTCACCGTTTTGCGCGGCATGGGCTTCGAGACCGCCCAGGCCAACCAGATCTGGAGTACCTTCACCGCCGGCCTCGTCACCATCTCGCTCAACTCCACCGCCTACATGATGGAGGTCCTGCGCGGCGGCATCGAGTCCATCGATCCCGGCCAAGCCGAGGCGGCGCGATCGCTGGGCCTGTCGCAGTGGCAGGCCATGCGCAAAGTCGTGTTCCCCCAGGGCATTAAAAATGCGATTCCGGCGCTCACCAACGAGCTCATCATCAACATCAAGGATTCGTCGGTGCTCTCGGTCATCGGCGTGTTCGACCTTATGTACGCTACTACCACGGTCGCCGGCGTGTACTACCGCCAGATGGAGGTCTACTGCGTGGCGCTCGTGGTCTACCTGATCCTGACGCTCGTGGCGAGCCGCCTGCTCGAAGCCTTTGGCAAAAAGCTCGGTGCCGAGGCTCCGGCCACGCTGCCCAGCTCTAACTAGGCTTAAGACGAGGAGAATCATCATGGCAGATACCGCCACTACCGGCGTTGCGGCCGCCGCACAGACCAATGAGCCGCTCATCCGCGTCGAGGGCCTGCGCAAGAGCTTCGGCTCGCTCGAGGTACTCAAGGGCATCGACCTGTCCGTTAACCCCGGCGAGGTCGTCACCATTATCGGCGCCTCGGGCTCGGGCAAGTCGACCTTCCTGCGCTGCCTCAATCTGCTCGAGACCCCGGACGCGGGCCACATCTGGTTCCACGGCCAGGACCTCACGGCCGAGCGCTGCAATATCAATAAACTCCGCGAGGACATCGGCATGGTGTTCCAGGGCTTTAACCTGTTCAACAACATGGATGTGCTCGACAACTGCACGCTCGCGCCCGTCACGCTCAAAAAGATGAGCAAGGCCGAGGCCGAGAAGGTCGCGATGGAGCACCTGACCAGCGTGGGACTCGAGAAGTTCGCGCACGCCGCCGTGGGCCGCCTGTCCGGTGGTCAAAAACAGCGCGTGGCCATCGCTCGTGCCCTGTGCATGAATCCGCAGATCATGCTGTTCGACGAGCCGACCTCCGCGCTCGACCCCGAGATCGTGGGAGAAGTGCTCGAGGTCATGCGCAAGCTCGCTGCCGCAGGCATGACCATGGTCGTCGTCACGCACGAGATGGCTTTTGCCCGCACGGTGTCCGACCGCGTGGTCTTTATGGACAAGGGCGTGGTGCTCGAGGACGCCGCGCCGGCCGAGCTCTTCGGCAACCCCAAGCACCAGCGCACCCGCGAGTTCCTCTCGCGTTATCTCGAGGACAAATAACCGACCGCAAACGCTTATGTGGCAGGGCCGCTCCGGTGGGGCGGCCCTCGTCATCACAATCGAAAGGATGTCATGGCCGAGGTTTGGCGCTTCTTTGCGCATGAGGATGATTTTGCCGATATAGACGAGGCTGGCGCGTGCGAGCGCTTGGGTCGCGTGCTGTCGTTTCCGACCATCTCGAGTATGGATGCCGAGGCGGTGGACTGGCAGCCGTTCGACGACCTGCGCGCGTATATGCAGCAGGCTTGGCCGCACGTATTTACGGCGGGTAAGGTCGAGCTTATCGACCATTCGCTATTGGTGACGCTTGGCGGTTCCGACCCTGCCCTCAAGCCCATTATGCTCATGGGCCACATGGACGTGGTTCCCGTGGTACCCGGCACCGAGGCTGACTGGACGCATGCCCCCTTTAGCGGACATGTGGACGACACCTACATTTGGGGTCGCGGCGCCATCGATATGAAAGACCAGGTCGCAGGCATTCTCGAGGCGGTTGAGTATGCGCTCGCGCACGGCTGGGAGCACAAGCGTACCCTGCTGCTCGCCTTTGGCCAGGACGAGGAAACCACGCAGTACGGCGCGGGGGCGATCGGTCGTGTGCTCGAGGAGCGTGGCGTTGAACTTGAATATCTGATCGACGAGGGTGACTACCGTATTGTTTCGGCTGCCGAGTATGGCGCGGGCGAGGGCTGGCTTATGCATGCCGACCTCGCGGAGAAGGGTTACGCCGATATCATACTCAAGACGAAGAGTGAGGGCGGGCATTCGTCCAACCCCTACGGCGGCACATCGCTCGAGGTGCTCAGCCGTGCCATCACCGCAATCTGCGATATCGAGTGGCCGACGCGCGTGACCGACTTGCTTGCCGCTCAACTCGTCGAGTTGGGGCTCTACACGGCCGATGAAATTGCCGCCAACGGGGATGCCATTGTCCGCGATTGCCTCGCCAGCAAAAAGCTCTATCCGCTGGTGACGACCACCTGCGCGCCCACGCAGATCGAGGGTGGCAGCACCGGCGCCAACGTAATGCCGCAGGATATGTGGGCCAACATTAACTTCCGCATGCTCGAGGGTACGAGCGTGGTCGACGTTGTGGCGCGCTGCCGTGAGGCGGTTGCCGGGGCGGACCTTGCCGGTTGTGTCGAAGTGGAGCTGGGCCCCGGCAGCTCCGAGCCTTCGCCGTCTCCGCGTGTCGGTGGACCGGGGCTCGAGGCCGTTCGCGCCATCGCCGCCCGCTATTTCCGTGATCCAAAGGGGACGGAGGAAAACGGACCGAGTGCGACGGGCGGGGCTCCTGTCAGCATCGTCCCCTCGACCGTGATCGGCGCGACCGACGCTGCCAACTATCAGCGCATTTGCCCTGAGTGCATTCGTTTCTCGGCCTTTGTGGTCGACGATGACGAGTGCGACCGAGGCGTCCACGGCACCAACGAGCGCATTACCCGCCGAGTCTACCTTCAGGGTGTCCGCTTTTTCATCGCTCTGCTCCACACGCTCTAGAATCCAACAAAGGGACTGTCCCTTTGTCGGATTCCGTGCGGGTTATATGCAGGTTTGCCTGCGCACGCTATCATGTATGGGTTAGACCGCAACTATGTACCCCATACGCGAAGGGATGCGCATGTATCTGAAGATCGACATGTTCTAGCTGGGCTTACCCCCGCAGCGGCGCCCCGCGTCCCATCAATTCTGCCGATTTTCACCTTCACGCATATAAAGGAGTCCGTCATGCGCGACAAGCTCGAAAAGATCATCAAGGCCTACGAGGAGCTCGAGAAGAAGCTTTCCGACCCGGCCGTCGCCTCCGATATCAAGGAGTTCACGCGTCTCAACAAGGAGTACGCGCACCAGTCCGACCTCATCGCCGCCTCGCGCGAGTACATCGGCGCGCTCGATGACATCGAGGCTGCCAAGGAAATGCTGCACGATACCACCGATGCCGATGAGAAGGAGATGCTCCAGATGGACATCTCCGAAAACGAGGCAAAGCTCCCCCAGCTCGAGGAAGACATCAAGTACATGCTCATCCCGAGCGACCCCAACGACGACAAGAACACCATCGTCGAGATTCGCTCCGCCGCCGGTGGCGACGAGGCGGCCATCTTTGCCGGCGATCTGTACAAGATGTACCAGCGCTTTTGTGAGTCGCGCGGCTGGAAGACCACCGTGCTCGATTCCAGCCCCAGCGAGGCCGGTGGCTTTAAGTCCATTGAGTTCAAGGTTGAGGGCGACCGCGTCTACTCCGTTATGAAGTACGAGTCCGGCGTGCACCGTGTCCAGCGCGTCCCCAAGACCGAGTCCCAGGGCCGCATCCAGACTTCAACGGCTACCGTTGCCGTGCTTCCCGAGGCCGAGGAAATCGACGTCCAGATCAACCAGTCTGACCTGCGCATCGACACCTACTGCGCCTCCGGCCCTGGCGGTCAGTGCGTTAACACCACCTACTCCGCCGTGCGCATCACCCACCTGCCCACCAACACCGTGGTGCAGTCGCAGGAGCAGCGTTCCCAGATCCAGAACCGCGAGGTCTGCATGCAGATGCTGCGCGCCCGTCTGTACGAGATGGAACTCGAGAAGCAGCAGGCAGAGCTCGGTGCCGAGCGCCAGAGCCAGATCGGCCACGGTAACCGTTCCGAGAAGATCCGCACCTACAACCAGCCCCAGGACCGCGTGACCGATCACCGCATCGGTTTCAACTCCACTTATAACGGCGTCCTTCTGGGCGACCAGCTCGGCACCGTGATCGAGGCGCTCGCCGCCGCCGAGCGAGCCGAGAAGCTGGCACAGGCCGTGTAGGTTACGCGGTTTTACAAACCGCGTAACGACTCGACGCTGCGCGCCGCCCAGAGCGACAATTTGTCATTCAAAAGGCAAGGCATGACCAGAAGGTCTATGCCTTGCCTTTTTCATGCCAACTTGTTCGCTCTGGGTGGCGCTCGCTGGCTTTGCCAAAACATCGATGGCTACGCGGTCCAGGAGGCGGCGAAGTGTTTGGTGTCTCGCTGGTCCTCGGCTGCGCCTGCGGGATCGCTCGACTACCAAACACCTCGCCGCCGGCCGGGCCCCGTCGTCCAAAAATCACCCGTAAAGGCGCGTTTATCTAATTAAATCTATCCCTTGCGGAATGCGGCTTGCTGGTGTTGTCTGGGCATTGATGGCAATGTGGTTCAAGAGTCGGCGGTGCTGTTGCTTGAATTTTTGCAGTTAAAGAGGCCCGTTTCCCTGGGTGGGGGAAACGGGCCTCTTTTTTTCTCTGGGCTTGTAGATTGGCGAAGGCGATATGCTCTGGCAGCTATTTTGAGTTCCTGATGCGGCGTACGCCCGTGGCGGTTATTCCGAGGCCTGCGGCGGCGACTGCTGCGAGTGCGATTGCGCTCGGTGTTGTGTCGCCCGTGTTCGCGAGCTTGCCGGCGGTCGTATCTGCTTGCTTGCCGCTGCTCGAGTTCGCCTGCTTGGTGGAGCTTGGCAGGGTATTTTTGCCGGTCGCGGGCGAGCTGGCGGGCTGTGCCGTTTCGGCCGGCTGCGCTGAGCTGGAGGGTTTTGTCGTCTCGGCGGGTTTCGTTATCTCGGGCGAGGTGGCCTTGTCTGCCGCGGCCTTTGCCTCTTCGTATGCTTTGCAGGCGTCGTCATAGGCCGCTTGCGCCTTTTCCAAATCGCCGAGGAGTGCATTTCGCTTGGCAATGTCCTCGTCGATGTGGGCTTTAGCTTCCTCTGCCTCACTTTCGAAATGCTGAACCTGTTTTTCCTGGCTTTCGAACCGGCGTTGGTAGTGGTGAAGATCATCTTCAGAAGATTTTTCTTGCGCTTTTGCCGATACGATCTCACTGCGCAACTGCTTTATTTGCTGTTTAATTGTTTCGACAAGCTCCTCGTCGCCGAGTGCTTCGACTGCCTTAAGCGCCTCAAGTTTCTTGTCTAATTTTGCCTGGAGCTCGCTTACCCGGTTGTGGGCCTCATCGTATTTGGCTTGGGCTGCATCGACGTTCGCTTGCATGGCGGGAAGGGGTTCCCTCCGTTTGGCGGCTTCCGCCGCCACCATGTCGTAGAGTTCTTGAAATACGGCAATGTCATCATCGATTTCCGCAAGTTTCTCGGGACTTGCGGCGTCTTTTGCGGCTTCGAGGTTTTTGAGCGCTTCCTGCATGGCTGCATACGCTTTTTCTTTTGCGGCGGCCGCATCTTCCGTCTGCAAGGCAACTGCACCGGTGGGGGAGCTGGTTTCTGCCGCGATCGCCGCTACGGGGGCGATTCCCGCGACAAGTGCCGCGGAAAGGGCGATGCCCACAGTTGCTCGTCTTGCTCTTCTTGCGAGAATGTCGTTCATCTCGGCACCTCATTTCAAGGGTCGGCGACTAACTTGGTAGCACTAATGCAAGTATACCAAGTGGTCGACCCGACACTGGCTGGGTGCGCGCCTCTCCGCTTCTTTGGAAACCGAATCCCATTAGAAATGACGAGTTGTTTACGCTTCTTTTGGGCTCACCGTACTATCATGATTCGGATTGAGTGTGAATGATGATAGGGAGCGCCTATACATGATTGAGCTGCTCAGGCGTTTTGGTGGTAAGTTTCGCCGGTATATGGTGATTGGCCCTGCGTGTAAGCTGATCGAAGTGATCTTTGACCTGCTGACGCCGCTGGTGATTGCCCAGATGATCGACAAGGGCATTGGCTCGCACGACGTGAGCGCCGTTATCCACTACGGCATGCTACTTGCCGCCATGGCCGTGATCGGCATCTCGTTTACGCTCGTCTGCCAAAAGATGGCGGCGCTCACCTCGCAGGGCATGGGCACCGACATTCGCGGCGCGCTCTACGAGCACATCAACAAGCTGAGCTATGCTGAGCTCGACCGCTTTGGCACGCCGTCGCTCATCACCCGCATCACCAACGACGTTAACCAGGTCCAGCTCGCTGTGGCGCTGGGCGTGCGCATGCTCATCCGCTGGCCCTTTCTAGCGGTGGGCTCCATGTGCGCGGCCCTTGCCATCGACCTTAAGCTCGGCATGATCTTCTTGATCTGCACGCCCGCTATCGGCCTGGTGTTTTGGTTTGTCATGGCGCGCTGCATTCCGTACTACAAGCAGCTGCAGGCAAAGCTCGACCGCATCGCGCTTATCTGCCGCGAGGGCCTTTCGGGCGCCCGCGTGGTTCGCGCCTTCGTGCGCGAAGATCACGAGCGCGAGCGCTTTGCGCAGGCCGCCGACGACCAGGCCAATACTGCCATCGCGGTGGGCAAGCTCTCGTCGATTCTCAACCCCGTCACGTTTTTGGTGATGAACCTGGGCGTGTGCGCCATCCTGTGGGTGGGCGGCATCCAGGTCAGCGTGGGCGAGCTTACGCAGGGCCAGGTCATGGCGTTTGTGAACTACATGACGCAGACCCTGACCTCCATCGTGTACGTCGCCAACCTGGTTGTGGTCTTTACCAAGGCGAGCGCGAGTGCTTCGCGTATCAACGAGGTGCTCAACTGCGAGCCGAGCATCACCGACGAGGGCAATCAGTCGGTTGCGCTGCCCAAGCCGGGCAATGTCGCTCCAGTTCCTGCGCTGAGCTTGAGCCATGCGAGCTTCTCGTTTGGCACCGGCGCTGCCAACGCCGTCAACGATGTGACCCTGGAGCTCCCGCTGGGCAAGACGCTCGGCATTATCGGCGGCACGGGTAGCGGTAAGTCCACGCTCGTCTCGCTCATCCCGCGCCTGTACGATGCGAGCACCGGCAGCGTGAGCGTGATGGGCGCCGACGTGCGTGCCTGGCAGCTCGACCAGCTGCGCCACGTGGTCGCGACCGTCCCGCAGCGCGCGTCGCTGGTGAGCGGCACCATTCGCAGCAACCTGACCTGGCGCGATGAAGCCGCGACCGACGAGGAGCTCTGGGCGGCACTCGACATGGCGCAGGCAAGCGAGTTCGTGCGCAACAAGCCGCAGGGGCTCGACGCCCCGGTCGAGGCGGGCGGCAAGAACTTCAGCGGCGGTCAGCGCCAGCGCCTGACCATTGCGCGTGCTCTGGTGGGCTCGCCGCAGATCCTGATCATGGATGATTCCGCATCGGCGCTCGACTTTAAGACTGACGCGGCGCTTCGCCGTGCCATCCGCGAGCGCAGTGTGCGCGGTGCCGCCGAGGGCGGGTTGCCGCTGACGACGGTGATCGTGAGCCAGCGCGTCTCGACCGTGCGCGATGCCGACATAATCTGCGTGCTCGATCACGGCTCGGTCGCGGGCCTGGGCACGCACGATGAGCTGTACGCGACCTGCCAGCTCTACCGCGAGATCTGCCAGTCGCAGCTTCGCCGCGAGGAGCTCGAGGGCCAGCAGGGGAGTGCGGCGCCCGCGTCCGCCCCGACTGCCCCCGCATCCGCCTGCGCAAAGGAGGGCTGCTAAATGAATCCGTATACTTCTTCCGGTTCGGTCGCCACGATGACGGCCAACGTGTCTGGCAACGACAAGCTCAACGACCTGGGCGACGGTCCGCGCCAGCCTGGCGACCCCGAGCGTTATCCTGTGGGTGCGGTGACCCACCGTCTGATGGGCTACGTTCGTCCACACCGCATTTCGTTTGCGGCGTCGTTTGTGAGCGCCGCCATCTCGGTGATCTTGCAACTCTATACGCCCATCCTCATCGGCGAGGGCATCGACCTGATCGTTGCCGCCGGGCAGGTGGACTTTGACGCGCTGCTGCCGCTCGTTACCAAGCTCGCGCTCGTCGTGGTGGGCGCGGCGGCCTTCCAGTGGCTGCAGGGCTACTGCGTCAACCGCTTGTCCTACGAGACGGTGCGCGACATGCGCGTGGAGGCGAGCGACAAGCTCAGCCGCATGCCGCTCAGCTTTATCGACAGTCATGCCCATGGCGACCTTATGAGTCGCGTGGTCAACGACGTCGACCAGGTGGGCGATGGTCTGCTGCAGGGCTTTACCCAGCTTTTCACCGGCGTTATCACCATCGTGGGCACGCTCGCGTTTATGCTCTCCATTAACCTGACCATGACGCTCGTGGTGGTACTCGTCACGCCGCTTTCCATTTTTGCAGCCGGTGCTATTGCCAAGCTCTCCAACAAAAGCTTTACGGCACAGCAGCGTATTCAAGGGCAGCTCGGTGGTCATATCGAGGAGTACGTAGGCGAGCAAAAGCTTGTCGACGCCTTTGCCTATGGTCCCAACGCCCAGCAGCGCTTCGATGCCCTCAATGCCGAGCTCTACACCGCGGGCGAGCGCGCGCAGTTTATGGGTTCGCTCTCCAACCCCGGCACGCGCTTTATCAATAACATCATCTATGCCGTGGTCGCTGTGATCGGCTGCGTGGGCGTGATCACGGGCGTGCCCGCGGCGCTTACGGTGGGCGGCGTGCAGATCTTCCTGTCCTATGCCAACCAGTACACCAAGCCGTTCAACGAGGTCACCAACGTCATTACGCAGATCCAGACGGCGTATGCCTCGGCGCGCCGCATGTTTGCGCTGCTCGATGCCCGCGAGCAGGAGCCCGATGCGGCGGATGCCATTGAGCTCACTGCCCCGAAGGGCGAGGTTTCGTTTGAGCATGTGGACTTTAGTTATGTGCCCGACCGCAAACTGCTGCAGGATATCTGCATCGATGCCAAGCCCGGTATGCGCTATGCCCTCGTCGGCCCCACGGGCTGTGGCAAGACGACGCTCATCAACCTGCTGCTGCGCTTTTACGATATCGATGCTGGGCGCATCGCGGTCGATGGTCGCTCCTCGCGTGACTACACGCGTGCGAGCCTGCGCCGCGCCTTTGGCATGGTGCTGCAGGACACCTGGCTGTTCGAGGGCACGGTGGCCGAAAACATCGCTTACGGTTGCCCGGGAGCCACGCGCGAGCAGGTTATCGAAGCTGCCAAGCGTGCTCATGCGCATAAGTTTATCGTGCAGCTGCCAGGCGGCTACGATACGGTGATCGGCGAGGACGGCGGCACGTTTAGCCAGGGTCAAAAACAGCTGCTGTGCATCGCGCGCGTCATGCTCACCGATCCGGCGATTCTGCTGCTGGACGAGGCAACGTCGAGCATCGATACGCGTACCGAGCTGCAGGTGCAGGCGGCATTCGACGAGCTCATGGCTGGCCGCACGAGCTTTGTCGTGGCACACCGCCTGTCGACGATTCGCAACGCCGATTGCATCTTGGTAATGCGCGATGGCGAGATTATCGAGCGCGGCACGCACGATGAACTACTCGCGGCGGGCGGCTTTTACGCCGAGCTCTACCGCAGCCAGTTCGCCCAGTAAGCAAGACGTGGGGCAAATGAATGGGGTTTGTTTGTCTCACGTCTTAAGTATTTGGGGGCTTGCGCTGCGGACGTTTTGCCCTCATCGATGTCGCCCATGTCGCCAATCGGCAGAAGGTGGTTTACATCTGTCACGTTAGTACTAAGATATTCATCTAATAAATTGCATTAGTGGCTTTAGTTTTGGGGGAAACGAGCAACGTGACTATGACATGCTCTTTGGTGGTCAACAGCAAGAGCGGTAATACCAGGATGGTTTCGGGCGCAATCAAGCGTGCCCTGCAGGCTGCAGGCGTCGAGTTTATTCACGCTGCCGCGTTGAGCGACGATGTGGATGCAGATCAAGTTGCGCGCGAGGCGCAGGGTGCTTGCGTTGCCGATACGGTGCTCGTTGGCTTTTGGTGCGACAAGGGCGCATGCACGCCTTCGGTCGCGGCGCTGCTCTCCGCCTTGCACGGCAAGCGCGTCTTTCTGTTTGGTACCTGCGGTTTTGGTGCCGATCAGAGCTATTACCAGCAGATTATCGATCGTGTGACCTCCAATTTGGCCGATGATGCCGAGCTGGTGGGCTGGGCAATGTGCCAGGGCAAGATGGGCCCCGCGGTCAAACAGCGCTACGAGGCAATGCTCGAGCAAGATCCCGACAACGCCCGCTTTAGAATGCTGCTCGACAACTGGGTTGCCGCAAAGGATCACCCCACCAAGGATGATCTGGACCATATGGCGGTGGCGGCCAAGAAGGCCGTGCTGGGGGAGTAGCTCCCATCGCTGACGGCGGTCGGTCCATCTTTCTAAATGTAACGTCCTCCCGGGCGTCGGGGCACGAAGTTCCCTGCTCTACAGTCCTGCGCAAGACGAAGGCCACATTAAGTGGCCTTCTTTGCGTGCGGAACTCGCGATGAACTTCGTGCCCCGCCGTCCGGGAGGACGCCTCTTTATTGATGGGAGGCCTGATAGGTCGATGGTTCCGTGCCCGGATGCGTCCAAAGTGGGACGGGCTTTCCGGATGGGCAGGCTTTCGAAAAATGCGTCCCGGAATTTGCCTTTGGAATGGGACGTAGTTTCCCGTTGAGGTGCTTTGCGGAAAGTGCATCCCACTCTGGGCGGTCGAAGTGGGACGCAATTTCCCAAAGGCGCTCCAACGGGAAATTGCGTCCCATTATTCGGTCAAGAAACGGGATGCATTTTCCCAATGAGAGCAAAACCGGAAAATGCATCCCATAATCAGCCCTCAAAGTGGGACGCCGTTTCCCAATGAGGCTCAAGCGGAAAATACATCCCAGAAATGGCCTTTGAGCTGGGATAAGATTTCCGCGGCATCTCGGATTCTCAAAAATGAGACACGCCGTTGGCGAAAATGAGACACGTGATATCGGGCATCGGATGTATCATTTGCAAAAATGAGTCCACTCCACTCGAATAAAGCGAGGTCCCTCATGTACGTTCCACACCCCCGTATCCGTAGGCTGTCGAAAATCCCGCTTGTTGGGACGGCGGCGCTTGCTGCGCTGATCGCCACGAGCGTCGCCTGTTTCACGGCGGCTCCCAACGTCGCCCAGGCGGCCGACGCGCCTGAGATCACCGATATGACCGAGCAGGACTATAGCGATCTGGGCCTGGGCACGAGCGAGGACATTCCGGCCGATACCGTTGGCCCCTATTCCACCGATACTCCCACGACGTTTGCCACGCGCAGCGAGGTCTATATGGCAGCTAACGGCAGCCATGGCAATCGCTACACTCTGCGCGACAAGCTCGAGAACGTCGAGCGCGGCGATATTGGCGGCAGCAGCAAACTCACCGATGGCTATGGAAGTGTGTGGGGCGCCGCAAAGTTCTGGCAAAACGTCAACAATTTCGATACGAACAGCGACCTCTACAAGCATAGCGACTACGGTGGCGGCACCTGGTCGTATCTGAGCAACAATGAGTCCTCGACGGTACTTGCCAACGACAACAACGGCTTCTCGGGCATTCACGCCACAAGCGTTGAGTTCTGCAGCGATGCCAAAACGGGCAAAAAGAGCCGCGTTGCCGAGCTTCGCGCCTATGGTGACAGCTCGTCCACGACGATCGACGGCAAGTCGTACGCCGGAAAGGTTGAGCTGGTCCTCTATTCGTTTAGCAACGGGCGCACGCGCAGCCTTGATACGCGCCTGCCGGTGACGGTCAACACCAATATGATGGACGGAGGCCGTTTTAAGTATCTGAACGCCGGCTACCTGCAAGAGCACGACGCCGTCTTTGATGTCGAGGCGGGCGATGTCGATGGTGACGGCGTGGACGAGCTTTTTGTCTATGCGGGCTGCTATGTCGACGAGAGCGGCGTGCGTAAGGCTGTAGTCGATATGTACGACCTGGAGGGCGGCAACTGGAGTCAGAGTGTCGTCAAAATCGACGCCGGTAACGCCGCGGACTACACCACGCACAACGAGGGCGGGAACGACTCTTGGACGCAGCTGCAGTCAGCTCCTGTCGTTTCGCTGGCTGCCGGAGACCTCGACCGCGATTTTTGCGATGACCTCGCCATCGTGGTCTCGGCACCCTACGGCAAAAAGAATATCGCCAAGTCAACGCATTGCGAGCTGTTCTCGTGGGATGCATCCAAGGGTGCACTCGTCCATGTCGATGCTCTGGGTGACGCGGGCGCAATCTCCCTCTCCTCGAACGGCAAGACCATGGTCGCTGCGAATGCGACGTTCGGCACGTTTGCCGCCTACGATGAAGAAGGAAAGAAGACGGGTGAAACCGTCACGGGCCTTATTCTTGCGGGCTATGACTGGCAACGCAGCGCTTTTGATTACGACGCCTATGACGGCAGCAAGGGGCTGTACGGCGCGCTGTACCGCTACGCGTATTTTGACTCGGAGTCTGGCGAGTTCAAACTATCCGATTGCAAGGAATACAGAGACGGGCTCCTTGCCTCCTATGGACTGATGCATGTGCCCAGCAGCGCATGGAAGGATAGTGCTCAGGATAAGCGCTATCCGTGCACCTTGGCGCCTATTGCCCTTGCCACTGCCAACCTTGACGGTCTGTCTGAGCAGCCGGCGGTCGACGAGGTGCTCGTGGGCGGCGATGTGTTCCGCGACTTTGCCTGCAACACGGCGCAGAGCGGGGCCCAGGGCTTGGGTTCCATGGTCGGAACCATGAGCATGAGCGGCCAGCAATACAACAGTAGCAACAAGCATGACCACAAGGGTATCGAGCAGGTGTGGATCAGCGACGTTAAGGCGGGCAGCGTCTCGGGTTCGGACCGCTATAACGAGAGCTTTATCGCCGTAGTGGGCAAGCACCGCGACGAGGACCTGCGCAAGAACGATGACTACTATTGGATGACCGCCTCGCATTTTTCGCTCGACGAGAACGGAAAGGTACGCCGCGGCGAGGAGCAGGTGATTAGCGAGAGCAACCGTCGCGGCACTACCTACGGCACATTTATCTCGCTCGCGCTGCCCGATGTCGACAACGACAGCGTCAAGATTACGTACAAGGACCGCTACAAGGTCTATACCAACCCGCGCGTGCTTGCCGTGCTGCAGGATGCGCCCTATGTTGAGGATCTGGAGCAGGCATACGGCTATCTGGTGTTGGGCGGCACGTCATACGGCGAGGGAAAGGGCACGGGGACATCCCAGGGCTATACCATTGGCGCCGAGTTGGGCGTTGCCGTCGAGGTGCAGACCGGTCCGCCCCTGGTCGCGATTAATGCTTCAGTCGATTTTGCCGCCGAGGGATGCTATGACTACCGGAGCGAGCGCACAGTGAGCGCCAGCGTAAGTTATGAGTCGCATGCCGGCGAAGGCGACAAGGCCGTGCTCTACACGATTCCGATGGTCTATTACGAGTACGAGATCGAAAATGAGGAAACTGGTGGCAAGGGCGTGATGGCGGCGCCCGTGTCGCTCGGCGCGCAGACCTCGGTCGTTAATGTCGAGGCCTATGACCGCATTGCCAAACAGCACAATATGACGCCGCTCAGCTACTTTTTGACCAACCGGTCGGGAGAACCCGGAACCTATCAAACGACGCTCAGCGGCGAGACTCCCGTTGGGGATTCCTTTGGCCTGGGCAAGCCTGGCGTGACGCGCGCCTACACGCACGATGGGTTTAACGGCGCCGTCGCGCAGTCGGGAGCGAGCATTGAGCAGACCATCGAAGTCGAGGAGGGCGAGGAACAGGAGTTTGAGTACGGCTTTACGCTGAACGGCAGCGTTGTCATGGGCGCGAAGCTCGCAAAGCACGAGTTGTTTGGCGGCCTGTGCTTTGGTGCCAACGCCGGCTTTACTACGGGTAACTCCTCGAGTGAATCGACCGAATACGGCGGCACCGTCGACAACCTGCCCGAGGCCGCGAAGGATAAGTACGGCTTTGCGTGGCGCCTGGGCGTCAACGCGGTGGATGTCAACAAGTTCGAGGACGGCTCGGGCGACAAACTCGGCACCAAGGACACCGATCAGTTCTGGATCGTGGGCTATGACGTCAAGGATGTCGCGATGCCCGAGGCACCGGCCGTGACGGGCTTTACGGCAAACGCCGTTGACTCGAAAAGCGTTACCTTTAGCTGGGACGACGTGCTCGCAAACAAGGGTGGCTTTAGCTACGGCGTAGGCATGCTGCAGAGCAATGCGGCAGACGCGGTCGTGAACAGCTGGAAGATCGCCGACAATACGCAGACCTCGCTTACCTGGGACGGGTTGCAGCCCAACACGGAGTATCGATTTGCCATTGCCGCCGTTAAGAATGGATCCACGACCGAAACGGGTATTCGCTCGGCAATTATTGCGGTTAAGACCATGCCCGAGGGCATGACGATGAGCGTGAGCGGACCTGCGGCGGATACAGCGGAGAGGTCGGCCCTCAAGTATGACTCTTCGGTCGAGTGCTCGGCGGGAGACAAGCTGACACTCTCGGCGATCGGCCATGTGACGCAGCGCAATGCCGACGGCAGTGAAACGGAGTTGGCGCCGTCATATATCTGGTACCGCAAGGGCCGTGGCGAGGCCGCGTTCCAGCGTGTGGGTGCCGATGGCAACCTCCCAGCCGGAACGGCCTCAACGCTTGAGCTTGACCTGACTACAAACGATGACGGCGCGCAGTACTACTGCCACGTGGGATACAACGACGTGGGCCTCGACACCGGCACGACGCTCGTGAATATCGAGGCCGAGGAGACGGCGCCCACAACGGTGAACGCCACCCCGATCCGCACGCGCCGCCTGTTCTCACAGGCAAGTGCGGGCGCCAAGAAGTTCCTGGACCATACGCTGGTAAACACCGCCGGCCCAACCGATTCCGAAGGCTCAAAGGACCCCGAGACTCCTGAGACCCCGACGAATCCGGACAAGCCCAAGTCCGACAACGGAGCTAAGACCGACACCAAGGTCAAGACTACGACCACAGCGAAGAACCTCGCAAACACCGGCGACCAAACATTCGCCCTAGTCGCCACCGCAGCAGCAGCGGGAGCAACGCTCGTAGTGATAGCCCTCATCATGCTGATCAAGCGCCGCAAGACCCACTAGTAGCCAGTCGAACATATCGACAACCCAAAAACCCGGGTAGCCAAAAAACAGGCCACCCGGGTTTTCTGTTGAGTGGAGACTCCGCAAGCGGAAACTGCATCCCATTCCAGACAAGAATTCCGGGACAAACTTTCCGCAAACAAAGAAGGCCACATAACGTAGCCTTCAACTTATATATGTTCGGCGATACACCCAAGACAAGCCACGCCCCAACATCAGGGCGTCTGTCCAGGCGGAGGCATATAAGGTTCATCGCGAGTTCCGCACGCAAAGAAGGCCACTTAATGTGGCCTTCGTCTTGCGCAGGACTGTCCGAGCAGGGAACCTTATATGCCTCCGCCTGGACAGACGTTTCAATTGTGGCTCAGCAGCTAGCAGCTACTTAATCTTGGTCGTACCCGGTGCCAGGTTGGGGTCGGTCTCGTTGGCCTCGGTCTGGAAGTGCTCCGTATAGACGTTCTTGCCATCGCGGAACATCTCGTAGTACTGCATCTTGGCGTAATCCTCGCGCGCCTTGGTGGCGGCTGCTGCGGCGGCGTCGTCACCGGTGACGTTGGAGGAGAGCGCCCAGCGCAGGCTGGCGTCCTCGTAGCCCACGGAGTTGATGGCGGGCAGCGACTCGCGCAGCGTCATGTGCGCTTTCTGGTAGTCGGTCAGCGGTGCGCCGATCAGCTGCATCAGCTGGGTGGACAGGTAGTTGGTGGACAGGTCGTCGACCTCGCTCGTCTGGTCGCAGCCGGCAACGTCGTAGTTGGCCCAGATGATGTAGTCGGTCTGCCACAGACGTTCCTGGTGCGTGGCATCGTCCTCGCCGGTAAACCACTTATCGTTGAACTTGGACGGGAAGAACGGCTGGTGATCGCCCCAGAACACCACGACAACCTTGCGGTCGAGCTTGCTCAAGGCGTTGAGGAAGTAGCGCAGCGCCTGATCGGACTGCTCGATGCACGAGACATACTCGTCGACATCGGACAGCGTGCCGTCCTCGACGGTCTTGGCGTCCAGGTCGGTCGTGTCGATATTCAGATGCATCTGCTTATCGACCGGCAGCAGGCCCGTGTCGTAGCCCGAGTGGTTCTGCATGGTCACGTCGAAGATAAACTGAGGATCGGCGTTCTGGTCGAGCAGCTCAAGAATCTTGTCGTAGGTAGCCTGGTCGGTCACCATCCCGCGCAGGGTATCGGCGCCCTGGAAATCGTTGATGGACAGGAACTGGTCAAAGCCAAAGTCCTTATAGACGTTTTCGCGGTTCCAGTTGGTGGCGTGGTTGGGGTGCATGGCCGTGGTGGAATATCCGAGCGACTTGAACTGCTCTGCCAGGTTCCCGGTCGTCTCCATGTTGTAGATGGTGTACGGATACACGCCCGAGCCCAGGTTGGCCATGGAGTTGCCGGTCATAAACTCAAACTCGGTATTGGCGGTGCCGCCGCCGTAGGCGCTCACGTAGAGCTTGCCGCGGCTGAGGCAGTTGGACAGGTTCTTAAAGTACTGCGGGCCTTCGTAGCCGGCGCGCATGTTCTGGTAGATCGAAAGGTCTGAGAAGGTCTCGTTCATGATGGCGATGACCGTGGGCTTCTCGCTGTCGAACTGCTCCTTTGCGGCGGCGCGCTCGCCGCTCTTGGCCGCGTCGGACTTGTCGTAGGCCTTGGCGTACTTTTTGAGCGTGGCCTTGGCATCGTCGACGGAGTAGTCGGCGGGTTTGGGCGGCTTGATGGACTGCGCTGCGCTAATGAAAGCGGGCAGGTAGCCCTCGCGCCAGTAGCTCTCGAGCGGGCGCCAGGTGTAGACGGTGATGCCGAGGGTGTTGTAGTAGTCGATAAGCGTGACGTGCGCGGTCACGCCGCCCAGGCACAGCACGGCGACGAGCAGGTTGGTGAGCAGCATGCGCTTGGCGTTGGCGGCGCCCTTCTGACGGTGCGGTGCCACCAGGCCGGCGTACTCGCATAGCAGCATGGCGATGGCGGTAAAGCCCATGGACAGCACGCAGAACAGCGAGATGGAGAAGGTGTAGCCGGTGCCGGCGACCGCAGCGGCGGTGGAGATGGCCGAAAGGTCGCCCGGCTGGATGGGCATGGATTTAAACGTGATGACGAAGAACTCGGCAATGCCCAGGACAAAGAGGGCAAAGACCAGGACCGCGGGAGCTGCGCCGTGGCGCTGGAACAGGAAGAACAGGCCGACCATGAGCACGGTGATGATGGCCCACTCGAGCAGGATGCACAGGGGGTAGACCCAGGTAAAGTCGTGGTTGGACGAGACCTCCATGCCCAGCAGTGCAAAGACGCCGGCGAGCAGCAGGCACAGGACGGCGGCGACGAGTGGTTTGCCCACAAAGGCGCCGCGCAGGCGGGCGAGCTTGCCGGTGGGGGCGGGGGCGTCGGGCTTGGCGAACGCAAAGACGCGCGGGGCGATGCGATCGCGGGCGATGCTGGCCCAAGCGCAGCCGGTGAGGATGGCGTTGGTCAGGATGAGCATCACAAAGGCGAGCGGCTCGTTTTGTGCGACGAGGCCAATAGCGCCCCAGACGGTCAAAAAGAGCTGGAACAGGCCAAAGGCGACGCTCCAGGCGAAGGCGCCCTTGGTGACGGTGCCCGACTGAGCGCGAATGGCCTTGGCTTCGCGCAAGACAAGGTAGACGGTCGCCGCAAGACCGACGAGCGAGATGGCGGCAGCGAACATGCTGAGACTCCTCACAAACTAAAACCTACGAAAGCGGGGGTTTACCCGATTGTTACCAAGATATGCGCTGCATTTGCGGACAGCGCACAACAACCAGCCATATTAACGCGCACGTGTGGCGGTGTGGCGCAATGTAGTGGCGACCTGCGCGATAATGGACGGGAATTACACGGAAACGTAAAGGCTTCTTAAAGAATTAGCGAGGATGAGGCGATGAACGAGCAGGTTTGCACCAAGGTTGTGGATGCGTGCGGCTATCCGGTCGAGACGACGGGCAATGCGGTGCTGGACACGTTGGAGCACCGTTCCTCCACGCGTGCCTTCGCGCGTGATGACGACGACCGTCCCGTGGCGGTGACCGACGAGCAGCGTGCGGCGATTTTGCATGCGGCGAGTCGCGCGCCGTCGGCGGGCGCCATGATGATGTATTCCATCGTGAGCATTCGCGAGCAGGCAACGCTCGACCGCCTGGCCGACCTGTGCGACCACCAGCCCATGATCGCCAAGGCGCCCTGGGCACTTATATTTGTGGTCGATTATGCCAAGTGGATCGATCTGTTTGAGCACGTGGGCTGCTTTGAGCCCGAGTTTGTCGAGCGCACGGGCAAGGCGCCCCGCCGCGCGCCGGGTCTGGGCGACTTTGCCATCGCAGCTCAGGACGCCGTGATCGCCGCGCAAAACGCCGTGGTTGCCGCCGAGGCCCTGGGCCTGGGGAGCTGCTATATCGGTGATATCGTCGAGAATGCCGAGGAAGTTGCCGAGCTGCTCGATCTGCCGCCCTATACCATGCCGCTGTCGATGCTCATCATCGGCACGCCCCGTAAGGAGCGCCCGGCCATTGCGCATCCCGTGGTGAACCTGGTGCACGAGGAGCACTACTGCCGAGCCGACGCCGCGACCATGGACGCGCAGGTGGCCGAGATGGACACGATGTTTCGCCCGCATGCCCGCGAGGTGGGGGAGCGCGTCGTGGATATCTACACCCGCAAGCACACGAGCCCCTTTATGGCCGAGATGAGCCGCTCCATGGAGTGGTGGTTCAAAAACTGGCTCGGAAAATGACGAATGTGACAAAGGGACAGTCCCTTTGTCACATTCCATATCGCGAGATGGCATAAAGGCCGTATAAATGTTTATCTAGCTGGGAAAACAGTGCATTAAAACATGGGCCGATTGCCTATAATCCCTTCGAACATTAAAGTTGGGAGGAAACCGGCTTATGGAACAAAAGGCCAAGGAGGCAGCCTCGCACGCTGCGATTCCTGTGAGCATCTCGGCGATGCTCGTCACGCTGGGCGTGGTGTACGGCGATATCGGCACCAGCCCTATGTATGTAACCAAGGCGCTCGTTGCCGGCAACGGCGGCATCGGAAGCGTCACGGAGGAGTTCGTGCTTGGCGCGCTCTCCCTTGTCGTGTGGACGGTCACGCTGCTGACCACCATCAAGTATGTGCTCATCTCGCTGCGCGCCGATAACCATGGTGAGGGCGGCATCTTTGCCCTGTACAGCCTGGTCAAGCGCTGCGGCAAGTGGCTTATCATCCCCGCCATGCTGGGTGGTGCGGCGCTCCTCGCCGACGGCATCCTGACGCCGGCCGTTACCGTTACCACGGCCATCGAGGGCCTGCGTACCATCCCAGCGGTCCATGCCGTGCTGGGTGATGACCAGGGCCGCGTCGTCGCCATCACGCTCGCCATCATCATCGTGCTCTTCTTGGTACAGCGCATCGGTACGGCCAAGATCGGTCACGCCTTTGGCCCCATCATGACGCTGTGGTTCCTGTTCCTGGGCGGCACGGGTCTGTTCTTTGTCTTCCAGCACCCCGCCGTGCTGCTGTGCCTCAACCCGGTGCGCGGCATCGCTTTTTTGCTGAGCCCCAACAACCACGCGGGCATCATGATTCTGGGCAGCTGCTTCCTCGCCACCACCGGTGCCGAGGCGCTCTACTCCGACATGGGCCACGTCGGCCGCGGCAACATCTACGCCACCTGGCCGTTCGTTAAGTGCTGCTTACTGCTGTCCTATATGGGCCAGGGCGCTTGGCTTATCAACAACGCTGCCAACCCCGAGCTCATGGGCATTGCTGACCTTAACCCGTTCTACCAGATGCTCGCCCCGGGCTTGCGCCCGTTTGCCGTCGGCCTTTCCACCGTCGCGGCCATCATTGCCTCGCAGGCGCTCATTACCGGCGCGTTTTCGCTGGTGTCCGAGGCCAGTCGCCTGGACCTCATGCCGCACATGCAGGTCTTCTACCCTGCCGAGACCAAGGGCCAGCTCTACATCCCCATGGTCAACAACGTCATGCTCGTCGGCTGCGTTATCGTGGTGCTGCTGTTCCAGAACTCGGCGCATATGGAAGCCGCCTACGGCCTTGCCATTACGCTGACTATGATGTGCACCACGCTGCTGCTCTTCTTCTACCTGCACGAGGAGCGCAAGCTCAAGGTTGCTCCGTGGATCTTCGCGGCCTTCTTCCTTTTGCTCGAAGGCTTCTTCTTCGTGAGCTCGCTCACCAAGTTCTTCCACGGCGGCTACTTCACCATCCTCATGGCTGCACTCATCATGGGCATTATGGTGTGCTGGTACAACGGCACGGCGGTCGAGCAGCGCCAGTTTACGCTGCTGCCGCTGCGCAGTTACTTGCCGCAGCTCAAGCGCCTGCGCGACGACGACCGTTACGAGCGCCTGAGCGACAACATCGTGTACCTGACCAAGGACACCCATACCGACTACATCGACCGTGATATCGTCTACTCGATCTTGGACAAGCATCCCAAGCGCGCTCGCGCCTGGTGGTTCGTGAATGTCGAGACCATGGACGAGCCGCATACCTTTGCCTATTCGGTCGAGACGTTCGGCACCGACTACGTGTTCCGCGTGCATCTGTACCTGGGCTACAAGATTAACCAGCGCGTCAATGCCTACTTGCGTCAGGTTGTTCAGGACCTGGCCGCCACTGGCGAGCTGCCGCCGCAGACGCATGACTACTCGGTCTACAAGGATCCGGGCAACATCGGCACGTTCAAGTTCGTCCTGATCCGTAAGCTGCTGGCGCCCGAAAGCGATGTGGAGCCGAGCGAGCGTACGGCTATCACGCTCAAGTACATCATCCGCCGTGCCGCCGGCACGCCCGCGCGTTGGTACGGCCTGGAGAACTCCAACGTGAGCTTTGAGTACGTGCCGCTGTTCACCAAGTTCAAGGCCGTGAACAAGATGCAGCGCCTGGCCCCCAACGAGCGGCCGTAGGCGCCGACGGGTTGCACGGAGTTGGTTTTCGATGAACAAGATTGAGGCCGGGGAGGTAAACATGGATACAAAGGCGCTCGATGGCCGTGAGGCGGTGGTCGAAATGGTGCGTGAGGCGCGCGTCGACGCCGCCGAAGATCGGTTCTTTACGAATCGCGCCAACATGGACATGGCCGACCGCGTGATCTCGATCGTGGTGACGCTGCTTGTCGCGGCGTGCGTTTGCGCGCTGCTCGCGCACGTGTTGTTTGTCTAACGACCGCAGGTTGCAAAGGCTATACACTTGGAACCACCACAAGGGAAACCACCACAAAGGTGCCTGTCCCTTTGTGGTGGTTTTTGTTTTTGAGAGAGGGGCGGGGCGCTGATGGACGTCCGTACGGACGGCGATATTGCCGATAGCTTTTGGTGGCGGCGCACAACGCTGACGCGCCGCACTCCTCTGTATGACGCCTGCGTATCGGCGGGGCTGCTGGTCGCGGCGACGATTGTGGGCGCGCTACTCGACCATCCGGGTCTCGCGCCGAGCATCATGATCGTCTATGTGTTCGCCGTTCAGCTGTGCGCATTCTTTACCTGGAGTCGCCTGTATTGCCTGCTGAGCTCGGCTGTCGCCGTGGCGCTCTACAACTTCTTGTTTGTCGACCCGCGCTGTTCGCTGTCGTTTATCGACCGTGTCTATCCCGGCATGTTCTTCATCATGTTTGTGGTCTCGCTTGTGTCGAGCTCGATTGCGTTGGCCCTGCGCCGGGCCTTGGCGCAGGCTGCCGTCAGCGACCGTCGCACGCATATGGTGCTCGAGACCAACCGCATGCTGCAGCGCTGCGCCGATCAGCAGCAGATTGTCCATGCCATGGCCACGCAGCTGGCGCGTCTTTCGGGTTGTCCGGTCGTGTGGTACAGCGCCGACGCCGAGGGCGATGACCTGCTGCCGCGCGCGACATACACGGCCGTGGGCGATGCTGCGCCGGTGCACGAACTGGCGCCGCAGATGCCGCCGCGGCTCTCGGCGTCCGCCTATGTGGGAACGCCGCTCGATGCCACCTATGGCGGCTCGGCGTTTTATGGCATCTACCTGACGGTTCGCACGGGCGACGGCTTCGTCCGCTCGGGCGACCCCGCCTCGGTGGTGGGCGTGCTGGCTATCGTTGCCGAGCCCGACGTGCTGACGCATGAGGAGCGGACACTTGCCGATGCCATCGTGAGCGAAGGCGAGCTGGCGCTCGACCGCGCCCGCGCCATGGAGGCCCGCGAGGAAGCGGCGGTGCTCGCCAAAAACGAACAGCTGCGCGCCAACCTGCTGCGCTCCATCTCGCATGATCTGCGCACGCCGCTTACCAGTATTTCGGGTAATGCCGACGTGCTGCTCGATCAAGGCTCGACCGGCACCGCGGTGCTCGATGCCCAGACGCGCCGCGGCCTGCTTCTATCCATTCGCTCGGATGCGCTGTGGCTCAACGCCACCGTCGAGAACCTGCTCGCTATCACCAAGCTCGAGGGTGGCGGTATGCGCCTGTCGACCACGCTCGAGCTCATGGACGATATCGTCGAGGAGGCGCTGCGCCACGTAAATCCGGCCGTGCGCGAGCACGACCTTAAGGTGGTGGCGTGCGATGAGCCGGCGCTCGTCAATGTCGATGCGCGCCTGATGGTGCAGCTGGTGGTCAATCTGGTGAACAACGCCATCACCTATACGCCCGCGGGCTCGCATATCATGATTTCGATTAGCGTCGACGATGGACGTGTGGCGTGCTCGGTGGCCGATGACGGCTCGGGCATCGCACCCGAGGACCGTGAACGCATCTTTGAGTCGTTCTACACCGCCAACCACGGTCTTGCCGACAGCCATCGCAGCGTGGGCCTGGGTCTTTCGCTCTGCCGCTCCATTGCGTTGGCGCATGGCGGTAGCATAGAGGTTGCCGCGGCGGACCCGCACGGCTCGGTCTTTACGATTGAGCTTCCCGCCGCCGACGTTTCGTTTGATAAGGAGTAGCGCTGTGCCGAACTCTGCCGTAAAACCGCTCATCTTGGTCGTTGAGGACGACCCCGCCGTTCGCAACTTAATCGTTGCCGCGCTCGAGGCGCACGGCTTGCGTCATATGGCTGTGGAGACCGCCCATGCCGCCATCGCCGCCGCCTCGTCGCAGGCGCCGAGCATTGTGCTGCTCGATCTGGGCCTGCCCGATATGGACGGCGTCAAGGTGATGGAGTCGGTGCGCGCATGGTCGGGCATGCCGATTATCGTGGTCTCGGCGCGCAGCGAGGATGCGGACAAAATCCGCGCGCTCGATGCCGGCGCCGACGACTACCTGACCAAGCCGTTTTCGGTCGAGGAACTGCTCGCGCGCATTCGCACGACGCTCAGGCGCCTTTCGTATGCACAAACGGGTGGCGTTGTCTCCGAGGGCTCGTTCGATACCGGTGAGCTGCATATCGATTTTGATGCCGGCATCGCCACGATGGATGGCGAGGAACTGCACCTGACGCCGATCGAGTATAAGCTCCTGTGCCTGCTGGCGCATAACGCCGACAAGGTACTGACGCACCAGTTTATCCTGCACGAGATTTGGGGCACGGCGACCAAGAGCGACCTGGCGAGCCTGCGTGTCTTTATGGGCACGTTGCGTAAGAAGATCGAGTCCGACCCCGCGCATCCGCGCTATATCCAGACGCACGTGGGTATTGGTTACCGATTGGTCATCCAGGGATAGGTCGGCATCCGCCATCCCAATATGAGTTGCGGTGAAATAGTTCCTGTTTGGGCCTTTACCAGGCTTTTTAGGAACTATTCCACCGCAACGTTGTCTATTTGCCCTTGGGCTTGCTGGCGTAGAACTTCTTCTTTTTGGGCTTGCCGGCAGGGGAGGGTTTGCCGGCAAAGTTCGACTTGCCGTTGCCGGCCTGCGCGTGCGCGGGCGCCGCTGCACGAGGCTTGCGGGCTTCGGGGTTGCGCAGCTCCTCGGTTCGCTCTGCAATCTCCTCGGCGCTAAAGCCGACCTCGGCCATGGCGTCCTCGATGGGCAGGCGGCGCACGATATAGCAATGGTGCACCTTCTGGTTGCGTGCGAAGTCCTCGGGGATGGTCTGTGCCGTAATGTCCTGTAGCACCACGCCCGCGCGTGCGAGCTTGCGCGCCTCGGGGCGGAAGCCGCGCAGGTTGCAGCTAAAGATGGCGTGTCCGCCCTGTGCGAGCAGGCGCGATACGCCGGCCAAAAGCTCAACATGGTCGCGCTGGACATCCCAGGTACGGCGGCCCATCTTGGACGAGTTCGAGAACGTGGGCGGGTCGACAAAGATCAGGTCCCAGCGGTTGCGCGTCTGGCGCTGGTCACGAATCCAGGCGAGCACGTCATCGCGCACAAAATAATGCTGAGGCCCCACAAAGCCGTTCTGGCGCATGTTGCGCTCGGCCCAGTCCAGATAGGTGTTGGAGAGGTCGACCGTCACGGTCTCCTCGACGCCGCCGTCCGCCGCGTAGCAGGTGGCGGTGCCGGTATAGGCGAACAGGTTGAGGAAGCGGCGCGCCTGCTTGGCGTGCTCACGCACCAGGTTGCGCGTTACGCGGTGATCCAGGAAGATGCCAACGTCCAGGTAGTCATCAAAGTTGACGGCAAAGGTGAGTCCACCCTCTTCGATGAGCGGGAGGCGACGGCGCGCGATGTTGGCGCGCTCGCCCGATCCGCCCTTGCCGGCGCCCTGCTTGCCGTACTGCGAGCCGCCGCGCGAACGCATGCGGGCCTTGGCGTGCACGTGCTCGGCCGGAACATCCAGGATGCGCGGCGCGATGGCCAAGATGTCGAGCATGCGGGCTTGGGCCAGCGCGGGATCGATGGTCTTGGGCGCGGCGTATTCGGCGATGACGAGCCAGCGGCCCGGCGTCTGCGGGCAGCCCTCGTACAGGTCGATGGCGGCGGAGTAGTCGGGCAGGTCGGCATCGTAGACACGGTAGCAGCTCACGCCCTCGCGCTTTGCCCACTTGCGACGCAGACGGGCGTTCTTGCGCAGGCGGTTGGCGAACTGCTCGGACTCGGGGATGAGTACGGGCAGAGGTTTGCCGTCGCCCAGGTCGAGCGTGGCGGCAGGTTCGGGCATGGGGGTGTTGGCGGCTTCGTCTTCGGCGTCCGCGGTCTGCTCCTCGGCGTTTGCTCTGGTCGCAGCCTCAAACGCTGCGGCGGCGTGGTCGAGCGAGGGCCAAACCTCAATAGCCGCCTCCTCGTTATTGGGCATGACGGCGATCGAGCGCTCGGGCTCGGCGTGGAGCGCGCGGGCCAGCAATCCGTCGCGGGTGAGCGCGGCGACCGGTGCCGAAGCGAGCT